>JBBSBH010000014.1:0-121730 GCA_038251405.1 Chitinophagales bacterium
CATTTTCAAAACTCATGTCTGATGACTCCAATAGTCGTATCAGACTCATAGGAGGTTAACCTCGATAAATAGTTGGTTTTCAATTCAACTATTTCATCGACCGTTGGCAATTTTTGCTTCAGCTGCAAAAATTGGGTTTAAAGGACACTCAGTTTTTTAAAACATAGAATAAGTTTAATTTAGACCCAGGTAAAGAAATATTCTAATGGTTAAATTTTATTATTCAATCCTATTAACAGTATTCATTTTTTCAAACAGTAAAGCTCAGGATCCTTGGGTATTAAAAGCTGAGCATATTGATCCATCCAATTATTATGGAATCACAGTAGCAAATGGAATGATTGGAATAGTCTCTTCGCCCGAGCCTTTCAAAGTAAAAGATGTGGTACTTGCCGGAGCTTACGATCAATATGGAAGAGGCAGGGTAAGTAATTTTATAAAAAGCTTCAACTTGCTAAATTCTTATCTCGAAATCGATGGGCACCGCATAGATGCTAAAAGTATTTCCAATTTTACTCAAAGCCTTGATATGAAAAAGGCCGTCTTTACGGCATCGTTTGATTATCAGGACAAGGCAAAAGTTACCTACAAGTATTATTCTTTGCGCCAACTTCCTTACACGGTATTGATGGATATAAATATTCAGGCACAAAAAGAAATTTCGATTACAGCGGCTAGTTTGATGGAAGCCCCGGATGCCTTACGCGATGTACAAAATTATTACAATGAAATAGATCGGCCTCATGTCGTGATTAGTCTACTTACATCTTCTGCCAAAAGCCCCACTGGAAAATTACTGATGTGTGCTTCCAATACCTTCCTATTTACTGAACCGCATGGCGAAGAGCCCAGGGTGATTCATGAAATGTGGGACAATAATATGCACCTGACAAAATTTTCCAAAAAATTGGCTGCTGGTACGCTTTATTCTTATGCTATTGCCGGATCATCCATCACTTCTGCTCATCACGAAGATCCACTTAATGAAGCTGAAAGAATGACTATCTATGCCAAACTGGAAGGAAAAGAAAGACTTATAAAATTTCATCAGCAGTCGTGGGACAGCTTGTGGAGTACAGATATTATAATTAAAGGTGACCCCCAGGCTCAACAAGATATTCATAGCATGATGTACCATTTGTATTCTTTTGTAAGAGAGGGATCTTCAAATTCTCTATCCCCGATGGGTTTGAGTGGACTGGGCTACAATGGCCATGTTTTTTGGGATACTGAACTGTGGATGTTTCCTGCATTATTAGTATTGAAACCCGAGTTAACAAAAGGTCTCTTAGATTATAGATTCAATAGACTAGAGGCAGCCAGAAGGAATGCTTTCGCCCATGGTTTTAAAGGGGCTATGTTTCCATGGGAATCTGCTGAATCGGGTGTAGAGGAAACTCCTGTATGGGCTTTGAGCGGACCATTTGAGCACCATATCACGGCAGATGTCGGTTTTGCGGCATGGAATTATTATTTAGTTACTCAAGATAAGAATTGGTTAAAAGAAAAGGGTTGGCCAATACTTCAATCTACAGCAGATTTTTGGGCTAGCAGGGTAGAAAGAAATGGCCCCGGAAAATTTGAAATTAAAAATGTAGTTGCAGCGGACGAATGGGCAGAAAATGTAGATAATAATGCCTTTACCAATGCGGCTGCCAAAGTAAATATCAATGCAGCTATCTCTGCAGCGGCTATTATTGGAGTACCTGCTAGTCCGGATTGGAAATTGGTTACTGATAATATTCCAATTCTCAAGATGCAAAACGGCATCACTCAGGAACACGCTTCATATCATGGAGAAGGAATAAAGCAGTCAGATGTAAATTTGTTAGCTTACCCATTGAAGGTGATCACAGACCCCAATCAAATCAAAAAAGATTTAGATTATTACTCATCCCGGGTACCCAATGAAGGCACTCCTGCCATGACACAAGCAATATTTACCATTTTGTATGCCCGGTTAGGTGATACCGAAAAAGCTACCTATTTCTTTAAAGATGCTTACATCCCCAACCAGAATCCCCCATTTAGAGTAATTGCAGAGACCAAAGGAGGTACAAATCCTTATTTTGCGACTGGTGCAGGCGGGGTTTTACAGGCTGTGCTCATGGGATTTGGAGGCCTGGATATTTCTTCCAATGGGATTTCACAGGTTAAATCAATTCTTCCTACAGGATGGACTTCCCTCACATTAAAAGGTATTGGGAAAGAGAAAAAAACGTTTTTCATAAACAGATAGAAACTTTAGGATGATTGAATGGGTTTAGTAAATAGATAAAATATTGTTCAAAGGCAATATTGAATCATTCTATTTGTTAATTTCGATAGGTCATTTTAATAAAATATTTGACTTCTACTCTTAAATCTACATAAATGAAAAGAACAAACTATCTGTTGATACTGTCTATTGTATCGATGATGTTTTATCAGTGTTCCCGGAATCCTGTCACTGGTAAAAATCAACTTAACCTGATGTCTGAATCGCAGGAAAAGCAAATTGGACAGGAAAGTGATCCCCAGGTTTTGGCGGAATTTGGCAAGTATAATGATGTAACTCTACAGGCTTATATCAATGAAAAAGGACAGGAAATGGCTAAGATCTCCCATCGGCCTGATGTCGGGTACACCTTTCAGGTGATTAGCACTCCTGTTGTAAACGCATTTGCCGTACCCGGGGGATATATATATTTCACCAGAGGAATAATGGCCCATTTTAACAATGAAGCAGAGTTTACAGGAGTACTGGGCCATGAAATTGGCCATATTACTGCGCGTCATGCCAATGCCCAGGCTAAAGATCAATTACTCACCCAAATAGGTCTAATCGGCTTGCTGATAGCGTCTCCTGCAGCGGCCCAATTTGCAAATGAACTATCGCAAGCAGCCCAATTATTACTTTTAAAATATAGTCGTGCACATGAATCACAAGCTGATGAATTAGGTGTAGCTTATTCTACTAAAATCGGCTATGATGCACATCAAATGGCAAATTTCTTTCAGACAATTGGACGAATATCTGATGTGGCTGGGCAAAGACTGCCTGTATTTTTAAGTACACACCCTGATCCAGGTGACCGATTCAATACAGTACATAAATTAGCAGATGTAGCTCAGGCGAAATTGAATAAATCTACATTAAAAGTAAACAGAGACGAATATTTACGGCGCATTCAAGGTATTATGTATGGGGAAGATCCCAATGAAGGTTTTGTAGAAAATGGGGTATTTTATCATCCTCAACTAAAATTTAGACTCCCAATACCTACAGGATGGAATGCTCAGAATTCTCCTGCACAGTTTGTGATGGCCGAACCCAAAGGTGCCGCTATGATGTTACTGACTATGGGACAAGGAACCACGTTTGATGAGGTGATTCAAAATGCCACCAAGCAATTCTCTTTAGCTCCTATCAGATCTGAAAATAGAACAGTAAATGGGTATAAAGCGGTTGCTGTTCTGGCAACACAAACTGTACCACAAGGAGAACAGGCACCTGCTGATGCAGACAAGCCAATGATCTTAAGTTATTATATTCAAAAGGATAATAATATTTATTGTATTCACGGGGTATGTGCCAATAAGGATTATCAAAGTTATCAAAACCTCTTTCTCAATACGATGGAAGGGTTTAATAATCTTACCGATCCATCTAAGATCAATGTATACCCAGAATATATCAGTGTAGTAAATGCTCCCAAGTCTGCCAGCTTGCAGGATCATTTAACCAGCTATGGTATTCCACAAAAAAGATTAGAAGAGTTTGCGATATTGAATGGAATGCAATTAAAAGATATCGTCCCCGCTGGAAAATTATTTAAAGTAGCTCAAAAAGGAAAAGCTTAATTAACTTAAATTAGAATGTTAGGAACCTAAATTGGGAAGGTTAGCTTGCCATTTCCTGTCTTTCCAGCTTTAATTTTTAATTTTCCCAACAAATGACTCCAGCAGATCTTTTCGGTACCCTAGGCGTAACATTAATTTTAGCAGCTTATTTCCTCAACCTTTTTGATCGGTTGCAACCGGAAGAACCAATGTACAGATGGATGAATTTCATAGGTGCTTCGCTTGCTTGCTATAGTTCATATTTATTACATTCTTTACCGTTTATGATACTGGAATCCACCTGGGCTCTGGTCTCATTATATGCTATTCTTGTAAAAAAGATATATTAAGTTTAACTTGGGATTTATGAAGTCGAAATATATTTTGTTTTTTCTGTTTATAGGTTTTTTGTCTAATGCGCAAGACACCGTTTTCATAATAAAAGGGTTTGCCATCGCTGCACCTAAATCATCCGCTGTGGCTCAATTCAACCAATTTGTAATAAACGAATTGGCACCGCGCCAAATAAACACGTTAGTATTGCGGGTCGATTTTAATTTCCAATACCAGAGTCATCCTGAATTACAAGATTCTTTTGCATTGTCAATTTCAGATGTAAAGTCAATAGTAAAAACCTGCAAACAAAATGGTATCGACATTATTCCCCAGATAAATCTATTGGGACACCAATCCTGGCATTCCAAAACAACTAAATTACTTTCGGTATATCCCCAATTCGACGAAACACCAGATGTAAAAATGCCGGAAGAATATAAATGGCCTAATGCCGACGGGCTATATTGCAAGAGCTATTGCCCTTTACACCCTGGTATACATAAAATAGTATTCGAATTAGTTGATGAAATCTGTAATGCATTTGAAAGTAAAGCATTTCACGCTGGTATGGACGAAGTGTTTTATATAGGTGAAGATAAATGTCCAAGGTGCGGTGGTAAAGACAAGGCAGAACTTTTTGCCAACGAAATAAGGATTATCAGAGATCGTTTAATGATTTCCGATCGGGAACTTTGGATTTGGGGTGATCGGCTATTAGATGGTAAAAGTACTGGCATGGGTATGTGGGAAGCTAGTATGAATAATACACACCGCGCAATAGATATGATTCCCAAAGATGTAGTGATCTGTGATTGGCATTATGAAAGGCCAGATCAAAGTCCTGTATTATTAGCGGCTAAAGGTCTGCGTGTAATTACTTGCCCCTGGAATAGGCCAGAAGTAGCATTAACTCAGGCAGAGGACATGGCACGCTGGAGAAAATATGCCACCAAGACTATGAAACCTCAATATTTTGGTATGATGCAAACCGTGTGGACCAGCTTTGAAAATTTCCAAAAAGAAATGGAACAACTAAAAATGATGAAGCCAGAAGCTAAGAATGGTCGCACCACTTCTGCAGATTGTTTTGTTCAATTATTTAATAAGATCAGCGAAATAGAAAAATAGAATTATGGCCAAGCCCATTTCACACCTCCGAAGATCGTATACTAAAGCTTTTTTAAGCGAAGATATAGCAGCAGGTAACCCTTTTGATCAATTTAATAATTGGTTTGGTCAAAATCTAAAGACAGATAAGCATGAACCAACTGCAGTAATATTAGCGACATCAAATAAGGTTGGCAGACCCTCAGCCAGAGTGGTTTTACTTAAAGACTTTGATGAAATTTCAGGGTTTTTGTTTTTTACTAATTATGAAAGCCGAAAAGGACATGAACTTAAATCTAACCCCTATGCTTCCCTGTTATTTTACTGGCCATTACTTGAAAGGCAAATACGCATAGAAGGAAAAGTAAAAAAAGTAAGTAAAGAAATCTCAGAAAAATACTTTCAGGCACGGCCTCGGGCATCTCAGTTTGGGGCATGGGCTTCAGAACAAAGCTCCGTAATTCCCCATCGTTTATTTTTAGAAAACACCTTATCAAATTTGAAAAAATACTTTAGTGATGAAGATCCACTCCCGTTGCCACCATTTTGGGGAGGATATACATTGCAACCTACTTATTTTGAATTTTGGCAAGGCCGCCAGGACCGCCTGCACGATCGCATAATATATAAATACTCCCGGAAAAAATGGCTAATGGAAAGATTAGCTCCATAAGAAGAGCGGAAAATAGTACTACACAAACATTCGTGTGCCTTGATACCGCTCTCTAAATTCCTTTGGAGTCTCCCCTTTTTTCTCTTTAAATAACCTATTAAAATAGGATTGATTTTTAAATCCACATTTAAAAGCTATCTCGGAAATAGAATAACTGGAATCCATCAGCATGCGTGAAGCATTTCCCAATCGGATATCATTTATACTTTCCACAAAAGTCTTGCATGTAGTCTTTTTAAAAAAACGACTGAATGAAACCTCCGTCATTCCTACCATTTTAGATATTTCTGAAAGCGTAATTTGCTTGTGATAGTTTGATCTGATATGATCGTAAACAAGTTCCACTCTGCGATTTACAAATGAAGGCTTCTCTTCAGCAAACGATTCATTAGATAAAAGTTGTACTCCACGGGTTAGGGAAAGATCATGAAGAATGGAGAATAGCTCTAATACGGAATCGAAACCGCTTAGTTTAGAAAGTTTACGAAGGCGGGGTTCCAGTTGAGCTATGGTTTCTTTAGGAAAACTAATTCCCCTCCCGGCTTTTTCTAAAAGGCTTTTAATAAATATCAACTGATTGCGGCGCAGAAACTTTTCGTCAAGTAAATCTTTGTGAAACTGGATTGTAATTTCAAACATTTCACCCTTTTCTTGTGTGTACTGGTAATTATGAGTAAGCCAGCAATGCGGCAATCGGGTGCCTACTAATACTAGTTCAAGATCTCCGATCTCTTCTTTATGATCACCAACTACACGGAGTACTCCAGCGCCATTGAAAATAAAATTTAACTCCATTTCATCATGGGTATGAATAGGGAAGTCAAAATCTTTTTTATGCCTTTCAAATACAAGAAAACAATCAAATTGGTTAATAGGAGTTATCTCTCTGAATATTTCTGCCATGGTTTTTATGTTTGAAATACGGCCTTGTATCGTTAATTTGAAATACAGTCTTTTATAAAAGGAAATACCGATTCACTTCTTTGGGCAAAATGTTGTTTTACGCTTTTTCCAGGAACCGGTATAATCCTTTCCTTAATCAATTCAATCAAAACACCTTTGTCCAAAAAATGGCAGGTTAAATACCACCATTGACTTATAGTATTGTTTTTCATTTTAGTCAAAGAAGTCCATATTATTTTGCAATTACAATAATAGGACAAAACAGGCTATCAGTGGTAGCAAAAAATAGTTAAGTTTACGAACTATGACCTAGATCATTTTTTAAATAATTGATTATCAGCATATTGACAATGAAATCGATTGTTCAACTATTTTGATAATAACATTATATTAATTTACTAAATTATTTGTAGTAATATATAACCAGGGAATGACTAAGTGACCATTTTGGGCAAAGTGCAAATAGATTAGATTAAATTGTAGTGAATCAATCTATATATAGCATGGAAAGTAGGAGCTATGAGTGTAATATTTTTAGATGGAAGTA
Source organism: Chitinophagales bacterium (assembly GCA_038251405.1). GTDB lineage: Bacteria > Bacteroidota > Bacteroidia > Chitinophagales > Saprospiraceae > JADJLQ01. Next base: position 7,389 of record JBBSBH010000014.1, read on the forward strand.
CTTAATCCTTAAATACCTCAATATCTTTTGACTCGATAATTAAATCGGTAAACTTTCCTTTGAATCGGGTGGCCCTCACAATATGATTGTCTATCCAATGATAATTTCCACCACGAGGCTTCCCCATTAACATTCCATGGTACTTAAACCCATTTTTTTGAAGCCATTCTTCTGTGATCTGACGATGCTCCTCTGTACGTGAAGTAAAATAATAAATAATATGACCCTCGCTATACCATTTATTGATAATTTCTAATGCATCAGGATAGGCTTCCACATGTCGCATCCGCTCAGGTTCTTCATTGGGAACATCATCGCAAATAGTACCATCTATATCGATCAGAAAATTCTTTACTCCTTCAGGTAAAACGGGGCTCATGGAATTGCCCTGCTCATCATATATTTTAGTTAATTCCATTTAATAATTTTATCGTTATGATTGAGCGTGCAAAGGTAAGAAAAATAACATACGATTAAGGTACAGGATGCCTGGGTTAATTCACCTGTTGATGGGTTGTAAACTTTTCTCAATAAATGATGAAAAACTTTATAGTGGCCTAGTCTCGGTTTATCTAATAGGAATGAGGGGGCGGGTTTTAAGTTGGCCTCCAATATCATTAGCGCATAGTATATCAGTCGGGGTTCGACCTATATTATTACTATGAGCCTAGCCTACGGCTCTATTACTGAGTACTCAATGTGACAATGGATTATATCCTATTTTTAATAAATATTTCGAGCCAATAGCTCTGAGATTTTCGCAATTAACCTAAATTACGTGTTAGGGTCTGACGACTCTGACGGGTATCAGACCCTGCGATAAATGTAGGGATGATGAATATCAGCACCTGACATTGATTTTGAGTTATCTAACTATCTTAAAATCAAATCTAACTCATTCAAAATCAATCGTCAATTGAGCTTAGAAAATTCTAAAGCGATTTTTGGGATTTAAAATACTAGCTCAACAAAATGCGATTTAGCTAAGCCCTAAGCCAGTATCCTATCAATCAGAACCCGAATTGGTGCTTATAAAACATCAACTAATTATTCATCTCCACTTGCTGCTTCTACCTTGTGGATAGACATTCCAGTGGCAACTTTTTCTCTGATTTTAGCTTCTATTTCATCTGCTACTTCAGGGTTATCTGACATGAATTGCTTTGCACCATCCCGACCCTGTGCTATTTTAGACCCTCCATAGCTAAACCAGGATCCACTTTTTTGTACAATTTCAAGGTCGACGCCCAGGTCTATTATTTCTCCGGTTTTGGAAATTCCTTCCCCATACATGATATCGAAATTAGCTATTCGGAAAGGTGGAGCCACCTTATTTTTTACCACTTTTACTTTTACATTATTACCCATCATATTACCCTCTTTATCTTTTATGGGCGAACCCTGCCTGCGGATATCCAACCGGATAGAGGCATAAAACTTAAGGGCATTACCTCCGGTAGTAGTCTCCGGGTTACCAAACATGACACCGATTTTCTCACGCAATTGGTTGATAAATATGCAACAGCATCCGGTACGACCGATAGTACCGGTTAGTTTTCGCATAGCCTGGGACATCAACCGGGCCTGAAGTCCCATTTTGCTATCACCCATTTCACCTTCTATTTCACTGCGGGGTACCAGTGCAGCTACAGAGTCTATCACTATGATATCAATGGCTCCGGACCTGATCAGGTTCTCTGCAATTTCTAATGCCTGTTCACCATTGTCCGGCTGAGAAATCAATAAGTTTTCAGTGTCTACACCCAATGCTTCCGCATAATTGCGATCAAAAGCATGTTCTGCATCTATAAATGCAGCCATCCCACCTTTTCGTTGAGATTCTGCAATAGCGTGAATGGCCAAGGTAGTTTTTCCAGAAGATTCAGGACCATAAATCTCGATTACTCTTCCCTTGGGTAGGCCACCTACACCGAGAGCTATATCGAGACCCAGTGACCCGGTAGAAATCACCTCTATATCGACTATTTGTTTGTCTCCTAATTTCATAATGGTGCCCTTTCCATAGGTTTTCTCAAGTTTATCTAATGTGAGTTGAAGTGCTTTTACTTTTGATTCGCGTTCGCTGCTCATTTTGAGTATTTTATAAGATTAAATTAAAGATTTTTGTAATACAAATGTACTTTATAGTTTTGAATATGAGATAAAAAAATGTATATTATTTCGACATGATGTTGTCGATCTATTCAACTTTTTTGTTTATTAGGTAGAAGAGTGGGAGTGTGGAACCAGCTAACATTTGTAAAATCAGTTAACTGTCCGCTTTTAGCACTCCACTCTTTACCTGAAATGTCAGATTAGACAATTGATCATTCAGAAATGGACATTTCTATCAAGCTGCTTGCTGCTTTTCCATTTGTATCATTTCAAAACCAGTGACTACTACTTCCGTAGTATATCGTTTGCCACCATCTTTGGCTTCATACGATCTATTAGAGATCTTACCGGTAAGGGAAATTTTGGATCCTTTTTTCAGACTTTGCTCTACTTGTTCGGCCACCTCGCCCCATGCGACCAGTCGGTGCCATTGAGTATTTTCAATTCGTGCACCCGCTGCATTTACATACGATTCGTTGGTAGCCAGCGAGAAGCTCGCCATTTTACCAGTAGAGAATGATTTGATAGTCGGCTCCTGACCCAGGTGTCCAAGTAGTTGGACTTTGTTTGTTACGCTCATGATTTAAAAATTTATTTAGTTATTAAAAATTTACAATTTTACAATTTACGATTTTGGTTTCCGCAGTTTTACTTAGTTCTTTCAGTTCTTTTGCTTGTTTTTAAATTATATAAAAAATTTATTTACGCATTTATACATACAAATTACGTTGCATAGTAGTATTATAGTTTTGCAGTTTTTAGTGTTGCTACAAATATGGATATCAACTCAATAGCTTCTTTCTTTATGGGAATAATTACTTCTTGCTTTAATAAGCCTGCTTCAATTATTATTTCTAACCAATAAATAGTTTCATCCAAATCCTCCTCTACTATTTTTAATTTATTTATAAAATCAGCTTTTGACTTGCCTCTGCATGCTGCTCGATAATTCGCTCCCACCGAGGTACCACTGCGTACAATTTGCTTCCCGACTACACTCGCCACCATATTTTTTGGCAATTTTTCAATCAAACCAATAATTATCAAAGCCAGGCCTTTTGTTCTATTTAATAGTAATTCTTTCATTTTAATAGTCAATTTTAAAATCGAAACTTCCAAATCATCACTTTCAAATCGTAATCAAATCGTAATCTGAAAATCGTAATTCGAAAATCACAACACAAAGCTGAGACCTCGGCACACAATTATTCGTTTATTAATCAATTAATGTCGGTTGTAAGTGTTTGTAGCCGTTTGTAATTGAAAGCACAGCACAGTTTTCAACTCCATAATGGATTGAATTTCTGTAATTTATATTTCCAACTAAACTAAAAAGTAATATTTTACTTTTAGAATAAAAAATAAAGAGATGAACCCTTGAACAATATATTTTATCGACGAATAGCAGGCATCATATTCCGAATACCAGTTATTTTCCATTTCCTATCGCGGTAGATAGTTATAAAAGTGCTCCACATCTTCCTGGTGGTTCCGTCCGGATTAGATATTTCATATCGGGCATCTGCCAATGCATGATGATGATCTAGAAATTTTACTCTTTCTACAATAAGTATACGGACACCCGGATTAGTTGTGGTAGATGACAACATACCTGTGATGGCTTCTCGTATGCCCAGCCGCCACTCACCGGTAGAAACGAGCTGGTCTATATCTTCTGTCAGTATTTTTTTTAATAACACCGTATCCTGATAATCGCGCGCCTTTGCATACAGCGCTATCAAATCATGGATGGCCCGATCACTGGTTGCAGCCTGGGCGAAGATCTCTTTTGGGTGAAATAATAAAAGGGAGATCAAACTAGCGAGGAAGTAGATTTTCATAATAGATAAAGATATAAAAGATAGCTACACTATTTAAAACGCTACTTAATTCTTAGTTACACATTTATCTCATTAAATATGGGATATTTGAAGGCTTGGATGAAGGCCAATATTCGGCCAAAAGCATTCAACCCAATTATGCAAGTCTTTAGAAATTTCAAAGATAAATCCTTGGGTTCCTGTTTATACACATAGACACAGCTTTGCCACCCACTTATTACAGGAAGGTGTAAATTTTGAGAATTATTACAAAGCATACCAGGCCTTAGCAGTATTAAAACCAAAGTGGGAATATAAAAAGTCCGCCAGACTTCTTAGAAAATTTGAATATTTTTGGTAACCATTAATTTTATTCCCGATTTTTATGGTCATAGTTAATAAGAATATAGACGAAACTAGGCTAAATAGCGGGGGTACACTAATGTTATGTGCAACCAGAAAAATCAAATAATAGAATGGCTGGTTTAAAAATGAATTAATTTGAAGCGAGAGAAGCAAATTGGAGAAATACGCCAAGGACTTGCCTTTATTGAATCCTATATAGCTATTGGTCGTTCAACAAATCTGACTGATCCAAATATCCATGGAGAGGAGTTTGTTAGAGTACTACTTAATATTCTTTTCGGATACAAATTAATTAATGCTAATCAGGGAGCTGGAAATTATGCATGTATTGATTTAATTGATTATGAGTTGGCTTTAGGAATTCAAGTGACCTCCGAAAAGGGATCAAATAAAATTTCAAAAACTATAGATTGTTTGAAACGGAGGGCAATGAATAAGTCAATTAAAAATTTAAAGTTTTTCACATTAAAACCTAAACAAAAAACATATAAAATAAATGCTTCATGTCCAGGAATTAAGTTTGATTGGCAAAATGATATCATCGACTTCAATGATGCTATGCAATCAATTGTAAATATCCAAGATGAATCAAAACTTAATGATATACATAGCTTTGTAATTCGTTCTACTACCATATTTACAAATTATTCAACAAGTATTCCTTCTCTTTATCTACCCAAGAAGCATTCTAACCTTTCATGGTTGTCCTTTTCTTCACAATCAACAAAATTGGTCGGAAGAGATTCCGAATTAAAAATACTAGGTGACTTTCTAGAATCAAGTAAGGATTTTTCTTGGTGGGTGATAACTGGGTCAGCTGGCTGTGGTAAAAGTAGATTGGCTTTAGAGCTTTGTCTAATATACCAAGATCGTGATTGGAATGTTGGATTTGTACCACGGAGCAATGACAACTTCAACTGGTCAAAATATAAGCCACTTAAAAATACTTTGATTGTAGTTGATTATGTGGTTAGTAGAACAAAACAAATAAGTGATATAGTTCTTGAGCTTTCAAGATCTTCTAAAGCAGCAGGTTGTTCTACGCGTATTTTGCTTTTAGAACGAGATTCTGAATCGTGGATAAATAAATTCATTCGAGAAGATAGCTTGATCGAGAGTTCCGAAATGATTAAAGCAAAATATCATCAGTCAGAAATGAAGTTGACGGGCTTAAGACAGCCAGCAATGCTTGAAATGGCTAGAAATTTGAATCTATCTAGGCATGGGGTGTGGGATGATGATATCGAGAAAAGAATAGTCAAATGGATGAATCGAGATGACATAAATTGTCGTCCTCTATATGTTATGTTGCTATCAGAATTTCCAAATATTGAAGAGCCAGAAGAGTTATTAAGGACAGTATTAAAAAGAGAGAACCAGAGAAGAAGAGAACTAATAGAAAGCGGCGATCTAGTCATTAAATATGAAAATCTATTATATCTGTCAACGGTGGTTGGCGGTATTTTGCCGAAGAACGGGGATTTTATTCATATTACAAGTAGCGACAGTTCTGGGTTGTTGCCTGATTTGGGAGTTTTAGATTTCAATAAGTATTTTTCAGTGTCTTGTTCTCATAACGAGACTGACTCCATACCTGGCTTGCAGCCAGATCTAATTGGAGAACTTTATGTATTAGATTGCTTAAATGTAAACGGAGTTGCAGGTTTAAGATTCAAAAATCTACTGAAGATGGCTTATGAAAATCAGCCAGATGATTTTGTAGCATTTGTAACAAGATGTTACATTGATTTTAGAAATCACCTTAGCTTTCAAAAACTATTTAATTTGCCATTAAATTCAAGTAAGAATAGACTGACTAAGGCAAAGCTTATTGCTCAAAGTTCTTGTTTTCCTTCTATAATTTTCGATGAGTTTCTACAGAATGAATTGAATAATATAACTTTGATTGGAGATTCTTATTCAGAAGAATCAGAACTAAATGAATGGATTGCTAAATCAGAATATAACTATGCGTGTTCCTTGATGTTTCCGAGATATTCCTCTTTCTTACTTCATTTGCTTAAATACAATAGAGCAGATAGTATAAAAGAAGCAATAAGAAGATTTAGCTCAGTAGAACAAAGAGCTGGATCAACCTCTAAATTCACATATATGGCTCTTTTAAATATGGGGACATTAATTGGTGAAGTCAAAACTGAAGAGGCGATTGCGATATATACTAAAGTTATAGAATCTCAATATTCAGAAGATGAAACTATGGCGTGTGCACTTAATAACAGAGCTAACATTTATCAGAAGAGGAACGATCACAAGTCAGCAATTTCTGATCGTGAAAAGATATTCAAACTAAGCAACACTTCAGCTGATCGTCGATTTGTTGGATATTTTGGTTGTGGTGAATCACATTTTGCATTAGAAATGTACGAAAGAGCTGTTCAAGACATGACAATGATACTGGAATCAGAGGATATTATTGAATCTGATAAGTTATTCGCATTAATTGTAAGGTCAGTTGGATATTATTTCATAAATAAAGTTAGACCAAATGCAGTAAAAGATCTTGAATTAGCTTCAATTATGCTTTTGAATTTTGTTGAAAATGAAGCATTGAAAACCAAACTAAACCAACTAATTGAATATTGCCTTTCTAAGGATTGGGATGAATCAGAACTTTTACTTCAGGATATTAAGGAAGGTGAAAAGAGATGGTACACCGATATGTTTTTAAAAATTTCTAGATTACTAATTATGATAGGTAACGGCGATGGCGAATCATTAGAAAAGGAAAAATGGTCAGAGTTAAGGAAGTTAGCAATATCCAAAGCCAATAGGATGAGAATTTATAATCCAGAATAGGCAGCACACAACAATATGTAATACGTAATACTCCCTTTGGTCGTACTCCGCTTACAATTGACCGTTACCAGCAATTCCCCATTTTTCCGCAAGAAAATAATTTCTCATGCTAACGGGAAATTCACTGAATGGTCAATCCATTTAAATTTGTTGTGGCTCATTGAAAGACCCTTTTAAGCATTGGTGCTTTTAAAGCTCGTGCATCATTCTGGTTGGAATGTAAAATGCCCGAACTCGTAATTCTGGCTTGGTGATAATTTCAGTGGTGGTCACGCTTTAGCATGAACCCCGTTCAGAATAATTTACAAACAAATATACATTCTCTATGAGCCATTTTTTATTTCACTCATTTAAAGAAAAAAATGGAAATGGACATTATCAATCCTTATGCAGCTGGTGTAGACATTGGCAGCCATTCACATTAGGTGGCTGTTGGTCAAAAAGACAAACACATTTGTGAATTTGGTGTCTTTAATGTAGACCTTAAAGCCATTGCCGAATGGCTCATTACAAACAAAGTTACCACTGTGGCAAATGGAAAGTACAGGTACCTATTGGCAAGCGCTTTATGCTGTACTGTTATCCCATGGTTTTGAAGTGATTCTCTGCAATTGTAAATTCTCAAAAAATATCAAAGGTCGCAAAACCAATATCCAAGACTGTGCATGGATACAAAGACTTCGCTCACCTGGATTACTATCTGGCAGTTTTCTACCCGATGAAGCCACCGAACAGTTTCGAACCTATTGCCTCCACAGAGCCAATCTTTTAGATATGGCATTGTAAAGAGAATTCAAAAACAAATTACTAAGTTTGGTTTGACTAATGAAGATTTAGAAATAGTAATTAATTGATTACCAACCTGAAATGAAAACATTAGTCAGAACCCTATGGACATATCTAACTTTGAACTTTTAATCTTTTAACAAACAGAAAAATGCCGACCATAGTTGACAACATACAGTTAGACAACACTAACGAGGAGTTTAATCAAGCCGCTGATTTTGTAAGCAACACTGATAAACTAATTTTTTTGACAGGTAAGGCAGGCACTGGAAAAACTACTTTTCTAAAATACATCAAATCACTTACAGACAAGAACACAGTAATTCTTGCTCCAACAGGTGTAGCTGCTATCAACGCAGGTGGTGTTACAATCAATTCATTTTTTCAGGTTCCATTTGGTCCATTTGTTCCTAATGACAAGCGTTTAAGGACAAGCAAAGATTTAGGAGATGAAGACGACACAACCATTTATACAACATTTAGGTATCGTGAGGAAAAAAGAAAAATCATTGAAAACTTAGAACTTTTGATCATTGACGAAATTTCAATGGTTCGTTGTGATATGCTGGACACTATAGATAGAGTTTTAAGAGTATTTAGAAAAAACCCAACCGTCCCTTTTGGTGGAGTTCAGATAATTTTAATTGGTGACACATTTCAGTTGCCACCAATAGCAAACGAGAAAAATAATGAATGGAAAATCCTTAGTCAGTTTTTTCCAACAAGATTTTTTTTCGGTTCAAAAGTTATGAGTTCACTCGTCTCTGAAAAGAATTATGTTCACTTTGAATTAAAGAAAATTTATAGACAGAAGGAACAGGAATTTATTGACTTGCTCAACAGAGTAAGAGTTAACCAAATTCTCAATTCGGATATTCAACTCTTGGACAGTAAGTATAACCCGACCTTCTCTCCTAATGGTAAAGACAATTTTATCATCTTGTCAACTCACAATTTTCAAGTTGACCAAACCAATCAAACAAAGCTTGACGAACTCACATCGGAACTAAAAATTTATAAGGGCGAATTAGATGGGGAATTTCCAAAGGACTCCAAAGGTGATTATGTATTACCAACTGAAAAAGATTTAAGATTGAAAGAAGGTGCACAATTGATGTTTCTTAAAAACGATGCAGGAGAGTTTAAGCGTTACTTCAATGGAAAAATCGGAAAAGTAAAATCTTTAGCAGAAAATTCAATTGTTGTTGAATTTTCTGATGGAACAAAAGTTCCAGTTGAAAAGGCAACATGGAAACATATTGAATATACTTGGAACAAGGAAAAGAAAAAAGTTGAGGAAAAAACAAAAGGAACATTCACCCAGTATCCTTTACGACTTGCTTGGGCAATTACAGTTCATAAAAGTCAGGGGCTGACCTTTGAAAAAGTTTTTGCTGATTTAGGAGCTGCATTTGAAGACGGACAAGTTTATGTTGCTTTAAGCCGTTGCACTTCATCAAATGGGCTACAATTAAAAAGTAGAATCCCTCCCAACGCTATAAGAGCTAACCTTGACGCAATTGAATTTGCAAAGAACGAAACTCCAGGAACTCTAATTGTTCAACAATTAAATGAAGGTAAAGCAGATTTCTTTTACAAAAAATCAAGAGAATCAATCAGAGCCAATGATATTAAATCTGCCTTTGAAAACTTTACAACAGCAATCAAATTTAGAAACGACATTGACAATGCTGTTTTCAAAAGATATATCATTGCTTTGTATTCTAGATTAGCATTAAGCAAACAACTTAACTTATCTCTAACCGACCAATTTCAAAAACTCAAAACTGAAATTGAAAACCTTTCAGAATCTAATAACGAACTGGAAACAACGAATGAGAATCAGAAAAAGAAAATCAAAGACTCAAATTCCGCATTGCAACTTCTACTTGAGAAAACGAAAGAATTTGAAGCTGAATCAACCTCAATGAAGACTAAACTTTCATACCTAAACTCAAATCTGAAATCATCAGAAACAAAAAATCAAGAACAAGAAAGAAAGATTATCAAACTTGAAAATGACATCAAGGTAAAAGAGCAAGAGATTATCCGATTGGAAAATCTAAAATGGCATCAGAAACTCTTTAGAGCAAAATAATTTTTAACGACACGACAATGAATATAAATCGCCTTGATCAAACTTTCTGCAAACTTGGACGGACACCGTTTCTGACGAACAGCAGGACAGCAGCTAACAGCACCTACAAAAAATTGGCGGTTAGTGGTTAAATGATCCCGATAGTTATCGGGATTGTGCTTCGTATTAAGTTTTATGGTTGCAGACATTTTAGTGCTTCGAAATCGCCAACTTCTTGTAGCTACAAACCGTTGTGCTTCATTATGACAAATCGCTAACCAATGATAAAATTCTTTAGGAAAATTAGAAAAAATATGCTTTCAGAAGGAAAAATACCCTGCTGATTTATTCCGCCACCAGCCGAGACCGTTCTAGGCATTTTACCGAACCGCTATCGTACCAAATAAGCTCATATCGAATCATGTATTTCGGATATTTATCGAATAAAAACGTACAGGCTCGTAAACAGCCCTGCCCGAAGTCAGGTGGGGGTTCAGGATAGTTCCCGAGGAACTCTCGGGATGCATTACACAATCTTATAATAATAATCAAGCATAGGCTCACCCCCTCTTTTTGTAAGTCGATCCAGTGTCACAGTAGTAGTCATTATGGTGACTGAGCTCTGACGGAGTGCTGATGATGAATATCAGCATCCCTAAATTTATCGTAGGGGTCTGACACTCATCAGAGTCTTCAGACAATTGCCCATTTCCCTTTTCGTGATCTACTAAATGCATTGGCTTGTTGGCTTCTACACCAGGTCGGATTAGTCCCGATAGCTATCGGGATTCTTTTCCCCTCAGGTTTCTTGCTATAAAAGATATACGACTTAAATTATTTAAGAATATTAGAAATATAATTTTGGTTTATACTCTTATTTATTTTAACTTACCTTAAATAATGGAATAAATCATGACTCAAAATCTGGTAGTAGACCCAAAAGTTTTTTTATTCTCTTGTTTTTAAAATCGAATAGTTTTTCTGAGTTAAATATGAACTAATTTTATAAGAATACCCTAAAAGTATAGGAAGCTAAATAATTATTTAACCAGCCAAAAAAAGAAATATGAAAAAAAATCTTAATCTTATCGGGATTGGTCTGTTTAAACAAATTTCCGAAGGTTTAAACAGATTGAAGTTATTGACAGTTATTTTGCTGATTGGGTGTCTGATGACGACAGCAATCATGCAGGCTCAGCAAATTAACCTGCTCACGGTTTCAGGACGAGTGACCGACGCCACCGGAACTTCTTTGCCAGGAGTGGCTGTGGTGGTTAAAGAAACTACCAATGGAACCATTACAGACGAATCAGGCGATTACAGGCTGGCCAATGTGCCAGTCAATTCATTTTTACAGTTTTCGTACTTAGGGATGCAGAAGCAGGAAGTTGCAGTCGGAACTCAATCGACAATCAACATAACGCTTGAAGAAGAAAGCATTGGACTCGGAGAGGTGGTAGTCGTTGGTTACGGCACTGTTCAGAAAAAAGATCTGACCGGTTCTGTAAGCCAGCTTAAGGCCGCTGAATTAAAAAACAGACCTGTAGCAAGGCTAGACGAAGCTTTAGCCGGAAAATTAGCAGGGGTACAAGTGCTCACCACCAATGGGAAACCAGGTAGTTCTACAACAATTAGGATTAGAGGAGTTGGCAGTATATCAGCCGGATCAAGTCCTCTTTATGTTGTCGATGGATTTCCGGTAGATGATATACAGATGCTCAATTCCAATGATATTGAGACTATCGATATCCTGAAGGATGCATCGGCTACTGCCATTTATGGCTCCCGGGGCGCTAATGGCGTTATTATCATTAATACTAAAAGAGGGAAGGCAGGAACCAGCGTGGTGAGTGTGGATACTTATTATGGGAGCCAAAAAATACTGAAGTCGATGGATTTTTTAACCGTTCAGGAACAGGCCCAGTATTATTTGGAAGGTGTAAGAAACCAGAACCTGGACGCCGGCAAGAGTGTCGATGGTGATCCGGCAAAATGGTCTTCCGCAGTTCCGGTCACTATTTTGGATGTATTGTCGGGTAAAAATACGACCAATACCGATGCATTTGATGCCATTTTCCGCACCGCACCTATGAAGAGTATCAATTTATCAGCCAAAGGAGGCAACGAAACACTTAAATATGCTGTAAGTGGTGAATACACGAGCCAGGATGGCATCGTCATAGCCAGTGATTTCAACCGATACTCTCTGCGCGCCAACCTTGATGCTCAGGCTTCCAAAAGACTATCCTTCAAAATCAATCTGAATACGGCTTATACCACCAATAATGATATTATAGACCAGGGCAACAACGGTGGTGGTGAGGGAATCATTGGCTCTGCGACAACCTGGGAGGCCTGGTATCCCCTATACAATCCGGATGGGACTTATTTTAGTGCGTATGGTCAGGACGCCACCAATAATGTGTGGAACCCGGTAGCGACTGCTAATGAAATTACCCGGAAATCTGAACAGATAAGAATATTAGGTAATATAAATACGGCATACACCATAACGGATGCTCTAAAGCTTAATATCATGGTAGGTGCCAATAACGCTAATCCTCATTATTATTATTTCATACCGAAAAATCCAGTGTTTAATAATGTTCCTGCAGAAGGGTCCGATCAACGATCAAGTAGTCTAAACTGGATCACAGAATCTACTTTAAATTACAACAAAAGTTTTGGCCATCACAATGTAGCAGGCTTAATTGGGTATACGACGCAAAAACAAACGGATGGCTCCAATTTAGTCAGCAGCCGGTCCTACCCCAACAATTTAGTGTATACCTTAAACGCCGTCAGCAACATTCTGTACCAGGGCAATTCTCAAGAGGGTGAGTGGGCGTTGATTTCCTACCTGGGAAGATTTAATTATAATTTTAATAATAAATACTATTTGACAGCCTCTATCCGGACCGATGGATCTTCCCGATTTGGCAAGGATAAAAAATACGGTTATTTTCCTTCTGCTGCTGCAGCCTGGAGAATTTCAGATGAAAAATTCCTCAAAGATTTGTCGGCCATTACCGATATGAAGATCAGAGCTAGTTATGGGGAATCAGGAAATAATAATATTGGAAACTATGCCCATATAGCTACCATAGGATACGAGTCGTATACACTTGGAGGGGTAGCCACAGGAGGCTTTGCTCCAACCCAATTTGCCAATTCCTTATTGACCTGGGAAAAACAACGTTCATTTGATGTGGGTTTGGATTTAAGTATGCTTAAAAGCAGGATCAATCTAACAGCTGATTATTTTAGAACAACCAATCACGAACTTTTATTGGATGTGTTTGTTCCCCTTATCACTGGATTTAACACCTCACTTCGAAATATTGGTGAAGTGGAGAATAAAGGCTGGGAGTTCACCTTGAATACCAGGAACATGACCGGCAAATTGGAATGGAGTACAGATTTTAATATATCCGGCTTTAAGAATAAGGTTTTAAAACTGGGTCCTGATGGAGCTCCCATTATTGGTGCAAGAAATATTACTATGATCGGCCAACCGATGGGTATGTTTTATGGCTATATTGCAGACGGAGTATACAAAAACAAGCAGGAGTTGGAGGCAGGTCCAAAATGGGCTGCAGGCACTGCGGATGCCGCACGCGTAGGGGATATTCGATTTAAAGATATAAGTGGCCCCAATGGAGTACCGGATGGCATCGTTAATACCGCGGACCGAACGATCATCGGTAGTCCCTATCCTGATTTTTATTATGGAATGACCAACAACCTGGCCTATAAAAATTTCGCATTAAGTGTTTCATTGCAAGGGTCGAAGGGTAATGAGATTTTGAATCAAAGTGACAATCAATTGTACACCAGGGCCCGATACAAACAATTATCGATCGTAAAAGACTATTGGAAGTCAGAGTCTGAGCCAGGCGATGGGGTATCTCCAAGACCCAATAATGCTCCAACCGGAGGCTTACGACAAGTTTCTAGTAGATATTTAAGTAATGCATCTTATTTTAAAATCAATAATATTAATCTGTCTTATTCATTTTCTAATCAGATTTCGCGTAAGCTCGCTATGAGTTCGCTGCGGGTCTATGTGACCGCTTCCAATCCGTTGATGGTCACTGACTTTTTATACTTTAATCCGGAGGTAAGCACCAGTGACAATTCGTTATCACCCGGTTTATTAAACTATAACTATCCGCTCGCAAAAAGTTACTTCTTTGGAATAAATGCTTCATTCTAAAATCTTTATTAAAGAAAAAATCATGAAAAAAATATTTAAAATCGCAATGGCAACCATTCTAATGATGTCATGCAGCAAAGATTTTATCGATTTAGTGCCCATATCTTCCGTCAGCGTTGATATTTTATACAAAACAGATAAAGATTTCTCAGATGCTTTAACGGCAGTCTATAATGCAATTCAAACACAGTATACCAATCATTATATGTTTGGTGATATAAGGGCTGACGATTCCTGGCAGGAGATCTCTAAATCGAACAGCCAGTCCTATGCGGATGCATTTACGACCAACAGTTCGGATGCATTAATGAATTCTACCTGGCAGAATTATTACAGAGCCATATTTCGAATTAATACCGTTTTAGAAAAAATTAAACCCTTGACTGCAACGGATATTCCTAAAAAGGACCGATATGTGGCGGAAGCCAGATTTCTACGTGCCCTTTCTTATTTCGACTTAGTCAGAATCTTTGGAGATGTGCCGATGGTGACTGTTCCCATTTCTATTGATGAGAGTTATACCACCCACCGGGAGCCGGTGGCTAATATTTACAATACCGTTATCATTCCTGATTTACTGGCTGCTGAAACAGCATTGCCCGCAAAATATACCGGATCTGATGTAGGCAGGCCAACATCTGGAGCTGCTAAATCGATTTTGGGCAAGGTCTACCTGACGACTAAAGACTTTCAGAAAGCCGAGTCCAAGCTTCAAGAGGTTGTTTCCTCTAATGCCTATGCCCTATTGCCAAAATATATAGACCTGTTTGATTATTCTAAGAATGAACACCATTCAGAATATATATTTGACATCGAATTCGAAGAAGGTATAGGTGAAGGAAGCCCATGGGCCAACCGGTTTGCCCCTAACAATACCACGTTTACTTCATTTTTTAAAATTGGAGGTAACGGAGATGAGCAAAACTCTCCCACTCAGATCCTTATAGATTTATTTGCAGACAATGATCTAAGAAAGGATGTTACCGTCGGGGTTCGGGGCGGATTCATAGGGGCTAATGGCGCTTTCATCAAATTGACCGCTAATACAAATCAGACTTACACCAAGAAGTATATCGTAGCCACGACTGCCGCCAACGATAGCAGGGCTAACTGGAAGGTAATTCGATATGCAGATGTACTCCTTATGTTGGCAGAAGCTATGAATGAAAACAATAAAACTGCCCAGGCTATACCGTTCCTGAACCAGGTTCGAACCAGGGCAGGACTAACCGGATATGCTGCAGGCATGACGCAGGCAGCTTTGCGCGATGCCATCGTGCTGGAGCGAAGATTAGAACTCTCTTTTGAGGGACACCGATGGTTTGATTTGATCCGAACCGGGCAAGCCTTTAATGTAATGAAGAATTTTGGTATGACTCAATATATGACCGTTTGGCCGTTGCCTTTAAGCCAGGTTCAATTAATAAATGATCCTACCATATTTCCTCAAAACCCGGGGTACGATTAATCGTGCTGTTTTATGTTATGGCAGGATGGCATCGGATCCGTTTTGAAGAAAACTGATCTAAGACTACTTGCATGGTTTAAGTATTTGAAAAATAGGTAGCTGTTTTTATTTACAGAAAAATATTAATTTAAACTTGCCTCCTTCTTGATAGAAAGCTTGTCGAGTCGGTGGGCGAAGGAAACTGTTCACCCGGTTACTCATTGTTTGATCTTTTGGATTAGACATGAACTACTTATCCCGATCATAAACAGAAAATAAAAATATTATTCATTCTTTTTCTATATTATCCTAAAACAATAATTATGAGCAAATCAAAAACAAATCCAGAGGATAAACCCAATCTTGATGCTATGACGGGGGATGACCGCAGGACTTTTATCAAAAAAGTTACTGCTGCAACAGTCGCCATGGCAGGCAGTAATTTCCTGTCATTTGCCACAGAGAGTCCTGTCAGTCAGCTGTCTCTTCAAACCGAGGTTCCATGGTTTAAGCGGGTAAAACGTTGGGGGCAAATAAACATTACCATGGATACTGCTGCCAACTTTGACATAGCCTGGTGGCGCAAATATTGG
Source organism: Chitinophagales bacterium (assembly GCA_038251405.1). GTDB lineage: Bacteria > Bacteroidota > Bacteroidia > Chitinophagales > Saprospiraceae > JADJLQ01. The sequence goes on from JBBSBH010000014.1 coordinate 23,626, forward strand.
AAAAGCACCGAAACCCAGGGTATCGTATTAAACGCAGGCGGCATCTATGCTTACTACCCCACGCAAGTGCCCTATCATTTTCGGGCTCCCTTGCTCGGCGATCACGATCTGTTCGGTGATCTGTGCCGCGCTGCTCATGAGGATGGGTTGGTGGTATTCGCTCGCATGGATTCCGGTAGTGTACCAACCGAGGAATTTTACAATGCCCATCCCGATTGGTTTTCCGTCAATCAGGAAGGCAAGCCATTCATCACAGATGGACGATACAGAACGTGTGTCAATGGCCCATACTATAATGAGCATATACCAGCCATCCTGACCGAGATTGCCACCTTGTACAAACCCGAAGGATTTACAGACAATAGCTGGGCCGGCCTGGGGATCAATACACCTTGTTATTGCGAGAATTGCAAAAAGAGTTTCAGGGATCAAACCGGAGAGAATATTCCCAAAAAGAACTGGGATGACCGGGTTTTCCGGCAATGGATGGCCTGGAATTATAAACGTAGGCTGGAAATCTGGGATTTGAATACCAGGACCTCCAAAGCGGCAGGGGGGCCAAATTGCATCTGGTCAGGCATGACTAGTGGCAGTGTCATTAGTTCCGGGGATTTTCGGGACTTAAAAGAATTATGTAGTACTGCTGACATTATCATGCTGGATCACCAATCCCGCAATGCAACAGGAAGTTTTCAGCAAAATTCAGAAGCTGGCAAGTATATCCATGGTTTGCTGGGATGGGATAAGGTAGCTGCTGAAAGTATGGCTATCTATGGTCCAAGATTAGCCAGCAAGCCGGCCCCAGAGGCTCAGATGTGGATGTTTGAAGGTATGGCCGGGGGCATTGCTCCCTGGTGGCATACAATCAGTGGATACCACGAGGATCGTCGCCGGTATGATATGGTAGCACCAGTATATCTATGGAATAAAACTAATGAAAAATATCTGTACGACCGGACGCCTGTAGCCACGGTTGGTGTAGTGTGGTCCCAGGGTAATTCGAATTGGTTCGGTCGCGATGATACCAATAATCAGGTAGAGCTCCCATGGCGGGGCATTATGAACACGTTGGTTCGCGCACGAATACCTTTTATTCCAGTGAATGCAGATCATATAGACCGCGATGCAAGTCAGCTAGCGTCATTAATACTTCCCAATTTTGGTGCTATGACAGACGAACAAGTAGCCAGTGTAAAACGCTTTGTAGCCGCTGGTGGAGGCTTGTTGGCCACCGGAGAGAGTAGTCTTTATGACCATTTTGGTGATCCTCGTCCTGACTACGCATTGGCTGATCTTTTTGGAGCCCATCTGATCAATCCCGTCAAACCTAGGACAGCCGCTGCTCAAAATGCTCCTACAGCTTTTGGAAGGGGCCCAGGCAGGTCTTTGCACACCTACTTGCGGCTGACACCTGAATTAGGCAGAAACGTGGATGGCCCTCACAATGGTACAGAGCCATTGGTGACGGGTGCACGCCATCCGGTGTTTAAAGGCTTTGACAAAACTGACCTCATTCCCTTTGGCGGTACCCTGGAGTCTGTCAGAACAGACCCCGGGGCCCAGGTAATGATGACATTTATTCCGGTGTCGCCGATATTGCCGCCGGAAGATGCCTGGATGCGGGTTCCAAGGACAAATATTCAGGGTTTGATCTTAAATACTTCATCAGGCGGTGGGCGCGTGGCTTTCATGCCTGCAGATCTTGACAGGCAGTTTGCGCGTGATAATTATCCTGACCATGGGGATGTGCTGGCAAATATCGTACGATGGATTTCAAAAGACAATATTCCACTGGTTGTAGAGGGTGCTGGTCTGGTAGACTGTAATTTGTATCATCAACCGGGTCGCATGATCTTACATGTGGGCAATTTGGTCAGCGCAGGCACCTGGCGCGCGCCTATAGACGAATTTATACCCATCGGACCTATTACGGTTAAGATCAAACTCACAAAAGATGTGAAAGGCAGGAACTTGAACATGTTGGTTTCAGGGTTGAAAACATATGCTACAGTCTCCAATGGCTGGAGTCAATTTAAAATCAATAAAATATTAAGTCATGAGGTTGTAGTGATTTCCTAAACCTTAGCTCATCAGAAAAAAAACAAATAATGGATAATACGAATGAAAAGAGGAATAATAGTCGCCGATCTTTCCTCAAGGTGACTTCTGTAGGGACTGCCGTGCTGGCCGGCACTAATGCTTTCACCCTTGCTGCAAAGGACTTTTTCGGACATGAAGTGGCAGAAGCGGCTCTACCCTGGTATCGTACGATCTCGCGCTGGGGTCAAATCAATATCACCGAAATAGATCCGGGCCAATATGATATACCCTGGTGGCGAAGTTTTTGGAAACAAACAGAAACGCAGGGAGTGGTCGTCAATGCCGGGGGGATCGTAGCCTATTACCCAACCAAAATCCCGCTGCATCGTCCAGCAAAATATTTAGGAGGACGGGATTTATTTGGAGAATTATGCCGGGCTGCCCATGAAGACGGACTTGCGGTATTTGCCCGTATGGACTCGAACCGAGCTCATGAAGATTTTTATAAAGCGCACCCTGATTGGTTCGCCATCGATGTAAATGGAAATCCCTATAAAGCCGGTGAACTGTATATTAGTTGCATCAATGGGCCTTATTATCAAGAGCATATTCCAGCGATATTAACGGAGATCTGGCAGTTGTATAAACCAGAGGGTTTTACGGATAATAGTTGGAGTGGATTAGACCGGAATTCCATTTGTTACTGTGAAAATTGTAAAAGAAGTTTTCGTGACAAAACCGGACAAAATATTCCATTAAAGAAAAATTGGGATGACAAGGTGTATAAACAATGGATCAGGTGGAATTATGATCGGCGGCTCGAAATTTGGGACCTCAACAACCGGACGACCAAAGCAGTTGGCGGACAGGATTGCACCTGGTCAGGTATGAATGGGGGCTCGATCTTAAGTCAAAGCAAAAGTTTTAGGAGCTTTAAAGAAATAGCAGAGCGGGCTGATATCATTATGCTGGATGATCAGTCAAGATCTAATGAAGGGGGTTTTCAACATAACGCTGAAATGGGCCAGTATATTCATGGCTTATTAGGATGGGATAAACTCATTCCAGAAAGTATGTCTATGTACTACCATAGTCGCAATTATTTCCGACTGGCCAGTAAACCAGTGCAGGAAGCACGGATGTGGATGATCAATGGTATTGCCGGAGGGATTTCTCCCTGGTGGCATATGATTGCTGCGTATCATGAAGATAGGAGAATGTACCATACAGCTCAACCTGTAATGCAGTGGTACAAGAATAACAGTGAATATTTGTTGGACCGTAAACCTGTGGCTACCATCGGTGTGGTTTGGTCGCAAGAAAACACCGACTTTTATGGAAGAGATGATGCCCAGGACTTAGTCGAACTGCCGTGGCGTGGAATGACTGAAGCATTGCTCAGGGCAAGGATTCCTTATATTCCTGTACATGCAGAGCATATTGACCGGGATGGAGAGCAGTTATCCTTATTGGTATTACCCAATTTGGCGATTATGACGAATGATCAAATGGCGGCAGTCAGGCGGTTCGTGGCACGCGGTGGTAGTCTCATCGCAACAGGAGATACCAGCCTATTTGACGAAGAAGGGGATCCCCGTGCTGATTATGGCTTGTCCGATCTTTTTGGAGCTCATCTGGTCACCTCACCTTTAAAACGGGTGAAACCTGAAGCAAAATTGGCCAATAGTGCCTATCATACTTATTTGCGGTTGGCTCCGGAACTACGAGCTCAGATGGTAGGGCCCCATATTGCGAATGAACCTGCCGTCGTAGGAAAACGACATGCCATCCTGAAAGGTTTTGAGGAAACGGATATTTTACCATTTGGAGGATTACTCGAACCCCTTCGATTAGACAGTGGGGTAGAAATACCGATCACTTATATTCCACAGTTCCCAACCTACCCGCCTGAAACGGCCTATATGCGAGAACCCAAAACAGATATTCCGGGTGTGGTCATCAATTCAAATATTAAAGGAGGAAGAGTGGTTTTTATTCCAGCAGATATTGACAGACAATATGGCCGGTGGAATCCTACGGATCATGGAGATTTGATTGCAAATATTGTAAAATGGACTGCAAAAGAGAGTATGCCCTTTTCAGTCGAAGGGGCGGGTTTAGTAGATTTTCATTTGTATCAAAAATCCGGAAAGTTGATTTTGCATATAGTCAATCTGACCAGCGCAGCTACCTGGCGTCTTCCTTTAGATGAATTGATTGCGATTGGGCCATTAAAAATCAAAGTAAAATTGCCTACCTCTATAAAGGGAAAAAATCTTCGATCATTGGTTTCTGGCGACAAAATAACAGCAAAAGTGGTCCATGGGTTTGTCCAATTTGAAATCAAATCCATATTGGATCACGAAGTGATTGTAATTGCTTAGGATGGACCATTCGATCAAACCAATTCTACTCAAAATCCGTGACAAACGAAAGATCATGAAGTCTGCAGATGTTTTATGTTTTCTTGTTTTGAGCTTACTTCTTGGATTTTCAAGTTGCGGATACCATCCTCATGGTTGTTTTCCAGGTGATAAACTACCAGCTCATATCATACCACTTACGGATTTTGGTCAACGGGCGGAATGGTCCATTGATTGCAAAAAAGTTTATTTCCTGGATAAAGCAGGTGGTGAAGTTTGGGTGGTTGATACGAGATCTAAAAAAACGAAACAAATCACCAAGCTTGCGGATAGACCAGCAGGGCATGGTTACTACAGGGTATTGTGTTTGTCAAATGGTGATTTGTTGTTGGGTTGTGGAGCAAAGAGGGAGGAATTGTATTTTCAAATCTTGGACAAATCATGTAAGAAGTCTCCTGCAACGATCGAAGGGGAGTCGCTATGTGAAGGCCCCGCTGTATCCAGAAAAAGTATGAAAATTGCCTGGACACTTCCAGGTCAAAAACAAATCTATACAGGAGCACTTGCATATGCCGACGGCCAGGTGAAGATTATTAACAAGAAGTTATTGATAGATAATGCTGATGGCCGGGTTATTGTCGACGGACAGGAATATGAGACTATTATTGAAACTCAAAATTGGCGTCCGGAGCTTGAAGAGGAATTGATTTATTCAGAATACAGGATGGGAGGGGATACATTATTTAAAAGTGAAGTTTTTGGTGTTGATATCCATACAGGTAAAACAGTAAATTATACCCAATCTGCACACACTTATGATGAACCGGAAGGTATTTTCCCAAACGGAGTGTATACACTCACAGAATGTGACAGGCATCGACCTACACGTAAAAGCAGTACCATCGAAGTATATAAATTGAAACTTGATGGGACAGCCAAAGATTATGAGAGACTCACCTTTTTTAGTGATGTCGAAGGATTCAGGGCGAGTAATCCTGTGGTTCATGACGATGGGAATTCTTTTGTCTTCCAGGCTTCAGAAGCCAATTCGGCTGCGGGAGCTGGATGTGGTTTATATTTGTTTGATATTAAAAAATTTGAACAGGCAAAGCAAACTCCAAATAATAAATAACCATTCGTTTTATGAAAACATGAAAGCATCAAAACTATATATACCAGTCATCTTCCTTCTTTTTCTGACCAGCTGCAAATCCGCCGATAAAAAAAGCAATCCTGAACAATGGACGGATCAAGAGGTAGCTACCTGGTTTAATCAAAAAGAATGGCTGGGGCAAACAGCCTTACAAGTCGATAGTTCTTTGAATAAAAGAGAATTTGCCATCCAATATTACAAATACAAAGACCGATGGGACAGGGCCTTTGACTTTTTTAAAAAGGAAGATCTGGCAGCTGTAAAAGCAGGCAATCATCCACTGGATGACAAAAATGTATTCGTCAAGTGCACAGAGTATTTCACCAAAGATCGGGACAAGGTTTTGTTTGAAGCACATAAAGATTATGCAGACATCCATTATGTCGCCATAGGCGCTGAATATATAGAATTGGGTTCTTCTCAAGGTGCCATCGAAAAAACACCTTATAATACAGAAAAAGATATAGCTTTCTATGCATCGACTGCCACCCAAACATTTGTGGGTAAGCCAGGTACGATGTATATTATATTTTCACCGGAACTACACCGATCAGGAATTCGGATTGAGGATAGTGTGCAGGTCAAAAAAATAGTGATTAAAGTTAAAAATTGATGGAAGAAGATCACTTGGGTCATGCATCAAATATTGGAACCCGATTAGTATCGCAAGCTATTAATTTTTATGATTGACGCTAGGCAAAAGGCAATAGAAATATTTTTGGCTGGAGTAGACAGTGTAAAGCCTGACCAACTGATCCATCGGTATGTCTCGTTGGATAAAAATATTCTTCAGATGGAGGATCTGAAATTTGACCTTAATACTATCGATCACATTTATATCGTAGGTGCCGGCAAAGCAAGCGCTGCAATGGCAAAGGCAATGGAGTCGATCCTGGGTGCTTCCATTACTCATGGTCACATCGTCACCAAATATGATCATTCTATTCCACTCAAGTATATAAGTATTACAGAAGCCGGACATCCTGTGCCTGATGAAAATGGCAGCCAGGGAACGCAGTTGATTTTGTCGATTGTAAAGGAAGCAGGCGAAAATGATTTGGTGATTTGTTTAATCTCAGGCGGAGGGTCAGCACTATTGACAGATGTTCCTGAAGGATGTACGCTGGAGGATTTAAAAACATTGAATAGCATTCTAATAAAATCAGGAGCGGATATCGCAGAAATGAATTGCATTCGCAAACATCTATCGAACGTAAAGGGAGGACTTTTATCCAGGCTTGCTTTTCCTTCAAAGGTCGTAAGTTTGATTCTCTCCGATGTCATCGGTGATCCTCTTGATGTGATCGCTTCGGGCCCTACTGCGCCTGATCCTACTACTTACAAAGATGCCATGGCTATAATCCGAAAATATCATATTGAGCATGATATACCTGATTCAATTTGGGTAGTACTCAATGAAGGCCTGGAGAAAAAAAGACCAGAGACCCTCAAGGAATTTGATGAGATAAATGATCTTACAAAAAATTTGGTCATAGGCACCAATAAATTAGCATTGACTACCGCAAGCGAAAAAGCGGAATTCTTAGGGTATGAACCTATGATCATAACCAATAGATTGGAAGGCGATGTGCTGGAGGTAGCAGAATACATAGATGAGTCTATTCGAAATGCGGCGAAAGACACTACTCATACGAAGAAGTGTTTGCTTTTTGGTGGAGAACCAACGATCCAAGTACGCGGTAATGGATTAGGTGGGAGGAACCAGCATCTGGCTTTATGGATGGCTAAAAAATTAGCCAGTCACCCTGGAATTACATTTTTGTCTGCCGGAACTGATGGAACAGATGGTCCCACTGATGCTGCCGGTGCTGTGGTCGATGCAAATACGTTGATCCATTCGGCGCTGCTTAATTTGAACATAGATGATTACATTCAACATTGCGATTCTTATCATTTTTTTGAACAAGCAGGCGGATTGATTAAGACAGGGCCAACTCAAACTAATGTGATGGATCTTATGCTGGTGCTTATGGATTAAACATTTTCTGCCTTATGAATTTAAAATGGAATGCTCAAACTAACTACTAAAAATAAAATTTAATGACCTGGACACAAATCATAGATCCTTTACACAACCTTCTATTTTCGGGGCTTGTGGCTGCAGTGCCCATTTTTCTGATTTTTTGGTCTTTGATCAAAAAAATGAAAGGTTACCAGACCAGCCTGCTTGCATTAGGAAGTGCCTTGTTGATCGCCATGCTGGTGTATGGTATGCCTTTTAAATTGGCTGCATTGTCTACCCTCCAAGGAGCGTTATATGGTTTGTTTCCTATTTGCTGGATTATTATTTCAGCAGTTTTCCTGTTTAATGTCACTGAAAAGAGTGGACAATTTGAAGTAATTAAAAATTTTATGGCATCCATTACTCCAGATCGAAGATTACAAGCCTTATTGATTGCGTTTTCATTCGGAGCATTTTTGGAAGGTGCTGCAGGATTTGGAGCGCCCGTAGCTATTTCGGGGGCCATGTTAGTAGGTCTTGGTTTTAATCCTTTGTATGCTGCAGGTATTTGTTTGATAGCGAATACAGCACCTGTAGCTTTTGGATCAGTAGGCACCCCGATTTTGATGGCATCAAGGATGTCAGATATCCCGGAGTTGGCTATCTCACAAATGGTGGGTCGTACGTTACCCTTATTATCTCTCATGCTTCCCATGTACCTGGTCATTTTAATGTGTGGTTTTAAAAAATCTTTGCAGGTTTTGCCAGCCATCATAGTATCAGGTGCATCTTTTGCTTTTGTACAATGGTTTACTGCCAATTATATGGGACCTATGCTGCCGGATGTATTAGCGGGCATAACATCGATTATAAGTTTATTGTTCTTGCTAAAATATTGGAAGCCTGCTTCCATATGGCGATTTAGTGAAGAAGCTGAAGCTACGGTCGATACGGAATTAAAATATTCTAATATGCAGATTCTGAGAGCGTGGTCTCCATTTATCGTCATGACATTGTTTGTGGTAGCCTGGGGACTACAGCCCGTCAAGGATGTTTTAAATTCCATCGGGTTTATAAAATTTCAAATTCCAGGATTGAATGGTGCCATATTGAAACCAGATGCTAGTCCATTGGCCATCAAGGCTTTTGATTTTAATTATTTGTCAGCACCGGGCACTGCGGTGATCTTGGCCACCTTGATTTCTATTCCTTTGATTGGAATTAGTTTAAGGAAGAGTATGAGGATTTTTGTTTCCACTTTGCGACAATTGATGTTTCCAATTATTACCATCGCTGCGGTGGTAGGCTATGCTTTTGTAGCCAATTACTCCGGTATGTCTATCACCATGGCCTTTGTACTGGCGAGCACCGGGGCCTTATTTCCGTTTTTCTCGCCCATTTTGGGTTGGTTGGGGGTGTTTCTTACCGGATCGGACACTTCTGCCAATGCTTTGTTTAGTAAGCTTCAAGCCAATACAGCAGACACCTTAGGATTTGACCCGGTGGTTACGGTAAGTGCCAATGCATGCGGTGGTGTGACTGGCAAGATGATCTCTCCACAGTCTATAGCAGTTGGGGCAGCAGCAGTAGGTCTTATTGGTAAAGAGTCTGATCTGTTTAGGTTTACTGTCAAACACAGTTTTATCATGCTTTTTGTCATTTGTGTATTGACTTGTCTACAGGTATATGTAATGAAATGGATAGTACCTGCCTATCAAAAAATGGATACTGCCAGTGCTTCCACCGTCGCTACAGTCAATAATGCAGCAGCTGGTCAAGGTTTTTGGTATCTAATGGTTTTAGCTCTGGCTGTTGGGTTAATTATAGTGAGCCTATCGATGAATAAAAAGAAAAATTAAAGCGATCCCAATGATTTAGTATTATTATAAATTTTAAAAATAAATTGATGATTCAGAATTTTGTTATACCCAATCATCTGCAAGCACTTTATGCTGATGTCTATACTCCAGAAGCTTTGGCTGCCTTGGGAGACCTGTTCCGGTTTAACCAGGAGATTAAAAACCTGATGCAAAAACGCATTCAGCGTCGGACTTATAGGCAGCATCATCAGGAAAGAATTTCGTTTCCCGATCCATCATTTTTCATACCTCGCACTGATATCAAAGTGCAAGATGCCCGGGATGGTAAGTTTGAAGGTTCTATTATTCCCGCAGACTTGCAGCGTCAATGGATACAAGGTACGGGACCTGCAGCTAAACCCAATGCCAGCCTTGAAAGCAGTGTCCGCAATGTGGCATACGCACTTCTTTCAGGTGCAGACGGTTGGATGTTTGATGGGGAGGATGCTCTTGGTCAAATAAACACCATGTCCCTGGACAATCAACGAAATCTGAAGCTGGCCACCGCCAGGGATCCGGTGTTTTTAAAAGTAGCGGAGAAAGTCGCTGGGGAAATGAATACCTGGTCTATTGGTTTTTTAGGCAGAAAGATCGTCATCGACTGGCAGGAACAACTCAATTTTACCACCAAGATATTTCGCGCTCGCGGCTTGCACCTGGACGATCGTCACATCACAGATATACATGGAAAATCGATAGCAGCCTCTATCGTAGACATAGTCCTTTACGTAGTAAATAACTATCAGGCGCTGCAGCAGGCGGGTTCGTCTATTGTTTTGTACCTGCCAAAAATTCAAACTGCAGAGGAAGCAACTTTGTGGAATGAAATGCTCTCTGCTCTTGAGCATCATATTAATATACCAATTGGATCGATTAAAGTCTATGTGTTGGTAGAACAAGTGGAAGCTACTTATCAACTCATGGAGATAAGAGCGAGCCTGGGAAAACATTTTGTAGGTTACAATACAGGCAGATGGGATTATATCAATAGCGTCTCGGATGCTATGTCCTGGGATAAAGGATTTATCAACCCGGATATTGAAACCATTACTATGACCTATGGATACATGCGCAATTATGAAGACCGTGTACGCCGCGCTGTAAATACTCCTGACAGCCATGGCAATTTTGCTCTTTGGCAGGGTGGTATGGAGCCCAATATCCCTGTAGGTACAGTGGAAGGAGTAGCTGCCAGTATGAGAAAAGCTTTGGCAGGAGCAGAACGCGAAGAAAAGGAAGGTGCTAGTGGAAAGTGGGTTGCCCATTGGAAAATGGTACATATCATCAGACCCATTTGGGAAAAAAAGGAACAGTCAAATCAATTAGGAAGAGCCTTTCCACGACTCACTTACACGCAACAAGATGCTGATGGTCTGCTGTTATTAGAACCAGCATCCAGGACGATAAGAGGTGCTCGTAATCTATTGAGCGTAGCCTTACAATACGGCAACGCATTTGGGCAAGGGATGCAAGCTGCTGCTTTGAAACCGGCCGATTTCTTTGGAAACGATGATATATTGTATCTCATGGAGGATATGGCCACCGGCGAGATAAGATTGAGTATCCTTTGGGAATGGGTTCATAAACAAGCTTTGATTACCGAAGAGGATCGTCCTACAGGGACAGCTGACGGAGACTCCTTTAGCATGACTTTGTTTGAGAGGCTGCTCGACGAAGAATACGAAAAGCTGCTAAAAGCGAACCATAAGGATGTGCATGAAAATTCTAAAATGAGCACCTTACCTATATCACGAGAGATTGTCATAGCCTATATTCGCAGTGAATCAAAATTGCCCTGGTTTGTCGACTTACTCAATATTAATCTCAATAATCTGGATTTGGTAGAGGCAAAGAAGAGAATCGGGTTGTATGTAGGAACTTTTTTGAAAGATGGTACCAGGATTACCCGCAATCTCGAGATTGCAAGCACGTTGTAAGTAGGTAAAGTCGGTGTGAGTTTGAACTTTTATTCAACCAGTCGGTGCCAGAGCGATTTGGTTTCTGTATTCAATACACAGACACCCAAGCCAACATCAGAAATTATTTTCCCGATTTCATTGCATTGCATGAAGATGGAAGCCGCTAGATCTTTGAAACCAAAGGCAGGGAGTAAATAGAAGTAAAAATCAAAGATAATGCCGCCATCAATTGGTGCAATACAGCCACTGAGTTGACCAATGAGAAATGGAATTATCTGAAAGTCTTACAAAAGAATTTTGAAGCATTCTACCCTGACAACTTTGATGAATTGTTGGCTGGTGTAAATCTACCAACATAGACCTTTAACCATTTTTCAAACACGTGAAAAGATATCTTCGACAATCGTATTGTCAATTCCAGAAAAAATTCAATTTCTCCATCAAAAAACGTTACTCTTAAACCACAATTTAAAAAACTCTCCCACCATGTCCTACAATACCAAACTAGCCGATAGAATCAGAGAATACCTCTCCACCATCCCAAATCTAAAAATCGAAGAAAAGAAAATGTTTCGAGGCGTGACCTTCATGGTAAATGGTAAAATGTGTGTATGTGTGAGTGGTGAAAATCTCATGTGCCGTTATGATCCGGAATTGCAGGAAGAGCTAGCTGCAAAAAAGGGATTTGAAGCCATGGTGATGAAAAATCGAGAATATAAAGGGTATTGCTATATAAACCCCGAAGGCTATACATCAAAAAAAGATTTTGAATTTTGGGTAAACCATTGCCTTGATTTTAATAGTAAAGCAAAAGCATCGAAGAAAAAGACGACGAAATAGGCTCCGTAAGTCCCTTTAAGTATAATTGCAAATAGTCACTCCAACTTTCCTTCCTATAGAAATTTTTAAAAAATGTTTAGATTTTAATAATAATGCTGGCGGCGTAAATTATTTAACATGCGTTAAAGCAAGGTGAAGAGTCATTTCACGACTTCCATATAAGCTTACTCTAAAATTCTTTATTTCTCAATTTGGCGGTGAATAAAACACCCCTTGGTTGATCTATAAAGCTTTGAAAGTCAACTAAATCAATAATTAATATGTCAGAAAACTCATTAAATCGAATTCTTTCTTTAGCTGTATTCCTGTGCATGAGCGTCATGGGCTTTTCCCAGGTAAAAGTTACAGGAACACTGCTAGACGATCAGGAATCGCCCTTAATAGGCGCAAATGTGCTGGTAAAGGGCTCTCAAAATGGTACTGTAACCGATGTGGACGGCAAATTTTCCATTGAAGCCAATCTAAATGATGTACTTCAATTTAGCTACATAGGCTTTACCACCAAAGAATATATAGTTAAAGGAGCTGAAGACCTCCATATGGTGATGGAATCTTCTGCTGTTGGTCTTTCAGATGTAATAGTGGTAGCGTATGGTACTGTAAAAAGAGCAAGCTTTACAGGATCAGCAAATACTATAACTAGTGAACAGTTAGGAAGCAGGCCTCTTGGAAATGTCGCTTCAGCCATTGTAGGAGCGGCACCTGGTGTACAAACCAATGCTGTTGATGGACAGCCTGGTAGTGCGCCAGCAATAAGGATAAGAGGATTTGGATCAGTAAATGCCTCTAATGCTCCATTATTTGTGGTAGATGGAGTTCCATTTACGGGAAATGTAGCTAATATCAATAGCGATGATGTAGAGAGTATTTCTATATTAAAGGATGCTGCTTCCACCTCATTATATGGCTCCAGGGCGGCCAATGGAGTAGTCATGATCACGACAAAAAGAGGAAAGATTGGTACTAATAAAGTTAGTTTGAAACTAAGCAAGGGGGTCTCAGAAAGAGCAATACCTGAATATGATAAAGTAGATGCTTTTGGATATTATCCATTATTATGGGAAGGGTACAGAAATAGTTTGGCTTATAGAGCCAGCAATCCCATTCCAATAGCAACGGCTAGTGAAACAGCTACTAAGGATATCAAAGGCCTGTTAGCTTACAATCCTTTTAATGTCGCTGATAATGCTATTGTTGGTACAGATGGAAAATTGAATCCAGCTGCTGCACTTATTTACAAACCAGGAGATCTTGACTGGGAAAAATTTATTACCCGACAAGGAGATAGAAATGATGCATCACTTAATATATCGGGAGGACAGGGAAAAATGGATTACCTGATCTCTATGGGATACCTGGATGAAAAATCTTTTTTGATCCGATCAGACTTCAAAAGATATACCGGAAGGGTAAATATCAACACTCAAGCTCTTCCTTGGTTACGCACAGGGCTCAATTTAAGCGGAGCTTTTATAAAATCAAATTTAGCATCCAGTACAGGAGGTACAGCTTTTGTAAACCCATTTAACTTTTCCAGAAATATTGGTTCTATTTATCCAGTATATGCTTATGATCCTGCTTCTCCTGGTCAGTATTTACTAAATGGACTGGGTCAGCCCCAATATGATTTTGGAAATCTAAGTGCACTGGGTTTACCTAATAGACCAGGTGGCGGCTATGGTGGAAGGCATATTGTGGCGGAGACCGAAATGAATCAGGAGTTTTTCAATAGAAATGCCTGGGGCGCTCGTACTTATGCCGAAATAGCATTCCTTAAAGATTTCAAACTTACCACCAATGTTACTGTGGATGCTTCCAATAGAACAGACTATGATTATGACAATGCAATCATAGGAGACGGAGCGCCCGGGGGAAGATCTGACAAACAATATACCAATGTCACTAGCTATACCATCAATCAATTGCTCAACTATGGAAAATCTTTCGGTAGGCACAATTTTGATCTATTGGTTGGTCATGAAAACTTTGACTATAGGGATGATAATTTAAGGGGTTTCCGTGCCGGACAAATCCTGGAAGGCAATATTGAATTGGTAAACTTTACCACCACTACTACTTCAAGATCCGAGGCCAATAAATATAAAATTGAAAGTTATTTCAGCCGAATCATGTACGATTTAAATAATAAATATTTCGCCACACTATCTTATCGTACGGATGGGTCTTCAAAATTTTCTAAATCAAGAAGATGGGGAAATTTCTGGTCTGCCAGCGCGGCATGGAAATTAGATCAGGAACCATTTTTGAAAAATATTAACTGGATAAATGAATTAAAGCTAAGATCTTCCTATGGAGTCACGGGTAACGATGGGGTGTTGGATGTCGATGGACTTACTTTGCTTTATCCATCGCAGCCAGTTTATACATTAGGATTTAATAATGCCGCTGAGCCCGGAATTATCCAAAATAGTCTTGGTAATGAAAATCTTGAATGGGAGTCGAATACCAATTTTGATGTGGCTTTGGAATTTGGATTATTCAAAAACAAATTAGCAGGCTCTGTAGAGTTTTTCAATAGAAAATCTGACAATTTATTGTTCCAGGTGCCGCTACCACTTTCTACGGGCATAGCCTCACAAATAAAGAATATTGGATCCATGTATAATAGAGGGGTAGAGTTGAATTTGAATTCAGATATCATTCGATTAAAAAACTTTAATTGGAATATTAATTTTAACCTGACTTCCTTAAAAAACCAGATTACCAAACTGCCACAGGCTGAAATTATTTCAGGCACAAAAAAACTTAGTGTCGGTCATTCACTATACGACTATTGGTTGAGAGATTGGTATGGAGTGGATCCCAAAGATGGCGCAGGATTATATGTTGCTGATGCTTTTAACGCATCCAATGTGCGCGTGTTTGACAATGGTGATTCTGTAACGATCAGTCAGAATAATGCCAGGTATCATTATGCTGGCTCAGCTATTCCGGACTTCTTTGGAAGTATCACTAGTACATTTAGATATAAGGGTTTGTCATTATCTACATTGCTTACTTATCAAAAAGGCGGTCTTACCTATGATGCCACTTATGCTACATTAATGACTTCTGGCAATTATGGCGCAGCCTTGCACACAGACTTATTAAATAGGTGGCAAAAAGAAGGGGATATTACCACGGTACCCAGAATGGATGTAAGCCAGACAGCTGTGTTTGGATCTCAGTCTGACCGATATCTCACGGACGCCTCTTTCGTCAATATCCGCAATATAGAATTAGCCTATACACTTCCCGTCAAATTAACCCGTCAGTTAAAAATCAGTAATGCACGCTTTTTCTTGAATGCTGAAAACCTAAAATTGTTTTCAAAGCGAAAAGGCATGAACGTGGAGGAAAGCTTTACAGGTGTCACATCTAATGCTTTTATCCCTGCAAGAGTAATCAGTGGCGGTGTAAATGTCAATTTTTAATCATTCATCTTAAAAGACTAAAAATCATGAAACATATAAAAATATTTGTTTTAACAATAGCACTGGCATTCTTAGCCTCTTGTGGACAAGATTACCTGGAGACGACCCCAACTGATCAGGTATCTTCAAATGCGGCTTTCCAGAACATATCCAATGCCTGGGCTGCTTTAAATGGAATTCATCGTGCATTGTACGTACAGTATGCCAATCAAGGTGAAGGCGGTGAAGGTAACCTCAATATTAACAGAGATGTATTGGGTGAGGATTATGTGATGTCAGCGGTAGGAAATGGTTGGTTTAATAACGCCTACAAATGGCTCGATCATAGAAATGAGAGTAGTGCGCTAGCTAAATACCCATTTGCAGTATATTACCGATTGATTGGAAATGCAAATTTGATCATTGCCAATATTGATGGTCTTGCCGCAGATCCCAAAGAGATCAATGCCATTAAAGGACAGGCTTTAGTTTACAGAGCATGGTCTCATTTTCAGTTAGTCCAGCTTTATGGTCAACGTTACGACAAATCAAAAGCGCCAAATTCCCAACTTGGAATCCCATTATTAGTAAGCCCTACCAGTGAGGGCCAGGAAAGAGCGACCGTAGAAGCAGTATATGCTCAAATAAATAAAGATCTCGATGATGCCATTTCCCTATTACCTGCTACCGCAAGAAATAATAAATCACATTTTAATGGAGCCGTAGCTAAAGGCATAAAGGCCAGGGTAGCATTAACACAGCAAGACTGGACTAATGCAGCAAAATATGCCAGCGAAGCATCCTCTGGTTTTAATTTAATGACAAATTCAGAGTATTTAAGTGGTTTTAATAATGTAGCGAATCAGGAATGGATGTGGGGTAGTGATCAAATAGATGAACAAACTACATTCTTCTATTCTTACTTCGCATACGTGTCCTGTAATTTTAATTCTTCTAATATCCGGACAAATCCAAAATTGATAAATTCATCTTTGTATAAGTTAATTTCTGATACAGATGTCCGCAAGAAATGTTGGGATGCAACAGGGAGTGCCACAGCCGTTACTCCTCCCGGAGGGTTGAAAAAGCCTTTTATGACGCAGAAATTTTTGTCCGTTAGTTCTAGCAATAGCGTAGGGGATATACCCTATATGAGGGCGGGTGAAATGTATTTGATCTTGGCTGAGGCAAAAGCCAGAAGCGGTGATGAAGAAGGAGCTAAGATGGCATTATTTACATTGATGAAAAATCGTGATCCACAAGCCACAAAATCTACTGCAACAGGCAACGCTCTGATAGATGAAATTCTTATTCAACGCAGAATTGAATTATGGGGTGAAGGCTTTAGGTTTACTGACCTGAAGAGATTAAACCTTCCACTAAATAGAAATGGTGCTAATCATCAATCTGCGCTTTGTCTAATCTTTGATGTGCCAGCCGGTGATAAATCCTGGGAATTCCTGATACCCCGAGATGAGCTCAATGCAAATCCGAAAATGGTGCAAAATCCACTATAAATATTGGTTTAATATTGAAAAAAAGGTTGCTTGATCGTCTTCAGGCAATCTTTTTTTATTATTGAGAGATCCATAACGGAGTAAATAATAATACTTTCGTCTTTTACATGAGAACAGTCTCCCGATATTGGATTAGAACTGCGGTAGGTCTTGAAAAGATCTTGTTACAAGAACTTAGTGTAAAATTTAAGTATAAGGAAATAGCTATAAAACACAAAAGTGTCTTTATTGAAATGGCACATTTTGATGAATTAAGCTTTTCATTATACAGTGAATTAAAAACTGCCGATGATATTTATACATTTTTAGGCAGCTGTACGGCAATAGACCACACGAAGGCTAGTACCTTAAACATAGTGGCTTATTTTGAAGAATTTGTGTTACCCATTTTACAAGGATATCCCCAAAATCAGGTCGTAAGAATTACAGTGAGTTTTTTAGGAACCAGAAATTTTAATAGATTTTTTATTGAGAATATATTGAATAGCATGATGGAATCCCGAACAACATGCATCGTACTCTGCAATGAAAAAGAAGAAAAATGGGTGCCGGATGAAAAACGAATTAGAATTCATATCGAAGATCAGGATGCCTATTTTGGAATTGGTCTGCGAGATAAACCGTTACACAGGCGTCCGTGGAGAATAAATACTTATCCGGCACAATTGCATCCACCCCTTGCTGCAGCAATGGCTTTTATTTTACAACCATCAAAAGGATCAAAAATAGTAGATCCCTTTTGCGGCTCAGGAACCATATTGATAGAATCTGCTTTACAAAATAAATTTTCTCATCATATAGGATTTGATACTAATCCACTTGCTATAGATATGGCAGAACAAAATGCAATAAAAGCCGATTTACAAATTGATTTTTTCAAAGAAGATTTCTTCGATAAGTATAAAAATTTTGAAGATTACTTTATTATTTCGAATCCACCGTGGGGTGACAAGCATTCAATAAGTTCTGATAAAGATTTTTACAGCAAACTATTTACTATTATTCATCGAAGTAGCGGGGCTGTCCTGCTCATTCCTGACGAAATCATGGAAAGATATAAAATGGAAAATTTTAATTTTTCTGTAGTTTTTCAAACCAGGGTAAAGGGAAAACGGGCATCCGTGATCTCCATCACAAAATGAAAACTTCATTTTGTACCAATAAACCTTCTGGTGAGTAAAATATTTCTTAATTTTCAACAATTAAAGACTCAATTCATGCAACGAAGAAAATTTATCTATAAGTCCGGGATCACAGCCTTAGGTGCCAGTCTATTTATTCACTGCAAAACGGTGACTACTCAAGCAGAAACAAAACCAGCATTAGATCTAAGCGAAATCACCATTGATGAGTTGCAAGCGGGTTACAAAGCGGGTAAATTCACTATAGAGGAAGTTACCCATTATTATTTGACCCAAATAGAATCGTTAGATAAAAACGGTCCGAGACTTAATGCAGTGATAGAAATAAATCCTGATGCCATACCCATCGCTAAAGAATTAGATATGGAATTCAAAGCTGGAAAAATACGCGGCCCATTGCATGGTATACCTATTTTGATAAAAGATAATATAGATACGGGTGACCAAATGATGACTACTGCAGGATCGCTGGCCATGCTAGGAAATAAAGCTAAAAATGATGCATTCATTGTAAGTCAATTACGAAAAGCCGGAGCGGTATTATTAGGTAAAACAAATCTTAGCGAATGGGCCAATTTTAGAAGTTCGCGAAGTAGCAGTGGCTGGAGTAGCCGTGGAGGGCAGACTTTGAATCCTTATGTATTGGATCATAGCCCCTGCGGATCAAGTAGTGGATCTGGAGCAGCAGCTGCCGCTAACCTGACAGCCATTGCCATTGGTACCGAGACTGATGGGAGTGTTGCATGTCCTTCTAGTATTAATTGCCTCGTAGGAATCAAACCTACCGTTGGGCTCTGGAGTAGATCCGGAATTATCCCTATATCTTCCACTCAGGACACCGCTGGCCCAATGACCCGTACGGTAAAGGACGCTGCGATATTATTGAGCGCCTTGACGGGTATGGATCCAAATGATGAGAAAACGATAGCCAGCGAAGGTAAAGCTATAGCAGATTATACCCGATCGTTGAATACAGCTACACTAAAAGGTAAACGATTTGGTTTAGATAAATCATTCCTGAAAAAACACGAGGAGATCGATCTGCTCCTTAAGAATACACTTGATCAAATGAAGCAGGCAGGTGCAGAGATTATTGAAGTAGATTTTATGAAACCGAATAGAGAACTAGGCGATGATGAGTACAAGGTATTGAAATATGAATTTAAAGCAGGATTGAATAAATACCTTTCAAAGGCAAACCTGGAAAATGTAAAGTCCTTGGATGATATCATCAAATATAATGCTGAACATGATAGTACTGCAATGCCCTTCTTTGACCAGGAAATATTATTGGAGTGTAAAGATCTGGGAGATTTAAAAACAGAAGAATATATAAAAGCACTGAAAGGATCATTTGACAGATCGAAAAAAGTAATTGATGATTTATTACAGACGAATAAATTGGATGCCCTGATGGGTCCTGCTACTGGAGCGAGCTGGTGTATAGATAAGGTCAATGGTGATCATTTTACGGGTTATGGTGCTTATGGCATTGCTGCTACTGCAGGCTATCCTAGTATTACCGTACCCATGGGTTTTATACACGATTTACCTATTGGAATGTCATTTTTTGGATCAGCCTGGGAAGAAGAAAAATTGATCCATATTGGCTTTGCTTTTGAACAATTAACGAAAGCAAGAAAACCACCAAAGTTTATTAAATCTATTTAGCTTTTTCATTCATGGTAAAAAAGTATATTTGATTTGAAATAGTTTAATTTTGATAAAAAAGAATTATGGAAACCATCTCTAGAACATTTAGGGTTGTAATTACAAAGACAGAAGATGGCTACATGGCAAATATACCTTCACTAAATCATTGCATGAGTTTTGGTGAAAGTCCAGATGAAGCAATTCACAATCTAAATGAAGCCCTGGAAGGCGTTTTGGAAACTATGAAAGAAAATGATTGGCCAATTCCTGATGATAGAAATAGCTTAGAGACCATGATTATGATAAATCACTCATACAAAAGTATTTAGTATAAACGTATTCTTCTAAATGAATTTATCCCCAAGATTACTAATAAGACTCTTACATGAACATGGTTGGGAGTTAGATAGAATCAAAGGAAGCCACCATATATTTATTCATAAGGAATCTAAGAGAACTTTGCCAATACCAATTCATGGAAATAAGGATCTAAAAATGGGGACTTATAAATCCATACTAAAAATAGCAGGAATCAAAATGTGATTAAATCTAAAATAATGAAAAATTTTATCGTACTCAGTTTTTTACTTTACACAACTATTATTTCTGCCCAAGTTTCTAATGCAGAAAAAGCAGGTGGTTGGAAGACCTTATTCAATGGAAAGAACCTAGATGGTTGGAATCAAAAGAATGGTAAAGCAAAGTATGAAGTGAAAAATGGTGAGATCATTGGTACTACGGTAGCGAATACAACCAATTCATTTCTTTGCACCAATGAAAACTATGGTGATTTTACACTCGAGCTGGATTTGAAAGTTGCCGATGACATGAATTCCGGAATTCAATTCAGGAGTTTATCCATACCCGAGATGAATAGCGGCAGAGTACATGGCTATCAAATGGAAGTGGATCCATCTCCACGTGGATGGTCAGGTGGCATCTACGATGAAGCTCGTCGCGGCTGGTTATATATACCTGATATCAATCCATTGGCAAAGCCGGCTTTTAAAAACAATCAATGGAATCACTATCGCATAGAGGCTATCGGGCCTATCATCCGCACATGGGTTAATGGTGTGCCCATTTCTTACCTGGTAGATAACCTTACTCCTTCCGGGTTAATCGCTTTGCAGGTTCACGCAATTGGTGCAAATGATAAAGAAGGAAATCAAATCAAATGGAAAAATATAAAGATTAAAACCACCAATCTAAAACCCAGCGCTGCTGATAATACGCCAGTTGAAAATTTACTCCTCAATAATTTGTCATGGCAAGAGGAATCACAAGGCTTTTCACTATTATTCAACGGAAAAAACTTTGATGGTTGGCGCGAGGTTCATGGAATCGCTTTACCACAAAAACATTGGGAAGTGACAGACGGCACCATCCATATAAATCCATCTGACGGATCGGAGACCGGAAATGATATAGTGACTACCCAAAAATTCACTGCATTCGAAATGACATTTGAATTCAAACTATCAGAGGGTGCTAATTCCGGTGTAAAGTATTTTGTAAATGAAGATTTTGATTCTAATGGCAAATCCGGAGTTGGCCTGGAATATCAGGTACTCGATGATGCCAGGCATCCTGATGCAAAAATGGGTGTAGTCGGTAATCGAACATTGGCTTCATTATATGATTTGATTCCTTCCGAAAAATTAGACAAACGATTTCAAAGAAAAATAGGTGACTGGAATGCTGGCAGAATAATTGTATATCCTGATAATACCGTGCAACATTGGTTGAACGGATTTAAAGTGGTGGAGTATGTAAGAAAGAGCAATATTTTCAAAGCACTTGTAGCCCGAAGTAAATTTGATCATTATCAGGGCTTTGGTGAAAATGCTGAGGGGCCAATTTTATTACAAGATCATGGAAACAATGTTTCATTTAGAAATCTAAAAATCAGAAGCTTAAAATAAGTTATTTCCACTTTTTTCATGAGAAAACTAGAATCTACTTTCGATTGGAGGTATAATTTACCGCAATCTTAAGGATGGTTTTAATGTGCCATGATGCCAAAAGTCACTCATATATAAAAGTTAGCTTAGTACTCTTCAATCCTTGATTTTTTCATACGCAAATAGACTGAAAGCCTATGTTTGTCGATAAGATCACTCCTTGATGAACCATTCTTTGGACTAACTTTGTTTTGTTAGTACTTAAAAACTATAAAATCATGGAAAATCGCAAGTATACCCTGACCGAAACCATCATGGGATTAGTGATGATGGCCGCTGTCTTATGGGCTGCACTATATCTTTTCAAAGGTATATTTAAAATTCTGGCATGGGCAGCTCCTGTCATGTTTATTGCTGCATTGATTATTAACTATAAAGTAGTTTTAAGCTATGGAAAAATGTTAATAGTGCTTCTACAGAAAAATTTGATTTATGGTATAATAGCTACAGTGCTTACTTTCTTTGCATTTCCAATAGTTGCAGCCGTATTACTTGGCCTGACTATATTGAATAAAAAAGCCGATAATTTTGTAAAGCAGGAGCAACAAAAAAGAGATGGATTTCCTACAGATTTCAGAGAAATTTCTTCTACCCCAAGATCAGGGTATGATGATATTTTCAAATCTAGTTAGGGTCAGCTGTTTAAGGCAAAAGATAAGTAGCATCAGACAAGTAAAAAAACTTTATCAAGATCTGAGTATCTATATTGAGAAGACACCATAACCCTCTTGCCATACAAACCTGTTTTTTGCCATAATAAAACCTGGTTTTCTATATATATATATATGCGCCGAACCTGCCTACCAGGCCGACTACCTGGCAGGCAGGCCCACGGTTCTCGAACTTCAATTTATACTGATACCTCGGGTTGAAACCCGAAGTTAATAAACGAGTCGAACCTATGGTTCTTTAAATTAGGGAGTTAGACTGGAAACTCAAACCCTCGGGTTAATCCTGATATGATTTTAAATCATCTAATTTTCTTAAAGTCAATCTAAATAAATAATTCAAAATCAATCTTCAATTGAGCTTAGAAATTCTAAAGCTCAATGTAGGATTAATAAAAGTGTCGAACTTATGGTTCTTTAAAATTCCTATAATTAGAAACAACCTGAAGATATAAAGACCGCTCAAGTGCCATAGGCACGCAAGCTATAATAACCGCGGATTTTAATCCGTGGTGGAAAAGCTGATAAATAGGAGAGCCGTAGGCTCGATTCATATAATTAAATAAATAAATAATTCAAAATCAATCGTCAATTGAGCTTAGAAAATTCTAAAGCTCAATGTAGGATTAATAAAAGTGTCGAACTTATGGTTCTTTAAAATTTCTACAATTAGAAACACCTGAAGATATAAAGACCGTTCAAGTGCCATAGGCACGCAAGCTATACTAACCGCGGATTTTAATCCGTGGTGGAAAAACTGATAAATAGGAGAGCCGTAGGCTCGATTCATATAATTAAATAGTCCTCAAAGGAGCTTGATGTAGAATTACTATCTTGAGACCATGGTTTGTGCTGCCATGGTATTATCTATTTTGTATGTGGGACTATTAGGACTAGCCAGTTATTATTGGATCAGCTCCTCATCATCAAACCATATACCAGAATCTGATGCCGGAGCTTTTTCTATATTAATACCCTTTAGAAATGAATCTAAGAATTTAGAATCACTTTGTGACAGTTTAGAAAATCAAACATACGAATCAGGCAAGTGGGAATGTATTTTTATCGATGATCATTCCGAAGATAATGGATGGGAAATAATTACTCAACGAAGTAATTCAAGATTTCGAATTATTTTAAACACTGGAATAGGAAAGAAAGCGGCGATCAAGACAGGCCTTTCTATCGCAAAATTTGAAAGAATAGCCCAAATAGATGCTGATGGATTGTTACAGCCAGACTGGTTAAAATCTTTTCATCAAAAACCTGGCTTTGTAACTGGGCCTGTACAAATATCAAATCCAACTACCTGGTTACAATACTTTCAGGTTTTTGATTTGATGGCTTTGATGGGAATTACCTATGCGGGAATCAGATCAGGGCTTTGGTATATGGCTAATGGGGCAAATATGGTTTACCCAAGAGCACTGCAGCAAAGTATAGACATTCGCTCCAACCCATATCAATCGGGTGACGATATGTTTTTAGTAGAAAGAGCTAAGGAATTAAATATCCCAGTCAGCTTCATTAAAGATCAAAACAGCATAGTAAAAACAGCGGCCTGTGAAAATGTCAGGCAATTGATACATCAACGCTTACGATGGGCTACAAAAAACAAAGCCATGAAAAGCTGGGGGCTTAAAATGGCTTTATCACTTGTTATTTTATTTAATCTGTCATTAATAATATTACCGATTCTTCGATTTAAATTTATCGTTCTATGGATTATAAAAATGATGGCAGACTATATTTATTTTAAAATAATAGCACCATTTTTTAATACGGAAATAAAAACACTTCAGTTTATTACTTGCTCCTTATTTTATCCATTCTTTATAAGCGTGATTTCAATGCTAAGCGCTTTACATCTGAAATATGAATGGAAAGGAAGGAAGCTAAAATAATCAATTCAAATGCTTATCAGCAGCCTCCTCCAGTGCTTTTTGTTCGTAAGTTTTTAACCCCAATTTTCCATTACCCCGGGAAATGATCACAAGTAATGCAGGCACTAATATTAATGTAAGTAATGTTGCAAAAGCAAGTCCAAAGATCATAGTCCAACTGAGTGGGCCCCAAAATGCATTATTATCTCCGCCAAAAAATAGATGAGGATTCCATTCTGAAAATAGGGTCACAAAATTTATATTCATTCCTACGGCTAATGGAATCAATCCCAATATAGTAGCAAGTGCCGTCAATATTACAGGCGTCATTCTGGTACGACCGGCTTCTACTGCAGCTTCGCGTACAGTAAGTCCCTGAGCCATCATCATATCTGCAAACTCGACTAATAAGATTCCATTTCTTACTGCCACGCCAGCAAGTGCGACGACACCAATACCTGTCATAATAATCGAAAAATCCATTCCGGCGATTGTAAAACCTAGTAAAACACCAATAATACTAAATATGATTTGAAGAAGTATGATGAGGGGTTTACTAAAAGAGTTGAACTGAGTAACTAAAATCAAAAAGATCAAACCAAGTGAAATCAGTAATGATCTGCTTAAGAAATTCATGGCTTCAGCTTGATCCTCCTGTTCGCCCAGGAATGAAACGGTTACGCCAGGTAGCGATTTGAATTTTGCTGCAGCGGCCTGAACTTTTGCAACTACATCATTTGGATTGTACCCGTTCAGTACATTAGAAGATATAGTAACTACGCGCTTCAGATTTTTCCTTTTGATTGAACCAATCGTATTTCCATATTCCATTTTTACCATTGATGCCATAGGTACCTGTCGCATCATACCACCCATATTCATATCGCGATAAATAATATTTTGATTTAAAAGCAGATTGATATTTTGTCTTTGATCTTCTTTTATTCGTACTTGTATAGGGTGTTGATCTTCACCATCACGTAGTTTAGATACTTCTTTGCCGAAAATCGCACCTCTAAGATCCCCCCCTATTTGAGCAGTAGAAATCCCCTCTCTATTGGCTCTTTGTCTGTCAACGAGGATTTTTAATTCAGGTTTGGTTATGGAAAGATCAGATTTTAGTTCTTCAACACCTGCTATTTGCTGGTCATCAAGAAATCTTTTCAAATCCTGAGCTGTAGTGTTTAAATCATCAAATTCATCACCTGTAATTTCAATACTTATTGGTTTGCTGGTAGGAGGTCCACTACTTTCTTTTTCAACAATGATTTCAGCACCTGGAATGCCTTTGACAGCTTCACGGATTTTGTTTAAATAAATACTGGTAAGTTTTCCATCACGCTGTTCAAAAGGAACGAAAGCTACAGTCACCTTACCAAGATTTGGACTGGTTTGTTGCTCAAAATTGGAAGGGTCGCCTGCTCCAACTGCCACATTGGAAATTACTGACTCTACTACAGGATTGTTTTCGCCAACAATCTCCAGGATTTTATCTTCTATTTGTGACGTAATTTTATTGGTATAAGCCTGGTCAGTACCTACTGGAAGAGCTATATAGGTAAATGCAAAATTGGGCTCAGATTCTGGAAAAAAAACGACTCCCGGGATAAACTTGACCGCCAGAAATAAACTTGCTATCAATAGGAAAATAGTAAATACCAGCAATCCAATAGGTCGATAGCCTTTGAGCACAAATTTTAACATAGAGGCATATCCATTTTGAACTACCGGCCATACTTTTTCCTGAAAGCCTTTGATGACTTTACTCAGCAAAAATTTATTCAGTAGATAAAAAAGAAATATACAAAAGGCCAGATTGCGAAAAAACATGTTTCCGCCAGCTTGGGATAAGATCATTACTACGGCAAAGCCTACCAAAGTGATAATAAAGCCTTTATTGAATACTTTTTCTTTATGCTCTTCATCATGTGGTTTCATAAAGTCTACTGCAAACACAGGATTGATGATATAAGCCACAAATAATGAGGCCAATAAAGTGGTGATTAGAGTGATGGGTAAACCAAACATAAACTTCCCAATCAATCCCGGCCAGAAAGCCAAAGGAATAAATGGTGCTAATGAAGTGAGTGTACCACTAAGTACCGGTAAGAAAACTTCACCAGCAGCCATTTTTGCAGCCTTTTTAATGGGTACTTTTCCATTATCAAAAATTCGATGCGTATTTTCAATGACCACTATAGCATCATCCACCACTATGCCAAGAGCAAGTAAAAATCCAAACAATACAATCACATTTAGTGTAAATCCATATGACGGCATGATCATAAATGCAATGAACATACTTAATGGAACCGACATAGCTACAAATACGGCGTTTGTGACGCCCATGAAAAACATTAATATCAGGGTTACTAATAAAAAGCCGATGATAATGGTATTGATCAATTCACTTAAACCAGCTCTTGTTTTAGTACTTAAGTCGCCGGTAATATTAATTGAAAGATCGGCGGGAAATTTGGCTTTCAGTTCTTTACAGATCAATTGAATTTTGTCAGCCGTATTGATCAGGTTTTCTCCACCGCGTTTGATAATATTTAAAGAAAGCACATTCTTTTTATTTAATCGGGCATAGCTCTCTTGTTCCTTGTAAGTATCTTTTACCTCGGCAATGTCTTTTAGATAGACTATTGCTCCGGTACCGCCTCTGATAACGATATCTTCCAATTGTCTCGGATCCTTATATTCTCCCACAACACTGATAGCGCGTTTTACATTGCCCATAGTAATTTGTCCACCTGATATGGTCATATTTTCAAAAGCAATTGCATTCTCTATATCCCGCATAGTCACATTGGCAGCCGTCATTTTATACAAATCCACATTGATCTGAATTTCTCTGGTAAGTGCTCCTATCATGTCTGCCCGTGTGATCTCTTTCAAGCTTTCTACCCTGTCCTGAATTTCGTCAGCATATTTTTTCAAGCGATCCAAATCATAGTCTCCTGATACATGTATAGTCATGATAGGTATGCTCGAGACATCGATATCTATAATGGATGGTTCCTGGGGCAGGTCATTCGGTAGATCGGCTCTGGCTTTATCGACGGCATCCTTTACTTTTTGTTTTGCATCGGCAGTCTCTACATCTGTATTAAACTCTGCTACAATAAGCGAGAAGTCTTGAAGAGAGCTGCTTCTTACTTTTTTGATTCCAGCAATGGCTTTTAATTGTTTTTCAACAGGCTTCGCCACCAGATTTTCCATATCAGTGGGTGCAGTACCCGGGTAAATTACATTAACTAATATTTGTGGAAACGCCACTTCAGGAAATTGTTCTTTAGGTAATCCAATGTAAGAAAATATTCCCGCCAGTGTGATAATGATAGTAACTATATATATACTGGTCTTATTATTGATAGACCAGGAGCTTGGTTTGAATTCTTTGATTATATCTTTCATATTAAATGGCTTTGAAACTTAGATAGGAAAGTAGCTCCAACTAAGAAACTGGTTTGGGATTTATTGGTTTTGGACACTCAATTTTTGGCCTTCGATCAAATCCTGGTAACCAAGTGTTATTAATTTGGATTTGTCATCAATTCCGGATTTTACCTCTACCATGTCATTGTAAAACTTACCAATAATAATAGGCTTTTTTGCAGCTGCCCAATGTCCATCAATAGAATCAGCTACCATTACAAAATCGCCTTTGCTATCTTTTTGCAGATAATTAATGGGAATCACCGTTGCCTTAGGATTTGAATAGTCGATAATTTTAATGATAGAAATCATGTTGGGCAACACCCCTTGCATATTAGCAGGCAAAGCAGCTTTTACTTTGAAAGTTCTATTTATGGGATTGATGATTGGGCTTACATAGGTAATCTTTGAATCGTATTCTTTATTGATATCAGGGAAAAATATTTTTATGGCATTGCCTGCTTTTACTCTACCGGCAAAGGATTCCGGCACTTCGGTATTGATGTCCAGTTTAGAGAAATTTACTAATCTTGCTAATGGCATTCCAGGGCTCACTCCTTGACCAGGCTTAACTGTTACTTCATCTACTATACCACTGATAGGGGCGATTACCTTGGTTTGATCAAGCTGTTCTTTTGTAGTAGAAATTCTTTTTTCCAGGGATTCTTTATTATTTTTAGCACTTAAGTATTGTACTTCAGTCCCTATTTTTTGATCCCAGAGGGCTTTTTGTTTTTCATATATTTCTGTTGCAAAAGCCAGTTGATGATCAAGTTCAGCCATCCCTTGCTTGATCAATACATCATCTAATACAGCTACGGTTTGTCCTTTCGTTACCCGATCACCTGTTTTCATCATGATTTGTGTGATAGTACCTGGCATCTTTGCATTAATGAAAAGTTCCTGATCAGCCATTACTGTTCCCTGTAGGTCGATATAGTTTCTGAATAGAGTGGTAGGGAAAGATTGCACACTCACTAGCTTGGTCTTTTCTGCTTTTCCCTCCGGATTGATTTCTAATTCAAGAGCAACCGCTTCTTTTTCAAGAGCGGCTATTTGATTTTTCAATTCAGTTAATCGAGCTTGTTTATCCACCGATGTGTTGGGGGATGGTGACTTAGATCCACATGCATTTATACTCAATGCAATGACAGAAATAACGGCAATGGTAAATATATTTTTCATAAATTCTATTTTCTTATGGATGGTGAATATTTTTTGGTAAAATTATTTTCCTAACGACTTGTCAAGATCAACTTTAGCGACTAATAGATTATAAAGTGAATTGATGTAATTTCCCTGGGCTTGTAAAAAAGCAGTCTCAGCCTGATTGATCTCGAGACTGGAACCTACGCCGCCTTTAAATTTCAATTGAGTCTGATCATATATTTTTTGTGCTAAATCAAGATTGCTTTTATTGCTTTCAACGGTTGATTTTGCATTAATATATTGTATTCGAGCATTATTTACCTGCAGGGTCATGGCTCTTTCAAATTCGGTCATCTGTAGTTTAAGTTTTTGACCTTCGATAGAAGCGCGTTGATAGGTTGCTTTACGCGTGAAGCCATCAAATATGGGCACATTTACTTTGAAACCGGCAATGGCAGTAGGAAACCAGTATGAATTTCTACTAAACAAATTATTGGTTTGAGTTCCATAGGATGCATTTGCAAAACCTGAAATGGTCGGATATGCACCAAGTTTTATTGATTTCATTCTTATTCCATTGAGTTCGTCAGCCAATTGCATGGCTCGATACTCTGGCCTTTGATCTGGTTTGAAAGGCTCAGCAAGAGGTACATTTTCTACCTGCAATCTATTGGAAAGATCATCTATTGACTCCGTGAGTTGAATGGATTGATCCATAGGATATCCCATTTGCATTTTCAGGACATTTTGAGTGATCTCATTCATATTATTTACTTTTTCAGATTCAGTTCGGAGCGTATTAAGTGAAAGTACTAACCGATCAACATCCAGTTGTTCTATAAATCCCTGAGCTAAAATAGCTTTAGTATCCGTAGTGATTTTTTGTAGTGTAGTAATGTTTTGATCCAAAATGGTTTTACTTTTTTGGGCAATGAGCGAGCCTAGATATGCTTTTGCCACGGATTCTCGGATGGTAATATCGGTGACCGCATTTTGCCTTACAGTGAGGTCTTTGTACATTTTTGATGCTTTCAGCCCCAGGAAAAAAGCAGGGTCATAGAGCGTTGTGTTCATTCCTACTCCTGCTGAAAAAGAATTTGATTGGCCAAATTTTGCAGGAAAACCTCCACTTGCCGGAGCTTCTACCTGACTCTGCTGTAATAAGTTATATTTTACCAGTCTGCCATCTACCACCGGGCTTAAAAAATCTGGAATTATGGTAGAGGGAATTGCAAAGAAATGAGAATAATCAATCGAGCCATTTACCTTAGGATAACCAATGGCTTTGTATTGCGTTAGCTGGGCATCAGCATCCTCCAGGTTCAATTGATTTAGTTTTATCTGAGTACTATTTTTCAAAGCATACTGCACCGCTTCTTCTAAAGTAAAAGAAGATTGACTAAAGGCATGTGAAGCCACTAACCAACTCATAAATAGCAGTTTATATTTTACTTTATATGACATAATGTTTAATTATCAAGTTTTGAAAATTCTTTTTCGCACATCTCCCAACCACTCGGCGTGGTGATGCCCCGGAGATGATATCGAATGGTTTCATTAAATATTTTTTCCATAGACAACATTCCAGATGGGAAAGTTTCTGAATCTACAAGGCTACTGCTTAATGTGACATAGTGTTTAGAGATGATTTCCGCATTAATATCTTTTCTATAATGACCTTGCTTTACCCCATCCTGAAGGTTTGTTTTAATCACCTCAAGTATATGTTCATTATTTAGTTTTTCTATTTTTTTCCAGCTTTCCCAATAATACTTTTTTATTTCAAATACTACTTTTGGAGAAACCAGGCGAAGCATTTGTATCACATAATGAGAGATTAATACCATTTCTTCTACAGCATTGCCAGACTTTGCCTTTATATCGGCAATGGCCTTTTTCTCTTCTTTTATATGGAGCATCACCATTCGTTCGATGAGTTTGGCTTTACTGGGGATATGTTGATATAAAGTTTTTTTAGAAATGCCCATATCGCTGGCGAGGTCATCCATGGTAACAGACTTCACTCCGCAATTGATAAAGAGGTCTTTGGCTCTAGAAAGTATTCCTGCTAAAATCTCCATTTTGTTTTTTCAACGCGGCAAATATAGAGTAAATACAAACAGGAAACTATTCTAATTTAAATAGTTTCCATAGTTTTTCGACGAAAGTAACGGAAGGAAGTATGATTAGCAAGAAATTAAAGACAGTTTCAATTAGACATTAATCTACGTAGATCATTATCAATATCAACTACTGGAGTAGCACCCTTATGGGTAGCCACTATGGAGCCCATAGCGCAAGCATATTTAAGGCATTCTTGTGGCTCAATGCCAGCTAAAGCCTTAAAAATAAACATGGCTAAAAAAGAATCTCCACTACCAATAGTATCAGCTACTTCTACGATATATCCCGGATGTGAATAATGTGCCTCCCGATCATAATAAGCAGCACCATTTTCACCCCGTGTCACTAGTATCAAATCTATACCAGGAAAAGTATGCAAAAAGAAATTTGCCTGTTCTTGCTCCGTATGAAGATCATCTTGATACCAGGAGGTGATCAGTGCCAATTCTTCGTGATTGATTTTTATCCAATCGGTCTGACTAAATAAATGATGTACCAAATCTTTGTTATAAAAGGGAGCTCTAAGATTTATATCACAAATTTTAAGGGCCGCTTTGTTAGAAAGTTTTTGAAGTATCTCTCTGTTTACTACATTCCTACACGCCAGTGATCCAAATATCAGTATGTATGCTGAAGAAACTAGTTGACTCAATGCATTCGAATCTAATTCAATGAAATCCCATGCAGCAGGTGCTTGAATCGTATAACTAGGTTCGTTTTTTTGGTTTAGTGATACTAGTACCTGGCCGGTAGGTTGACTATTTCTCAATACAAATTGTGTATCAATATCTTTAGATCTTAAAAAAGCTATTAATTCATCCCCTAAATAATCTTTACCAACCGCAGTCAATGGAGAAGCATCTATACCTAATCTATTTAGATGATAAGCTACATTCATTGGCGCCCCCCCTGGCTGTTTACCAGAAGGAAGCATGTCCCACAATATTTCGCCAAAACAATAAATTTTCTCCATGAAATCTTATAGGTTAGTGATGATTCGGATTTTCGGATAATATTTTTTCAATATTTTTATCTGGAATGATCCATATGAGAGCTACTATAATAATAATCGCAATAGAAACGGGAGTATAGAAAAATCCGATAATGAGTGCAATAAAATACAGTCCGGCAGAAATCAATCCTTTTTTTGATTGGTAGCTTATTATTTCCATAATATAAGAATGTTGCTTATGTGTTTTACGAATGGCTATCAGCAAAAAGAAATAGGCCAAGCCACACAAATTGCAGTTTAAAGTATATAATATGACCGGAGCATTTTCAAAATGAGACTCGCCCATCCAACTAGTAACAAAAGGAGTAAGGGAGAGCCAGAAAAGCAAATTAATATTTGTCCATAAAATAGCTGAACTCACATTTTTTATAGCCTGAATTAAATGATGATGATTGACCCAATATATTGCTACCCCCACAAAACTTAAAATATAGCTGATAAATATGGCTTTTAAATCCACCAAGGAATGCCAACTAGCTTCATGCGGAGTCTTCATCTCCAATACCATGATGGTAATAATGATAGCTAATACACCATCACTAAAAGCCTCTAGTCGCGTTTTTGTCATTCCTTATCAAAGGTAAAAAATACAAATCAACTATATTTGGGAACTTCAATAAACTGGCTGAATATTAAATGCCTAATTTTGAATCATATGTCTGTATTAGTCCATACTGAAGGAATTGTATTAAAAACTCAAAAATATGGAGAGACTAGCCTGATCTCACAGGTGCTTACACGTGATCTTGGACTTCAATCTCTCATCATGGGTGGTGTCACTACCGGCAATTCTAAAAAAGGTATGTTTCAGCTGATGAATCAACTCGATCTGGTAATTTACTATCAGGATCAAAAGTCTATGCATCGAATCAAGGAAGTAAAATACGCTACTATCTATCAGAGCTTACCTTTTGAAATTCATAGATCAGCAGTAGGAATATTCATGTTGGAGTTAATTAGAAAAAGTTTGCGAAATTCAGAGCTTGATCATCAGTTGTACGATTGGATCAAACGTTGCCTGGATCAATGTGATGAGCCTGCCTTGCGACTGAATTATATGCCAGTTTATTTTCTTATAGGTCTTACCCGGTTTCTTGGATTTTGTCCATTAAATAATTTTGAAAAGGGTAAATCTGTATTTGATCTCAGGGAAGGTTGTTTTGTGGATTATGCTCCATTTCATCGAGATTACCTCGATCAGGATTTAGCCCAAAACCTGGCTCTTGTAATAGAAAATGAAAATTATTTACAATTATTACATACCGTCATTCCTGCATCTATCAGAAAGCAATTAATGTATAGTTTATTGGACTATTATAAAATACATCTCGATCATTTTACCGGCTTGGATTCACCACATATACTGGAAGAAATACTTGCTGCATGATGATAATTCGTATTATTAGTGAGGTAAGCTTCGCTTTATATTCGCATAGACCCATGTTCCAAATATAGCACTCAAAATGGTTACTGTGGTGACCGTGCTCCCAGCTCCGATCTGAGCGTACAGAGGACCCGGACATGCTCCTGTAAGCGCCCACCCAAATCCAAATAAAGTCCCTCCAATGATTTGTCCCGTACTGTACGGCCTCACTGGTAGTTGAATGGAATCCCCTTCGAATGTTTTCAATTTAAATCGCTTAATAATGGCTACTGCAATGATACCAGTTACTACAGCTGATCCAATCACTCCGTACATGTGAAAAGATTGTAGCCTGAACATTTCCTGAATTCGAAACCAACTGATCACTTCAGATTTTACCAATATGATTCCAAATAAAATACCTGCCAATAGATATTTTATAAAAGCATGGAAAGGCTTTAATTCATCGTGACTGTCTTCTGTGGTAGTATTCAAAGAACCTACCTCAAAATCGGTATTTTCATCTACTATTTTAGTCTCCTGATCTTGTACTTCAGTATTCATTTTTTAAAGATTTAAAATAATTGGTAATAATAAGTGAGTCATTAAAAAACCACCCAGCATAAAGAAAATAGTAGCGACTAAAGATGGCCATTGAAGATTGGCCAATCCCATAATAGAATGTCCGCTGGTACAGCCTCCGGCATACCTGGTACCAAAGCCTACCATAAATCCCCCTACCACCATCATGATAAAACCTCTTACTGTAAATAGCGATGACCAATTGAATATCGCCTGTGGCCACTGCGTATTACCCACTGCAATTCCATACTGACTCAACGTTTGTTGAAGCTCAGGATTCACCACCATATTGGTTTTAGCAGTCAGAAAGCTGGCAGCGATAAATGATCCAATTAATGCTCCGGCGGTGAAGAATAGATTCCACCGCTCTTTTTTCCAATCGTATTTAAAATACTCGAGGTTGGAAGGTACGGTGGCGGCGCACATATGTCGCAATGAAGAACTGATGCCAAAAGCTTTATTTCCAAGGAAAAGTAAAAGAGGGACCATCAGTCCAATAAGTGGTCCTGCTACATACCAGGGCCAGGGAGAAAGTATTTTATCCATGTTAGAGATTAGTAGGCTAATTAAATTTCAAAGTACAATATTAATCAAATGTGAAATTCTTGATCTTGATTATTAATGAAGGGCTTCATCAATACCTAATAATCCGAAAAATTCTGTCGAAGAGATTTCCTTTACTTCACCTGGTGCGAGGCTACCAAGATGAATATTACAAATCGAAACGCGAACCAATCGCAAACAGCGGTGCCTCAAAGCAGAAACCATTTTACGAACTTGCCTGAATTTACCCTCAGCCAGTGTAATGAGTAGCCAGGTATGGTCATAGGCAGACCGATTATCCTGGGCATATGGATATAGATCGGCAGGGTAGGCTATTATTTCTGCAGCCAGAGGCTTGGCTAAATAGTATTCATTTTTTGAAATCAATATTTGTACACCCATTCTTAGATTATTCAATGATTCGGGACTCACTTTGTGTTGGACCATTACTAAATATTTTCTTTCATGTGATTTAAGTGGATCAAATAATAATTTGGTCACCCGCTTATCCGTAGTCAACAGTAAAAGCCCTTCTGAATTTATATCTAATCTTCCAATAGCATGGATGCCTTCGGGAAATTCAAAATCCAGCGCACCTAATAATTTTACGGAATGCGAACTTTTAAACTGAGATACAACACCAACAGGCTTATTTAGTAAAAAGTATCGGTGCATTAATACAAAAGTAATCAGTTGCTGGGATTCAATTTAAAGACTTATTTTAGTTTAGTATTTCACTATTACTCAAAATCAACTTTCAAATTCAAACTTGTAACTTTGCACTCCAGTGCCTTTCAAGCTTACCTCCAAATATCAACCTACCGGTGATCAACCTGAAGCCATTCGCCAATTAGTGCGTGGTGTGCGGGAGGACGATCGTAGTCAGGTACTTCTGGGAGTAACAGGAAGTGGTAAAACATTTACCATAGCCAATGTAATCCAGGAAGTGCAAAGACCCACCCTTGTCCTTTCACATAATAAAACACTGACTGCCCAGCTGTATGGTGAGTTTAGAGATTTTTTCCCTGATAATGCAGTAGAATACTTTGTATCCTATTACGATTATTATCAGCCCGAGGCATATATCAGTGTGAGTGATACTTTCATTGAAAAAGACCTGGCTATAAATGAAGAAATTGACAAACTACGACTGAGAGCAACTTCCACACTCTTATCAGGTCGCAGGGATATTATACTGGTGGCCTCTGTATCGTGCATCTTTGGAATGGGAAATCCGGAAGACTACAAAGGCGGTATCATCAGAATAGAAAAAGGTCAGAAAATCTCCCGAAATTCTTTCCTGCACAATCTGGTACAAAGCCTTTACTCTCGCACCGATATAGATCTCACGCGTGGGCGCTTTCGCGTGCGAGGTGACACCGTAGATATTTACCTTCCTTATGTAGACTATGGCTATAGGGTGATTTTCTTTGGCGATGAAATAGAGACCATTGAGCAGATTGAAATAGAGAGTGGTAAGCGGATTGAATCCATGGAAAATGCAGCGATATTCCCTGCCAATCTCTATGTGGCTCCGCGGGATAGACTCAAATATATTATCAGAGACATAGAAGATGAATTGCATGAGCATGAAAAATTTTTCCAGGCGGAAGGCAGATATCTGGAAGCAAAACGCATTCATGAACGGGTAAATTTTGACCTCGAAATGATTCGCGAACTGGGGTATTGTGGTGGTATAGAAAACTATTCCAGGTTTTTTGACGGCAGACCACAGGGCACGAGGCCTTTTTGTTTATTAGATTATTTCCCGGAAGATTATTTGATGGTGATCGATGAAAGCCATGCCACCCTACCCCAAGTAAGAGGCATGTGGGGTGGTGATCGTGCGCGTAAACTCAACCTGGTTAACTTTGGATTTAGATTGCCTTCCGCCATAGATAACCGACCTTTAAATTTTGATGAATTTCAAGGCCTGGTGAATCAGGTCATTTTCGTAAGTGCTACTCCCGGAGATTATGAATTAGAACAAACTCAGGGAGAAGTAGTGGAGCAGATCGTTCGTCCAACAGGTTTATTAGATCCTCCTATTGAGGTGCGACCAAGCCTTAATCAAATAGACGACCTCATGGATGAAATCATGCAGCGGATAGCTAAAGGAGAGCGTACATTAATCACTACACTTACTAAGCGTATGGCCGAGGAACTCTCCAAGTACTTAGCAAAGCTCAATATCAATAGCAAATACATTCACTCAGAAGTACTCACGATGGATCGGGTGGAGATCCTGCGTGATTTGAGACTTGGAAATTTTGATGTTTTGGTTGGTGTAAACTTATTACGAGAGGGACTTGACCTTCCAGAAGTCTCTTTAGTCGCAATTCTCGATGCCGACAAAGAAGGATTTCTGCGCAATGCGCGATCACTCACTCAGACTGCAGGTCGTGCTGCCCGGAATATTAATGGTAAGGTAATTTTCTATGCTGATAAAATTACGGATAGCATGCAGCGCACCATCGATGAGACGGAGCGAAGGCGTGTAAAACAAATGGCGTATAATGAAGAATACGGGATTACTCCGCTTTCATTGGCAAAGTCAAGGGATGAAATAATGAACCAAAGATCTATCCTTGATATTAGAGGTAAAACGAAGGCATATATCGAGCCTGGTGAATCAAACCTTATAGCAGCCGATCCTGTGATTGCTTACCTGGGGAAAGATGAAATAGAAAAACTCATTGCGGAGACTGAAAAGAAAATGAAAGCAGCGGCAAAAGATCTCGACTTTATATCAGCAGCTCAATATCGGGATGAAATGCTCGCTTTGAAAAAGAAACTGGCATGATTCAGGTTTCCCCCACCCTGGTTTTATAACTAATTCATCAAACAATAATCCATTTTTTACAAAGTACTCATTTACTCGTTAGAATATCTTCTTCTGCGAAGATTTCTTACAAGGCTTTCACTATATTTGGTTTATTATGATTCTAATAGTTTTATTGATATTGGCCGTACTGATATTATTAATTATCTGGGCCAAGATTCATCCGTTTATTGCCTTTTTGATTGTATCTGTTTTGGCGGCTTTAGTATTAGGGATGGATACTGTAGCTATTGGCAAAGCGCTTGAAAAAGGTGTTGGTGGCATATTAGGTCCGGTATTTTCAGTGGTGATCCTGGGTGCTATGTTAGGAAAAATTATTGCTTCCAGTGGAGCCGCACAAAAAATTTCAGAATCTTTAGTAGGCCTATTTGGTGAAAAGAATTTGCCATGGGCATTAGCACTCACTGGATTTGTAGTGGGGATCCCATTGTTTTATAATGTTGGATTCATTTTATTAGTACCCTTGATTTATGCATTGGGTCAGCGTTATAATTTACCACTGGTATTTATGGCTGTCGCTCTTTGCTCGTCACTTTCTGTCACCCATGGATTTTTACCTCCGCATCCATCACCTACTGCTATAGTGCCCATGATGCATGCCAATATTGGTCAAACATTGATCTATGGATTGATTGCATCTATACCGGTGATATTAGTGGCAGGTCCATTATTTGCAAAATCAGTAAGACATATTCAAGGCTCGCCACTCGAAAGTCTCAAAGTGCGCCTTTTTGAAAACCATGAAATGCCACCTGCTCTACATTGCTATATTGCTGCACTATTACCAGTAGTGTTATTGGCCTTAGGTACCTGGCTCACTAACGTTACTACGGCAGGTACTCTCGGTTTCAAAGTAGCTGGTATTATTTCTGATGCCAATATTGTAATGATTATCTCTCTTTTCGTTGCCTATTTTTTATTGGGGACCAATAGAGGAGAGCCATTAAAAAAATTGATTTCTGAAGGGATTGAAGCTTCCAAAGATGTATTCCCCATTATTATGATCATCGCCGGCGCAGGAGCATTGAAAGAAATATTTATAAGTGCTGGCATCAGTGACCAGATAGGTGTATTGGTAAAAAGCTCTAGTATGTCTCCCCTGATAACGGGCTGGTTGATTGCAGCTATCATCAGACTAGCTTTGGGTAGTGCTACTGTGGCAGGTCTTACTGCGGCAGGATTGATAGCTCCGGGAATTGATCCCACAGTAGTGAACCCTAATCTAATGGTACTCGCCGTAGGAGCAGGTAGTTTAATGTTTTCCCATGTAAATGATACCGGATTTTGGATGTTTAAGGAATATTTCAATTTGAATATAAAAGACACGATCAGATCCTGGTCGCTGATGGAAACGGTAGTGAGTGTGGTAGGTCTCGCCGTAATATTAGTATTGGATATATTTGTCTGATAATAATGATGGATCCAAAGAAAATTTATGATCACTTTGAAAAAAATAAAGGGGTCTATAAAAAAACACTGGATCGCGTTTCCTTAAAAAAGGCCATTCCGTTTTTAGAAGAATTTACTGAAACAGCATATCAAAAAAATAATTGCCTGGAATGTGCAGGTTGCTGTAAAAACTACAGTCCCCGGTTTAAAGCTCCTGACATCAAACGCATCAGCAAGTATATCGGCATGAAAGAAACAGAAATGATGGACAAATTCCTCCACCGGGATGACGAGGGCGACTATGTATTGAATGAAAAGCCCTGTACTTTTTTAAACCAGGACAATACCTGTAGTATCTATGAAGTAAGGCCTTCCGATTGTGCCCGATTTCCCTATACGGATGAAGATGTCTTTTTAAAACGGAAGGATTTGACTATTAAAAATGCATCATTTTGTGTGATAGCTCAGCATGTTTTGGAGCGACTGAAAGATGTAAAATGAGATTGTTTATTGATGACTTGTCAATAAATACCGATCAAGTGTCATAGACAAGCAAGCTTTCCTAACAGGGGATTTTATTCCTTGGTGAAAAAACTGATAAATAGGAGAGCCGTAGCTCGATACATATAATT
The DNA here is from genome assembly GCA_038251405.1 of Chitinophagales bacterium. Taxonomy (GTDB): domain Bacteria; phylum Bacteroidota; class Bacteroidia; order Chitinophagales; family Saprospiraceae; genus JADJLQ01. The sequence goes on from JBBSBH010000014.1 coordinate 63,080, forward strand.
AGATCGCTCTTTAAAATCCTATAGTTAGAAAAAACCTGAAGTTGTAAATACCGCTCAAGTGCCATAGGCACGCAACCTATACTAACCACGGATTTTAATCCGTGGTGGAAAAACTGATAATGGGAGATCCGTAGGCTCGATACATATAATTAATTAAATCGCTCTAAAAATTCAATTTAGACTCTACCCTCTGGTTGAAACCTTGGGTTAATAAACGAGCCGAGCCTATGGTTCTTTAAAATCCTATAGTTAGAAAAAACCCGAAGTTGTAAATACCGCTCAAGTGCCATAAGCACGCAACCTATACTAACCACGGATTTTAATCCGTGGTGGAAAGACAGATAATGGGAGATCCGTAGGATCGATACATGTAATTAAATCGCTCTAAAAATTCAATTTAGACTCTACCCTCTGGTTGAAACCTTGAGTTAATAAACGAGCCGAGCCTATGGTTCTTTAAAATCCTATAGTTAGAAAAAATCTGAAATCGTAAATACCACTCAAGTGCCATAGGCACGCAACCTATACTAACCACGGATTTTAATCCGTGGTGGAAAGACTGATAATGGGAGATCCGTAGGATCGATACATATAATTAAATCGCTCTAAAAATTCAATTTAGACTCTACCCTCTGGTTTACCCATGAATTTAATAAACGAGTCGAACTAAGTTAAATTAAGGGGGAGTAAAACTTGAAACTCAAACCCTCGGGTTAAACCTTGAAGTTAGAAACAACCTAAAGTTGTACTTGAAATTCAAATTTAATCCTCTACACCGTCAACCAATAATTCAATTTCAACACCAAAGCTCTATTCCTATTCTTGAAAGTATCAGTGAAGTAGTTATCGCTGTATACAATGAAGAGATCAGACATGGGTTTATATCGCCACTGCACGCGGCTATTGATATTGAAATTATTACGCTGGGTATTGTATTGGAAAAAAGTGGTCCAGAAAAGATTATTCGAAAAATTGATTTCTGTTTTTGGGCTTATAAGCCAAAATTTGGTGTCACCGTAGGGCTTTGGAAATTTGAGCAGATCGTATTCTAAATTCAGGGCAAGATTCCAATGCGGCTGCTGACGCACGGTGACGCCTCCTACTATTTGATTGATAGTTCCGTTATAAAATTGTCCTATGCGCATACTCCCTGTGAATAATAAATTTTTCCTGGTATCCGATGTATACTCCACATTTCCATTGGTGTAATGATAGATACCCGGAGGTAGTGGTTTTTCCGAAGGAAGTGGAAAATAATACCGGAGATTATCTTGCTGAATATCTACCCGGAAGGACCACACACCAGTGTTACGCATAAACATGAAATAGCGCATGCGGGTATAGCGGTCACTCAATTTACCATCTGCGTAAAACCCTGCATAATTTTCAATCCCAATATTGTGGCGGATGATGGCTCCTTTTTTTGGATATAAAAAATAATCGATTGGCCAATAAATCTGGGTGTATCCATTGCGAATAGTAGTATCGCCAGAGATGTAATTTGAGCCTTTGGCGGCGAAAGTTTCTATCCTATTGATAAATCCCATATCAGCATAGTAGTTTTTTCCAAAACTGGCAAAATCAATAAATGAAGCCAGTTTTCTCCCATTATACTGACCACCAAATTGTGTAAAGGATGAATGGTTCTTGATTCCAGGCTTTTGTGACAGGTGGTGACCGAGCCAACCCTGCCACTTTCCTTGTTGATCAGAAAAATTTAGTTCTGCACCAGCATTTCTGCCATATTGGTTTAAGGGATTTGATTTGATTTCATCATTGGTGAGCTTGGCTTGTCTGTTCAATCCATAAGCTTTGATCAAAGATCTTTTGAAAATTCGTTGGAGGACTGATACAGCGGAATAGTTTTGTGGTGCAGCGGCATCTTTTCTACCTGTTTGGATATTCATAATTCCTACTCGTAGCTTTTGATTGATATTGCCGCTGATGCGACCACCAAATAATATAGGAATAGGCTGTGCATTATCATCCAGGCCTATCTTACGCGAAAAAAATGGCCGGAAAGGCGGTGCTCCATAGGCAGAGAATATATCATCGTTTTCTAAAAAGAATGTTCGCTTTTCTGGAAATGAAATATTAAATCGGGTGAGGTTAGTTACTTGTTGATCAACATCCACCTGGGAAAAATCCGGATTTACGGTGAGGTCCATATTTAATGAAGGTGTGAGCGAAACTTTAGCATCAAAGCCAGCATTAGCACTGGCTTTCGTACTAACCCCATTTTCAGGATCATGATCAATTTTGGATGTTACGTATGGAATCAGTGAGATATTGCCTTTTACAGGGGGCAGTTCATCTTCAAATGTCATGGTACCCAGGTAGCCGATATCGAACCCTGGAAAGTTTACTGGCACATTAGTCCAGGTATAGAATTTATTATTTTTCTGATCACTTCGAATGATATTTAGTCCCCAGACTTTATTGCCTGCATCAAATCGCAAGGTTTTGAAAGGAATGGCCATCTCTATAACATATCGATTTGCGTATCTTTTTACACCTGAAAACCATTTATTGTCCCAGGCAAAACTCAGGTCTTCTGAAGTGGTATTCGCACCAAATTGATATTCCGATTGCACATTATATGGCGTAACGGCAAATCCAAATCCATTACTTTTTTTATTGACAGGATCAAGTATCAATGCGATGCCATCCTGTAGCTGAATGGACAAATCTCTTTTTAATGAAGGTGAAATATAATGATTGGTAGTATCATAGCAAGTGATAGCGAAATAAAGGTATTTATCATCGAACGCTGCCTGAACAGTCGTATTCAGAGTGGCTTTTACCTGGTCAGAAGGATACTTTTCCCAAAAATCACCTACAGATTCTGCTTTTTCCCAAACCAGATCACTTAATTCACCATCAATATTGATAGGAGTTTCAGACTTGAATACCCGTATTTGATATTTAGATTGAAAGTCTTCACTGTATGGAGTTGAGAATTCCTGCGCTTGTAAGGCAAATAAAAAAAATAAAAAAATAGCGGATAGAAATTGTTTCACAACTAAATTCGGCAAATTAAAGGCACGAATTACGGGAGAATAATTAAAATTTCAGAATGAAAATTGGTTATCAATTGGTTAAGGTTGATCAAATCGTTTATGATGCTTTCTTTTTCTTCTTACTCTTTTGGGCGATCGTATTATACTCCAGGGCCAGGTCAATATAATATTCCAATTGTTTTTTGGACTTGATGCCCTCAGAAGAAACCATCACGAAACCTTTCATTTTTCTCCCTGTAAAATCCATTTCCCGACAGCCTGTTTTCGCCATGGCTTTAGCTTCTTTTGCGGGATCTATCCGGGCCATAATTTCATGCTTTACTACTCCTACACACATTTTTTCATCCACCATAAAACATACTCCACCAAACATCATTTTCTGATCAAAATCTGTTTTTGTAGAAATAATATCCACCATCCTGGATGCTAATTTTTCATCATATGCCATAATCTATATTTAAAGCCTTATAGTTACTCATAGCCTCTTTCAATTAATATCTTTTTTGTCTTTCAGTTTGGATATCATATCCTGAACAGGTTTTTTAGCACTATCATTTGGGGCCATACTTAATGCTTTGTTAGCAGCCTCTAAAGCTTTTATAAAATCTCCTTTGGCGGAATAGGCATAGGCAAGACCAGTATTGGTTACCTGATTGTCTCCAAATAGTTTCTTAGCTCCATTCATCATGTCCAGCGCTTTATCGGTTCGTTTTTGAGCTATCAATGATCGCCCATAAGCTATATGTTGTGCTGCATTGCCCAGTGTAAGACCTTCGGTCATGATACTGTCAGCTTCTGGTAACCTATTGAGTTTTTCATATGCAATTGCAAGGTTTCGCATACTCGTATAACTTTTAGCTCCGCCAAATCCAGTAACGGCACGTTGAGCCCAGCCCAATGCTTCTTCGAGATTGATCCCTTTATTCAGACAATATTGAGAGGCTTGTAACATATTGCTACCATTGAATCCCTTTTGACTGGTTACCTGGTTGCGCAAGCTTGCCAACACGATATTATCTACATCTACATCTATTTTAAAAGGAACTACCAGTTTTTCCCACATCATGGCGATGGTGCAGGCTTTTTCCTTGAAATCAATAAATTCATACTTCAACCATTCTACACTTTTATCATTCATTTGTGGTTTTATGACGATTCTCAGTAGATCATTTTTTTCATCATAATAAAAACTACCCCAGGCATCATGCGATTTTGATAAAATCAATATTACACTATCAGGCCATACAGCCATGGTCAGTCCATAGGTACCTGCAGGGACAGGCTTACCTTCTAATTTTACATCGTGCTCGAAAGAAATAGTAGTATTTTCATTAGCACCAGCTCTCCATGGAGCAGTTGGTCGGTTGGTCAAAAAGCTAAAATTTGCAAATCCAGTACCTACTACAGGACCCCAAATTTTCCCTTCCCTACCATTCACATCAGGCCTGGAATAACTCAAAGTGATATCAGTAATGCCTACAGATTCTGTCACAGTAGCTCTCGGATTTCCTCCGGCCGGAGGGACATCCATCTGAGCATTGATGCTGGAAAAAGTAATCAGAAAGAGGAAGAAAAAAAATATATTTTTCATGAAAAAGGAGATTTAAAGTATGAATTTTAAAATTAAGGGATAGCTAAGCTATTTGAATATCAACGATTTAAGAGTGGGATATTTCATATTTATCACAATATTAAAGCGTCTTTTAGTCATGAGACTAAAAAAGGGTACTTTTGCGTTCCTAAATTTATTAATTCAACTAAATATTTTATCGTTATGGCAGAGCCAATAAGAGCATACAATGTGAAAACAAAAGAAAAGAATGTAGAAATGAAAGATGCTGTGATCACCAAAACCGCACGTGGAGGTTATATGGCCCAGGGAAATGATGGCAAAGGAAGTAAACTGACTTGCCTCATGGGTGAAGCTAAAGCATTGCAAGCTATCACTGATGGTATTGCAACAAAAGGCTGGTAGTCTTTTCTGCACTTTTCAATGAATCATTTCAGGCTTTTCCCTAAGCTTGAAATGATTTCTAAAAACCCACTATAGAAATTTTCCGCAGCCGAAGCATCGCTTTCGAAAAAGAGTACGGGCTCTATTAATTCCAATTCCATTAAACTGAATTGATTATTGATATTAAAAAATCCGTCTATTCTTGCATAGAGTAGAGGTTCCTCTATCTTAGAAATAATATTTGCTACCTGTGCCAATATATTTTCGGTAGGATAATATGGAATATGTTTACCACCATACTGATGTTGCACTCTAAAATCCCCTTGCTTAGCTGTTTTCAGGACGGCATGACTAAATTTTTTATTGAAGAAAATCAAGGAGATTTCTCCTTGGGAGATTATTTCTTCTGCAAATTTTTGGATGAGTACATCCTGCTCTGTAATCAAAGCATCGAAAAAAGACTGAATTTGTTTTGCATTTTCATGGGTGACTATCCAGGTTTTATATGCTCCTGCAGACACAGTTGGTTTGATAACAGCTTTAGTCCAGTGTCTTTTGGATAAAATCTTCGATAGAGAGATACTTTGATTTTGAAAAACATATTCCGTCTCCGGAATTCTGATGTCTGCTTTTGCAAATTCTAATAAATAACTTTTATGCTTATTCCAATTTAATACGGAGACAGGATTAAAAACCCGAATATTTTCTGATTCCAACCTACCTAGCCATTGAGAGAATTCATTCTCTTTTTGAAAGTAGTCCCAGACTGATCGGATAATGATGTAATCATATTCTGTCCATGTAGTCATTGGATTATTCCAAACGACTACAGAAATAAGAATTCCCTGAGCCTCCAGGTAATCTTTTAATGGAAGGTCATCCTGATATAATTTGGGATGTTCAGCATCGGTAACAAAGGCAAGTCGCATTCGGAAAATAGTATCTTCGGATAAATTTCAAATAAAAGATCATCCTTTTTTTATATAAACGGTTTTTACATTTACAAATTCGAGGATTCCTTCCTGGGACAACTCTCTCCCGTATCCGGATTTTTTAGTACCCCCGAAGGGCAATCGGGGATCTGATTTTACCAAATCATTTACAAAAAAAGCTCCGTCATTTATCTTGCTTATATATGGTTTCAATTTGTCCAAATCTTTTGTAAACACAGAAACACCCAAACCAAACTGCGAATCATTGGCAAGCTCAAAAGCTTCATCTATATTTTTAAATTTCATGATAGGAGCTACGGGACCAAAAGTTTCTTCTTTGAATACAGGCATATCCCTGGTAATATTCGTAAGAACGGTGGGTTCAAAAAACGCATTTTTCTGATGTCCACCTATTTTAATGTGGGCACCCATTTGAACAGACTCATCTACTTGCTTTTTCAATGTATCAGCAAGGTCTTTTCTGGCTAGCGTACCAATTTTTGTTCCTTCCTCTATCGGGTCTCCTGCTTTGAGCTGGGATACTTTTTCAGTAAATTTTCCTACAAATTCTTCATATACGCTTTCATGCACAATAAATCGTTTTGAAGCTATGCAGCTTTGTCCACTATTTAACATGCGGGCATTTACTCCGACAGAAACAGCATTATCTAAGTCCGCGTCAGCAAGTACCACAAAAGCATTGCTACCCCCTAGCTCCAGTAAAGATTTTTTAATATTTTTTCCAGCTATACTAGCCACAGAAGCGCCCGCTATTTCACTTCCCGTGAGCGTAACCGCTTTCACTACATCTTGTGCAAGTAAATACTCGACCTTGTCATGATGGAGAAAGAGATTTTGAAAAGCTCCTAATGGGGCGCCGGCCTCTTTGAAAATATTTTCAATATGTACAGCACAACCAAACACATTAGATGCATGTTTGAGCAAGCCAACATTCCCTCCCATAAGAGCGGGAGCTGCAAATCTAAATACTTGCCAAAAAGGGAAATTCCAGGGCATGATAGCCAGAATACAGCCCATGGGTTCGTGCGTTACATAACTTTCAAACGCATCGGTTTTAATGGTTTTTAAAGCCATCATTTTTTCTGCCTCCTCCGCATAATATTCACATACCCAGGCGCATTTTTTTACTTCAGCTTTGGATTCCATCAATGGCTTGCCCATTTCCAAAGTAATGGTTTTGGCATAGGTGTCTACATTTTGTACTAGTAAGGCAGCCACTCTTTTCATTATTTCCGCTCTGGAAGAGAAAGTGGTGGCCCTCCATTTCTTAAACCCCGCTTCTGCTTGATTTAATATTGCATTAATTTCTGTTAAAGTATGTTCTTGAAATTCATTGAGAATTTCTTCATTATATGGATTGATGCTTTTAAATTTCATTTTGTATATTTTTTAGAGGGAAATTAAATTCAATTATTTTTTGAGAATCTTTTTGGTAAAAACGCGCTCTTTAAAATTTGAAAAGGACTGGTACACTTCATTTCCTTCCCACTTTATTAAAGCGGATAAATCTAGCGGTTTGTAAACAGCAGTATATATTGTGACGAAAGAGTGCTCAAGGTTTTTTACATGCAATGGACTTTGTGAAAATGAATGGATAAGATTTTCTTCTGTAATGTTTGGTACAGACAGACAGTGATGGATAAAATCCATTCTTTTTTGTGATAAAGCAACTAATTCATAATTGTCCCATTCTACTATTTGTTGCTGATTAGTAGCTACCCTGTCTTTAGAGATGATTACCCCTCTGTCCGGTGAAGAATAAACGGTGGCATAATCAAAATATTTATCTACTAATGTGATATTGTAAGCCATATGAATAGGCAATTTTTTTAATTTTTGAGTAGCTTCAATTACAGAGTGACAGGTTTCTAATAAATACCGAATCACCAGTGGTATACCAAAACCTATCCCCTTCACTTTTCTTCCACCAAAGGCCAAAGAAGCAGATAATCCGCTGGCATTTACCCCATCCAACAAGCCCCAGTTACAATCAACCATTCCAATTACCGGTTGCAGCCAATTGGTTTTTAGCATTACCCCTTCAAAAAGATATGGATTGTAATCATAGTTTCTGATTAAAGTTGGCGAGATAAGGTTTAATGCCAATTGACTACATCCGGCAATATAAGGTGGTGGGCAATACATGCTCAAGTACCTTGCAGATAAATCATCTCCACCTGCAAGCTCACATAACCGAGTATAAATAGGCATTAGCTCTGGCATGTACAATTCCAGCTGAGTAGAACTGGTAAGATATCCCGGTCTTTCAGAGGCCCCTTCTACCAAAAACCACTCCTTATAAAAAGGCCATGATTTTTGAAACATCGCCTGCCATTTGGCACTGGGTTTCTCCTCATGAATACAGCTCAAAGATATTAGCATTCCTAGATCAGTTTAAAACCTGCAATTTCGGCTACCTTATGTTGAACAGCTGTGGGGGTTTCATTTAGTTTTTTTGATTTATAAAGCGATCTTATAGCTTTAATCCATTTCTGAGCTTTTTCATTCAATTGATAATCCGCTGTCATGAATCTGCCTCGCATCACTAATATTCCCATATCGGCGCCTTCATACAGGTAGTCGCCCTTTTTATTTATCCTTAGAAAGAAAGCTTCATTTTCAGCCTCTACTGCTCTACGGTGAGTGTCCATTCTGCTAAAAGTAACGGTGTCATCGGCATTCATTTTCCATATGCCTGAACGAGGTGCTTGAGAGACTAATTCTATACTCTTGTCTACATGCTTTATCACAAGCTGACTCCAATTGTCAATATAATCCGGCTGAGACCATCTTTTATTGATAGTGTTCACATTTATTTCATAGGGCTGGTCCATCCACTCCAAAATGTGAAATATAAACAACGGTACATCAGCTAAGGCAAATAAGGCGTGATTGGTAATAGAGCTTGCTCCTGTAATTCTTGGATTCAATTCGCCTAAATAAATTTCATTATTGTCCTGATCTATCAAAAAATCAAGCTCAAAATATCCTTTATAACCTTCCTTGATTAATTGATCACCGAACTGCTTAGTATATTTTCTGGCTTTATTCTGAATAGCTTGGGAAAACAGATTATTTGAAATTTCGTTTCCGCACCAGCCACCTTTGTAAGGAGTCAATTCTTTAAAACCTACCAGCTCTGTCATCAATGGGGCTACTATAGTGCCATGCCTGGTGACGCAAGCTTCTATGGCCGATCCACGACAGCGGATAAATTTCATGATTTTTACTTCAGATTCTTTCTTTATTTCTACTGCATGTTTCTCCCAATCAGCTTCATTCGAAATAAAGAAAGTGGTATGTCCAGAATCTCCATAGGGCAATTGTATTACCAGTTTTTCGCCTAATTTTTTGGAAATCTCTCTAAGGTGTTTATAACTTTTCACTTTGGATAATACATAAGGCACACAGGGAACTCTCGCTTTTTCAGCAATCCGGTTGGTATTTACTTTATTATCCATAAAATTCCTAAGTTTTGCCGCAGGAAAGCATACTTGCAAGCCAAGACTCTTGGCCAATGCTTCTGTTTTTTGATCAAACATCAGGAATAAAGCCTTGCCGGCTGTATTGCCTTTCTTACGGGATTTTACATAGTCTACTACTTCTTTATGTTCCATCAGGTAGTTATTGATATCTTCTATGCTTTGGAATTCATCATGGGGTAATTCTTGTTTGGGGGAGAAAACATTTGGATGAAGGCCATCGAAACACTCTATATAGGTAATAAACTTAAACCCTTTTATCCACTCGTCGGCTCCCAATAAGTTGAAATTAGTGGCGCTTATAAAGTAAATGGGTATTTCGTTTTTATAAAAAAAACTGCGGATATCTGAAATATTCTTGAGGGTTTTACTCACGGTGGGGCTTTTACTTACTGTCATTATGATTTGCTTTAACGTTAATAAATGTTATACTAATTCTTTCTTTTTCGAGGCCGTGTATTCGACCTTTTTGGGTATCGCTGCAGGTTTTGGTTCCACTTTATTTCTATCGAGAGCTTCTTTTGTGAAGATTTTTAGCCCCAACTCAGGTCTATAACCATGAATTTCGCTCACATCTAGTTTGATAAAAAATTCAAGAATTCCTTTGCTTACCACTTGCCCGGGCACCAAAATCGGGAACCCCGGTGGATAGGGAATTACAAAAGAAGATGAAACTATTTCCTGATCGGCTTCTAACGCTTTTAGAGTATCTGATAGTTTGATATACGTGCATTGACTTTCTCTGTAAGCAAGAAAATAAGCCGACCTGATATCACCTCCCGGCACACCCGGCACTGCCTGAAACGAAGCGTGAAAATTGCTGAAATGGGGCAGTGGCGGTACATCTTTGGTGAGCGAAACTATCTGAGCTTTTGCAATCTTCATTTCTTCGCTATTTAATGCATGTAGTTCTTCGTCTAGTTGTTTCGAAATTTTAAGCAGAGCACCAATTAAATAAGTTACTGACCCACGGGTGGTGCCGATATTGGTCATAAACAACACCGTATTTCTTGAAGTCTTATTGATCTGAATACCAAACTGATCCATTAAATAGCGATTTTTAAAAGTGTCGCCATCCATGCCTGTTTTTCCTATAAAAAGATTGATTTTTGTAGGGTCGAGTACAAATTCATCTTGTGCCCAGGCTTTCTCCATATTGCTATTACCGGTATTGGCTTCATAATAATGGTCTATGCCTGATTGGCGATACTCCTCAGGTATGATGTCTTTTACCGTGAGCACATCGAAATATTTTCTTAGGCTTGGGTGTTCATTAATTTTTGTTCGGAGTATCATCGCCATTTCAAGACTTTTCTCCACCAATTCAAAACCCTCAAACTGAACTTGTCTCCGACCGGCATCTAAAGAGGCCAAAATTTGATAATTGGGTGATGTGGAAATATGCGTCATATAGGCTTCACTGAAAGAATCTTCAGTCTTTCTTTTGAATTCTTCATCATGAATATGAATCATGGAGCCCTGCCTAAACGACGATAGTGTTTTATGAGTGGATTGCGTAGCATATACCCTCACTTTTACCAATTCAGGATCGGGCATGGAGGTTAATTTAGGATCTTTTTTGGCCTTCAAATCGGCATACAGGGCTTTATATTCAGCACTATGGTATTTCTTTCGAAGTTTAGCTGCTACAAACATCGCTGTTCGCTGTTTGTAATTGTAGGTAAAACCTGCAAAAGCAAACCAGGCTTCATCCCAAAGAAATATAATATCAGGCTTAATGGCAAGCACTTCTTCCATTACTTTTTCAACATTATAAACCAAACCATCGAAGGTGCAATTGGTAAGTAAGAGCATTTTTACTTTATGCAACAGGCCTGCTGATTTCAGTTCTAAAAGTTTATTTTTTATGGTATTAGTAGTTACTGCTCCATACATAGAGTATTCTTCTAATGAATAGGAATCGAGATATACAGGGTAGGCACCAGCCAAAACTAGCCCGTAATGATGGGATTTGTGACAGTCCCGATCTACCAACACTAAATCTTTAGGCTCAATAAGAGCCTGAACTACAATCTTGTTTGAAGTTGAAGTTCCATTGGTTACGAAAAAAGTATGTTCAGAACCATAGGCTTTCGAAGCTAAATTTTGAGCATCTCTCAAAGGCCCGGTTGGCTGTAAGAGTGAATCCAGGCCACCGGTAGTTGCTGAGGTTTCTGCTAAAAATAGATTTCTTCCATAAAACTCTCCAAAATCTTTGATCCATCCGGAGCGGAAAACGGAGTTCCCTCTTGAAATGGGCATGGCATGGAAAACCGAGGTGGGTTTTTGACTGTATTCTTTTAATGCTGAAAAGAAAGGAGTGGTGTATCGTTCTTTGATGCCTCGTATGATGCTCAAATGCAATTCCTGAATGTCTTCTTTTCGGTAAAATATTCGGCGGAAATTATTTAGTGAGATATCATTAATATCGCTTACCGCAGTATCAGTAACATAATATATATCGAGCTCTGGTCGAAGCTCTTTAATTAGGTTTCCTAAAATTAATCCTAAGTCAGACTCTGTTTCCTTTTCTAAATTATATTCATAAAGTCTGGATATATAAGGGCTTATATAGTCTAAATTATTCTTTGATTTGAATGGAACACCGTACCGGATTACACAAGCCTGGATATTGTAATTAAATAAAATCGCTATCAAGCCATCTTGGAAAGTAGTGGCTGTGAGCAAATCATAAGCCATTTTTTCGCCACTCCCTCTTATCTGTCTAAATTTGTCCTTTACTTCTTCTTCTTCCCGCTCATTGAGATTGTCCACCACCAGCACCTCAAAGTAATTTTCACTTCCTCCAGTTTCACTTTCTTTTAATTTCTTTTTGTTAATAGTCCTTGATTTTTTCGAAGTTTCACCATCCCGGTAGGATTCACTCACCAACATTCTGATATTGTCGCTTACACTATTTGTTAATGCAGTATACTCCTTTCGGTCAAACATTTGGCGATGCATTTCCGTATTTTCCTTGCCAGGAAATGACCAATAAGACTCTATGATTTCCAGGTTTTCCAAATCTGAGATTACCTGGGTCTTTAGTGCTGGTCTTTGATCAGTGGCTTTTATTAGTTTTTGAGTACTATTTTTTAGATGATTCCAGGTGTTGATCCGCAATTGGGAAATATTGAAACAATCTTTATCATGTTTTATGGAATTTTTCATATTTTAATAGGTATTAGTTGTTGATAGTTATTTATGGCAGTTAACGTGTTGTATGAACAGATTAAATAGTTAGGTTTTTGTATGGGCTTTAGTATGTTTTTTTAGCTCACCCAGTGTATTTAAATAAGGCAATTTGCTGTCTTTCTGATAGATATCAAATAGCACTTTGTTTTCTCTAAAGCTTTTCAGGGGTTGGCCCAATCGCAAAACACCAAGCTCCCGGCTACGTTCTACTCTGTTTATGTCAATTTCGATAGGAATCATTTCTTCAGTGGTGCCAGCCTGGTAAAGTATGCGGCCATCAGGTCCACAAATAATAGATCGACCATTACCGCCATCGCCCAGGCCATTGATATCGATCACGAAACATTGCTGAATGGCTGCCGTGGCCTGCACATTCACTAACTCGATGTCCCTGTCTATCGTTCCGGTAAGCGTGGGATGAATAATCACTTCAACGCCATGGACAGCCAGGGTACGGGTAGTTTCCGGAAACCACATGTCGTAGCAGATCGAAATTCCGAATTTGCCTACTTTAGGTACATCAAAAATCATAAATTCGCTGCCAGCAGTTACCCCAGTTTCATATGGATAAAATGGAAACATCTTATCATATCTGCCCACCAATTCACCTTGTGGGTTGATCACCATAGCTGTATTATAAATTTTATGATTCCTCTTAGTAAACATGGTACCCGGAATCAGCCAAATACCATGTTTTTTGGCGAGTTTCTTAAACTCCTCTTCCTCATCATTAGGAATCGGTTGGGCATATTTACTGAGTGGGCCATACGCGCACAGCTCACTAAAGACCACCATCTGTACCCAAGGATAAACGGACATCATGATATCGACCTTAATCTTCATCATTTCCAGATTGCTTCTTATAGCTGACACATGCATCTGTATGCCTCCAATCGCAAAAATTTTGCTCATATATTTTATTTCGTGATTTTTAATAATTCTTCTTCAATAATGTCCAAACCTTTCTTCAGCAAATCATCTTTAATAGTCAATGGACTCAAAATGCGAATCACATTTTTATAGGTTCCTGCATTGAGAATAATAAGTCCCCTCTTTAGACAGGCAGCCATAAGCTGACTACAGGTATCACTATCTGGCATATCAGGTTGGCCATTTTTTACAAACTCTATGGCCTGCATAGCCCCCAGGCCTCTTACATCACCAATTACCTTGCATTTTGCCTGCAAGTCCTTTAATCGTTTATTTACTATCTCCGCAATATGATTGGCCCTGGCATTTAAATTCATTTCCTGCATATAATCTATCGTGGCAATTGCGGCTGCACAGCAAACTGGATTACCAAGGTAGGTACCTCCTATAGTGCCTGCTTTAGCCGCGTCCATAATGTCTTTTTTCCCTATGACAGCACCTATAGGCATTCCTGAGCCCATTGATTTTGCCCAGGTAGAAAGGTCAGGGATCACGCCATAATGTTGGTAGGCCGCCCATTTGCCAGTTCTGCAAAATCCAGACTGTACTTCGTCAAATATTAAGAGAATACCATGATCATCACAATACTTTCTCAATCCTTTAATATATTTTTTTGGAGCTGCATTAAAGCCGCCTTCTCCTTGCACCAGTTCTATAATAATCGCTGCCACTGAATTTGGATCGACAAGATTTTTTCCAGACTCCTTTAACCTATTTAGTTCCTGATCACTAAAAATGTCTTCAGATAATTTTTTACCGTTTCGATAATAATTAGGAAATGGTAAGCGATAAACTTCCGGCGCGAAAGGTCCACAATTAATTTTATAATCAATTTTAGAAGTCAGTGACATGGCCATCATAGATCGCCCATGAAATGAGTCTGTAAAACTGATAATAGCATTTCTTTTAGTAGCTTGTTTTGCGATCTTAATGGCATTCTCCACAGACTCCGCTCCTGTATTGGTAAGCATAGCTTTGGTAGCCTTCCCATGAGGAAATAATTTGACCAGTTTTTCACAAAGCTCAATGTAGGGCTCATAAATAGATATATGAAAACAGGCATGTATGAGCTTTTCCGCTTGATTTTTAATAGCGGCTACTACAGTGGGCGGACAATGGCCAGCATTAATCACACCAATACCACCACCAAAATCAATGTAAGAATTACCTTCCACATCTTTAATAGTACTATTTTTAGCAGATTGCACGGTAGACTTCACAAAAATGCCTACTCCATTAGAAACTACTTTCTCCCGCCGAATAAAAAGTTGTTCATTCAAAGATTTTGCCATAGAATTAGAATAAAAAAGGTTAAGTCTGAAATTTGATCAGCAAACTCAGATTATTTATTAAATTTCAATTAATAAATAAAGGTCTGAAAGAATTTTACAAAGGATAACGATTCTCTTCGGAGATTTTTATAAGGCATTATGCCTTAAAATCAATTATTAATTGATTAAATCAAGTATTTGTACTTGACTTCTTTCAAGTTCTGCAATTTAATCAAAATAATTAGAATTACAAAGCGATATTAATATTTACAAAATTAAATTTTACTTAATTTAAATAGGAGAGCGCAAATTCAGTATTTTATTCAAACTGAGGGAAGTAGTAGCTTCGAATTGAGAAGGACAAATTACAATATCAGTTTTTCAATCAATTTCTTAGTAGCTTTTATTCCTTCATCTTCAGAGATATCGGTACCCTCGTATTCAATTCCGATATTTCCTTTGAAGCCAGCATCCGTAACAATTTTCAGTATTCGGGCATAATCCATTTCTGCTTCATTTCCTTCGGCATCAAATTTGTGAGTCTTGGCACTTACTCCTTTAGCAAAAGGCATTAGTTCGGCAATTCCTTTATACCGATCGTATTCTTTTTTGCAACCTGACTGATCCCGCTCGAGGCAGAAATTTCCAAAATCAGGCAGAGTGCCTACATTGGGCATATTTACTGCTTTCATCACACCTGAAAGCCAGCTTCCATCAGAAGAGTAGCCACCATGATTTTCTACTACTATATTGATTCCTTTGGTAGCTGCATAGGCTCCTAATTTTTTCAGTCCATCTACAGCATGAGCTGCTACTTCTTCAGCAGTGCCTGCTCCTCCGGCATTTACACGTACCGTTTTTGCACCCAGGTATTGTGCAATATCAACCCAATCGAAATGATTTTGCACTGTTTTCATTCGTTCCAAAGAGTCAGCACTACCCATATCACCCAATGCATCGCACATGATAAGGCCTACTTTTACTCCTGCCTCATCGCATCTTTTTTTAAATCCACTCCAGTAACTCGTATCCTTAGCCTTACTGAAATAAAAGGTATTCACCAACTCAATCGTGTTCACTCCATAGCCCGCAGCAATTTTTGGAAAGTCATCTGGATTTAATTTTCCTTGTAATAAAGAATCCGGGTTTTCCTTTATTAACCTTGCAAATCTGGTCCAATCACCGTTTAAGGCGTCTCCAAAAAAGCTATTATGAAGGGACCATTGAGCCAGTGAAATATTTAAGTCAGAAGATTTTGTATTCATTTCTTTATTTTCCGTTTTGGGCTTACAGGATATGAATATTAATGCAATAAGCGATAGTGAAGTAAAAAGTTTCATTATAAATTGTGGTTTTATTACTAACATGAATATAATAAAAGTTTGCCAATGATGATGTGGCCTGGATTCAAAAAAATTGGCAGAATCAACATTATTACCGAACTTCAATTTATGAATCGAAGAAATTTTGTAAAAACTAGTGTTATGGCGACTTCATTATCAGGATTTAATATTTTGCACGAGTCTTCAAAAGCTGAAAATGATCCATCTATCATTGGGCACAATACACATAAATATAAAGTAGTAAAAGGTTGGGGCATATTAGATGCAGGAAAAAATCCGGTAAATGATTGCCACGAAATGGTAGAAGATGCGCAAGGGCGACTGATCATGGTTACGAATGAGACCAAAAACAACATCATTATCTACGATAAATCCGGTAAGCTCCTGGATACCTGGGGTGATAATTATATAGGCGGGCATGGACTTACGATTACCAATGAAGGGGGTGAACAATTTTTATTCATATGCGATCCGGAAAGGCACCAGGTAATAAAGACTGATCTCAAAGGCAGGGAGTTGATGATTATTGACTATCCAAAAGAGTCGGGGGTGTATGCTTATCCTACAAAATTCAAACCCACCGAATCAAGTATCAATCCAGTCAATGGTGATATTTATGTAGCCGATGGGTATGGGTCAAACTATGTAATGCAATATGATCGAAATGGAAAATATATCCAGCACTTTGGAGGATATAGTCCTTTGCATACCAATGAGCAATTCGATTGCTGCCATGGTGTTTTGGTGGATACCCGCTCTGCTCCTTACAGTTTATTGATCACGGATAGAAGAAATAATTGTCTCAAGCGATTTACTTTGGAAGGCAAATACCTGGATACTTATACGCTTCCAGGATCTTATATCTGCAGGCCCGTGATGCATGGAGATTATACTTTTGGAGCTGTTTTCAGATCTGGAAATGATGCCTGGAATTACTCAGGCTATATTCAAATATTAGATAAAAATATGAAAGCTATTTCTACACCTGGTGGTACGGAACCTATTTATATCGACGGTCAATTGCAAAAACAATTTAAGTACGACCCCATTAATGCATTTATGCATCCTCACGATGTGTATATAGATAGTGATGAAAATATATATATACCCCAATGGGCAAGCCAGAAGACCTATCCTGTAAAACTGGAGCGTATAGCTTGAAAAAACTTCATTTTGGATAAGCAGTTTTACTTACATCATTTTGAACAGATAGAGGCTCAATTGGATTCCGGTCATAAAGACATTATCCATCAATCGGGATTTTGGTTGGATTCTGTGGTACTGCGGCTTCAAAAAAAACACTGGTCAAATTATCCAGATGCTAAGCCCCAAACCGGTTCCGCTATTTTCTTTTCTATATGGGTAAATGAAAAATCGATAAAGGATAATAAACTATTTTACAATATTCATGCGCTTAAACTAAGGCAATTAAAAGGGCATCATATTAAGAGTAGAGATTTTGCAGATAGTTTTAGAAAACTTTTTAAAAAATACCAAAAGCAATGGCCGAATGTAAGTACCCTCTTTGGACCACAAACCCTGATGGAAGGTTGGCAAGAGTTAAGAATAGAAAATTTCCAAAATGACATAGCAAAACTTACCTCTAATTTTTTGGAAATTGATTTTATTATCGATGAATTATTGGATGGCAGGAAATCAAAAAAGAGTGAATATGAAGAAGTCTTCTTCCAGCATTAAAAATCTTACACCGATACCGGGAGTCGGAAAATCAATAGCTCAGGATTTGATCAATATTGGCATCCAAAATATATCAGATCTAAAGGGGAAAGACCCTTATTCACTATATGATCTTTCTAATCAATTTGCAGGCAGCGTTCAAGATAGGTGTCTGCTTTATGTGTTTAAATGTGCCGTGTATTTTGCTGAAACTCCAGGAGAATATCAAGATCCCGAAATGCTAAAATGGTGGAATTGGAAGGACCGTTAATTTAGTTCTATGATTTAAAATCAAGTCCAAAGCTTGTGAGTATATTTGCAATTCCGTAAAATATGATATCTTAAAATCAAATAACCAAAGCAAAAGTAACAGACTATGGGAAGGAAAATACTGGTAGTGGATGATGAACTGGATGTGCAGGACTTGTTTCTTCAAAGATTTCGCAAAGAGATAAAGAGTGGATCCTACGAATTTACTTTTGCTACTTCCGGGGAGGAAGCACTAAAAATATTACATAATTTGCCCAGTGAAGCTATATTAATACTGAGTGATATTAATATGCCGGGAATGAGTGGCCTAGAACTCTTATCCAGAATAAAAAAAGAAAACCCATTGCCTCCACCTGTAGTAATGATGATCACTGCATA
Source organism: Chitinophagales bacterium (assembly GCA_038251405.1). Classification (GTDB taxonomy): domain Bacteria; phylum Bacteroidota; class Bacteroidia; order Chitinophagales; family Saprospiraceae; genus JADJLQ01. Next base: position 81,553 of record JBBSBH010000014.1, read on the forward strand.
TGGTGATCCGGAGACAAAACAAAAAGCTCAGAATTTAGGAGCAGATGGATTTTTAAACAAGCCCATTGATTTTCCATCATTAAAGGAAAAATTGAGTAATTTGGCATTATGACCAAGATCCTGGTGGCAGATGATGAACCCGATCTCGAAGCACTGATAAAACAGAAGTTTCGAAAACAAATCCGGGAGAAGACCTATCAGTTTGTGTTTGCACTGAATGGCCGTGAGGCACTATTGAAATTAAATGAAAATGGTGCTTTTGATATGGTATTGAGTGATATCAATATGCCCGGAATGGATGGCCTGGCTCTGCTTTCAGAGATAAAAAGCCAGTTTCCCTTACTCAAAACTGTGATCATTTCTGCTTATGGGGATATGTCTAATATCCGTACGGCGATGAACAGGGGCGCTTTTGATTTTCTGACTAAGCCGGTCAATTTTGATGATCTCGAACTTACCATAGCGAAGACAATTGACTATGTAAATCAACTAAATCAGACGATCAAAGCTATAAAGGAAAATAATATCCTCAGAATGTATGTAGATGAATCTGTGCTCAATTTTATGAGCCGCAAAGAATTTGAGGAAAATCTAATGGTAAATGAGGCAGTAGAAGCTACGGTGGCCTTTATAGACATTACCGGCTTCACTAATATTACTGAAAATGAGTCTCCGGATGTAATTATAAATATTTTAAACAGTTATTTTGATTTAATAAGCACAGAAATTATAAACCATGGTGGCTATATAGATAAATTTATTGGCGATGAAGTGATGGCTGTGTTCAGACAAGAAGATCAGGTGCCACAGGCTATTAAAGCTTGCCTGGCCGTGAATCAATCCATTAGATCATTTATGCCATTAGGTAATAAAAAATACCATCCCGGAGTATCTATGGGTATTAATACCGGTGAAGTAATATCTGGTAATATCGGATCAGCTAAAATGAAAAGACTCGATTATACGATCATAGGTGATGTGGTAAATACGGCAAAAAGATTACAATCCACAGCAAACGAAAATGAAATCATCATTTCACAATCGGTTTATGAAAAAGCAAAAGACTTATTTTCTTTTGAGTTAGTCGGGGAATTGCCATTAAAAAACAAATCCAGGCTAGTCTCTGCTTATAAAGTAATTGGAAATCGGTAAAGTCTACATGCAGCCTTAAAACTTTAAAGTATCAGGTAAATATTTTTTTACCAGGCTTTGATAGTAAGGCTTCAATTCACTCCACACCGGAGGACTAGGATTTTTTGAATACAGATCATATGGATTGAACAATTTCACCCATTTCAGCATATCCCGATCATGATCATCAAGTAAATGCTCATAGGCACCTTCTCTGTGCCATGCATAAAAGGAATGATATCTCAGCATGTACAAGGCAGGCTGAGGTAAATAATCTTTCATCATTTGATAGATGTATTCATCATGTCCCCAGGACATAGTCACATTTCGAAGGCCACAGCCTTTTTCATATACTCCGTAGGTACTGTTAAAAGTGGAGTTAGTATTATCGGGATTCAGGCTAAAAAATTCAGGATAAACTATTTTTGTAGAGTAAGCACAGCCCACCGGAAAAGTATCTCCTACTACCGCCCATTGGGGCTCTCCAAATAAACAAAGCACCTTTCCCATATCATGCATAAGGCCTACTAATACCATCCAATCAGGGTGCCCGTCTCTTCGGATTGCTTCCGATGTTTGTAACAAGTGTTGAAACTGGTCCAGGTCGGTATCAGGATCAGAGTCATCAACTAATTGATTGAGAAAGTCAAAAGCATTCCATACGGACATCTCTTTTTTATTAAATAGGAGATATTCATTTCGCTTATCCTGAACGAAATCATAGGTCTGATACGTGTGGTTGAGGCGATAAAACTCCTTTACGGTATCCCGGACCGGGTCGTCATAATTTCGATATTCCTCTATCTTTTTATCACTGGCTATAGACTCGGGATCAGGATATCTTTTGAGTAAATCATCTTCCCATTCATCAAGACTGTGCAATGGATTTTGTTCTGTTGCGGGAATTGGATTCTGCATGATTTTATTTTTAGAGTATCTAATTTCACCTTTTTTCAGCATTTATCAAAAAGTATTTCAATTTTTGTTTTTAAAATATCTCAGGTTTTAGGTTTGGTTGAAATGCTTTAAATGAATTGAATAAACGCACTTTATTTAAATTCCCATAACTTGTAAGAGATTTATTGAACCCAATTCAAGTATCATTTGCGTATTCCGGTATTCCATCATAAAGCTTTTTACGTAAATGAAAAATTATTTGTTTTTTCTTTTCCTTGTAATTCCATGTTGGTGTATGGCTCAGATTGGGCTTAAAGCAGGATTCAATTTTGCTAATGTCACCAAAACATCTTCTTTAAATAACAGCAACCGGTCAGGGTACCATCTTGGTATCTTTATCGCATCACCGTACAACCGGATCATTGGATTTAGTACGGAATTATTATACTCCAGGCAAGGATATAATTTTAAATCCAATACCAACACCGGAAATGTAAACCTGGATTATATCATGTTTCCTCAATATATGTCGATCAATATTACCAAGTTCGTATCTGTTTTATTTGGAGGCCAGATTTCGTACCTGCTTAATGCCGGCGTTGACAGCACTGGTACTTCAGGTAATCAAGCTGCCGACGATATCCTAAAGTATTATAAACGACTTGATTTTGGCTATGGTGGTGGTGCTGAGATTCATCCGGTAACAGGTTTGATTATTGGGGCAAGATTCAATATCAGTCTTGGAAATTTATTCAGTGATCTTAGTGACCCTTCAAATTCAAATCCACCTTCATTTATACCTAAAGTAAATGTAAAAAATAATTTGTTCCAGATATACACCGGGTGGAAATTTGGTAAGTAGAAATGTTGTTCATAGCCCTAGACAGCTTTTACACTTTTCCTGAAAACAGGAGCTTTGGTTAAGATTGCTCTCGCTTGTCTTTTTCCCCTTAATTTTCTTTTCCCAAATTTTAAAAATGCCAACTTTCATGCCATGAATAATTTTGAGACCTCTCTCCGCAGTCTTATCATTGCGCCTTATATCGTCAAAGCCACAGCCCTGATAGGCATACAACGCAAGTCAGGCAGCAATATGTTTAGACATCAAATCAGCACCTTTGGTATATTGCTTGACTATAAGATTACGGATCCGGTACTCCTGAAAGCTTCTCTAATCCACGATCTTTTTGAAGATGCAGGCAATATGCCCGGGGTGACAGAAGATGAAATCAAAAACCTGGATGCAGATGGACCGGAGGTATACACGCTGGTGATGGAAGTTTCAATTCGACGGATAAATGGAATCAAGGAACCTAAACCAGAATTTTTGTTGCGCATTATGCAATCAGGAGGTAAACAAGCTAAAGTATTGAAACTTGCTGACCGTATCAGTAATATAGAGTCCCTCGGATTTGTACACGATCCTGCTTTTGTAAAAAAATATATTCAGGAAACAAAGGATTTTATATTGCCTAATGCTCAATCGATCAATGCAGACATGTATAAAGAGTTAATTGATTTGGTTGACAATCGTGAAAGAATGATGAAATAGATGGCCCGACACTTCCAGTGCTTGACCACCGCAATAGGTTATATCTTATTCCTCATTTTTACTATACATTCCCTTTAATTATTATAAATGAAAATCGTGTCTGCCTGCGCATACTGAAGATATTGCACGGTGGGCTGCTCATGCAGGTTACTGGCTATTTAAATAAATTGGTAGAAGAAATTCAATATTACTTTCTGAAAAAAACTACATCATCCTTCCGAAACTCAATAGTAGTTCCAATTTGTTGTGACAGTATAGTACCCCTATTGACCAATATTCACTATTTTTATTTAAAAAAGAGACTCAAAATGAAAAGTACCTTCATTATTTTAATCATAATCTTCAGTTCATTCTCAAAAAAACCTATTCCACACCAGGACTATCCCATTGTTCCCGTAGAATTTCAAAATGTAAAACTAACCGATGGATTTTGGAAAAAAAGAGTAAAGTCTGCTATCGATGTTACTATTCCCTATGCATTTGAAAAATGTGAGGAAACCGGGAGAATAGATAATTTTAAAAAAGCAGGCGGGCTAATCCCAGGGAAATTTCAAGGCCATTACGGATTTGATGATTCAGATGTATACAAAATAATGGAAGGAGCTGCCTACAGTCTGATGACTAAACCGGATCAAAAAATGAGCGATTACCTGGATAGTTTAATCTATTATATCGGCTCGGCGCAGGAAGCAGATGGATACTTATATACGGCATGGAGTCTTAAAGCCAACGACTATAATAAATTTTATTGTTGTACGTATGATCCCAGGGGTAGGTTCTATGCAGAGGCATCCAGCCATGAACTTTATGATGCTGGGCATATGTACGAAGCAGCGGTGGCACATTACAACGCTACCGGAAAGAAAGATTTTCTCGATATCGCGACTAAAAATGCAGACTTGATTTATGATTTGGCAGTTAACCATAATTTTGGATTTTACCCTGGTCACCAGGAAATAGAGATAGGACTGGTAAAACTATTTAGAGCTACCGGCAATGAAAACTACCTCCACCTGGCAAAACTATTATTGGATCGCAGAGGTCATGCCCCAGTTGTAGATGGCAAGAGTACAGGCATGGGTTCTTATTCCCAGGATCATATTCCGGTAACGGAGCAAATGGAAGCCGTAGGGCATTCGGTAAGAGCCGGCTATATGTATTCAGCCATGGCAGATATTGCAGCTATCACCGGTGATCCAGCTTACCTGAAAGCCGTAGACCATATTTGGGAGAATATAGTAACTAAAAAACTATACCTCACAGGAGGACTTGGTGCTGTGCATGGTATCGAAGGTTTCGACAAAGAGTATGTATTGCCCAATGATGCCTATGCAGAAACCTGCGCCGCTATTGCCAATGTGTATTTTAATCATCGAATGTTTTTATTACACGGTGATGCCAAATACATCGATGTACTGGAGCGATCTTTGTACAATAGTGTATTGCCTGGTCTTTCCCTGGAAGGAAATACATTTTTTTATCCCAATCCTTTAGTATTCGATGGTAAATCTAAATTTAATCAGGGAGCTAATTGCCGAAGCTCCTGGTTTAATTGTTCCTGCTGTCCTTCCAATCTTTCCCGCATAATTCCTTCCATAGCCGGATATATTTATGCACAAAAAAATCGCAGTCTTTATGTAAACCTTTTTATGAATAATGAAACCACTTTGAAAATTGGAGATGATGACATCGAATTAGTGCAACGGACAGACTATCCCTGGTCGGGTAAAATAAAACTTAGCTTTAATCAAATAAATCCGGTTGCCGCCGAGATAAAAATCAGGATTCCAGGCTGGAGCCGTAATGAAATAGTACCCGGTGATTTATATGATGTAGTAAATAAGACCAATGCACTTTCATCAGTGCAAGTAAATGGAGAAACTGTAACTACCAGCTTGAAAGATGGCTATGTTTCTATTGATAGATCCTGGAAAAAAGGAGATGTCATTGAAGTCAATATTCCCATGGAAAATATTCTTGTAAGAAGCAATCCCAAAGTATCCGCCGATTCTGGAAAGATAGCGGTTCAAAGAGGCCCTCTTGTTTACTGTGCTGAAGGTGTAGACAATGATGGCAAGGCATTGTCGTTAACTGTAAAAAATATTGAAAAATTTTCAAGTACTTATGAAGATTCTCTTTTACACGGAGTCACCGTATTAGAATCGATTCCAAAAAAGAAAAAAGATCCTAAGCTGACTTTGGTGCCTTATTATGCGTGGGGGCATAGGGGATTGAGTGAGATGAATGTTTGGTTGAATGAGGTGAAGTAGATGAATAGTCTTGCAAATATTCATCTCAAAACTGCTATAACTTATGGTTACCTCGATAGGATGAATTACAACAAATAAGACATTTTTTTTGATGAAAATGGCTTATATGCATTATTATAGTAAAATAAGGTATTATTTTAGATCTTATTTTGTATTTTTGTCCCCTATATGGCATTAAATCCATTTTCAGAAGAACAAATTATTTCAAGATTGCAATTTGAAAATACTTGGTGGGTCACCAATAGTTTGGACAGTTATTTCCAATCTTTTACTCCCCGACTTTATTTCACTTTATTTTATCTGTTAGTAAAAAACACAGCGGTTCATAGAGCAACTGTACTGATGGGACCGAGACGAGTAGGAAAGACTGTAATGCTTTATCACTCCATTCAACAATTAATTGCCGACGGGGCTTCTCCACAAAAAATTTTGTACGTGTCTATAGAGACTCCTATCTACAATAATATTCCTCTTGATCAATTATTTGCGATGGCAAGAAAGGCTACCGGCGACCCAGACTCAAGTGGTTGGTACATTTTCTTTGATGAAATACAGTATTTCAAGGATTGGGAAATACATTTAAAAACATTAGTAGATTCATATCATAATACAAAATTTATTGCTAGTGGTTCTGCTGCAGCTGCTTTAAAACTCAAAAGCAATGAAAGCGGAGCAGGAAGATTTACCGACTTTATGCTTCCCCCATTAACTTTTTATGAATTTATTCATTTAAAAAACCTTGAGTCATTAATTAAAGCTGATACTATAAATTGGAAAGGAAATATCGCAATTTTTTCAACCACTACTAATATCACAGAACTAAACAGACATTTTATTAATTATGTGAATTTTGGTGGCTATCCCGAAGTGATATTTAACCAGGAAATACAGAGTAACCCTGGCAGGTTTATGAGAGCTGATATAATAGACAAAGTATTACTTAGAGATTTGCCGGGTTTATATGGAATTCAAGATGTCCAGGAACTTAACTCTCTTTTTACTACTATTGCTTGGAATAGTGGACAAGAATGTAGTATAGATGAATTGAGTAAAAGTAGCGGCGTGAAAAAAACTACAATACGACAATACTTATCCTACTTGGAGGCTGCTTTTTTAGTTCATATTGTAAAACGAGTTGACCAAAAAGCTGGACGCTTTCAGCGAGAAAATTTCTTTAAAATTTATCTTACAAATCCTAGTTTAAGAAGTGCTTTGTTTGCTCCTCTTTCTGCCGAATCAGATGGAATGGGTGCAATTGTGGAGACTGCTATATTCAGTCAATGGATGCAACGAACTTCATTTATTCCCTACTATGCAAGATGGAAGAATGGAGAAGTTGACTTAGTTAAAATAAGTAGAAAAACAAACAAGCCTGATTGGGTAGTGGAGGTAAAATGGAGCAATAGATATTTTGAAGCCCCAAATGAATTAAAAAGCCTTGCTTCTTTCTGTGAAAAGAATAAACTGAATCAAGCACTAGTCACTTCCATTGACAAATCCGGTATTAAAGAATACCATAACCTTCAAATTCAATATTTACCTGCGTCAGTCTATGCTTATAATGTTGGTAAGAATACACTTGAAAGTCAGAAATAATAGGATCCAAATAAACTACCTCTCTCCTCATATCGAAGCCAACCTCGTCTCCCCATTCACCTCCACGCACCCCTGATAATCAGGAGCCAGCTGTTGATAAAGCAAAACTTCTTTACCCACTTTTTCTGAACTAAAATATCCCCAGAGAATCATTGATTTTAATTTTTTGTAGAAGGGAAGCTCATCTCCCTCATGTACCGGATTTCCCCAGATACTTACTGCCGGTGCGTACTTATCGCTTTCAATGCTTTTTACAAATTCATTCTTTTGCTCCAAAGAACATTTAGAAAGAGCTTTGTTGAACTGGGATTGGCATTTTTGTTGTAATACAGACAAATCCAGCTTGAAATCTTTTAATTGATCGGCAGTATAGATTTTGGAGATAAAATGATCTATGAATGTAGTCACACCAGCATCTTTTGCTCCGGGCGTATTTGTTTTTGGTAAAATGGTTTCTGCAATTTCCTCTATGAATAGAAACTCATCATTTGAAAGAATAGAAGGGTTTACTCCAGCAGAAATATCTTGCTTGCATGCCGAAATAATACTTATCAACGCACTGCCGGAAATGCCTATACCAATGGCTAAACCTGAAAGTTTCAATGATTCTCTTCTATTCATGGGTCTTGTTTATAAATTTTGTTTATTTAATTCTTTAACGGCATAGTCTACCGCTCTGGCCGTAAAAGCCATATAAGAGATAGACGGATTCACACAAGCAGCTGAGGCCATGAATGCACCATCTGTCACAAATACATTGGGCACTGCATGTATTTGATTCCACTTATTCAATATCGAAGTCTTAGGATCGCGGCCCATTCTGGCAGTTCCCATTTCATGAACACCTTTACCCATGGCACCTATTCTATCAAACGTAGTAATGTTTTTTAGTCCGGCTGCTTCTAACATCTCGACCGCATCATTTTTCATGTATTCCCGGGTCTTTAAATCGCGATCGGTAAATTCTGTATGAAAAGATAGTTGTGGTAATCCCCATTGATCTTGAAGTGACTCATGGAGTTTTACATAATTATGGTGACTAGGTAAGATCTCTCCGAAGCCATTCATCATCATAGTCCAGGGTCCAGGCTTAGACATTTCTTCTTTAAAATCGGCTCCGAAGCCATCACTTACAGTTCCTCTATCCCAACCTTCTCTATGGGCTTCGCCCTGGTATCCAAACCCGCGATTGATCTCGGGAGTATAGGACGCTTTATCTATATTTCTAAACTTGGGTATATAAAAACCGGTAGGCCTGCGAATATGGTAGTATTTGTCTTGCATACCTTCATAAGTGCCATAAGCACCCGCAAAATAATGATGGTCCATAATATTGTGACCGAGCTCTCCACTATCATTGCCCATACCATTTGGAAATCGATCTGAAGTGCTATTCATCAATATATGAGCGGTGCCCATAGTCGATGCGTTGCAAAAAATTATTCGTGCAAAATATTCCTCTGTGAGCTTTGTATGTGCATCTATCACTCGAACTCCAATAGCTTTTTTCTTGTCAGCATCATACATGATCTCACGTACTATGGAAAAAGGTCTCAGGGTCATATTACCCGTTCTTTCAGCAGCAGGAAGGGTAACCGCATTACTACTAAAATAGGCGCCAAATGGGCAGCCCCGATCACACCGGTTTCTATTTTGACATACACCTCTCCCATTGAGCGGTTCCGTCAAATGAGCTACGCGGCCAATAGTCAGATGTCTATTAAATTTATCATTCAATACTTTACGGGTATGGGTCTCCAGGCAATTCAATTCAAATGGTTTTAAATATTCGCCATCCGGTAAGTGCGCTAATCCCAATTTTTCACCAGCTATACCTACATATTTTTCTACATATGAATACCAGGGCTCAATGTCTTTGTACCGAACTGGCCAATCCACACCCACACCTTCTTTTGCATTTGCTTCGAAATCAAGATCAGACCACCGATAACAATGTCTGCCCCAGATCAAGGATCTTCCTCCGGTTTGATATCCCCTGATCCAATCAAATCTTTTTTCCTCGTGATAGGGATGATCTATATCATTTACATAATGATGCTTGTTGAAAACTCCTACAAAACCAGATCGTCTTTGCTTTTCGTACTGCTTTTCTTCCTCAAGCGTCATGGTACCATGCAAATCATGATCCCACGGATCCAATGTAGCAGTTGGATAATTGCCATGTTTTACTTCACGGCCGCGTTCCAGTACTAGCGTTTTTAACCCCTTTTCGCAGAGTTCTTTAGCAGCCCAACCCCCACTCATACCAGATCCAATGACTATGGCATCAAAGGTGTTTTTATCGTTTGCTGTGGTATTAAGGTTTGCCATTATTGCTTTTAATTATGAAAAACCAAGGTATGTTTATTTTATTTAAAATTGGCTTGATTATAATAGATTCTTAGCTCAACTTTGATGAATTAAATTTTCAAAATGATTTCTGATCAATTTTTTGTAGAAGGTACCTGGGATGGCTTTTATACTTATTATTTCACAGGAAACACTCAACATCCTATGCCATCGTATTTTTCTTTCGGCGAAAGCATCATCTCTGGTAACGGCACAGATGATATAAGTAGCTTCACCTGGGCTGGTGTTTACAATGAATCTGGAAAAGTAAAAATGGTAAAATCTTATAGTAGTCATAAAGTATTATACCTGGGCGATATTGATGAAAATGGAATCTGGGGTACTTGGGATATCGATGGAATAAAAGGCGGTTTTCACCTGTGGCCTAAAAAAGCAGAAAGCATTGAAGAAGTAAATGTCGAAGCTAAAAAAAATGTAATGACTAATGAAGCATGATGAAAAAGAAGATTTCCAGTATAGATGAATACCTATCCACCTTCCCTGTTACTACACAAGAATTATTAACTCAGATAAGAAATATTATAAAGAAGGCTGTCCCTTTAGCAACAGAAACTATTAAATATGATATTCCTACTTTCCTTTATAAAGGCAACCTGATTCATTTTGCGGCATATGCAAAGCATATCGGGATCTACCCAATACCACAGGGGGATGAAAAATTTAATCAAACGATTTTAAAGTATATGGCCGGTAAAAGCACCGTTCAGCTTCCCCTGGACAAACCTCTCCCACGCTTATTGATCAAAAAACTAGCAGAATATCGAAAAGTATACATGGATCAAAAGGCAATTAATAAGAAAGCCTAATTGATAAGCCGAATCCCTTCTTTTTCAAGGAGTATTTTCTTTTGTTTGTATAATATACCTATTGTCATCTTGAAAGTCTTTTTACTCATTTCAAAAAAAGAATAAATCATTTCTGGATCAGATTTATCGTGATAAGGCAGATAGCCTTCATGTTCTTTTAGTAATCGAATGATTTTATCGCCCTCACCTTCGGTGCGGATGAAACCTTGCTTACCTGCCACTACATCTATTTTATTTCCAGGTAAAATTGTTTTAATAAATCCTTTAAATCGATCACCTATTTTAATAATTCTGTATACTTCGTTTTGATGTAAAAGCCCAAGATGGATATTATTTATGATCATTTGATAACCAATTTCAGTTTTCCGATAAACGAGTAAATCAACTTCATCATTAATACCTACAGTAAGTGTCACATTGTCTAAAAATGGGTCCAGTCGCTCTGTGCCCACTAATTTGCCGGAGATATTATCCAGATATATTTTAATCAAATAAAAGCTATCATTAGCCATTCTATGTATTTGATTACTGCGTGGAATAAATAGATCCTTCATCAATCCATTATCGAGATATGCTCCCTGAGGTGTAGCAGAAACACAACGAAGCAATACTATATCCCCTACGATTCCAATAGGTTTTTGAGTGGTCGCTATTAATCTATTTTCTTTATCATGATATACAAATACAGTAATAAGGTCGTCTACATTCGTATTTTCGGAAACAAATCTTTTTGGTAATAAAATACCGTCGGCACCGTCATCCAGGTACATTCCAATGGAAGTATTTCGGATTACTTTTAAAGTATTGAATTCACCAATTTTGATCATATGTCAAAGATAGAATAAGCTGCAAGAGCATTTTTATTTTATTCAAAATTGAATTCCTATATTTATCGTCATGAATAAATATGCATTAGTAACCGGGGCCGGTTCTGGTATAGGGCGAGATGTAAGCATCGCATTATTGAAGAATGGATACCATGTGGTACTAACCGGTCGAACTGAAAAATTGCTTCAAGAAACAATGACCCAGGCAGGTGAGTTTGGAAAAAATGCTAAGATCTTTTCTGCTGATATTACAGATCCAACAGCTATGGAATCTCTTTTCGAAAAGATCAAATTTTCATTTGGAAGACTTGATCTTCTATTCAATAATGCAGGTACCAATACCAAAGGTCTGCTTGAAGATATTTCGTTTGAGGCTTGGCAAGCTGTGATAAATACAAATCTGACTGGTGCTTTTCTTTGCACTCAACAAGCATTCAAAATAATGAAAAAGCAGAATCCCCAGGGTGGCCGAATCATTAATAATGGATCTATTTCATCAGATGTCCCCAGGCCAAACTCTGCGCCCTATACAGCTTCTAAACATGCTATTACTGGGCTTACCCGATCTACTTCATTAGATGGTAGAAAATATAATATTGCTTGTGGACAAGTAGATATAGGCAATGTGGATACGGCAATGGCTGCGACCATGAAAACAGGCATGCCTCAAGCTAATGGAGCGATAGAAATAGAGCCTACCTTTGATGTAAAGTATGTTTCAGATGCTATACTGTACATGGCTTCACTACCCTTGGATGCTAATATACAATTCATGACGATCATGGCAACTAAAATGCCCTACATTGGTAGAGGTTAAATAAAAAAAGCCCCGATTCATTTATATGATCGGAGCTCTCTTGTCGCAAATTATCAGCACTAGTTTTGCTTTTTATTTTCTTTAAATCTTTTGTCTGAAGTCCCGTCAGCTTTTAGATGTTTGTTAGATTTATACCGCTTATCTGGAGTGCCATCCGCTTTCAATTTTGTGCTGGTCGTATTTGATGTATTAGCAGCAGGCTTGGCTTTCTCAGTTTTTGTAGTTTTCCCTACGGGCACATGGGTAGCTGATGTAGTACTATTTACAGCTGGAGAACTTGCATTGGAGTCAGTTTTTTTAGTTTTAGAATGCATTTTTACTACTTTGCCTTGTGGTGCATCACTCGATTTTTTCACTACCTGAGGTTTTGGATCTGGCTTAGAACTAGTGGATGCCGTTTGCGCAAAATTTGCATTTATCAATGCGAATAATGCAATGCTTAGAATAAACAATTTTTTCATCTTAATTTTTTTTAACTATTAATTTTTACTTTTTAATCAAACAAGCTTGCTTGATGGTGTAAAAGTAAATGACCAATCTACTCCATCGTGTGAGGACTCGGTAGATCAGCCTTTTCTATCGTTGAATGGATTATTTGATTGGGCAGAATAAAATTTCAGAGGTAAGGAGGAAAGTTTTTTCTATCTATAGAAGACCCTTATCTACATCTTTGATAAACTTGATTACGCCATTCATATATATTTTCTGGTCATCCCACATAGCAAGGTGACTGCCATTTGGACAAAACAGGTAGCTGCCTTTTTGCACTAATTTACTTTGCTCCTCCATCGCTTTAGGGTCCATCGTGTCATATTCAGCTCCAACCATCAGAGTTGGTACAGCGATTTCTTTCAACCTATTTTTCACATCCCAGTCAGCCAGGCGGCCAGCGATTCCAAACTCCGAAGGACCTTGCATCAAAGTATATATCGCCTGATTAGTATGGGCAAAAGATCTGATTACAGGCTCTGGCCATTCTTTTAATCTACACAAATGCTGATTGTAAAAATTAGGTTGTAGAAGTTCCATATACCTGGGATTTGCAAAATCATTTTTCGCTTCAATAGCCTGCACCTCGGCCAATATTACAGGATCCATTTGCTTTGAAAGCACATCATCCGCATACTTTCCATATTCGGGACAGCTAGCCATCATATTTGAAATAATAAGACCTTTCATATTTGCCTGATATTTCAAAGCATAAGACATTCCTAATATACCTCCCCAAGAATTTCCTAGTATAAAGAAATTGTTTTTATCTGCGCCTATTGCTTTTCGAACTTGCTCTACTTCTTCCACAAATCTATCTGTAGTCCACAAACTACTATCCGTCGGTTGATCGGAGCGATAAGACCCCAATTGATCATATTCATAAAATTCAAACCCTTCTTGTGGGAAAAAGCTTTCAAAGCATTCCATATATTCACTGGTAGCGGCTGGCCCTCCGTGTAATAGCAAAATTTTTATCCTGGGATTATTCCCAAAACGCTTTGTCCAAACTTTGAAAGTACCAATGGGTGTCTCAACAGGAATCATTTTGATCCCAGCTGATTTTACACCTGTTTCGCCATAGTTAAAATAGTCTGAAATGGAAATATTTCCACCTGATGGTATTGTAACTTGCTTGCAATAAATAAGGAAACTTAGAAGGGAAATAAAAAGAAGCTTTTTCATGCTTGGAAATTAGTAATTTTCACTCAAATCAAAATATATTCATTGATCCTTTTTGATCAGGTGTTCAAATGATTACAAAATTATTAGAAGATAATAGGAAAAATGGATTCTGGCTTTCTATAGTAATTCTTTTTGTAGGATTATTTTTTAGTAAGTATTTATTATCCATCGGTATTATTGGCAGCACCATTACTGGTTTTGATTTTAAGCGAATTAAAATTTTTGTTAAGGAAAATAGAGCAGCCTGCTATGGACTCTTGATATTTATTTTGGTTCCTTTGCTGAGTGGCTTGTGGAGTGGCAATATACCGGAATGGTGGCATAGAACACAAATGAAGTTTCCTTTGATAGTAATTCCAATTATTTTTTTATCCAATCCATTTTTAAATGAAAGAAATATTAAAAGGCTCTATTTTATATTTATTGGGTCCATCATATTTGGATGTTTATTGAGTATAGGTCATTATATGTTCCATTTCAAAGAGATTCATCTTGCTTATTCTCAAGGAAGGGTAATGTATGTTCCATTTGATCAGGATCATCAGCGATTTAGTTGGGCGGTAATAGGTGCTATATGGTTATCATTAAAAGCCTGGGAAAGAAATTGGATTAATAAAACACCAGTAATCTGTATAGTTTTATTTTTGGCGGCATTTATTCACTTATTGGCTACCCGTACAGCTTTATTAAGCCTTTATCTCACTTTGATCGTGGCGGCTGTTCATTTATTCAAATCAAATAAAAAATTATTTCTTGCCGTTACGTTTTTAATAGTGGGACTGCCACTACTTGGATATGTTTTTTTTACACCTTTTAAAAATAAGATACACTATGTCTTGTATGATATTAATATGTTTCGATCGCATCAAGTCGTTGAAGGATTGTCAGATGGTTCGAGAATGGTAGCTTTGAACGGGTGTAAAGAAATAATTTCTAAAAACTTAATAATGGGTATTGGTTTTGGTGATATCATATCAGAAGTGAATACCTGGTACGATACTCATCCGGTTGAATCAGGTCATGCAGAAAGACTATTGCCACCCAGTGAATATTTATTCTACATTATGGCTGCAGGAATACTGGGAATGCTGGCTTTTCCTTTAGGCTTATGGTTGATTTATAGGGGATTTAAAAAATATTCAAATGGTATAGCCTATAATTCTTTTCACCTGGCAGCTTTTTTTCTATTATTTTTGGAAACGCCTTTTGAAGTACAACGTGGGGCCATTATTTATAGCCTTATTTTATCTCTCATATTACTTGGAAGCCATAAAAATGAAGGAGCATAAAATACTACCAGTTAGTGCTGTCATTACCACATTTAATTCCGCGCGCACATTGGAATCAGTAATGATTGCATTAAACGATTGGGTAAATCAAATAGTAATAGTAGACTCCGGTAGTACAGACAGCACTTTAGAAATTGCTAAAAAGTTTAATTGCAATATAATTTCAGAAGCATGGCACGGCTACGGGGCAAATAAAAATGTGGGGTTATCAGCTGCGGCCAATGATTGGATATTGTCCATTGATTCTGACGAAGAAGTTTCGGAATCATTAAAAGCTTATTTCTCTTTCAATTGGAATCCTAATGAGATTAAGAAAGTATATAGAATCTTAACTATTTCTTATTTAGGGGAGAGACCTATTCTTCATGGAGGGTGGGGTAAAGTATATAACTATAGATTATTTAGGAAATCAGAAGCGAAATGGGATCTTTCTGCAATACATGAGGAATTGATATTTGACAGATCAAAAATTAATATTATTAAACTAAACAATCCAATTCATCATTATACCACTGAATCAGTTTTACAGTATCGAATTAAATTATCAAAGTATGCAAAAGCAACTGCCTTAAAGTATTTTAATCAAAATAGAAAGACCTCATTTTTTCTTCCCTGGCTAAGTGCATTATTTTTATTTATTAAAGAATATATTCTGAAATCAGGGTTTTTGGATGGTTGGGTGGGGTTTCAGATTGCATTTGCGAGAAGTATATCTAATTTTGAAAAATATCGGTATTTACGAATTTTAAATAGAATGAAAAATAAATAAATGGCCAAGCTTGTGTTTTCTTTATTCCTAATTAATTCCTACTCTATTTTCGGTCAAGCTTTTCTGTTTAAAAATTTTAGGGTAATAGATGGAACTGGAAATAAGGAATATCTTGCCGATGTAAGAATCAGGGATAATGAAATTGCATTGATAGGTAACCTTATTGCACAGCCGGGGGAACAAGTGATTGAAGGATCTAATCATTTGATTTTAGCACCTGGTTTTATTGATACGCATAGTCATCACGATCGCAATTTGAACGATACCAGCCTATACAAAAGTTTTTTATGCCAGGGCATCACCACTTTAGTGTTCGGACAAGATGGTTTTTCTGAATTTCCGTTACAAAATTATTTTATCGAAAAATCTGAAAATGGGATCCCAGTAAACTTGGCCTCATTTATTGGTCATAATACCATTCGATTTCAGGTACTTGGAAATAAAGATTTTAATAGAGAAGCCTCTGATTCAGAAATTAGAGCGATGCGTAAAATTCTCTCTAAAGAAATGAATTCAGGTGCATTAGGCCTGAGTACAGGATTAGAATATGATCCTGGGATTTTTTCTTCGAAGAAGGAAGTACTAAAAATGGCAATTACGGCAGCCAGAAAAAACGGGATGTATGCATCTCATCTTAGATCGGAGGACATTCATTTGGAAGAAGCTATTAGTGAAATTATTCGTATCGGTGAGAAAACAAAACTCCCAGTCCAGATCTCCCATATTAAGGTAGCCATGAAAACAAAGTGGGGGCTTTCAGATTCAATAATTCAGGTCTTGAATGCTGCGAGGGCACGAGGAGTAAAAGTGACTTCGGATATATATCCTTATGATTATTGGCATGCTACCATGGAAGTTCAATTTCCCAAACGGGATTTTGATAATAAAGCCAGCGCAGAATTCGCATTGAAGGAACTTACCCCACCCGATGGAATGATTATTGCTCGCTTTGATGCCAAACCAGATTATATTGGTAAAAGCTTTGCGGAAATTTCGAAAGAATTAAATATGGATCCGGCTGATACTTATATGTTTTTGATCAAACTGGCACATGATACCAAATCAGAGGAAAGTGTAATGGGAAGATCCATGACAGAATATGATATTCAAAATTTTATGAAATGGCCATTTACTAATATTTGCACCGATGGGTTTGGTGGTGGTCGTCATCCACGGGGAGTAGGCAGTTTTCCAAGAGTAATTCATCACTATGTTTTTGAAAATCACACGCTTACTTTGGAAGAAGCAATCCATAAAATGACCTGGCTTAGTGCTCAGAATATGGGTATCAAAAACAGGGGGAAAATTAGTCAGCGATTTTTTGCAGATTTAGTGGTTATAGATCCTGATCATATTTCGGATCATGCTACTTTATCTCAACCCAATAAATTAAGTACGGGCATTGATCAGGTGTGGGTAAATGGAAAGCAGGTCTGGAGTAAGGATCATTATATTCCGAATCTATCAGGTGTAATAATTAGAAATTCAAGATACAACTAGAGTATCACCCAATACCGGGAATTCGATAGATACGTTTAAATCTGGTTTTTGTAATTTTACAAAAAGCCAATTTCCATGAAAAAAAGGGTAATCAGCATTGGAGGAATATTTTTCAAATCTAAAGATTCATCTGCTCTAAAAGATTGGTATTCCAAACATCTGGGTATTGCCACAGACCGATATGGCGCTACATTTTCTTGGCGGAAAGAAGATGGATCTAAAGGTTATACCGTCTGGAGCCTGTTTAAAGAAAACACTACTTATTTTGATCCTGGCGACCAGGAATACATGATTAATTACAGAGTGGAAAATCTGGTGGAACTTTTAACTGAACTTAAGAAGGAAGGTGTGCAAATCGTTGGTGAAATGGAAGTTCATGAATACGGCAAGTTTGGCTGGATACTAGATCCAGAAGGAAAGAAAATAGAACTTTGGGAGCCCGTTGATGCGGAATTTGGAAAAATATTGGAGTCTGAAAACGAGAGTAACTAATGCAAGAACTCTCTTCTTCTTTAAATAAGACAGTTAACAAAAAATTGAAAAGTTGGTAAACAATTCAAGGGTTAGTATTGTTTCCACATTTCATGAAAAACACAATCATTATTACTTTCGTTTTCTTATGGAATGTCCAGGTTTTTGGCCAACAAATGGGAAGCATTACCGGTAAAGTAATCGAAAGAAATCTACAGAGCCCAATTGAATTGGCTAACATACAAATCGATGGCACTGTTAAAGGTGCTTCCACTGATTCTCTGGGCTTATTTTTGATTGAAAACATTCCAGTAGGAACTTATAATTTACTAGTCAGCTACCTGGGATATAAGACATATACACTATATAATGTAGTAATTACTAGCGGAAATGAAAAAAATTATACGATTGAGCTTGAAGAAGAAGCCAGCACGCTGTCGGAGGTAGTGGTAAAAGGAACTAATCGCACGGTAAAGGCGGCTTCTATAGAGACCCCACTAAGTGTGCAGCGGGTGACTACCGAGGAAATCAGATCCAATCCGGGAGGTAATTTTGATATCAGCAAAGTGATTCAAACTTTGCCTGGGGTTGGGGGAGGAGCCAGTGGTGGTAGTTTTAGAAATGATATCATTATCAGAGGAGGTGCACCTAATGAAAATGTATTTTATTTGGATGGTATAGAGGTGCCCGTCATCAATCACTTTCAGACCCAGGGTAGTAGTGGAGGCCCACAAGGAATGCTCAATGTGAGTTTTATTGAAGATGTAAAATTGAGTTCTTCTGCTTTTGATGCCAGATATGATAATGCTATAAGTTCCGTATTTCAATTCAAGCAAAAAAATGGAAACCCTAATAAGGTGCAGGGAAATATCAGGTTAAGTGCCAGTGAAGTGGCTGCCACATGGGAAGGTCCATTATCACAAAAAAAGCAAACTACTTTTTTGGCTTCTGCGCGCAGGTCATACCTTCAACTATTATTTAAAGCGCTGGATCTTCCTATTCGTCCAAACTATTGGGATTTTCAAACTAAAATTCAACATCAAATAAATAAGAAGACCAGTCTCACTTTTATTGGATTAGGTGCTATTGATGAATTCAGTTTTGCGCCGACTAAAAAAAGTACCCCCGAAAATACCTATATCATTAATTCATCACCATTAATCAATCAATGGAATTATACGGTAGGGGCTTCACTGAAAAGATCCTTGAAAAACGGTTTTACAGATTTGGCTTTAAGTCGAACCGAGTTTCATAATTCAATTACAAAATATAGAGATAATTTGCACCCAGGCAGTGATCCTATCATTTTAAATACTTCAAATGAAACAGAAAATAAACTTAGGTGGAATGTAAATAAGACGATAAATGGATGGAAAATTAATTTTGGAGCATCAAGCCAAATAGCTGAGTATTCTAATTCTTCATTTATTGTAATTAAAGATGTAATTCAAGATACCAACGGTACCACCATTCAACCTGCCATTATTTCTAATTTTTCAAGCCCATTGCATTCTTTAATAAAAGCGGGGGCTTATGCTCAATTAGGAAAAAGATTCGCCCATGAGCGGCTCGGCATTTCTGGTGGAATACGAACCGATATAAATACATTTACTGAAGCGGGATTAGATCCATTTAAAACGCTGTCGCCCAGAATTTCTTTTACTTATTCCATCTCCGATAAATGGGTGGCTAATGCATCGATAGGAAGGTACTATAAACTGGCACCTTATACTGTATTGGGTTACGCTGACAATCAATTAAATTTATTAAATAAAGATGTAGATTATTTATCCAGCACGCATTATGTATCTGGTGTTGAATTTATACCGTCCGAAGATATTCGATTTACACTGGAGGGCTTTTATAAAAAATACGGAAATGTTCCTGTTTCAGTTCGAAACGGAATTGCACTTTCCAATCTTGGCGCAGATTTCAATGTGGTGGGAAATGAAGCCGTGATCACCAGTGGAAAGGGGAAAGCATATGGCTTTGAATTTTATGCCCAGAAAAAACTAACGGAACGGATGTTTGGCATTCTTTCCTACACGTATTACCATAGTTTATATTCAGGTAAAAATGATGTTTATGCGCCAAGTAGTTGGGACAACAGACATTTATTGTCGGCAACATTTGGCTATAAATTTAAGAATAATTGGGAACTAGGTTTGAAATTCAGGTATCAGGGTGGTGCGCCATACACCCCATTTGACGAAGTACAATCTCGAATTAATTATTTATCTCAGGGAGTAGGCACATTGGATTATTCCGAATTAAATACTCGGCGTTTAAAATCATTTAATAGTTCAGACATACGCATTGATAAAAAATGGAATTTCAAAAAGACCGCACTTGATTTTTTTATTGATGTCACTAATTGGTATATAGCCAAAAATCCTTCATTACCAGAATACACATTTGAAAGGACGCTTGATAATTCAACTTTCAAGACAACAGATGGCTTAGCCATCTTACCTGATGGAAAGAATGCTATTCCTACAAAGGTGAAAAATGATAATCCTTTTTTTACACCTACTTTGGGTTTTATTTGGGAGTTTTAGGATATCATTGGAATACGGATACCAGCGATATAAATCATATTATTCATTGGACTAAGTCTTATGCGGCCCAAAACTACTCACTGAATGTATTGCCGATGTTTTTATTTACAAGCCTTCAGTAATTAAGTATGGTGAAGAGGCGAAGGCGTATTCTGTAATGAATGATGATTTTGGTGCTGTGTATAGGAGGAAGAGAGGATAGATAAGCTTTATTTGCTTTACCAGGTCAGCATACATTTTAGGTTTCATAAAATCAAAAGGTATTTACCGGAAATACCGCTTAATAAACTCAAAACTGTTTCCTTGAAAGATGCGCTGCACAGCTTCTGCAGCAGTGATTTTATTGGCAGCAACATTAAATGCAGTAGAAGGATCACTAAGAAAATTATATGCATGCCTTTCAATGTACTGAATCATATCATCCATGTCTTCTGCCGTCCAAAATAGATTAATGGGGTCTATGAGGCCATCATTGTCTGTGCCGATAGCTATACAATCCCACGCAAATAGGTTATGCGCATCTAATAATTGTACTATGTGCTGGATATTATTCCAAAGAAGTTTACTATTGCTATGCCTTCGCTCTGTGCGGGAAGCAAAAAGTTTTCTGAGTGATTTAATATATTGTTTGGAGCCTATCCGACGCTCGTCAAATTGCAGGCCAATGATGCCGCCGCTTCTAGCAATTTCCAGAATTTCCACATCATAAAAATTGATATCGCCGACATACATATTTTTTGAGGTGCCTTCCAGTCCGGGATGGTATACTGGATTTTCTTTACTGGATAATCCGTTGCATGCTCCGTGGCTAACTATCAAGGGTAATTTTTTTGCAGCATATTCATCAGGATATCTTGTTTTGAGATAACGAATATATCCGATGCGGGTGAGGTAACTCATGTGTTTCATATCAATATGAATTCTCTTACCGCCGGTATCATCTAACAAGGCTTCAACTAATTTAAATCCCAAGTCATTCATAGGTGTATTCATCATAGGCTCCTGGTTAGTAAGCAGATCCTGGATAAAATCGCGTAGGCTTTCTGCATGACCACAAAGTCCATTGTAAAAGTGGTGACCAAAAGTGATAAAAAACGGCCTATGGTCCCATGATTTTATAGTAGTTATATTTTGAAGTATTTCCGCCTCATGGGTAATGAGATCGTTGGATTGTATATGGTCTTTACTATTAAACAGATGATGGGCACCTTCGAATGTGATAATGACAAAAATAGTTTCTATACCAGGGTCGGCTTCGTTTTTTCGCATTTTTTCTTCCAGATCGGAATAGTTTTTTACCAATACATATTTACGCTTGATATCATCTTTAAATGGAATGATCTCTCCATCCAAATCTTTGTAGTATTGGTACTCATTGACTAATTCATTGAAATAATCTTTATTTGACTGGAGAAAATTGATTCTGTCTCGTCCGATGCCACTTACCAGATTGGCGAAAAAATCGGTGAGTTCACCTGTTCCCAATGTATTATAATTAACCAGACCATCTTCCACACAATAGATAGAAGCACAGACTATCCTTACATTTCCGTAAGCCAATGCTGAAAAATCGCTCTGAGAGAATGTGGTCATGCCGATGAGCTTTTGCAGGGGTATATCTAAGCCCTGGGGAGGGTCATAATGCCAAAGGGAGTGTCTCTTGCTTCTGTCTTTGGTGTTTTTACGAGGAGTGCTGGTAGAAAAACTTCTTCCGTATGGCTTTAGGGAAGGATGGCAATGAATATCTATGGAATACGGCATAATGGGTTTTATTTATAATAAAGAAATGTAATTGCGCCAGCCAAATGTTACTCATTTAACAATAACATTTTAATTCTAATCTAAGATCGTATCAAGGAATAAATATTTTATAAACTCAAATTTACTATTGGAAGATTACCAACTACGGGCAAGAATTATTCCAAATATATTAGGTGAGCTGTGTTTTAAAAATTCAACTTTTTCTAAAAGCAAGTTATTATAAGCATATATATATAAATAAAAAGACCGGCATATTCTTTAATATACCGGTCATGTTCAAAAAAATTTAAATTAGTGTTTTCTTTAAGTTATATGAGGTTATTCTATTAGGGTTAACTTGCGGCTAGCTGTGAAAAATTGGCTTTCAAATTTGTACATTAATATTCCGGAAGTATTAATTTCAGATTTATTTAATCTTACTTCCTGGTAGCCTGCTGACCAATTCTTATTTATTCTTTTTATTACTCTACCATTCAAGTCGTAAATCGTCAAACTACCTTGTCCTGCTTGACTAAGTTTCAACCCTATTATGGAATAATCATTGAATGGATTTGGATAGTTTTGGTACAGTTCTGATTGATTAACTTGCCGACCATTATTGTCTGTGAATCGAAGTGATAGCGGAGCAATTTCATCACCCTGGAGCAAATAGCTTTCTGATCTTGTCTGATACGAACTAATCACTAATGATTGACTTAATGTTTGATCCTTCAAGGCCTTAAACCGTAATTTAAAAAGAGTCTTATCACTAGCTACTGTTTGGGCTTTGGTATTATGCCAGCTGAAAGTGAGCATATGATTTTTTAGCCATCGTTGGCCCAAATGGTTTTCATCAAAATCAATCGCAGCTCTTTCAACTCCCAGATATTCAAAACCATCGAAAGTCAATGTACCCTGGAATCCTTCTATTTCGTTAAAATTTTTGGAACTAATATTTACTGTTATGGTTTGTCCCTTCAATACTGACCGATCTGCAATATCAAGCTCCAGGCCTCCGGTAGTCTGTCTGATTTCAGTACCCATAAGACTATGCGGGATCGAAGTATTATTAACATCTCCGATTTTGATACCTGTAAAATCTATTTTCGTATCTGCAGACATTGCATTGATATGTTCCTGCATAGGGTAATTCCAGGGATCATTCACATCCGTAAAGGCAAATGATTTAGGTACAAACCTCCAACTGTCGCTATTGGTAAAGTTATCATAGATACCCAGTATGAGTTTTCGCAATTCAATCAAATCGAGGATACTGATTTCATTGTCTCTGTTCACATCAGCTGCGATCATTTTATATGGGCTATCTAGTTTAACTACGCCTTTTATATGTCTTTCTATCAATAAAAGATCAATAGTACTAACCCCATTCATAGGGTCATCATTGCGCTCCGGTGCTATAGACACCTTTACTTTAGATGGAATGCTATAGAACGTGTAACTACCAGAGGTATTGGTTTTAAATTCTGGTAAACCATAGCCATTAGAAGTAACTTTTATTATTGCATTTTCTATTGGTTCTCTGGATTCATCGGCAATCTCACCTTTGAGATTGACAATATTACCAAGTATAGTAGTGTCTTTGCAGGCACCTCCCGGATTCTGAGTGGTTCCATTATCTTCCAGTTGAATATAAGTGGCACAAAAATCTCTGTTACCTGCTTCATCTATTACCCACATATTTACTGAAATAATGGAGGTTTTTCCAGTAGGTAAATCTTGGCAAGTAAGGATTCGTGATTTGTGTAATCCAGCATTGTCGAATGTAAACATCAGTTTATCAGGAGTGGAACAATTATCGTAACTACCTTTATTTAAGTCTGAAGCCCAAATTTCCAGTTGTCCATTGGAAGGCATGATTACCGTGGCTACTCCATTTAAACAATAAGGAGTAGGTTTTTTGCAATCTTTTATATAAAGCATAAACGTGGAGGTAGATTTGTTTTTGCAATGATCATATGCATCTACCTTTACTTTGTAATTACCGGTGGAAAATGTTCCGGAAAGCGTCTTTACCTGCTTCCTCACTGATTCAAAGCTTCCATCATTGTTTTGGTCAATAGAGATATCATACCAAAGATCATCACTGCAATTATCGGATGCCTTAATTGGCAAATTGACACTGATAGAACAGCCATCACCATTAATACAAACTGTAGTGTCTTTACATGCTAATACAGGGGGAAGGGTATCAATTATTTTGATAATTTGAGTATAGGTCATATATCCGTCTCCATTATCTTTAATATTTCTGAACTCGCAATATCTATCCGTACCATTTGCCCTCAGTTTATCATCTACTATAATATCAGGATTGAAGGTATGTTGATTTGGATCAAACTGACAGGCATCTACAATCGTCCATTTTCTCAAAATTTTGAAACAGGCTTCGACTTCTATATTGAAAGTATCATCATCAAAATGAATGGCAATTTGTTCACAATCATCATCTGAAACAATAGGCCTTCCCGTAAAATCCGGAGAAGCAAATGCGCTGGAACAATCCAATTCTTTATCTGCAGGGAAGATCACCTCAAAATCACTGCGATGCTTAATTATTATTTTTTGAATACATGTCGTTTTATTACCACAAGAGTCAGTAATAGTCCATGTACGCTGTATCCAACCAGTGCCACATTGATCCAGGAGAGCTTCATCTTTAGAAGTGACAGCATGTATAAGGCAATTATCAGAGACATAAAATTCATTTGATTTTATTGCTTTCTTTTCGTGGTGTCTGTCTACAATCACTGGATTAGAAAACATTTTATAAGGATCTAATTTTTCATTAGAATCATAGCGATCCAATTCCAACCATGTACGACAGTAAACAGGTGCCCAATTTTTAGAGACATCGTAATCGCAAGCTGGTAAAACCGTCAGATGATCGTCATGTGACATTACAAATGATCCACCATAGTAACCAAATATTGTGTTGTATCCTTTAAAGGAGATATCGCCAGGCCATCCATTAACCCCTGGATAACTATCTCCGGATCCTGGACATATATCCCAGGCATGTGCCGAAATATTAAATGGAACACTATCACAATAGATAGTAATATCATTTAATTTGTCGCATGTAGGAGGGGTCTTATCATCCAAAATGACGCTAACCATGCAATCTGCATATAATGGTTTTCTTACACAAGCAAACTGAGATGGAGTAGGGGCATCATAGAAAATCGGATAACATGCTTTGTTTAGAGATTGTGCCCTATAGTATGGGATGATGTAATTATTATATTGATTTAAATAAATCAAAGTAGAATCTTTGCATTTCCAGGGAGCCTTAAAATTGCAATCTTTAGAAGCAGTAGCAGCTGACCTGAAATTGTAATTAAACAAGACTCTATACATCCAGCTTGAATTGTAAGAATACCAGGCATGTGGTGTACAAGGGAATTCATGGTTATCATACCTTGGAATATCGCATGCTTCATATACTCTCATGACTACCTGTCTGGTGCCACAAAGTGAGGCATCTAATGTATCTTTGAAAACAAAGCAATTGATCCACTCTTCAATATAAGAATCGTACCAGGCTTTATTATTCCAATATTCTTTATCTCCACAATCTGCCATTATTTTGGCTTTGAAATCATTTCTGGCTTTTTCGATATCATCCATGAATGCGGCAGCATAATGTAATGTGTTACAGCAATTATCATGGCTACCATTGTCCAGGTCTTTTGCTGTTATCTGAGCCCAGCATTTCGCAGGATCCAATGTGATACGAGTGGTCTCGTGACATACCGGAGTCGGAGCTGTTTGGTCAGTAACCGTTACCATGATCGAGTCACGCTTATAGTGATTACAAGCATCTGATACATCTACATAAATTTTATGATTCACACCAATAGGAACATAGATTTTAGCAGGAAGTGTACCTGTAATTACTTTAGCTTTCCCCGGTTGCTCTGGTTCAAAGTAGGTGAAGGAATATGTCTGCGAAGTAATACTGCAATCAAAAACACCTACCTCATTCAAGTAAAATACTCCATAACAATCGTGAGGATCAGATGGCAGGAATACCTGCCTGTTAATAGAGGTAATAATGGGAGCTGTTTTATCTTCTATAGCTATAAGCTGAGTGCATTTAATTTCGAGATGAGTACAGTGGTCTGCAATCACCCAATTCCTATGAATTTTGAATCCTGCACCACACGCCTTTAACGTGTCATCTTTGTAGAAAACGAAATTATTACAGGACACATTATTGGGCCACAATCCTATTCCATTTACTGAAGGAGCTCCGGTACGAGAGGGATCAGTATAAAAACCATTAATACAATCGGCTGAAAAATCTGGAGGACACACTACATCTGACAGTTTTATTTTCCTGATAAAATATTTTTTAGAACATTCCGAAACATTACCCCAGATATCCTGAGCTTTTATTCTTCTGACGAATAATCCTTTTATATCGCCACTATCACATCCGTAATCAAACCATTCTTCACTAAGTACAACCACACTTGCCTTTCCGCTACAGTTATCATATACATCCGGCAATGGAGGCAAACCATTCAATGCTACACAATAAATGGTATCGTTACTGCAGTCCAGCGCAGGAGGAGTTTTGTCTTCTAATTTTATTTTACCCCAACAATTATTATTTGGATTGGTTAAAGGCACTCTTACTTTATAAGTGAGTGTCTGGCCAAGATATTCCCGTCCTATACAATTACCTGAGAGTGGCCTTCCAAAGGCATCATAAATGGTTATTTCATACAATTCTTCAGGAAGTAAAATGCCTTTCAATACATCACGTGCCAATACGCAACCCATACAATTCAGATCTACGGCTGTAGTCACACTTGCACCTGCAATACAGGTAAGATCGTGCTCTACATAATATAGTATAGGATCCTGATCATCTTCATCTTCATTTAGCCGGCTATCTCCATCTATCTTGTTGTCATCTGAAGATAGAGGAACCCCACCTGTATCGTTATCTTTGATATTATCTGGTGTACTATCGATATCTATAAGAAGATTGCCCAGTAAATCCCGAGCCTCGTTTATTTCAAAGACTGCGATTTCTATACTGGTATTAATATCAGGACTTACCTTTAGTTTCAAACTAAGTTTTACAGTATCACCAGTTAATAAACCTCCGGCCGGTAATAACCCATTAGCCTGGGTAATATATCTGCAATAAGTACTATCATTAGCTTTGATCCAACCCGGGGAGATAATAGATGTAAATGTGGGCAAATAAGCGATTACCTTAATGCTATCTACAGGTATAAATCCCTGGTTGTAAATAATAACACAAGCAGGCACTTCTCCTCCAGGTTTTATTATATATGGATCGCCCGCGTTGATTAATGCTTTAAGTGCAAGATCTGTAAAACACATAGGAGATGTAAGCATTTGTGTACAACTATCCGTATTCCCACATAAGTCGGAAATAGCATATACCCGTTTAATATTTAAAAGATTGTTTTCAACAGTTATGGTTTCTCTTATAAACCTAAAACTAGTACTATCCAGGCCACACGCATCATATACCAAGCCACCATCCAGTAAAAACGAATCTAAACTTTGATATGGTTTGCCTTCACATGGAATCATCTTATCCATAGGGCATGAAATATCTGGAGGTGTATCATCTTTTACAGTGATGGTATCTATGCGTATGGCAGCATTTAGACAGACATCGGTTGCAGAAAAAGTATAAATTAGTTGATACGATCCGGGGCAACTGCCAGGAATAGAATCTTTTTGGGTATCTACTGAAATAATCTGATCACAATTATCCATTGCTGTAGGAATCTCTATAGTGAAGATGGCCGGACAATCATAGATTGCAGTATTAGAATTTCCTATTAATACGGGAGCCATCGTATCCATTACAGAAATGATCTGCGTACATGTATTTTCATTTAAACAAGCGTCTACAGCTTTATAGGTTCTAATAATAAATAGTTGATTCTGACAGATTGCAGAAATAAAGTCTCCATCAAAATGAACTGTAACAGTTCCGCAATTATCATTTGCAGTTACTAATGTACTATCAGGTGCGGGCATATTGGCAAAACAGGCTATATCTACCTGATCGGGACATTCCATATCCGGACCATCCTGGTCATCTACAGTAATTAATTGGATGCATCTGGCGGTATTCCCGCACAGGTCAGTGGCCAGGTAAATTCTATTTATGGTCCTTTTGTTTATGCATGTGGAATCACTGGTAGAGTCTTTTACAAATATGACCATACCTCCTCCGCACTCGTCATCTATAGTGACACTATTAATATCGGGATCCGGGACACCTGTAAAACATTCCCATGTCTCATTGGAAGGGCATGTCGTCAATGGTGGGACAGTGTCTTTTATCGTAATTTTTTGAATGCAATGGCCTATATTATTGCAGGTATCATTTGCCTGATATATCCTAAAAAGATTTTTACCATTTATACAGGAAGAATCGGCAACAGAATCTTTTACATGAATTACATGAACGGCACCCTGGCATAAATCATTGGCGGAAATACCAGCAGGGTCAACTATCGGGATATCCGATATACAAAGGACTTGAGTATCTATAGGGCATATCAATAATGGCCCAATAGTATCATTTATAACTATCTTTTGGATGAATCTTGATGAGTTATTACAATTGTCCGTTGATTTATATATTCTCCAAATGGTCTTTTTACCAAGACACATACTGTCCGAAATACTATCTTTTACAAACATGACTACTGGAGTTGAAGTACAATTATCACTGGTCTGAATTAGTATAGTATTAATGGGAGGAGTATTATATACACATAAAATAGTGGTGTCATTAGGGCCAGAAATTTGGGGCTTTATAGTATCTATTAATACAATAACTTGAGTATCAATTTTCATATTACTACAAAAATCTGAAACGCTCCAAATTCTAAGTAATGTATCAACACCACCGGAGCATCCAGGTTTTACAATTTGATTTATACTGGTGTCTCTTACTCCACAATTATCTGATACACCGGTAATATAACCAAGGTTACCAGTAGATGTATCAGCCTGGCAGTTTGAGTCGAGATAGAGTACAGTGTCTCGCAGCGTTATAAATTCTGGGTTAGTATTATCAATTAAAATAAATTTATTTTCACATTCAACTTTACCTTGGCAGGAATCTTTTACAGAATATATCCTCTTCACAGTGTATAGACAATTTTGATTTGGAACTATTTCATCTGAAACAAAAACCCAGGAGGAAGTATCCAGGCCACAATTATCTGAGAGATAACCTCCATTATTAATTAGATTTGAATAATATTGTGAGAATGAAGTCGCAATTGGAGGAATTTCATCCATTCCGCATTTTAAAAATACATCCGGACAGAACGTGGTAGGGGCGATATTATCTGAAACTACAATCCTATAAGTACAAGTACTCATCGTACTACAGCTATCCTTGATAGAAAATGTAAAATCTGTTCGTTTAGGACATTTTATAGCTAATAATTGAGATTGTATTGTAAATGAGGTTGAATCTATTCCATTAGCACAGGTAGTACTTATTGTCCCCCCTGCTGAAAAGAACTGGCTTAAACTGGTTACATGTGCGGGTTCATCAAATGTACACATCACCGTTACATTTACGGGGCATTTCATTGTCACTGCCATCTCCTGACTTTGAATTTGTGATGATTGTTTGGGTGATACTTGTTGTTCTTTTTGAAAACCCAAATAGGTTGCTGCTACCATGAAAAAGTAAAACAGTTTTTGGGCAATTGGTACACTTAGATTCATAATCTTGACTTAATATTTCCTGAACAGAAATGTTAAAACAAGAATTATGCCAACATATTATGATTTTATTTAATGTGTTGAGTGATTACTCATATTAAAAAAAAATATTATATAATGCATTGAATATGAATTATAATTCAGAGTACTTATACGGGTAAAAGAGTTAATATATTTCTAAATAGGGTCAACCTTCTCTTGCAGGAAATTGGAATAGAAAGCAAATAATATTATCTTGAAGGATCGACTAAAAATGTATTAATTCATACCACATGAAAACAAGCAGAAGAAACTTTATAAAAAGCAATTCATTAGTAGCCGCCTATCTACCCATAATTGGTTCAGGTAAAAATGCATTACCACGTTTTGTAAACAATGAAACTTCGGAGCCCACCATGGCTTCATATGTTAAAGATGGAGGAATGGAATTTTCACTTTCACTACCCAATTTTGAATCTCCCAGAATTGCACTGGCAAAGCAAATGGCGGTATATGGTGCAGTAAATAGTCCCAGAAATTTATCTGACGGTCAACATGCATGGGATCCTGGAGTGATCAAAAATGTAAGGTCTAACTGGGAACAGCTTGGAATGCACTGGAATGTAGTAGAGGGACCTCCGACACTTGGGGAAAAAACAAAACTTGGTTTAGAAGGTCGGGATGAAGAAATTTCCAATTTTATCACTTTTATGAAACATCTTAAGCAATATGGTGGTGTGGATATCATCTGCTATAATTGGATGCCTGCTGTAAGTTGGTTTCGAACAAATATGAATACGGTAGGTAGAGGAGGTGCATTAATGACTTCATTTGACTATGAAGATGCTAAAAACCTGCCTAATACTCCATATGGGGAAATCACAAAAGAAACATTATGGAAGACACTTGAATATTTTCTCAAAGCTGTAGTCCCTGAAGCGGAGAAAATAGGAATGAATCTTTCGTTACATCCAGATGATCCACAGGTAGATAGCATTAAAGGCATCTCTCGAATAATGACTAGCGTAGCAAATTTTGATCGAATGCTTAATCTGATGCCTAATAAATACAATGGTCTCACTTTGTGTCAGGGTAATTTTTCATTGATGGGTGCAGACATTCCTTCACTGGTAAAACGATGGGGAAAGGCAGGTAAAATCAACTACGTACATTTTCGAAATGTACGAGATCTCAGTGGTCAAATACCCAGTTCCAAATTTGAAGAGACTTTTCATGATGAAGGGCAAATTGATATGTATAAAGCCATGAAAGCTTATTATGATATAGGCTATAAGGGCCCAATAAGACCAGATCATGTGCCCACAATGGCTGGGGACAATAATGACAGGCCCGGTTATAGTACCATTGGAACTTTATATGCCATTGGATATATGCGTGGACTTATTGAATCGATCTCAAAAGATGATCTTAAGAAGAACAAAAAACATAAATTTGAATCGCAGCATAAAGGTAAAATCTATAAATAATACGATATGGCAAACAAACGAAGAGATTTTTTAAAACATAGTACAACTTTAGCAACCTCTTTATCTCTTGGAGGATTACCTATGATCACGAAAGATTTAAACCAAACTCACAAAGACAAAATAATAACAGCAATCAAGGATGCAGGCATGGAAATGAGTGAAGCCTATTTCTGGGGGCCCGATGAACGGCGGGTAGCTCTTTGTAAGCAAATGGATGTTTTAGGGGCAGTAGGGGGTATTAATACGAGATTAGTAGGGGATGATGCCAAACCCTGGGAAGCAGAATCAATAAAAGCGACAAAAGAAATGTGGTCAAAGCTTGGCTTAAAATTTAATGTTGTAGAAGGGCCGCCTGCATTGGGAAATAAAACTAAACTCGGACTGGAGGGTCGGGATGAAGAAATATCCAATTTTATTACGTTCATGAAAAACCTGAAAGAATATGGAAATGTAGATGTCATTTGTTATAACTGGATGCCGGTAATCGGATGGTATAGAACCCAAAAGGATAAACCCGGCCGGGGTGGCGCTTTGGTAACAGCGTTCGATAATAATGAAATCAAAGACTTACCTATTACCGAGTTTGGACTAGTAACAAAAGAAAAACTTTGGGAAAATTTAGAATACTTCCTGAAAGCCGTAGTACCTGAAGCAGCAAAGATCGGGATGAAATTGGCCATGCATCCGGATGACCCACAGGTAGATAGTATCCGGGGAATCTCACGCATTATGACTTCAGTAGATAATTTTAAGCGAATGACCAGAATAGTAAAGAGTCCTTATAATGGCATTACTATGTGCCAGGGTAATTTTTCATTGATGGGCAATGGTGATATTCCCACTATAGTAAAGGAATTTGGAAAAGAATTAATTCACTTTGTACACTTTCGGAATGTGCGGGATCTAAGTGGAAACAAACCGAGCACCATCTTCGAGGAGACATTCCATGACGAAGGACAAATAGATATGTATAAAGCGATGAAGTCCTATTACGATATTGGATTTACTGGCCCCATAAGACCTGATCATGTACCAACTATGGCGGGTGATAGTAATGAGCATGCTGGGTATAGTAATATTGGATCATTATTTGCTTTTGGGTACATGCGGGGGCTGATGCAGGCGATTGCGAATGGTAAAAGGAGGTAAAATCCAATATTGATATTGTACAATTCAGGTTTAGATTATAAGAATAAGAAAATTTAGATGATATTAATACACCCAAGGTACACTATATAATCCTTGCTGATTCTGAATTTTAATATAGTATATCCCACTGGAAATAGATGAAGGTAAAATAAACAATATTAGTTGAGTTGGCCACAGCTTTGGCTATAGGCTGGCTCATTAAATTTATTTAAAGCTATTAATAATGCGCTTAAGTTGAGTAGGTGAGAGAAATAAGGTGGCATCCGCACCCAAGGCCAAAGCACTATTTACCCTACTGGCCTGAATGGGTAGCATCTGTACATATCTAAATTTACTGTGCAATAGATGGTATTGGGGCTCCTGATCTGGTCTAAATGCGGAGATTTCTTTTACATTTTTATTAATTCCTTGTAATGTATGCACATCACTTGATTCTGCGTATATCTGGCTGGTGCAGTTTTGTTTATTTGCAGTGCTAATCAATTTTTCAGGACTTAAATAATTGGGATCAAAGTTTACTTTCACCACTTCATTCCCATTTACAAATCCGGGTTGAGTACTGATCACACCATCTAAAGACCCAAGTTTGCTTTCTCCTTCCCAAAAGCAATACATACCGAAGGTGATAGTCTTTATATTATCCGTGAAAGATTGCTGCAGTAGAGTAAGATAGTTTGGGATCGTTTTATTTTGAGCTTTTAATGCATTTATCATATAGGAAGTAACTTGTTTGGGACTATACCCTCCGTCCAACCTTGGAAGTATGTCTCTCAAATCAGCATCAACTATTCTAGCTACAGGATTATTCCAGGCAGGTTCTTTAAACAATTTCAGCACTCTTCCATCTTCACCACCTTTGTTATTATAAATTGCAAGGGGAATAAATTCGTTTTCCACGACATCCACTATCAAACTATGTTTCATCACTTCATTTCCATATCGTTGACAGGTAGCACATCCAGGGATTTCCTGGAATAATATAAATATAGCCTTTCCCGATTCCACAGATTTTACTTGTGCTTCTTTCAAATCTCTTAACCAATGCACATTTCCTAATTCAATAGGATTTTTCTGAGCAATTAAATCATTTACAAATAAGAATACGAAAATAAAAAGGCCAGATTTATACATTTTGCAGGATTTATGATAAAATAGTATCAATTCACCATAAAGTTATCGGTAAATTTTCAAATGGTATGTGAACAATCAATCATCCTTGGTATTCTCATATGAGCTTTCTTATCTTAGCCATATCAACAAAAATATATAATAATGAATATAATGAATAAGATATTTTCTTTGCTTTTGATCTGTGCTATGATCATTTCTTGTAAAAATAAGGAAGCTAAAAATGAGGTTCCTGAAGCAACTAGCCAGATTCCTGCAGTAAGAACTCATAAACTTGTTGCAAAATGGGAGACGGATTCATTATTTAAAGTACCGGAGTCTGTGTTGTTTGATCCTCATTGCCAGGTTTTATATGTAAGTAATATAGAGGGTAAAGAACCTTGGGGAGCAGATGGTAAGGGCTCTATTGGTAAGCTCGGTCTGGATGGCAAAATCATCAAGGTAAATTGGGTAAGCGGATTGCAAGCACCTAAAGGAATGGGTATGCATGATGGGAAATTATATGTAGCTGACCTAAAGCAAATAGTAGTGATAGACACCGCTACAGGTAAAATAGTAAATAAAATAAATATACCTGATGCAAAAGGTTTGAATGATATTTCAATCGATCCATCAGGAGTGATTTATGTTACCGACTCTGAGGGGAAAAGACTTTATCGGGTAGAAGGCTATAGCTCTATCGTAATAGTAGATAGTCTGGCTGGCCCTAATGGAGTATTAGTCCGAGGGAAAGATTTGTTTTTGTTGAATAATGGCGGCATGTACAAAGTGAATCAAATGACTAAAAGCATTTCCATGATCGCCGAAGGTATGGAAGGGGGTACTGATGGAATAGAAAATGTAAAAGATGAAGACTTTCTTATCTCATGTTGGGCTGGAGCTATTTGGTATATAAATGGAGATGGCCGGAAAGAGCTTCTTTATGATGGAAAATCTACAGGAAAAAATACTGCTGACATTGGCTTTGACCCTGCAACCAAAATGGTATATGTACCTACTTTTTGGAAAAATACAGTGATGGCTTTTGAAGTAGTAGAAGAATAATTTCAAAGATGATATCGCAGGCATAGTAGAATAAAATTCAGTTTATCTTTGTACAATGAAATATACAGTCCTTTTATATTTTTTATTTTTAAGTATTGCGGTTCAAAGCCAAAGCAGAACTGAGCAAGCTTTACTTAAGTTATTCAAAGAAAAATTTGAATACATGAATCCCAATAATTTAGATAAACTGAGTGCGCTTCTGGATGACAGATTGGTATATATTCATTCTGGCGGGAATACTGAATCTAAGTCAGAATTGTTACAGGATATCAAAGCTGGAAAATGGATTATAAGGAGTGTAGATACCCGGGATGTGAAGATCAGAGTTTATAAAAATAATTTTGCATTAATTACTGCTAAAGGTATCTTTCACGTAACAGCAAACGGAGTGAATGAAGACCCCGATCTCTACTTTACGGAGGTGTGGACTCATGTAAAAAATGGTTGGCTACTAGCCAGCAGGCATTCGCTAAAACTGTAGAATTTCCTGTTTATCTGAATCTTACTCATACCCTGATTCTCAGTAATGAAAAAGAAATCTAAGCCTTAAAAGCTTTAATAGATAGCATGATCAATAATATACCCATCAGTATGCAAAGTAAATAAAGTGCCTTGCCATAATTTTTAAATTTCATTTTGGCGATTTGGCTTAGATTATGTACTTGTAAAAGCAATTCGTCGTAGTGCTCGGCACGAGTGGAGTATCTAAAAAGTTTGATATATTCTGAGGTCCGCATGCTGGAGATTTCACCAAAAAAATAAAGCTTTCTACTCTTCACATCAGGTTTACTTTTGGTGTGAGCTGCAACCGTAAGAATACTATAATATAAAAAAGGTAACATTACCAACATGAATAAAACAAAGCATATTTTATATGTAGTGGGCTCTGAACTAAAATCATTCGTACTGTCAATAACTATAGATAATATCAATCCGGCAATCACAAATAAAAGGTTGATTTTATAGTCAGCAAATTGAATAGAAGACTGGAGCGTCATATATACATTCCACGGTACAAAAGCTTCATCACAAGATCCCAAAATGCTCAAATGCTCATCATATGGATAATAGGTATCCGGATTGTGATCGCCTTCGATCAGAGTTGATATTTTTTGTTCATCACCCATGACCAATTACTTTAAGGACTAGTAATAACATCACCAGCACGATCATCACGCATAATACATAAAGCGCTCTGGTGTAATTAGAAAATTTACTTTTTGCAATAAAACTTAGATTGTGAATTTGTAATAATAGCTCATCATAATGTTCGTACTTTGGATAAGACTTGAAGCGTTCAATATACTGGCTGGCTTGCATGGTAAGAATATCGCCAAAAAAATAGATTTTCCTCGTCGCCACATCCGGCTTGTGTTTGGTATGCGCCGCTACTGTCCGAATACTAAAGTACATAAAGGGCAACATCGCTATCAAAAAAAGGATAAAAACAACCTGGTATACAATATTTTGATCTTTAAAAGTATCAGCCTCACCAATCACTATTGAGAAAATAATACCTGCAATCACGAATAAAAGATTGATTTTATTATCTGCAAATTGAATTGAGTTTTGCAGATTCATATATACTGACCACGGTACGAACGATTCGTCGTAGGCGGTGAGCACATCATTGCTCTTTCGATCCGGTTCCGGTTTTGGGCTAGGCATCTAAAAGATAAAAATAGGAAATATGTGTAAAAACAGACTTAATAAAATTAGAACGTGTGTGTGACATATAGTAGTTCCGTCTATTAAAGGGATAAAATTCAGCAAATAATAGGCGTACCCTTTGGGTTAGAGAGATAAAAGGTTCTTTCTTTTAAACGTATAAAAATGTTTATCCAATAGGTGATAAACATTTTTAGGACTTTGGCTTGCATCAGCATCATTAAAATAATTCATTCTATTAATACCGTTTATTGGAAATTTTTTATACCTGTTTAATTGACTCAGGTTGTTATATTTGCCTTGATATCTAACCATTTATGTGCATTTCTCGTCTATCTTATTTGATAACCGGCAATTTTAAGGTTTTCGAAACTTTACGGATGAAATCAATTCGTTAACATTGAAGGTTAAATGAGGATAAGGGAGATCAGCGCTATGAAACTAAATTATCAGATTCTTTTATTTACACTTTTAATCCCTTTTACAGGCTTTGCACAGCCTGATAATGATTTTTGTTTGGATGCCATTCCAATTAGTAATGTTACCAAGTTCTGTTCTAAATCTAATGAATTTACCAATGTAGGTGCCACATTCGATACCTTACTGGGAGATTTTGGTAAACCAGATTGTTGGAATAATGCTAAAAGCGATGTTTGGTTTAGATTTATCGCCATTGCCACTGATGTTCAGATTACGGTGAAAGGGAGCGCTCTTAAACAGCCTCAGATCGCCCTATATGCAGGTTCATGTAATGGTACTATAGCCACATTAGGATGTGAAGGAAGTGCGAATAACTCCAATGCTACTACATTGTACAGAGGAGGGCTCACCATAGGAGGAGTATATCGAATAAGAATAAATAGTAGCACTACTCAAAATGGAACATTTCAACTTTGTGTAAACAACTACGACCCCCCCAAAACTCAAAATGGGGACTGTGGATCAGGAACCGTACTTTGTAATAAAGATCCTTTCCATGTATTGAGTGTGACAGGTTTTGGCTTCATACGAGACGAAGCAGATAATTCATGCCTTGATTTAGATAATTCAGATCCTCTAAATAATCAATCCGAGACTAATTCCACCTGGTTCAAATGGACAGCCAAGACTTCCGGCACTTTGGGCTTTGTGATTACTCCTGAAATCATCGATGATGATATGGATTTTGCCGTATATGAGATGACCAGCATTAATGATTGTAATGGTAAAAAATTGCTTCGATGTGTAGCTACAGGCTGCCAAACTACACTCTCTAATTCTACCTGCCTATCTCGCGGATGCCTGGGTCCCACCGGATTAAGAGATGGTGATGGGGATATTGGAGAAAATTACAATTGTGATCCTGGAGAAAATGGTTTTGCCAGGTCCCTCGATATGGTCGCTGGAAAAAGCTACGCTTTGATCATCAATAATTATAGTAATGCAGGTAATGGCTTTTTTATGGAATTTACAGGTACCGCGGAATTCCAGGGACCTACTGCAAACTTTTCTGTTGATCCACCTTCGGGTTTGAAATGTAGCCAACCATTCACCATTACGGATAGTTCTTTTTTTGGAAATGGTAATATTTCAAAATATACCTGGAATTTTGGGGAAGGAGCATTACCCACCGAAATTGGAACTGGTAAAGGGCCTTTCAATATAAACTATAAATCATACGGAACAAAAACCATTGTCCTTGTGGTAGAGTCTAATCTGGGATGTTCAGAAGTACTGACCAGGACCATAGATGTACAACCTTGCTGTGAAGATCTACCTACTTTGAAGATCAATCCAAATGCAATGAATTTAGTTTGCAATGGTATTCCTGATGGGTCAGTAAATATTTCTGGAAATGGTGGTACGCCAGAGTATTTATTCAGTTTCAATAATTCTAAATTTAAACGACAGTTTGCATACAAAAATCTGGATATAGGTTCTTACCTCTTGAAAATTACTGATGCTAAAGGTTGCAGAGACTCAACTGTGGTGACTTTAAATGAACCACCTCCTATCACCGCAGATGCAGGGCCAGATCTTACTGGTAGACTAGGTTACGAAGTGACATTGAAAGGTTCATATAATTCTGGTCAGGTTATTAAATCTGTACGATGGATTCCCCCCGATGGTGTAGTATGTGATACTTGTTTGATGACAGATGCAATTCCTCCGGGAAGTACAAAATATATTTTGGAAATCACCACTGTAAATGGATGTAAGGCATATGATTCCATGTTTGTAGATGTAAGTATTGATAGAGCACTATACATCCCCAATGTATTTACACCCGAGCGAGATGGAAGAAATAAAATATTCAAATTTTATGGCAACCGGGCTATTTCGGGAATAAATTATCTGCGCGTATTTAACCGTTGGGGTGGGCTTGTATTTGAAGGAATTGGATTGGATATCAATGATGATTTATCAGGTTGGGATGGTACTTCCAATGGTCAGCCATTACCTTCTGGTGTATACACTTTCATGGCATCCGTACAATTTGTTGATAGAGTTGATCGAATAATAAAAGGAGATGTTACATTACTTAGGTAGTATATTTCTATTTGCCATACTGATTTCTTCATGCCATGATGATGTAGATCTATTGGAGGAGGTTACCCGCAAAAAAGGCAATGAAGAAGTAGTAGAAAATTTTACACTTCACTATACTGACTCTGGTAGGCTCAAAGTGGTAATGAAAGCGCCCGTAGTAAAGCGTAGTGGAAATGGAAATAATAATGTACAGGAATTTACGGATGGAATATATTGTGAATTTTATGATGATTCCTCCCATCTGACAGCGACACTCACGGCCCGGTATGCATTCCGGGAAGAATATAAAAGAATAATGACTGCCAGAGATCATGTAAAGCTCATCAAAGCAGATGGATCTACTCTGGAAAGTGAGGAACTCATCTGGGATGAAAACCGACAACTCATTTATAGTAATAAATTCTTCAAATATACGAGAGGCAAAGAAGTGGGAACTGGCTTTTTCTTCGAAGCAGATCAATCTTTTAAAAGGATTAAGATGCAAAAAACGGAGGCAGACAATATTGTATTGCCTGGGCTTGATACAAAATGATTTTTTTCATTGAAAGCCTTAGAGATCTGCGACTATTTATTAGCCACAGAAGGCACCGATTTGCGCAGATAAAGCCATTTCTTTCTGTGAAAATCTGAGTAATCTGCGGCAAACTTTTTATGAAAGCCTTAGAGATCTGCGACTATTTATTAGCCACAGAAGGCCCCGATTTGCGCAGATAAAGCCGATTCTCTCTGTGAAAATCTGAGTAATCTGCGGCAAACTTTTTATGAAAGCCTTAGAGATATGCGGTCATTTAATTAGCCACAGAAGGCCCCGATTTGCGCGGATAAAGCCGATTCTCTCTGTGAAAATCTGAGTAATCTGCGGCATACTTTTTATGAAAGCCTTAGAGATCTGCGACTATTTATTAGCCACAGAAGGCACTGATTTGCGCAGATAAAGCCATTTCTCTCTATGAAAATCTGAGTAGTCTGCGGCATACTTTTTATGAAAGCCTTAGAGATATGCGGTCATTTAATTAGCCACAGAAGGCACCGATTTGCGCGGATAAAGCCGATTATTTCTGTGAAAATCTGAGTAATCTGCGGCATACTTTTTATGAAAGCCTTAGAGATCTGCAGTCATTTTATTTTTCACAGAAGGCCCCGATTTGCGCGGATAAAGC
>JBBSBH010000015.1:0-110183 GCA_038251405.1 Chitinophagales bacterium
GTATTGAATCAAAAATAATCGACAATCACTTCGCACTTCATCAACTAACTAAAAAACCAATTATTAAGTAACCTTCTAAACTTTAAATTATTATGGTACTCATCGTAGGCTCTACCGGCATGGTAGGGATAGAGATTTGTCATCTCTTATCAAAACAAAACATTCCTTTTCGTGCCATGGTACGAAAAGATTCTGCTCCTGAAAAAGTAGCCATTATAAAATCATTAGCTACAGATATCGTAGTCGCTGATCTCAAAGACCCAACATCATTGGATGCATCCTGTAAAGGCATTGATAGTATCATCTCTACGGTGTCCTGTACATTCACCGCTCG
Source organism: Chitinophagales bacterium (assembly GCA_038251405.1). Classification (GTDB taxonomy): domain Bacteria; phylum Bacteroidota; class Bacteroidia; order Chitinophagales; family Saprospiraceae; genus JADJLQ01. The sequence goes on from JBBSBH010000015.1 coordinate 335, forward strand.
TGATGGTGATACTATAGAGACGGTAGATCATCAGGGACAGTTAGCGTTAGTACATGCCGCTCAACATGCCGGAGTGAAAAAATTTGTTTTCATTTCTTTTCCCGAAAACAATTCTTATCCCAATCCCTTGTCCGATGCTAAGAGGGCTGTAGAGAAGGCTCTGCTCTCGAGTAAGTCGATGACAGGCATAAGCTTACAGGCAAATTATTTTATGGAGATATGGCTGAGTCCTGCCATAGGTTTCGACTATCAAAATGCCAAAGCACTTATCTACGGAGCTGGTGAAAATAAACTATCCTGGATATCATACAAAGATGTAGCTAAAGCTGCTGTAGCCGCTATCGGTAGTGATGTCCAATCCAGTGGGATAATAAATATTGGAGGACCAGAAGCGTTGAGTCCCAACGAGGTGATTCAACTATTTGAAAAGGCTCAAAATAAAATTTTTGAGGTGGAGTATATGCCTGTATCTGCTTTACAAGAACAATTGGCTGGAACTGATCATCCAATGCAAAAATCCTTTACAGGGCTCATGCTTCAATATGCTGAGGGATTACGTATGAATCCGAAAGATACTACTAAGCTTCTAGGAGAACACCTTACTTTGTTAGAAGATTATATCAAAGTAGTCAGCGACAAGATCTAAAAATTTACATATGAATAATGTGGAAACCCCTTCACAAAAAAAATGTATAAAAAAAATAAATACCAATCTTTGTCATCACTATTGGTGACATAGTTTAGCTTTTATATAACTTAGGTTTATACACTTATTATGAATAACCGCACTTACATTCTTACTCAATATCCTTAATTTATATGACAGGTGAGCAGGTTAAAAGGGTATATTCGATAGTGAGATAAAATAATTTAAACCCGAACTAAAATGATAAAGAGTGAACAAATTACCAAATTACCTGCTTTTTTCACAGAACCTGATTTAAGAAATGAAATGGTTGCTCACGGAAGGTTTTTAATAATCAAAAAAGGAGATACGATTGTAAAAGAGGGACAATATTTAGATTTCTTACCAATAGTGATAACTGGTGAAATAAGAGTTTTTCAGCAAAAGGAAGAGAAAGAAATATTGCTTTATTATGTACGGGAAGGTGAAACATGTATGATGTCTTTATCATCCGCATATTTTAATAAAACAAGTACATCCTATGGTGTAGCAGCTGTCAGCTCAGAGATTTTTGTTTTCCCCACTTCACTTACTAAGGAATGGCAATTGAAATATAGATCATGGAATGATTTTTTGATTAAAACTTTCAGAAGTCGGTATGACGAACTTTTAAACGCTTTTGAAAGCGTTGCATTTGATACGGTAGAAGTAAGATTGATGATATATTTAAAGAAACGAAGTTTGGAAGAGAAATTGAAAAAAATCGAAATTTCACACCAAAACCTCGCAAATGAACTTGGGACAAACCGAGTGGTTATCTCCCGGATATTAAAGGGATTTGAACAAAAAAACTTACTCAAACTATATAGAGGATATATCCAATTAAACTGATTTATTTGGGTCTATGTAACAAACGTTACCGTCTTTTGATGGCAGCGCTATATATATTTGTCAATACTAAAACAGAACGTGAAAAAAATAAATAATTATTATATGAAAACTTTAAAATGTCGTGATCTTGGTTTTGATTGTGAAGGTGTAATCAAAGCCTCAACAGAAAATGAAGTACTTGAAAAGGCTACTAATCATGCGTTACTTGTGCACCATGTGACTGTAACTTCCGAAATGGGTGAACAAATAAAAACGCTCATAAAAGAGGAGAGCTAACAAATACAAAAGATGTTTTCAAAAGTCACATTACTGGCCCATGCTTAGCTATGCCACAGGCATAATCATGGATCCAAAGAAATTATTAGCCTTGTCACAGTACAGCTGACCTTAATGGAGAAGGATGCTATTTTGTGAAGGGCTGAGTTATAAATTATGAATATTTATGAATTATGAATGCGACCATACAGAATACTAAATTATCATCCCGTGAAACTGAGATCTTAGATCTTTTATCCAAAGGGAACAGTCATAAAATGGTCTCTGCTGAGATGAACATTTCTATCAATTCCGTGCGTACCATGATAAAGAGAGCATACTTCAAACTAAATGTACACTCCGTGACAGAAGCTATATCCAAAATATATATTCACAAATGAATCGTATAAATGCCCTATATCTACAGGCGATACTTTGAAAGTAGAGTCTGGTCGCTTTTTGCCATCATGAAATTAATTCGTTTAAAAGTATTGCTTCACGGAATATATTATAATAATTAAAGTAATCGTTGCTGATTTTATTGCATAGAATTTAATATCTGAAGGCAAGAATAATACATATAGCCTAATAAATTTCGAATGATAAGAAACGCAAAGGGATTGTTTATACATTAATCAGAATGGACTAGCAGGCAAGCCTATAAATTTTTACCTTAGAGTTCTGGCCGAAACTTCACCCCAGAAATACATTTTTCATTTTTCCCCTCTACTTTTTCTTATATTCGGTAAAATTTCATTGGACCCACATGAAATGTCGTTTATTTATTCCCTATATTAATTTAATCTCTGTATTGAAAACCAGTACCGGATTGAGTAAGATAATCCTGTTATTATTAAAGTTTGACCTTGCAAAAAATAGATTTAATAATTCAGCCAGTTTACACTACTTAAACCCTTAATTGCAATTATGAATAGATTTATTGAATGCATTCAATGGCATCGCATAAAATGAAAACGATAAAATTTCTTATTAAAGGTCTATTTTTTATTATTGCGTTTCCATCTATTGGTCAAATCACCCATTTCGATTTTCTTTATTACTCTAAAGATCAGGGACTTCCTGATAGTCGTATTTATGATTTTCAGGAAGATTTGCAAAATCGCATATGGATAACCACGCAAACCGGAGTCAGTTGTTTCGATGGTAAAAGATTTAAAAATTACATGCATCCACTTAAAGAATCCACGATGGGTGAGGATTGGGTAGGTGTCCATTCTTTAACTATAGACAATAAAGGAAAAATTTGGGAATCTACTAGCCAGCAGCTTTTCTATTTTGACGATAAATTAGATACATTCATTGAATATGATTTATCCCGAGTAGAACCAAGCCAGAATATAGATTCCTGGGCGAACAAAATTTATCTTCAGGATTGGAAGGATGACCGCAGTATATGGTTTCGTAAGGGTACCGGAATTTATGCAATTAATTGTGATGATTTGGTGTGTCGCCGTAGATTGACCATTCCGCTCAAATATCGAAGTGTCTGGGGTGTATTGGGTAAAGACATGGAAGGAAATATTTTAGTTGGCGGTGCCGGTACAAATGCAATTACCTTTTTCCGACCCGATGGATCTTTTTTTACCACAGCCAACCCTTTTCCACTTCCATCACGAGCGAATCTGGACCCGAATGGTTTGGATTTCACAGTGGACAATGGGCTGATACTAGGCACAAATATTTTTCAACAGGAATTTAGGAATCAAATTTGGGTTGGCGGGGAACAATTATTGAGTTATGATATGAATACAGCCCGATGGGAAAAGTGGAGTAATGGTTCCACTGGTATTTCAAATTTTTCTGGCATCACTTCAATTCCCGCGTTGACGGGCGATTCTGTATTGTGGATGTTTGGACATGGTAATTCAGTAGTTACTTGTTTCAATATTTACCAAAAAAAATTCACAGCCACTTTAAATACAGAGCATTTTGATGAAAATGGTCTTCGTTGTGGATTGATGAACGTAATGTTCATTGATTCAAGGCAGAATATTTGGCTTGGAGGAAATGAGGGTATTTCGGTTTTATTCAGTAACCCCGAACAGTTTGAAAATCATTCCAATGATTCCCCGCCGGGAACAATTCGAGGTCAAATTTCTACCAATACCAGGCCCGAACCATTTACAGGAGGTACTTGGAAAATGCCCGATGGTAGTCTTGCTGAGTGGGTGGCAGATGGTTCAAAAATTTATTATATAGCACTCTCTGACCACTCGAAGGCCTACTTTGAAGGCGAAATAATAAACAATGAAATTTCAGGTATCTGCAAATTCGTTGACTTACAAACAGGCGAGAAAATTGTCAACCAATTGAAATATCAAGAAAATAAAGAAGGATGGTGGTTTGAGTCAAAAGCCAAAACAACCTTTGACAATACCGTCCAACCCTTTTTATTGTTTTGGCCAAAGGAGAACAACAAAATCATGATTCCTCGAGGTGAAAAATTTGTACCTGAAAAAGACCTAAGTGGCACGTGGATTACGACTACTAACGACTTGGTTTATTATTTTCAAGATGAAGATTTCTTGGTGATGGTACATCCGGCACATATTGTTCATGGAAAAATACTAAACCATAAACGAGTTAATGGCCTGGAGATAAGATGGTGGGGAGGCTGTCGGACGGAAATGGAATTTGCTGCAAATATAAGCAGCCAGGATTCATTAGTCTCGAGCATAAGAGGCCTCGACACCAATTGTGATTTAAAAAAAGGATTTACAGCTGGCAGTGCCAGTACGCGATTTCGTTGGAAAGGAGGTAAAGACTCCATTTTCATTCACACATTTCGGGTTTTTGATAAAATTCAGCCAGTGAATCCGACGGATTATCAACAAAAGTCATTTGAATTGAACTATGCTCAAAATTTTATTTCTTTTGAATTTGATTGTGCTAATTCGGCTTACCCTATTCTTTGGTATAAGATGGAGGGATTCGACCGTGATTGGTTCCAGACCCGATCAAATAAACAAGCAAACTATACTAACTTGGACGGCGGTGACTACACATTCATGGTAAAAGCGAGGGATGAAAGTGGTCTTGAAATGGGAAGAATGGCTACTTTTCGACTACATATCCTTTCCCCATATTATCGGACCTGGTGGTTTTATTCAATATGTTTTGTATCAGGTGGCCTGATTTTTTACAGCATTTTCCGCTATAGAGAGATCCAGCGCCTTCGGCAGGAACAGCTCCGCCTAAATATAGCCCGAGATCTACACGATGAGGTAGGTAGCACGCTCAGCAGCATCAGCATTCTTTCTGAATCGGCTAAGCTGGGTGGTCAAAATGACCTGTACCAGGCCCGGCTTTTCAATATAGGTGACAAAGCACGCGATGCACTAGACAGCATCAGCGATATCGTATGGTCTATCAACCCAAAGAATGACTCGATGGAAATGGTCCTTGCCCGCATGAGTACCTACGCATCCGAAATGCTTGAAAACGTGGGAGCTACTTTGCATTTTCAGATCGGTGAAGATATAGAATCACTCACCCTTCCAATGGCGAAACGCAAAGACTTTTATCTGCTTTTCAAGGAAGCCATACACAATTGCACCAAGCATGCGCATGCTAAGCATGTTGAAGTTAAATTGGAAAAACAAGGAAACAATTTGAAGTTGAAGATGAAAGATGACGGCGTTGGTTTTGATATGCAAAAAGGCATAACTAAAGTAACCAACCAAGGAGGTAATGGGCTGCAAAATATGAATAGCCGGGCGAAGGCGCTGGGTGGGACATTGATGGTAAATTCTACTCCGGGTGTAGGTACGGAACTTCAATTGGTAATACCTTTATCCACTTAAAATGTGTGGGCAGTCAGATTTTATTTTATGAACAAAACCATGTTTATGTACCCACCAGGAATGACATACCACATTGTTATCACCTCTTCATGTGATAGTCAGTATCCCCGGAACTGCCCATCTTTGTGGTAATTTAAATATGAACAGAATTTAATGGCTATCCGGACTTTGCTCTACGATGACAACACCGACCTTCGCGAGGCATTAGCTGATCTCATTGGCGAAAACGAAGGATATGAGCTATGTGGAGCATTTGACAATTGTATGCTTGTCGTGGAACAAGCCACTACACTGCAACCCGATGTAGTATTGATGGATATTGATATGCCGGGCATGAGCGGCATTGAAGGCGTTGCACGACTGAAAAAAGCTTATCCACATATTGAGGCTTTGATGCTCACTGTATTTGACGACGACGAAAGAGTATTTGAGGCGGTATGTGCAGGTGCGAGTGGGTATCTACTTAAAAATGCGAAGCCGACGCGGATACTTGAAGCTCTGAGAGAGGTGACCGAAGGTGGTGCTCCAATGTCGCCCCTCATTGCCAGAAAAGTCCTTCAACTCTTCCCGGGCAAACCCACCGAACGGGATGCCGATGTAGATAAACTTTCTGCCCGCGAATTGGAGGTCATTAAGACACTGGCCCGTGGATTCAGTTATAAAATGGTTGCTGATGAATTGCAGATCAGTATGGATACCGTGCGCACCCATGTCAAACGAATCTATACTAAATTGAGGGTGCACAATGTGGTGGAGGCGGTTTCAAAAGTGTTTAAGAAATGACGCAATAAATACATTCAGAGATAATTCATTTCCTTTTGGGCATCGTTTTTTTTTAATAAATGATCAAGGCAAAGGTGTCTTCGGAGTAACCGTCGCCATATTCCGTCACATCTTGATGTGACAAATAGATTCCTCTTGTTTATAAACCCTTTACAATCAGAATTATACTTCGAACTGATAGGTCTGTCGCATGAAGATGTGAACGCGAGTTAGGTGTTTATAATAGATATTTACTAAAACAATATTGATTCCTGGAATCATTCGAAATGATAAATCAAAATACAAATCAAATGAAATTTTATTTGAATGTTTTAGTTGTTCTGCTTTTCACTGGAGTTTCAGCCAATGCTGTCAACTGCACTTGGATTGGATCAACTACTGGTAACTGGGGAACTGCTGCCAACTGGTCATGCGGACATGTGCCTTTGCAGACTGATGATGTGGTGATCTCCGAAGCTTTGGTTACTTTGAATGTGTCCCCAGTCGTTAATAACCTGAACGTAACCAGGATTACCTCAACTGTTGGTTATGTTGTAGATGGGCCGGGAAGTCTTACCGTATATGGCACTTTTAATATGATGGGAGATATGAATAACTCCGGAGGCGTCACTATCTCTACGTATCTAAATATGGAACAATTTCATTCAAGTGTTTATGTAGTAATGGTGAAAACCGCCACAGGCTTTAATACTGCAAAAATATTGAAGCGGAAATGAATATCTCTTGGCATTATAATAGACCTGAATTAATAAAAGTATTCATATCCTTTGGAATGATATTTATTCTATCAAATAGTTGATCCAGATTTTAAAATAATAAACTATGAAAATTTAAAATAATAAACTATGAAAACACTCTTTTTCTTTTTGCTTTCAATACTTTTCTTAAATGCTGGATACAATTCAAATCAATCTCAGATAAATAAGGAATTTATTATACGATATTATCAATCCATCAGTGGCAAAATAAAAACTACAGAGCTACTTTCTCAATTTATAAAAGATACGGTGCTATTAAATGGCAGGATTGAAAAGATTATTTAAATCGAATAGGATGAACCCGACTAATCAAGATACTAAATTATCATCCCGTGAAACTGAGATCTTAGATCTTTTATCCAAAGGAAACAGTCATAAAATGGTCTCTGCTGAGATGAACATTTCTATCAATACGGTGCGTACTATGATAAAGAGGGCATACTTCAAACTAAATGTACACTCCGTTACGGAAGCCATATCCAAAATATATATTCACAAATAATATTCCTTCAGATGGACTCATCTTGAATTACCTATTCCTTGATCTGTCACTACAACTGGTGACAATCTTCTAGTAACTAAATGATTGGACAGGACACTTACTATAAATTAAATTCCTTGTCCTCTTTTGCAAATTCATCGATTTATCTGATGACCAGGTAAATGGGCTGAGGAATCATTTTATATCTAAAAACAATCAATTATTTCATTTATTCCTAAAAAATTAAACTAAATTATTATGGGACCTAAAATTTTTACCTTTTTAAATTTGAACAATGTAAGAAAGATAATATCGTACTTACATTACTTACTTTTTGTAACCTTGATCATCTGTTTACACCCTTTCTCTATTTCTGGCAGTACTCCACCTTCAAACCACCGGATCTTTTCAAAATCTATTTGCTATAAGACAGAATCGTCACCAACCAAGATGATTCAAGAGTCAACTGTAAATTACTTTTTGCCAAATAATCTTACTGACTCGTTGGCTTTGGTAGACCTTTATAATGCTACGGATGGGGCGAATTGGACGAATAATACGGGATGGTTGACAGACCCTATTTTAAGTAATTGGTATGGAGTAGGTATTAATGGGGATGGCAGAGTAGTCAGTATTAACCTTACAAACAATAATCTCATAGGAATCATACCCGCAAGCATAGGCAACATTTCTAATTTGATGGAACTATGGTTAAACGAAAATCAATTAACTGGCTCCATTCCAAGTTCAATAGGTAATTTAACTCACTTAATTACTTTATGGTTAAACGAAAATCAATTAACTGCTAGCTTTCCTTCCTTTTTACAAAATTTAACCGCACTTCAAAATTTGGGATTAGCGTACAATCAAATCACTGGTCCAATCCCTGCATTTATTGGAAGTCTAATTCATTTGCAATACTTAGATTTTTTCGGACTTCCTCTTGGCGGTAATATACCAACCGAGCTTGGTAACCTAACTGAGCTGGTTTCTTTAGGATTAAGTGCTTGTCAACTTACGGGTAGTATCCCAACCAGTCTAGGTAATTTAGTAAGTTTACAAACACTAATTTTACAAGGCAATAACCTGACAGGGTGCTTCCCATCTTCTTTACATTCATTATGCAATCACCTCACCTATTATAATTTAAGTGGTAATATAAGCTTACCTGGTGGCGGAGATTTTTCCTCTTTTTGTGCAGATAGTACTGGTAAATGCACCCCATGTGATAATAGTCATCCTGACTATGCGGCTTTAGTGGATTTATACAACTCTACAAATGGAAATACTTGGGCCAATAATACAGGTTGGTTAGTCAATTGTAATGTATGTACATGGAATGGAGTACACTGTGATGAGAATAATCGAGTGTACTATTTATATCTTCCCAATAATAATCTATCAGGAACCTTACCTTCATCAATAGGCAATTTTTCTAGCCTTAAATATCTATACCTAGGTGGAGTAAGCAGTACCCAAAACCACATAAGCGGAATTATTCCAGCTTCAATTGGGAATTTATCAAATTTGGAAGTATTGGAACTTGGAGGAAATCAATTTTCAGGATCTATACCTTCATCAATAAGTAATCTTTCTAATCTAACTGAGTTAGGCCTCAATATTAATCAGTTAACAGGTAACATTCCTTCGGGCATCGGAAATTTATTAAACCTTGAAAATTTATCATTTTCGGAAAATCAACTTTCAGGTACCATTCCTACTTCATTATTTAATCTATCTCATTTAACTTGGTTAGCGCTTAATAATAATCAATTAATAGGTAGCATTCCTTCGGGCATTGGAAATCTCTCTAATTTACAATATTTAGCCCTTTCAGATAATCAACTTTCTGGATCCATTCCCTCTTCAATTGGTAATTTATCTAATCTATTTCAGCTAGAATTTCAAAACAATCTATTAACTGGTTGTTTTCCACATTCATTGCATTCACTTTGCAATATTTATTATGATTTTACAGGAAATGTTGGCTTACCCGGTGGAGGAGATTTTGATGCATTCTGTTCGAATAATGCGGGAGAATGCAATTCATGTCCATCACCACTTGCTCCTACATTTTCACTAATTCAGCCAACTTGCACCATTGCCACTGGGACAATCACTGTTGTGAAAAATACAACTTCGGATTCAGTAAGCTTTAATGATGGAATTACTTACCAATTTTCAAATTTTAAATCTGGTTTGGCTCTCGGCAACTATTCATTAAAACTCAAAAGCATTGCAGGTTGCATTTCCAATTCTATCAATGCGACATTAAATTCTCCAACGTTAGGAGTTACCATTAACAATCTTGACACTGTTTATTCAAAATCTGATCCTATCATTACTTTGACAGGCACGCCAGGTGGTGGCACTTTTTACATCGATAACATTAAATTGGCACTTAACAGTTTTTCTCCAATACTATTGACAGTAGGCTATCATACTGTTTTGTATAAAGTGATACAAGGAAATTGTACTATTTCTGTAAGTAAACAATTCAGGGTTAAACAAGCCAACATTCCTTCTGATCCCGGTGATTGCTTTAATATTCAAAACTATACACTATTTGGTTCAGGCAAAGTAGCAGGCTTACAAGGCAATACAGTAGTACAACAAACCAGTATGGCTACATCGACTCAAACCTGGGTTTTAGAATCATTCAATGGATACAAAAGATTTAAGAATAAAACAAGTGGCCTCTATCTAAGGGTGTCGAATGGCAATCTTGTCCAGGCTAGCTATACCTCTCCCGCATCAGATTGGTCTATCTCCACAAATACGTTTATCGGAGCTTCAAATATTATCAGCCGCTCAAACCATAAATATTTGACTGCAAGTAAAACTAATTCATCGTATTCATTATCATCACAGAATCTACTTGGCTTACAATTCTTTAAGTTTACTCCGTCCAATTGCTCTGAATCTCAACCATTGATCATTATCCCCAATAACCTGACTTCAAATCTTGCATTTAAATCGAGTAAGGCACTGCTATCAACAGATATTGAAATTTACCCTAATCCAAACACAGGAAGGTTTACGTTACAAGTAAATGATTTGGATAGTCAAGCAGAAAGCCTACTTACAATTTATGATCCATTTGGCAGAAAAGTATGGTCTAAGAAATTAGCTGGAAACGATCAAAATACTAAAATAAATCTGGACCTTTCTGGCCAACAAATCTCGACAGGTCTTTACCTAATTCAGTTAAAATCGGGCAATACTTTTACCGAAAAGAAATTCATTATTCAAAAATAAAGCATATAATAAAATGATTAGTTCGAGGGCCATGGATGCAAGTTCCATGGCCTTCGACTTGTCAACTAAATTTCCTGAAAAAAATTTTATTGTAGCTATTTCCACAATACATATCAATAAATGAATAAATATGTGCTTTTAAGGTAATGTCTATAAGTGATCGATTGTTTCCAAAATCATGTCACTACAAGTGGTGACAAACTTTCGGTAACAAAAATATTCGATGCCACACTAATTAATAATCTAATGCTTCATGCACATATTAAATGATCATCAATTTATGTGATTGACTTGTAAATAAGTGAAGTGAATTATGGATGAATAAAAAATTACTCAATTAAATCTTAAATATCATGAAACTCAATTTTTTCAAAATGCCCCAACTATTATTTAGGGGTCGTAACTTCCCTCATTTCTTTAGGGTATTTGCAGGTATCTGCCTCTTCTTACCTGCGATGGCATTCATTCCGGATCGAAAGGATCGTGAAATTAAACCAGGAGTAATTACTTTGAATACTGATTATGTAGATGTAGAATGCTGTGATGAGAATCTTACTCCACCAATGACAGATCGGGAGATATTGATGGACTTGTATAATGCTACAGATGGACCGCATTGGATACATCAAGAAGGATGGGGGACTGGAAGTGATATCTGTACATGGTATGGGGTAGGGTGTGATTTGAGTAGAAGGATTACATATTTGGCACTTCAGACAAATAATTTAGTAGGGACACTTTCTGTTTCGCTGGGCAGTTTAATTACTTTGCAATCACTTTCATTATATGGCAACAAACTTACAGGCTATATTCCTTCGGAAATTGGAAACTTAATTAATTTAAAATATTTATCATTTTTTAATAATCATTTTCAGAATGAAATACCTGCATCACTGGGTCAGCTAAGAAACCTGGTTGAATTGAACCTCTCGAACAATCAACTTTCTGGATCAATTCCAACTTCAATTGGAAATTTATCTAACCTGGAAACATTAAATCTATTTGGAAATAGTCTTTCAGGTTCTTTACCAATGGAATTATCTCATTTGAACAATTTGAAAGTTATAACAGTAGGGGAGAATCATTTGACAGGAGATATTCCAGTAGAAATAGGTAGGCTGAATAATCTTAAAGAACTATTATTAGCTCGAAATAGTTTTAGTGGGCCTATTCCTGATGAAATTGGTAATATGTCACATTTAGAAAGATTACTACTTAATGAAAATCAGTTGACTGGAGTCATTCCAAATTCATTAAGTAGACTTTTAAATTTAAAACATTTAATGCTTTTTAATAATAAGTTAACTGGGACAATTCCTCCTGAACTTGGTCTAATGACGAATCTTTCAGCAATTAATCTAAGAAATAATAGAATGGTCGGTTGTTTCCCAAATTCTCTTCATTCTTTTTGCAATCAGCTTATACAGTATGATTTCTCCCACAACCCCGGTCTCCCTGGTGGCGGCGATTTCGCATCATTCTGCTTCAATGGCACAGGTGGTTATCCCTGCGATAGCACCACTCCTCTAATTTCATTGGATTGCGCCACTTGCTCGAATACTGCACAAACGCTTACTAGGGGTAATTGTACTATATATAGACAATCCTCAAGTGGACTTTCTTTGAAAGCTATGTTATTAAATAAAGGCTGGCAAGTGTGTGCTGATGCATACACCACTAATGGTCATTACTGTTTAGATTGGAAGCCCGTCAATAATTCGATTCAATTCAGAAGATCTGCTATTCTTAATCATATGATGGATAATAATGATGATGATATGAATATGATGCGTATCATTCCTTCGACATTGTACGATGCATTTGCACCAGGAGAAAATATACTCCACGTAGTTGTCAAAAAAGCAGCTTTAGATGGTTTTCATCCATATGATGGCTATAATTATAAATTGTTACCTACAGGTTATTCAATAGGTACAGGTACTTCGTATCATGATTGGGTAAAATTTGAACTGGATAGATACAATATAATTAATCCTAATGCTACAGAGGCAGAGGCTAACAAATGGTTGCAATGTACGTTTATACCCACATTGAAGACTCATATCAGTACTGCTATCAACAGAAATGTAAATATGGAGAGTTACTTTCATATTCAGGAACATATACCCCTGAATTAGAAATATACTTTTCTATTATTTTTTTGAAATTTCATCAATTTATTTGCTGGAGCAGTAAACGTATTAGATGGATATTTAATACACAAAAAAACAGTTAGTTTTTCCTAAATTACTTAAGGCAATGGAATGATCATTTCATTTCGTTCCTATATAACTATTGCAGGCCCTAATTACCAGTAACTGATTAGAAATATTAACTCCATTGAATTTTATACATTTAAAAGTGATTACCAGAAATTTTGGTGGGAGTGACATACTAGCAATATTCGTACACTCTATGTATCGAAATCGAACATTTATCTCGTATTACACTTTTTAACTTACACTAAATCAATATTTTAGAATTCGGTACAATTTCTGTGGATTTTCCGATAGATTAAATATATTGATCAAATGTAAATTAGCCTGAAAATGATAAAACATTATTTATTAATAGGTTGGAGAAATCTTTTAAAAAATCCTGGATACTCTTTTATCAATATCGCAGGACTGGCGCTTGGAATTTCCATATGTATGTTGATCGTATTATTTATCCGTCACGAGCTCAGCTATGATGATTTCCATAAAAACGGTGATCGAATCTTTCGGATGGTAGTAGATCGCAAATACCCAGGTCGATCGACATCATATTCTATGATTCCCCAATCATATGGTGCTGCAGTAAAAGCTGAATGTCCCGAGGTAAATGAAGTAGTCAGAGTGTTCGATTTTCTGGGCGGAACTTCTATCCAATATAAAGTGGGTGAAAAAAAATTTGAAGAGAAAAAAGTGCTTTTTGCCGACTCTACATTTTTCAAAATATTTGATCACCTATCTCTCGCAGGTGATTTGAATACTGCATTGAATGCACCACATTCCATAGTGATGACGGAATCTACCGCTGTGAAATATTTCGGCTCCGTGTCAAATGCCATTGGAAAATCTATAGAGCAAGAAGGTCAAAATAATAATCCTCTCCAAATTAATGCCGTATGTGCCGATTGGCCTGATAATTCACATTTTGATTTTGATATTTTAGTGACTACTGCAGGCGTGCCCGGATTTAAAAGAGAGAATTATGTGAATTTTGGCGCCCATACTTATATTTTATTGAGCCCAGGTACTTCATTCAATAGAGTTCAGGCCAGGTTTTCAGATATTATTAAAAAATATGCAGCCGGTAATATTGCTCAGGCTTTTGCTATGCCTTTTGACAATTTTTTCAAAGCTGGAAACGGCTATTTGTACTATTTACAGCCATTAAAAAAAATCCACCTAATATCACATTTGGAGGGGGAGCTCAAACCCAATGGAAGCCTGCAAGCCGTATATATATTTGGTGCCATTGCAGTCATCATTTTATTATTAGCGATTATTAACTTTATCAATTTATCCACTGCCCGGTCGAGCGAAAGAGCAAAGGAAGTGGGCATCAGAAAAACATTTGGCTCTGAAAAAAAAGCTTTGGTAATTCAGTTTCTTACGGAGTCATTATTGATAAGTAGTTTTAGCCTGGTTCTTGCATTAGCCATGGTTTATTTCCTGCTACCAGTTTTTGTTCAATTTACCGGTGCAGGCATTTCTTTCAGCCATTTACTCCAACCTTTCAATATATTTTTATTGATATCGCTAGCCCTGATTACCAGTCTTTTAGCCGGTTTGTATCCTGCTTTTATACTTTCTTCCTTCAAACCTATTGCCGTACTAAAAGGAAAGTTTAAAAATTCTGAATATGGAATAATACTTAGGAATGGTCTGGTCATTTTTCAATTTGCCATATCTGTAATTTTAATCATCTGCACACTGATCGTTAATCAGCAAATGAATTACATGACCGGGAACTCCCTCGGCTTCAACAAAGAACAAACGATAATACTTAAACGCACAGATGTATTAGCCGACAAAACAAATACATTCAAGGACGAAATAAAAGCAATACCCGGTGTATCAAATTTGACTGGAGCATCGGCTTTTCCTGGTGATGACAATTACTTTGGATTAAGTTGGCGAAAGCAAGGAGATGCCCAACCCATGACGGGTCGAGGCATAATGACAGATGAGGAATATGCCCATACATTCGACCTCCAATTGAAAGAGGGCAGATTTTTTTCTAAAGACTTTGGTACTGATTCACTTGCCCTGGTACTCAATGAATCAGCAGTAAAAGAACTTGGCCTAAAAGAACCTATCGGCTCCACCTTGACTTCTGACGAAGCTTTTTTAAATGGGCCTGATCATCAACAATACTTATATACTGTGGTAGGTGTCATAAAAGATTATAATTATCAATCATTGCATATTCCAATTACCCCGCTGGTGTTTTCAAATATTTCCAGGTTCAACACTTCTTTTAGTGAGGCGGTAAAATTAGAGCCTGGCAATATTCAACAAACCTTAAAATTAATTCAACAAAAATGGAATCAATTTTTGCCCGATCGGCCCATTGATTTTGAGTTTCTGGATCAAACCATCGCACGACAATATGTGGCTGAAGTTCGCACGCAAAAAATATTTACTTTCTTTTCTTCACTGGCCATTTTCATTGCTTGCATAGGCTTGCTTGGATTAGCCGCTTACGCTTGTCAACAGAGAATGAAAGAGATAAGTGTGCGCAAAATTTTAGGTGCCTCGACTCCAAATCTCATTGGCTTACTCACTATTAGTTTTCTAAAATCTATACTAGTATCTCTGGTAATAGGATTTCCAATAGCCTGGTATATTATGCACCGTTGGCTGCAAGATTTTTCTTATCGAATATCTATTACTCCCTGGACTTTTTTACTAGCAGGTGGAATTGCTTTGGGAATTGCTCTACTTACACTTAGTATTCAAACTATAAAAGCTGCTCTTTCCAATCCCATTTCTACATTGAGATCAGAATAAAAACCTATTTCGCCTCATTAATCTCCAACACTACACTTTTTCTTCTCAAACTAAGAAGAAGATTGAATCCTATTTTCATCAAAAAATCCCCTGAATAAACGGCTGATTCATCAATAAATGTTTTGGTGCCCGGGTACAGATTTAGTTCTTTGATTTTATACTTTTTTGATGCATCGAGCCCTTGCCATTTTATCGGATCCGGCGAATAGTTTGGATCCCATCTATTCGTAACTACATAATTGAAGCTCACTGCCCGATCCTTTTTTTCTGTTACATACATGAGGGCCGCTGCTGGCTGCTCCCAAGGATTAGAAAGTCGATATACATCACCATACCAAATGACATCTTTGATAGCATTAAAAGTTTTAACGGCAGATTGGGCAGATGCTAAATCATTTTCACTTAACGCATCTACTACTATATCAAAACCCAATTTGCCCATCATAGCAACATCGGTCCTGAATTTCATCGATACTTTGCTCCAATCAGTCACATGATTACAACTTGTTATCGCCGGATAGAAATAGGAATTTTCCCATTGGATAAAAATTCTTTCCAACGGGTCTGTATTATCACTCAGCCAAAATTCAGTAAAATATTTCAGCGCACCATAATCCACTCTCCCACCGCCACCAGAGCAAAGCATCATATCCAAATGAGGATATTTTGTACGGATTCGATCATATACGGAGTATAGTCCCTTAATATAATCTACATAAAGTTGACTCTGCTTTTGAGCGGTTTTTTCCAGATATTGCGAGTGAGCATTAAATATTACAGCATTGCAGTCCCATTTGAAAAAAGCCAGCTCAGGGTTTTTTATCATCATCTGATCCAGGGTATTGAAAACAAAGTTTTGCACTTCAGGATTGGATAGGTCTAGCACCAATTGATTTCGAAAATATTGCTCAGGCCGATCTTTTTCTTTAATCACCCAATCCGGATGCTTTTCGTATAGTTCACTCTTTGGATTCACCATTTCTGTTTCTATCCAGATGCCGAATTTTACCCCAGCGGTTTTAGCTTCCTTTACCAGGTAACCAATACCATGAGGCAATTTCTTTACATTTTCCTGCCAATCGCCCAAGCCTGCATTATCACCATTGCGTGGGTACTTATTTCCAAACCATCCATCATCCAATAAAAACATATCTACTCCCAGCTTCTTAGCTCCTTTAAATAAGCCCACTAGTTTATTTTCATCAAAATCAAAATAGGTAGCTTCCCAATTATTCAATAAAGTCATTCTGCTTCCATTACCATCAGGTATGCGATAGTTTCGAGCCCAGCGATGCAACGATCTGCTAGCGTCACCCTTACCATGCTCGGAGTATGTATAAATAAAAGATGGTGTAATGAATTCCTTTCCGGGCGCTAATGGATATTCAGATGCATAAGGATTGATACCCGATATTACTCTGAGGTGATGATAAAGATCCATTTCAAAATCTATCTTAAAATTTCCAGACCAGGCTAATTGACCAAGTAAAACTTTTCCTTCGGTCTCCGTTGCGGGCTTGTCAAATGAAAGTTGAAATGAAGGTGGGGAAAAAAGATTGGTCCTGGTGCCTAACTTGGAGTCCAGTGTTTTTATACCGTAGGTAAGTTTTGATTCTTCTGGTCGCATCTCAGCCCCCCAGGCACCATGATATTGTGTCAGATAGTAATTATCGGCTATAAAGTATAGATTCGAAGAAGCATACTTCTCCATTTCTATTTTTCCTTTCTGCATGTTTTTAATCACTTTCCATTCTTCTATCACATTTTCATTCTTATACACTTTATAATGCAAAGTGACTTCCACAAGATTTACATCATCTTTCAATTGAATAATGAATTCCTTCACATTAGCATTGATGGTTTTTATTTCATGACCTGCATATTTTAGTTCAGTACTCAGATCACCATTCGCATGTGTGACTTGCAGCGCTGGTTCTACCAGGGTAGTAGATCCCGATGGAGTGTACACATTATTGTAATCACCAACGGCATTATTATCCCGCATGAGATACTGCTTTGATACGGCATCGTAGTCAGATGGTGAAATCAGTTTATTTCCAAAGTAAGCAATTAGTAATTTATTGTCCTTATTAGTCGACAATACCATAGCGAAATCATTTGTTTCTATTGGAATGATGGTAACCATTTGACCATAGACAACTACTGAAATCAATAAGCTGATGAATAAAGAAAAGTGTTTATACATTATATTTTAAAAAGGATAGTTTAAGTCAAATATAGGCTAATCTCAATTTTTGCAACTAATGAAAAAATTGCCCGATGGGGCTGAAATTCATTATCCCAACATTTAACATAGGGGTCTGATACAAGTATCGGATTCCTACGACCTCACAATAATAGAACTGTATATCAATTATTCGTCAACTTTTAGAGTACATGTTGAAACTGCAAATTTCGGTTGTATGTAAAAAGACATCATTGGCTTTAATGAATTATTTTAACCTCTATTAAAGTTTTCTAAAACAACAATACCTGAAGCATGGACCCGTTTTCTATTCAATAAATACATCGATAAATCCTTTGCCCTTTGAAAGATATTGATAATCAAGTACTACAAAGAAATAAATAAATCATCCCACAGAATGCCTTGATAGGCAGACTATAAAGCGGATATCCAAAGATGCTTTATAGACTGCCTGTTGAGGCATATTTTCTCTCCCTATTTAGTTAATTATTCTTCATTCTTTAAGGTCAGCTAATTTTTTAATAAGATTATAAAAAATGAAATCATAAACTTTATTGTAAATGATTCCATTAGTAATTCATTGACTTTACACAGCTACGAATCACATTAATATTGTATCAGGTAGAATAAATAAGTATTCTAATTATCAATCAATTTCAATTATAAAAACATGAAAATTTTATTTCTAAGTGTAATAATGATGGCTTTAACAGTCTCTTATTCCAATGCACAAACAGGTTCTGCTTCTAAAGCAGCTACGGCTCCAGTTTCAAAAGAAAAAATGATGAAGCCCCATAGCGATGGAGATCATTCTATGGAGCATAAAATGGGAACCCCCGAAGAAAGAGCAACCAGGATGACAGAGCGGATAACTAAGATGTGTAGCCTCGATGCCGCGACTGCTCAATCGGTAAAAGCTATCGCTTTAGCCCGTGATACAAAAATAGATGAAATTCATACCGGCACCCTGGACAATAAAGCTAAAGAAGTGGCATTGAAAGCCAATAAACAAGAATTCGAAGCAAAACTTAAAGGTGTACTTACTGCTGATCAATTTGCAAAATATCAGGAATCATCTCACCGTAACCATAAAATGGAACACAAAGCTGCAAGTACAGATAAAAAATAAAATCTGATCAATTAAAAATTTCAAGGCTTATTCAATTCAATTTTGAGTAAGTCTTTTTATTTGTGATTACCACTGAAGTCCTGATTATAAAAACCATTTGCTTCAGGGATTTTGACCACATTAAATTCAAAATGATTCGCCTCATGACATGTATTGCAAGTGGCTGTCAATAAAGCATACTTACTTTTAAATAGTGATGGATTTTTAAGGTTGATGGCGCTGTTTACACTATCCAGAGCAGGCCTAATCATATTGATCATTTTAGACTCTGGACGATCTGTTTCATACAGTTCAATATCATCCATTGATTCCATGATTTCATGAATTTCAAAATCACATAAAGGCCAGTTTTCAAGTAAGCCAGCAAACCAAAGTTTTGCATGGTGGGACTGGATATTACTCATAAACTCTCCAAAGCCCGGCTTGTATGACAAATCCATTCTTTCCTGAAGGCTATCCAATTTTTTCTGAAGGGACACAAATTGATCACGATTCGGTGATTGACATGCTATCATTAGAAGTAATACACTAAGTAAAATGAGTTTCATGATCATTAAAATTACTATATAGTAAGGCCTCATTTGAATAAATTTTGAAAAGGTATATTTCATTTGCACATTAGCAATTCAATCACCCACATTTCATCTGTAAGTAGGATCACGATTTGTAATTGAAATTAACCTCAAGCTCCGATTTTCATTTTAATTGGGATATTTATCCAACTCAAACACTCCTAATTCATCACAAATAAAGTTCGCTACTTTCGAAGAAGCCTACCATCAGTTGATGATTTGAAATGGTGCCTATGTAGGTGCAACATGTGCAAACAGCCATTGGCAAAGACGATTCAACTCAAATGGATTTGGTTGAAGGTGGTTTTTAGCAATAAAAATGTGTTTATGCCGTGTAAATCCACCTTTACCTTATATAAAGAATTTTTCGGTGAATGCCAATAATGGTGTTGCATTGGGTGCGGGATGGTACTAATTGATTAGGATTGGAATGACAACTTTCTATATGAAGTCGGCTCCTTAAAAAATTATGTACCTTTTCCACTCAAATTAAATTGACCAGGTGGCATTAGATTTCAATACACAGTATCCATCTATTGAGGATTTGCGGGCCAAGGCTAAACGTAGAATTCCGCGTTTTGCATTTGAATACTTGGATGGCGGTTGCAATGAGGACATCAACCTGCACAAAAACACAGCTGATATCAGAGAAATCAACCTCCAGCCACGATATGTAAGTTCATTCCATGAAGCGAGTTTAAAAACCAAATGCATGGAAATTGAATACGATGCGCCATTTGGTGTGGCTCCCGTAGGATTGCAAGGTTTAATTTGGCCCAATTCGCCTGAAATCTTAGCTCGTGCAGCCTTCAAGCACAACATTCCTTTTGTGTTAAGCACCGTTTCCACGAGTAGTATTGAGAGAATTAGTGAGCTCACCGAAGGCAAAGCCTGGTTTCAGTTGTATCATCCTACCGAAAATCGGTTAAGAGACGACATTATCAGAAGAGCCGCCGCTGCTGAATGTCCAGTTTTAATCATTTTATGCGATGTTCCAACTTTTGGCTTTCGGCCAAGAGACATCCGAAATGGCTTGTCGATGCCGCCTAAAATGTCGTTGACTAATATAATGCAGGTTTTAGGCAAGCCTGGATGGGCTTTAGAAACACTCAAGCATGGAATACCTAATTTTGAATCGTTGAAGCCATACATGGCAAAAGACTTAGACATGGCAAAGCTCGGAGCGTTTATGAATCAGACTTTTTCTGGCAGATTGGATGAGGAGAAAATAAAACCAATTAGAGACATGTGGAAGGGCAAGCTGGTTTTGAAAGGGGTGGCTTCCGAAAAAGATGCAGAAGCGGCGGTAAGATTGGGGCTTGACGGCATCATTGTTTCTAACCACGGAGGTAGACAATTAGATGCAGGCGAGTCCACAATTAAATCATTACAGTCGATCGTTAAAAGTTATGGCAACCAAATAGAAGTAATGATAGACAGCGGTTTGCGCTCAGGCCCTGACATTGCCCGCACCCTGGCAAGCGGTGCCAAGTTCACCTTTATGGGAAGATCATTCATGTATGGAACAGCTGCTTTGGGCGAGGATGGAGGTAATCATGTGATGTCACTTCTAAAAGTGCAGCTCCAGCAAGTGATGGAACAACTAGGTTGCGAGAAAATTGAGGACTTGACTAATCACCTGATCACTAAAAGCTGAAGGAATGAATGAAGAAACCTTGAACGCTGCTGTCATTGAAAACGAGACTATCGGAGAAGAAATTTGAAAGAACCGCAGTTCCTACCTCAAAAGTCAATGACTGGAAGAACTTTTTAGTCAATTATGCGGGCGAGCATGCTGCCTGAAGCTCAGTCATTTCTTACTACCGGCTAGTCACCTCCTGTTTCCATCGCACTATTGGCCTATAGCGCTATTGGCATTTGGGGCATAATTACCGAGGTGATTGATGGAAAGGCTACGGCAAATCCAACCCGATTAAAGTGCTGGACTTGCATTTCATTTCATTCGCCCCTAAACCTCAACTTTTTGGGTTACCATCTTTGCTGGCACCTTGGCTATCATAGTAGGATTATTCCCAGCTTTTCTGTAAAACTTCGTTTCTCTATATTTTTTTTTGTAAAATTATTTCTAATTCTCTTGACAAACTTAACACTGTTATTTATATTTGCACTATAAATTCAATTAATGGGTATCACCGATAGAAAAGAAAGAGAAAAACAAGAGTTAACAGAACTAATACTAAAAGAAGCACGTGCTGTTTTTTTGGAGGAAGGCTTTGAAAAGACTTCCATACGAAAGATAGCAGATCGCATAGAGTACTCACCCACAACTATTTATCTCTATTTTAAAGATAAGAACGAATTGCTTTTGGGCTTACATCAGGAAGCATTCACCCATCTATTTGCAGCGCTCTCATCTGTGGGATCGGTGCCTGATGCTTTTGATCGATTGGTAGCTTTGGGCAGATCTTATATTGAATATGGCCTTAAGAATCCGGAAGAGTATGACCTAATGTTCATGCTTTCGGCTCCTATGGACGCACTTGATTGCAGGCATGAGGTCTGGTGTGATGGTGAGCGTGCGATTGACCTGGTTAAAAGCATGGTAGATGACTGTAAAGCACATCAATATTTTCCACCGGAAATAAATACCCATTCCATGGCTATCATGCTCTGGAGTACGGTACATGGATTGGTTTCATTACACCTCAAAAATCGTTTTGCCATGTTCAAAGACCAAATGGATATTGAAAAAATGATTCACAATAGTTTCACCCTTTATGTAGAGTTACTCAAAAAATTCAAATCCTAATTACTCCCATTCATTCATTTTACATCAGACTTAAAATGCGAATCATAAAAAAAGTATTCATTGCAGGATGGCTCATGTCAATCTCGGTGACCCTCGCCAAGGCTCAGACTCCTCTTGAAACCTATATCCGGGAAGCATTGCAAAATAACGGCTTGATTAAGGAACAGAAAGCCTGGCTTGAAGAAAAGAAAGCAGGGCTGGAATTGGCGAATAAACAATTTAGTCCGGAAATTAATTTTGGTACTAGCTATACATTGGCCGCTGGTGGCAGATCTATTGCATTTCCTATAGGGGATTTACTCAATACTGCTTATAGCGAATTAAATAGATTAACAAGTTCAAATAAATTTCCTCAACTCGAAAATCAGACAGTTCAGTTTCTTCCCAATAATTTTTATGATGCCAGAATCCGTTTGACACAACCTATTCTGAGGCCAGAGATAAAAACGAATCAGGCCATAAAGAAAGAGCAAATAAATTTGCAGCAAATACAATCAGACATAGCTGTAAGGGATGTCACCAGGGATGTAAAAAAAGCATACTACCAATATATCCAGTCAGGAGAATTAATAAAAATCCTACATCAAAGCCTGGTGATTCTGGACGAGAGCGAAAGAGTAAGTAGAAGTCTGATCAATAACGGAATGGCTATACCTTCTACGCTTTTGCGACTTGAATCGGAGAAGTCAAAAATCAATGCACAGATATATGCTGCCGAAAACCAAAAGAAAGATGCTGCTGCTTACCTTAATTATTTAAGAGGAAGTGGAGGTAGCGAAATAAAATATGTTGAAGAAACCCAATTGCCCATCCTGGATAATTACCAATCAGACATTAAAATTGAAGAATTATCACTTATTGATAAAAATCTTGCTATTCAGGAGTTGGCGTTGGATTTGGAAAAAAAATATAATAACCCCAGATTGGGTGCTCAAGTAGACCTGGGATCACAGAATTTCAATTTTAAATATGGAGGCTATTTGTTAGCAGGTATACAATTGGATATTCCCATCTGGAACAATAAAAAGAATATACTCAGGCAAAATGAAATCGTAGCTGGAATAAATGCAGTAAAAGAGAAAAAAGCATGGGCCGAAGAGGGAATCAAACTCCAGCTTAGCCAATCCCGAAGGCAATTAGAAACAGCCATCAATCAATATCATTCTTTTACTCCCATTTTAGAAATGGCTCAGAAATACCAGGCCGAATTAATGAAAAAATACAAACAAGGTCAGGCCAATCAGGTAGAGATGATCGATGCTTTATCTCAAATCACTTTCGCACAAACTCAACAATCGATAGCG
Organism: Chitinophagales bacterium; assembly: GCA_038251405.1. GTDB lineage: Bacteria > Bacteroidota > Bacteroidia > Chitinophagales > Saprospiraceae > JADJLQ01. The sequence goes on from JBBSBH010000015.1 coordinate 24,191, forward strand.
CTGTATCAGGCATGGTCACAAGCCGCTGATTTGGAAAGACTGACCAAACAATAAATCCCAACCTTATTATAAAAAAATAGAAATGAAAAATCTATCACTCTTTGTCGTTGCATTATTTATCCTATGGTTTTTTAGTTCGTCCTGTCATAAAAAATCAAAAGAGCCAGTGTACCAATCTTCCGTGGCTAATTTGGATGTTTTTAAAGTAAAAGTGACTGATATCTCATCGTCCGAAGCTATCGCAGATATACAAGCTACAGGGATATTATCCTCAGATTTAGAATCGAAGCCTTCATTCAAAACAGGCGGAGTGATAGATCGTACCTATTTCAAGGAAGGTGATCGCATCCAAAAAGGAGCGTTATTAGCCAGGCTGAATTTATCAGAAATAAAAGCCCAGGCAGAGCAAGCAAAAAAAGCAGTAGAGAAGACTACTCGTGATCTTACCAGGGCTAAAAATTTATTTGCTGACAGTGTGGCTACGCTGGAGCAAGTCCAAAATGCTCAAACTGCCTATGATATGTCTATAGAAACTCTAAAGATTGTTGAATTCAATCAGTCATACTCTAAAGTGATAGCTCCTGAATCAGGAATAGTAATCAAACAACTAGCCCGCGAAGGCGAAATAGTCGGTCCCAGGATGCCTGTATGTGTAGTGATGGGCATTGGACAAAGCCACTGGATAGTAAAAGCAGCGTTAACCGATAAAGATTGGGCGAGGATCAAAAAAGGTGACAAATCCAAAGTAAGATTCGAAGCATTTCCCGATCAGGAATTTGAGGGCCAGGTGAGTAAGGTAGCAGATATGGCCAATGCAGGCACTGCCACACTGGATGCAGAAATAAAATTAAAAACTACGGTACAAAAATTAGCCGCCGGATTGATCTCCAATATTACTATACATCCATCAGATTTAAAATTAGTTACTAAAATTACAATTCCCATAGAAGCATTGGTGTCTGCCAATGAAGGGAACGCTATCGTATTCGTTCCTAAAGATGGTATCGCTCTGCGCAAAACAATCAGGATAGATAAGATTTTAGGAAAAGAAGTGACTATCTCATCCGGGCTGGAAGGCGTATCAAAAATAATTACATCAGGAGCCGTTTACCTGCAAGATGGTGACAAAATAGAAATTGTCCATTAGATCTCTCATCACTCCAATCAAAAATCAAAAAACGCATTCTTCATTGCAGAAAATGCAAATTGAAAAATAAAATAATATGAATCTGACTTCATTTTCGGTAAAAAACTATCAGTTTACCATTATTATATTCGTGTTGGCGCTGGCCCTTGGACTTAATTCTTTGATGAATATGCCTCGCGGAGAAGATCCACCATTTGGTGCTCCCATATTTGTCGTGGTGGCAGTATACCCGGGCACCAGTCCATCTGATATGGAGCAATTAGTGGCCGATCCTGTAGAGGAAGCTTTGTACAATTTAGGTGATGTAAAAAAAATTGTTACCATTTGTTCGGATGGTTTGATGGTTTGTCAAATAGATTTCAACTACGGAGTTAATGTTGATAATAAGAATAATGATGTGAATCGTGAAATGAATAAGATTAGGCCAGATCTCCCTGCTGGTCTGATTGAATTGCGAACACAGAGAGCATCCTCTTCAGATGTAGTAATATTACAAACAGCCCTGGTATCAGAGACCGCTACTACCCAGGAAATAAATGATATAGCCAAAGATTTAAAAAGGAATCTCGAACGGGTAAAAGATCTAAAATTTGTACATATTCAAGGTGAACCCACTGAGAAAATAGACATCCAACTAAAACTGGCGCGCATGGCCAGCATGGGTATAGGCATGGGGCAGGTAATGGGTGCGATAGCTCAGAATAATATCAATATACCAGGGGGTACCATCGATATCAATACAAAAAGATATAATATCAAAACCAATAGTGAATTAAAGAATATTGATGATGTACGCAATATCATTGTACAGACGGGAAAGGGTGGGCAAATAGTAAGATTACATGATGTAGCCGATGTATTTTCTATTGAAGCTGAAAAAAATCATATAGCGCGATTCAACGGAAAGCCTGCTGTTTGGGTTATCTCCGGATTAAAAGATAAAAAGAACATAATCACCGCCAGAGCTGAAATTCAAAAAATAATGGATGAGTTTCAGGCTACGCTTCCTTCGGATGTAAAGATGCAACAGGCATTTGATCAGGAATCCAGTGTAAAAAGAAGACTTGGAGGACTATCCCGTGATTTTGGTATAGCCATCTTTTTAGTATTACTTACCCTTTTACCTTTAGGCTCCAGAGCATCTATTGTGGTCTTGATCAGTATACCTTTATCCCTGGCTATAGGATTGGCGCTATTACACTTATTTGGATTTACCTTAAATCAATTGAGCATTGTCGGCATGGTGGTTGCCCTGGGTCTGTTAGTAGATGACTCCATAGTGGTAGTGGAGAATATCGAACGATTTATGCGGCAAGGATATTCCCGCAAAGAAGCCGCTATAGTTGCCACTAAGCAAATTTTCATTGCTGTATTGGGATGCACAGCGACCCTCATATTTGCATTTTTGCCACTTGCCTTTTTACCGGAAGGTGCTGGAGAATTCATTCGAAGTCTGCCCATGGCCGTTTTATTGACCATTATTGCCTCCTTATTTGTAGCCCTTACGATCATACCCTTTCTATCAAGCCTGTTATTGCAAAAACATGAACATGCTGAAGGAAATATTTTTATGCGTGCATTTAAAAAATACATCAATGATCCCTATGCACATGTATTGAAATGGGCATTTAAGCACCCCATACTTACTATTCTGGGGACAATATTGATTTTCACGGCAAGTTTGATGATAGTACCTCGCATTGGATTCAGTTTGTTTCCAAAATCCGAAAAGCCCATGTTCAATGTGGATATCAAAGCCGCTTCGGGAACCAGCCTGGTAGAAACCAATAGAATTGCCAGAAAAATAGAGCAAGATCTTTTACGACAGCCAAATATCGTTTCTGTAAGTACAAATGTAGGAAAAGGAAATCCACGAGTATACTACAATGAGTTTCAACAAAACTATGCTCCAACTTTTGCACAGCTACTGGTGCAAGTACCCGATTATCTCGATGTGCCAGCCATCACAGAATTGACTGATAGTCTGCGTAAAAGATATGAAGGGCAGCCCGAAGCTAAGGTAGAAGTAAAAATGTTCCAACAAGGTACTCCCTTGCCGGCACCAATAGAATTTCGAATCATTGGTCACAACCTGGATACATTGAAAAAATATGCAGGAATATTAGAGCAGTTAATTAAAACCACAACAGGCACTCAAACCATAAATAATAATATCAGAATCCCAAAGACTGATCTCAGTGTAAAAATAGACAAAGCCAAGGCCGGCATGCTGGGCATACTTCCTGCTGAAGTTGCAAAGACGGTACGCCTGGGATTAGCCGGATTAGAAGTAGGCACCATTATTGAAAATGCAGGTGATGAAAAAACATTGCAAGTAAGTATTGGGAAACCGGACCCGGAAAAAAGCTTATCCGTATTTGACCAATTATATGTAACCTCATTGTCAGGAGCACAGGTACCCTTAAAACAATTTGCAAGTTTATCCCTGGATGATTCACCATTATTAATTCAACACTACAACAAGGAGCGATTTACATCAATAACCGCATTTACCGAAACTGGTTTTAATACGATGAAACTCATCGATGAAATCGAATTAAAAACGAAAGATATTCATTTGCCACCCGGGTACCGATTCGTTGCCGCTGGTGAAAAAGAAAGTCAGCAAGAGTCGTTTGGTGGTATGGGTACTATCGTATTGATATCTGTGTTTTGTTTGTTCGCCATTTTAGTATTAGAATTTAGAACATTTAAGAGCACCTTGATCGTATTATCAGTAGTTCCATTAGGAGTAGTTGGTGCACTATGTGCCTTATGGATCGGTGGCGAAACGTTATCATTTGTAGCTACCATCGGCATCATTGCACTTATGGGCATAGAGATCAAAAATTCAATTTTACTGGTAGATTATACCAATCATTTAAGAGAGCAGGGTATGAGCCTCCACGATGCGATCATGAACGGAGCGGAGACCCGGTTTTTACCTATTTTACTTACTTCGATGACAGCCATTGGCGGTATGGTGCCCTTAGTGTTAGAGCATTCGCCCTTGATTTCTCCATTGGCTATGGTATTGATCGGCGGATTGATCAGTAGTACTCTATTGTCGAGAATAGTGACGCCGCTTTTGTATTATTTGATACCACCTGCGGTGACTGCGAATGTGAATGAAGCTAGTCCTGCATTTGGTTAAAATATTGATTCAAAATAAATGAAACATTTATCATAATTTTGAATTATATGAAAGTGAAAATTTTACAGGATGATAATGGGGAAAAATCCGGAGTATTAATTTCGATGGAGGATTGGACGCTTATCAAGAACAATTATCCAGATGTAGAACAATTAATGACAGGACTTCCTGAATGGCAAAAACGTATTATAGATACCAGATTAGATCAATTAACTGTCAGACCTGGTATTTTAAAACCTGTTAGTGAATTAATCGAAGAATTAGATAAGGATTAGTTTTCAATGGAATACCTTTTGGTTTATCATCCGCATGTAAATTCAGATATTCGTACGTCAAAGCTAGGTATAAATCAAAATTAAATGGATTAGAAAAAAGGTTTACTGAATCTATAAAAGAAGGTTTGGGAAGACTCAAGACCAACCCCTATCTATTCGCAATAAAATACAAAAACATACGCACTTGTCGAACAAAAGTGTTTTCACACTTAATCCACTTTTATATAGATGAAGAAAATCTTACAATAGTCATTATTGCTATTTTACATAGTAGAAGAAATAGGAAAATCCAAAGTAAAAGATTGCAATGATGCTAAGAAGTAAATGATTAGGATTAAATAAATATCAAATTTTCTTTACCACATATATGTCGTTTTGGTGAATGAATGTGGTCAGCAGACAAATTGAAACTTCAATTAAGCAAAAAGTTGATTATAAAAAAGCAATCGTTTTACTTGGACCCCGGCAAGTAGGAAAAACTACATTAATGGAAAAAATAGCTACTGAATTAGATACAAATTATTTAAAGATTGATGGGGATGACCCTGCAATTCGACAAACATGGGACAATCCTACAAGGCAATATTTACTCAATCTATTAGGAAGTAATAAAGTACTATTAATAGATGAGGCCCAAAGAATTAGAAATATAGGACTATCGGTAAAAATGATATTAGACGCTAAACTTAAGATCCAGGTTTTCATCACAGGCTCTTCGGCACTTGATTTAGCAAGTGATATAAAGGAGCCCTTGACAGGTCGAAAATGGGAGTTTTTTCTATTTCCTTTTTCATTTAATGAAATGAAAAAAAGCACTTCCTTTCTAGAGGAGTCGCTATTATTAAATCATAGATTAGTAATGGGAATGTATCCTGAGGTAGTACTAAATAAAAACGCTGATAAAACGGCCCTCATTCAACTAGCTGGCAGTTATTTATATAAAGATATTTTGGAAAAAGGAGGCATTCAAAGACCTGATGTGCTTTTGAAAATTTTACAAGCATTGGCCTGGCAATTAGGCAATGAAGTCTCTTACAATGAAATAGCAAGATTAGTAGAGGTGGATAAAAACACAGTTATAAATTACATTGACCTTTTGGAAAAAGCATTTGTGATTTTTAGATTTTCTCCTCTGACCAGAAATTTGAGGAATGAAATAAGTAGTAATAGGAAAATTTATTTTTATGATAATGGAATAAGAAATGCGATCATTAATCAGTTAGCTCCCATAGAAAGCAGGAATGATGTTGGAGTGCTTTGGGAAAATTATATGATCAGCGAAAGAAAGAAATTACTAGCTTATCATGATTTTTATGGTACAACCTATTTTTGGAGAAGCCGAACTTCAGAAATTGATTACATAGAAGAAATAGATGGCTCATTTTATTCATATGAATTTAAGTGGAGCGAGAAATCAAAACCAAGATTTCCAGATCTTTTTCTGACTTCCTATAAACCTAAAATAAATGAAGTGATTCATAGAAAAAACTATTATGAATGGCTTACAAAACACCCCTATTAAGATGGTATTCTAAAAGCCATTGAATCAAAAAAACAGGAGCGTATTAACCGTTAAAAAATACACCCCTGAATAATTATGCATATGAAAAGAACTTCTCTTTTAAGGCATAGTATTTCTGGCATAACTGATCAACTCTGGTAAAGGATCACCTCCACCACTTGTATTAAAACTTGGCAACTGACCACTTTGAATACCTACTACTCTTGGCCATGGTTCTGCGTCCCACCATCCAAAATATGGCCCCCCTGATTGGCCGGGTATAACATCTATTTTATGTCTTATTTCGAATGAACTTCGACCATTTAGACTGGCAGAATTTCTGTCAGTGAATGATTGATAACCGACAAATATAGGTCTTTGGCCGCCACTAAAATCACTAGGATATCCAATATGCCCCCAATAATTTCCACCTTCCCAGGCAGTATTATAGGTGCGTGATCCCATCCATCCAGTAAGATCACCCATGCGCGTATTCAATACACATACCACATAATCAAAAGCGCCTTCCGTTCTATTCAATCCATCGCTGCCATCAGCTTTATTCCATGAATAAATTTTGGTTGCGAATGCACTACCAAAGGGTTCACTATTATCAAACCGAAGTGGAGTAAATTTCACCCAACCTGCGGTATTGTTTGGCCCCCAATTAATCACATGACTTGCGGTCATAAAATGCCGCGGACCAATCATTACTCCTGATCCCCAACCAGAGGCTGTATCTACCCTACCGCATGTACTCCAAGGGAAAGAAGTATCAGAAAAAGCAAATCTATCCTCCGGACTGAAAATAGTAGTAGGTATACTTAACCCCTTTTTAAGTATGGCAGATTCATTCAATCCGAATCTTTGCTTTACTCTCAGTTCTTTACTTAGTTTCTCTGGAAATTGTTTTAGTCCTAAATGCTTGGCAAATAATCCTTCTGTTCTTTCAGTGAGTTTCGCTTTTTTTAAAAGCGTATTATTTACTGATACTGTTTTAATATTAGGCGGAAAATAATGCTTTCCTATCACAGCACTTTTCGCCAAAATAGTAAAGCTTCCCGGCTTACCTTTTTTCATTGCCAATTCCTTTCTGTATTCAGTAGGGATCAGCAGGTTTTGTAATTGCAGTTCGAATTTTTTATTGGATTTTACTGCTCTTTTCACTCCAATAGATTTGGCCCATTCTTTTACGAGCAATGGTCGATCAATTTCAGATTTAGGCATAGATGAACTAATTTTTGAGGTTTACTAAAATTTGTACTTAACTAAAAGTGTAATTGCCTCCTTATTTGTCCTAAATAATGTGTTAAATATTTTTCTTGGCCTGATGGTCTATTTTCTATTTCTAAAATTTAGCCTGGTTGAATTAATTTTAAAGCCATTTTAAAAACAAGAAAATGCCTGTATCATCGGATTCCTACTTTGATTTAGTATATGAAGTCACTCGCAAAATTCCGTATGGAAGAGTTACAAATTATGGTGCCATAGCAGATTTCCTTTCACTTGGTTCCGCCAGAATGGTAGGCTGGGCATTGAATCAATGTCACGGAATGAAAGATGTGCCCGCACATCGGGTGGTCAACCGAAAAGGCGAACTAAGTGGTAGAGTACATTTTCATCCCCCGTCATCTATGGCTGCCCGTCTCAAAAAAGAAGGCGTGAAAGTGAAAGATGATAAGGTGGTCGATTTTGAAAAATTATTTTGGCATCCGAGAGAAATGGTGATGGAATAGTCAACGTTTTTAGATTAAATTATTCGAAACTTTGTCCCTGCTAATTGTATCACTCCTAAGTGAAAAAACATTCCCTGATTATGGTTTTATCATTTACTTAGTCAATATTTACTTTCCCTTATTTAGATCATCCTTTCCACTCGGTGTTCGCTTTACTTTTCAATAAAATTTTATACCTCATGCAACTTTAGAGTAAGATTGATGTCTCTAATAAAAAAAGATTTTGCAAAAAACTCAAAAATCTAAACTCATGAAAAAAATACTTTTACTCACTTTACTATTTTCAGTCACATTAATTCATGCGCAACGAGAAGAGACTATATTCCAAAATATGCGATTCTCAGGCGTTTGGGGTTCGTGGAATAGCATGATAGGAAAAGTAAAGAATGAAAATGTTTACTTCAGAGGCGGATATGGAGGCTTTGAATTTGGCAAGGATATCTTTGTTGGCTGGGGAGGGTATAAATCATCAAGCCGAATATCAGCAGATGATTTTAAGTACAATATGAAATGGAATGGTCCAGTGGTAAGTTATGCCCCTTCATCTTATAGAGCCTTACATCCTGTATTTACATTGATGGTCGCCAATGGCAAGCTTGACCCTGATAATCAACCTTATGATCGCATATTAGTAGTGCAACCCTCCCTCGGAGCCGAGCTTAATCTACTTAGATGGTGCCATGCCAGCGTACATGGTGGGTACCGATTTGTAAATGATGTAGATTTGGCAAAGTATACTGATACCGACTTTTCAAGTTTTTATGGTGAATTGGTTTTAAAATTTGGGATCAGCTGGGGAAGATGGTAGATTCTATTATGATATACTTTCCATTGCCAATTTATACATAATGTGATTTACAAGAAGCAATAAAAATGTCCTCTTCAGATACTTTGTAAATCAATCTATTTGAAAAATCTATTCTACTGCTCCAATAACCTTTAAATTAGTGCTTTAAAGGCTCTGGTTTGCCAAGACCTTCAAAAGGAGTTCTATTAATGTCTTTGATTAAATCACTAATTTTTAGTGCAGTTTTTCTATCCATCTCAATCCAAGTTCTATATTCCTCAAAAGCTTTAGGATGAAAATTAATATTTCTCATAAAAGTTCCTTCCAATCAACCCTTATTGGTGTTTTGGACTGATTATGGTCAGCTATGCGAGCCTCTATTTCTTTAGTTAGGGCAGGATTACTAAGCAAGTACTCTGTTTCATCAGCCTCTTGTACTGTGATCTCTACCACCTTATGAGGAAACATAGTGCGAATACCATCAAGTAGTTCAGTAGTTAAATGATCTGTGTTAATTTTTATAGTAGTTTCCATCAATTTTCAAAGATAAATATAAATTACGAGTGGGTATATGAACTATTTATAAGTTTTATAGATTTACGTGGTTGAACCATTTGAGCAATTTGGTGCAATATGAATGTTTGGTTAAATCTGAAATCTAGATACAAATGACTAAAGTGAATATAGGTCTCGTACAAATGACTTGCGAAAAGGAAAAGCAAGCTAATCTAAACAAGGCCATCCTCAAAATAGAAGCTGCAGCTGCTCATGGAGCTCAGATCATTTGTTTACAAGAGCTTTTTACCTCTTTATACTTTTGTGATGTAGAAGACTATGACCATTTCCAATTGGCAGAGCCCATTCCCGGACCATCTACAGAGGTTCTCCAATCCATTGCAAAGCGATTAGGTGTTGTCATCATCGCATCATTATTTGAAAAAAGAGCCCAGGGAATATATCACAATACCACTGCTGTAATCGATGCCGATGGATCTTACCTGGGTAAATATCGAAAGATGCATATTCCAGATGACCCGGCTTTTTATGAAAAATTTTATTTCACACCCGGAGATTTGGGATATAAAGTCTTTAAAACCAAATTTGCTACTATTGGTGTATTAATATGCTGGGATCAATGGTACCCTGAAGCAGCAAGATTAACGGCCTTGATGGGTGCAGAAATACTATTCTATCCTACCGCAATTGGATGGGCCACTGACCAGGATGAAGCTACTAATCAAGAGCAGTTTAACGGATGGCAAACTATCCAGAGAAGCCACGCCATAGCCAATGGGGTACATGTAGTAGGTGTAAATCGGGTTGGTTTTGAACAAGATGGACTAATGAAATTTTGGGGGGGATCTTTTGTCGCAAATCCTTTTGGAAGAATACTTTATCAAGCATCTCATGAAAATGAAGAAATACATGTGGAGAGCATAGACCTGGCAAAAACTGATTTTTACAGGACTCACTGGCCATTTATGAGAGATAGAAGAATAGATTCTTATGAGCAAATAACAAAACGTTTTATAGATGAATAAATGAGGGAAGTCGAAAAACAAGGGAGCTATTCGTAAATCAAGCAAAGAATTACTTCTCTTAAATCAATACTTCTTTTACAACACCATTCGCTATCACCACAGGACCTATCAATCCCGATTCCAATAATGGAGAATATTTTTCGAAAAACTGCCAGGTTGCAAAAGTCACACGACCACCTGCAGGCTTTGGTTTACCTTGCAAATACCATTCTGGCAATTCCATGATACCGACTCCATTGCTCTCAAATTTCTTATATTTATTTTCTACCGGTAATTGTTCGTCTCCAATCAATCGGTTTGGCCATTGATTGGTCACTAGAACCTTAAGTACATTTTCACCGGCTTTAACCACATCGGTAATATCAAGGCGATAAGGTGGCTTCCACAAAATGCCGAGAATTTGTTCGTTTAGAATCGCTTCTGCAATAACAGCGATTCTTCCCAGATCAAGGAAAACTCGTTTATTGTCGGCAAGAAATGACGCCTCCACTATAAAATTTTTCACATAGGTAGCAGTGCCTGAGAAATATTTTACACCATCGGCAGGATGCGTATGCAATGAAATCAGATTTGGCAAATCAATTTGGTCTGGTCCTCCCATTCCTGCAGGAAAATTAACGATCCAATTACCGTTCAATTCCATTGGCTCATTGATCCCTTTTATTGCCATCAATGTTGTGTTACCAGAAATGTCATTCAGGCTGTAATTCAGGCTGTAATTCAAGTCCCAATCGAATGATATAGATTAAAACTTACTAATCCACTTTGTCAATTTGCTTTGGATGGAGCATGATCAATTGAAGTACAATGGCCAAAACAACCACAATTCCCAGAATTGCAAAGTCTTTTCCAAGGTTTCCTTCATCCTGGGATTTTCCAAGTAACCCTGTAATAAATGCACCTGAAGCAATTCCAAATAAATTCATCACTCCATATCCCGTGGCGCGATGTCTTGATGAAACAAATTGACAAAGAATGGGCATATTGTTTACATCGAATATTCCAAACCCAAGGCCGAAGAATATTCCTCCAGCCAGGATAGGAATAAAACTATGCCCATAACCCAATAAAATCAATGCAGGAATGGTAAAAGCCAGTCCTATAACACCGGTATATATTCTTCCCTTCAAATGCTTGTGTCCCCATCTGTCTGATACAATACCACCTATTAACACGCCTATAAAAGAAGACATGGCAATGGTTATTGTCGCCAAAGGCCCTGCTGTGACCATATCTAAATGTAATGCATCTGAATAGAGCGTTGGAAGCCAATTCTTTGCCGCCCAACCGGGAAGACTTGGTGCTGAAAAATAAAAGAGCAAAACCCAAAAAGAGATATTCCCAAGTAATACACCAAAAACTTTAAAAGATGAAGCGATTTCCTTAAAAATAGTATTCCCAACAATTTTCTCCTGAGCATATCCCTTTTTCTCTTTCAGAAAAAACATCAAAACGATGCTGTAGGCCATTCCGATATACCCAAAAGAGTGAAATGTAAACTGCCATGAAAAGTTATCGGCAATGGTGGCTCCAAATCCTCCCAAAGCCTGGCCTAAATAGATACCTGTTGTGTGAATACCAATGGCGAGTGATCTTGTTTTCCCGGTATGATAATCAGCAATTAAAGAAAGCCCTGCCGGAATATAAAAAGCTTCACTAATTCCCATAAATGCGCGCAACACATAAAGCTGGTTGAATGTGGTGGCATACCCCATTAACATGGTCACTGCTGACCAAACGAATATACTCGCCACAATAAGATTTTTCCGGTTAAGACGATCCGCAATCATCCCTGAGACAGGGCTCATAAAGGCATATATCCAAAGGAATACCGCCATTAGCCTGCCAAAATTCTGTGCTGAAATCAATTCGGGAATATCAATCATCATGGATGGCTTCATGGTTGCCAGCATCTGTCTGTCTAAATAATTTAACAAGGCTACAAACCATAACAATCCAACTACTAACCAGGGATAATATTTCTTGTCTTTAATCATATTATATTCTCAGTTAGATAGGTTTAAATTATTCTTATTTTCAATGGTACCCGATTTTCACTACAACTTTTCGTACCATACTTTTTTCATCAATTTTCAAACAAGGTTTGTGTCTGTCTTCCGGAAAGAAAACAAAATACTTATCAGGTGAAGCAGTAAGAAGTTTACCTCCATCGTAATTGTAAAATGCAATATCTTTTTCTTCATTGTAAGGAGATACAACATTCAGGTCAATGTCATTTGTTAAACCAATCATTTCCTTGCCTGAAATGATATACTGTACATCAATATATTTCCGATGCGATTCAAAATTGGCTTCTTCTGAGTTTTTAGTTTCATATTCACTTACTATGGCATATACATCATTATTCAGATCGATCCGACCAGGAGGCAACTGTTGAAGGTTTGATTTCGTCAGGAAATTGAAAGCAGTACTCCATCTTTCCGGATATCTATTGAATTGTTCTGCTGCTTTTTTAAAATTGATTGATGGATCTGGTGAAGCATTAAATGTACTTTGGATCACCCCATTTGAAATGATTATTGATTTCAAGTTCTTATTTTTTATTCCTGCTTTCCATGCCAACAAAAAGAATTCAAATACAGTGCTAAAAATGATTGCTAAAAATGATTTTTTATTCATGATTCCGTAGCATTATATGTTGTTCTGGCTAAAGTTGTCATTTCAAACTCATTCTTAAATTTTGATGTCGATTAATTGCAATTCATCAATTGCTTTGGCAATGATCTCCCATTGTACTGAGCCAAAATTGCTGAAAGGCAATGCTAAAGTATTATTGCAAATACCTAATATTGAAAGTGCGCACTTTACACCCATCAAGAAGCTCGATCCAAAGTCTCCAACACCATATATGGTTGAAGAAATTTGCATGACTTTGGCATGCAGTTCTCTGGTTTTTTGAATATTACCAGTAGAAGCTGCATGGTATAAGTCAACAAATAATTTTGGAAATATATTTGCGCCACCGGCAACACCTCCGTCAGCACCCATCAACACAAGCTCAGCAATCATTTCTTCCGGTCCAACAAATAGCGAAAAATCTTTACGGTCGCGCATTTCGTACATCACCGATTGAAAATAGGTGCCTTTGGCCGAGCTATCTTTAAACCCAATCACTTTTTCGCTTTCCGCAATCCTCTTAACTGTCGCTGGTTCAAATGATACTTTGGTCATGCTGGGCATATTGTATAAATAAACAGGCAATGCTAATTGAGTTACCAGCTTATCATAAAAACTAATCATCTCCGATTGAGAAGGAGCAAAATAATAAGGTGGTGCAGAAACCACTGCATCCGCTCCAGCCTCATAAGCTATTTGTGATAAGCGGATACTATCGATTATCGATGTATGCGAAATCCCGACTAAAAGGGGTATCCTTTCGTTTACTATCCTGCAGGATTCCTTTATCATTTCCGTTTGCAATTTGTAACTTAGGCTAGGCCCTTCTCCTGTGGTTCCCAGAATAAAAATGCCATGTACACCTCCTGCAATTACATGTTCAATTAATCGTTCCAATCCATCCATGTCTAAAGAGTCCTGGTCAAGTAATGGGGTTACAAGCGGTGGAACAATTCCATGAAGTCTTTTTTTCATAAAGATTTGCTTTATCTCTTGATATTATTTTTTACCAAATAAAAATGTCCATCTTCTGCACCAATTAACAGGTCATATATTCCATCTTTATCCCAATCTACTGGGGTTGGGCTGGTATCATGTCCGGCTAATTTTACCTGACTGACATCACCCTTATTTTGAAAGTAAACCATATCTCCTGTTTGTTTGATATTCTCATAATAGCAGGCATTATTGCTATTCACCATCAAATCCAATCTTCCATCTTTATTCCAGTCAACAAAGCAAAGCTTACGCCTTCCTGATTTTCCTGCGATACCTATGGAAAGTTGAAGTGGTTTTGCGACGGAGAAGGATAGTTGACTATTATCATTTGTTGAATCACTAATGAGGTAGAAAATTTGTCTGCCAGGTTTTAGCCAGAGGTCCCCATTCTTTCTTTCCCGTTCATAATAACTAAGAAAACCTTCATGGTTAAGCATAATTAAATCGGTCAAACCATCCATATTCCAGTCGATAGCGAAAGGTGTAGTTCTCCACTGAGTAACCAGATCTGTTTTCCCTGGATTCCACCAGTTCCATTCAGGTTTGGGAACCTGGTTTTCAACCCAATCTACTTTTACAGAATAAGGGCCTTCCAGATTTACCAGATCACCTGTATTCCTGTACCAAATCACTTTTCCAAAAATTGAATTGACGATCAGATCTTTTTTCCCATCATTATTCCAATCGGCAACGCTTAAAGTAGTATAGCCCCATTTTTCTTCAGCCGGACCTTGAATAGAACCATTTTTTCCGGCCATGATCCGAATTTCTTTTCCATTGCATTTCAGTGCAATTGGTGCAGCCCATATAGGATTCAGTCCTCCGCTTAGGTTTTTTATGAACCCTATATTTCCAGAAGAATTACCAGAAAGTATATCCTCGTTTCCATCGCCGTCCCAATCCATGCTGTAAGGCGTTGTCAATGCTCCGAATTTTAAATACCCGGCTTTTTGTTTAAGGTAAACCGGTGATTTAAAAACCGGTATGTTGTTTTTTACTTTGCCTGTATTTTTAATAAATGCAACCCGACCGTCTTCATCTCCTACCACCAAATCAATTTTACCATCTCTATCAAAGTCAACAGCTACAGGAGTAATCATTTCTGTGTGTAACCTAATGGTATCGCCTTTCTCATCCACAAGAAAACGACCTCCAGCAAACTTTGGATTTGAAAGAGTACCTATATTTCGATACCAACTTAGTTTATCAAGAAATTCACCACAGATAATATCTTTTTTTCCATCACGATCAAAATCAGCCATATTAGCTGAGGGGGCACCATAAGTTTCCAAGGGTTGACTTCCAGCTAATAGTTTTCCTTTATTCAGGTATTTCCCATGGTGGTTTTCAAGCAAATAAATAAATCCCCTGAGTGGCCCGTTTGTCCACTTTCCATTTTTGTCGTAAGCATTATCCCATCCATAATCGCCCCAATCGTCTATCCCAACTAAGATATCCTGATCTCCATCATTGTCGAAATCGACATAGCTCCACATATTACTTCTTACTTTCTTGAGGTCAATTCCAGGTTGAATGTCAACCGAAATTGAAATGGGGCTTGCGAATAGATCTTTTACGAAACCAACATACTCTGTGCCTTCACTGATAACACGCAAATCCTTACCTACATAAGATGCCTGAGTGTTTTTATACGCTAAATCAGAAACTTTTTTAGCTACATCGAAAAGCGGTTTTGAGGATGATCCAATATTCTTAAAAAAATAGATCCCCTTATAAGGTGTATCCGGACATGACATGATAATATCCATGAGTCCATCACCATTAAAATCAACAGGAATAGGTGCACCCCAAAGTCCTGTCCCTAAATCTACAATCAATCCAGAGATGTTCTGTTTTATGCGAATTTGCTCTTTTGTTTGTGCTTCTCCAAAACTATTAACTAGAAGCAGGCTCAGAAGAATGGGCAAGCTTTTGTATTTTTCCATTTTTATAGATTCAAGTTTACTTAAATCGGTTTAGCATTTATTTTATAAACAATCCTCATAACATACCTGGCTACCAGAGTGATTTTTGAGGTGTCGAATGTTGGATTACCAATTCGGGATCACCAATTGATATTGACTTTTTAAGATTACCAGGATGATTAATTTTTTCAATCAGGATATTTATTGCTTCATTTGCAATCTGTTCAATGGGTTGTTTAATGTATGTAATTGGAGAATGAAGCAAGTTAAAAACATCACTTCTATTAAATCCTACGAATGCAATATCCTCAGGTATTTTAACTTTCATTTCGTTTAAACAATATATCCCATTGATCGACAGCATATTTGTTAAGCAGATAATTGCATCTGTACCTTCCTTTAATAAATAATCTAATGCACCATACATTTCCATCCGTTGATTGGAAATATTTATTCGTTTGATATTTATATTCTTTTCTTTACCCGATTTGATCATTGTATTTTCATATCCGGCAACACGATCACTCATATGGTTCATATCTGTTAAATATGAAACTACAGCTATTTTTTTATAACCTCGATCTATCAAATGTTGGGTGGCCAAGGCTGTTGCCTTTTTATTATCAAGGCATGAAAAACTAATTTCCAAATTTGGGAAATAACGATCTAAGAGTACTAATGGAATATTGTCCTCCTGCAAATTTTTTATAATTTCTTCAGATCCATCACAGGGAACAATTATTAATCCATCAACACCTTTATTGATAAGAACTTTAATTAATTTTTTTGTATTTACCAAATTCTCATCAGAGCTGCTAAATAGAACTGTATAACTCAATTCATTGGCCTTGTCTTCAATAATTCTTGAAATCATCGAATAAAACGGATTTGAAATATCCGTTACAATTACGCCAATAAGCTGAGATTTTCCTCCCCGAAGGTTTTGTGCCACTAAGTTTGGTGAATAGTTCATCTCGTTCACGACTTCAAAGACTCGCTTCTCCATCTTTTCGCTTATACGGTATTGTTTTGCCTTTCCATTAATGACTATGGAGACTAAAGTTTTAGACACTCCAACGGCCTTTGCAACATCATTTAATAATATTTTCCTCTCTTTTGTCACTGCACTAAAAATTCAAAATTTCAAACTAAGATATGCTAAATCGATTTAGCTTCAAATATTTTTGCTACTTTTAAAAACCATTTAATTTTTGAAGTACAAGTTTAAATAAGGAGAAGAATAAATTTCCACTATCTGAAGTTTAATTTAAGCTCTCCAAAACGTAGAGCGGGTTGATTCTGTGAGTTTGAATTTTGTAGAAGGCTCTTCTGGACAAGTAAGTAAAAAGTTTTCAAGATTCTTGAATATTGCTTCAAGATCCGGCATCGAAGTAGTTGGATGTATTAATTTAGCGTTTAGAAGGAAATACATTTCTGATACAGAACATAAATATTTATCAAAAAAGTAAAAAAACAAGCGTCCTGATTAACGGACTAAAAACTTCTATTATAAAAAAATAAACAATGGAAAAAGTACTTCCCAACTCGCCTACCACCCAACTTCCAGACTCCCTCAATCCCTCTCAAAAAGGCTACTACTTTCCGGCTGAATTTGCTCCGCATTTAGCCACCTGGCTGAGCTGGCCGCATAATGAAGATTCCTGGCCTGGGAAAATCAATACTATATTTCCGAGTTATGCAAAATTTATAGCAGAGCTAACTCTCAGTGAGCTGGTACGCATTAATGTAAAAGATGAAGCCATGAAAACGTTTGCATTGGAGCATATCAGCAAAACCGGTGCTGATTTGACAAAAATCGAATTTTATTTTCACCCTACTAACGATGCCTGGTGCAGAGATCATGGCCCCGCTTTTTTGATCAATCCCAAGGCAGAAGTAAAAAAAGTAATCGTTGACTGGGGTTACAATGCATGGGGGAATAAATATCCACCATTTGATTTAGATGATGAAATTCCTACTCATATCGGAGTGGCATTAGGTTTACCTGTTTATTATCCGGGTATAGTAATGGAAGGTGGCAGCGTAGATTTTAATGGAGCGGGCACTTTAATCACTTCCACTTCTTGTCTGTTAAATAAAAATAGAAACCCAGACTTTAGTCAAGAACAGTTAGAGCAGTATCTGCATGATTATTATGGAGTGGAGCAAATACTTTGGATAGATAAAGGCATAGTGGGTGATGATACCGATGGCCATGTGGATGACACCGTCAGATTTGTTAATGAAGACACCGTACTCGCCGTAGTCGAATCCAATAAAAAAGACCCCAATCATATACTACTGGAGCAAAATCTCAAGCAACTCAAAGAACTTCGGCTACTTAATGGGAAACCACTTCATATTATAGAGCTGCCCATGCCCGTAGAATTGTTTCACGGAGCACAAAGGCTTCCGGCTTCATATGCTAATTTTTATATTGCTAATAAATCAGTGATAGTACCTACCTATCAATGTAAATATGATGAGAAAGCTTTAAAAATCATTCAGGATTGTTTCCCCAATAGGAAAGTAGTGGGCATTGATTCTACAGATATTATCTGGGGTCTGGGCAGTTTTCATTGCTTGAGTCAGCAGGAACCACTGGTGTAATTCATTCTGATCAAACAAATATGGAAACAAATTTCAATGAATTAGATGCGGATAAAATCTTAGGCACACTAACTACTTTACAAACCAGAATTGAAGAAAGATTTCCAGGCTCAGGTCTGTCCAGACTTTGCAAACAATTTACCATTGCTGCCAGTGAATTGAAAGAAATAGCCAACAGGATAAATAAGCCGTACTATGGGTTAAGATTATTAATCACACTAGTGGTAATCGGGCTTTTAATTTTTTTAGTTCTTACAGGAAATAACAGTTATAAAGAAGCTATAATTAATAATACTCAATTTGTGAACCACCTTAACCCAACCGTTTTGTTTTCAACCATAGAGTCCATAATAAATGATTTAATTTTTGTGTCTTTAGCCATATATTTTCTCTACTCCATAGAGATCAGGATCAAAAGAAAAACTACTTTGAATGCATTACATCATTTAAGAAACCTGGCACATATTATCGACATGCACCAGCTGACTAAAGACCCGATTATAATCACCAATCCACAACCCACTTTATCTTCTCCCAAGCGGATGATGACCCCTTTTGAATTGGAACGTTACCTAGATTATTGTTCTGAAATGCTCTCCATTATCAGCAAGATAGGAGCTTTGTTTTCTCAGAATCTCCCGGATGACATTATCAACAGACATGTAAATGATCTTAATGATCTCACCCAGGGACTTAGTGCCAAAATCTGGCAAAAAATAATGATTATGGATGATGAGGTAGAGAACAACTAAAAATGTAGATTGGATATTACGCTGTAAGCCTACAAGGCATAGCTAATCACTTCCTCCATCCGATCCACATATTTAAAAGTCAGACCTTTTAGATATTCCTGATTGATTTCTTTGATATCCTTTTCATTTTGAGCACTAAGTATTACTTCTTTGATACCAGCTCGCTTGGCAGCCAATACTTTTTCTTTTATTCCACCTACAGGGAGCACTTTACCACGCAGCGTGATTTCACCGCTCATGGCAAGATGGGGCTTTATTGGAGTATTAGTAAATGCACTTACCAGTGTGGTGAGCATAGTAATACCTGCAGAAGGTCCATCTTTAGGAATAGCCCCCTCAGGGATATGAATATGGATATCATTATTCTCAAAAATGGAATCGTCAATCCCTAATTGCTTGCTCTTTGATTTTACAAAACTCAGCGCTGTAGTGGCTGATTCTTTCATTACATCACCCAGATTACCGGTAAGTGTGAGTTTGCCTTTGCCTTTGCTGAGACTAGATTCGATATATAAAATGTCTCCACCTACCCGGGTCCAGGCCAGTCCAATCGCTACTCCTGGCATCGTCACATCCTGGTAGGTATCCTGGATCAGTTTTTCCGGCCCCAGGAATTTATTGATATCTGCTTTTTTTAGTGTAATGGAATAGGTAGATTTCATAGCCACCTGCTTGGCTACTCTACGCATTACCGAAGCTATTTGCCTTTCCATGGATCGCACACCTGATTCACGGGTATACCCATTGATCAGATGAGCCAATACTTCATCATTCCATTTTATATGTTTTGGTTTGAGGCCATGTTCAGCCAATTGTTTGGGAATCAAATGCTTTTTAGCTATTTCTATTTTTTCTTCCGTGCTATAGCCACTCAGATCTATAATCTCCATTCGATCTAATAAAGCTGGTTGAATGGATTGTAATGAATTTGCGGTAGCTATAAAAAGCACTTTGGAAAGATCATATTCCAACTCCAGGTAATTATCATAGAATGCGGTATTCTGCTCTGGATCAAGTACTTCTAATAATGCGGATGATGGGTCACCTCTGAAATCTTTCCCCATTTTATCTACTTCATCCAGTATAAATACCGGATTAGAAGAGCCCGCTTTTTTAATAGATTGAAGTATGCGACCCGGTAATGCGCCTATATAGGTCTTTCGATGTCCTCTGATCTCAGCTTCATCATGCAGACCACCTAATGACATGCGAACAAAATTTCTTTTTAAAGCTTTAGCGACTGATTTGCCCAATGATGTTTTTCCTACGCCGGGAGGACCCACCAGGCAAATGAGTGGAGATTTCATATCCCCTTTTAATTTGAGGATCGCCAAATGTTCTATGATCCTTTCTTTTACATCCTCTAGCCCAAAATGATCCTGATCAAGGATTTGCTTTACTTTCTTCAGGTCAAAACTATCCTTGGTGTATGATTCCCATGGAAGATCCAGTAAAAATTCTACATAGTTGAGGGTCACTCCATATTCGGCCATCTGAGGATTGGTACGACGAAGTTTGGTGAGTTCGCGGTCAAAAATACCTTTAGCGCTCTTGGGCCATTTTTTCTGACTCGCTTTTGTTTCCAGCTTTTTCAATTCGTCTTCCTGGGGATTCTGGCCCAGCTCGTCTTGTATAGTTTTGAGTTGTTGATTGAGAAAATAATCCCGCTGTTGTTTTTCTATGTCTCCCCGTACTCTACTCTCTATTTGATCTTTCAGTTCGAGCAGTTTCAAATCTTTATTTATATATTCTAAAACGGACTGACCTTTTTTCATGAGGTCGTTCATCTCCAGCAATTGTTGTCTTTGCTGCAGATTTACTCCCAGATTGGAGGCGATAAAATTCAAAAGAAAGGCATCGTCATTGATATTGCGCAAAACGGTAGCAGCTTCGCCTGGTATATGAGGTGATAAATCAATAATTTTCTTTGCCAAATCCTTAATAGTGGATATCAAAGCTTCAAACTCCAGTTTATCATGCGGCTGTTTATACAATATCCCTTGAAAGCTAGCTTTGAGGACGGGCGACTCAGATATTTCATCCAATATCTTGATTCGCTTTCGACCTTGCAAAATAGCTGTAGTAGTACCATCGGGCATTTTGAGCAGTTTCAATATACGAGCTACGGTACCTACTTTATACAAATCATTAAAGCCGGGATCGTCCGCATTGGAATCTTTTTGAGAGATGACCGCTATTCGCTTGTTCCCTTTGTAGGCCTGTTGCACAGCTTGTATAGTCTTATCACGAGTGATGGTAGTGGGCATCACTATGCCTGGAAATTGAACTGCATTAATCATAGGTAATACAATCAATGCCTCGGGCAAATCTCCATCCTGGGTGACCTCCTCTTCAATATCTTCTTCTGTTGCTAGTATCGGGAATTCTATTTCTTCTGGCCCTACAAATCTTATTTTATCTGGATCAAACATGTCTGTCAATAAATGTAATTAAAAATACTCTATAGGGTAACGTATTATCCTACTATTAGTTCGAAACTAAAGTATCAAATAATATTCCTTAAAAATATATCAGCCAAAAAGGCAGAGTTTGAGTCAAAAGGGCTGTAATAAATTATAATGTGATTGCTTTGAGAATTTACTTCTCTTTTACCAATTTCTGAATTACTTACAGGGCCACTGGCCTTATTAAAAAGCTATCACTACTGGATTAAATTTTAAATCCTTTATTTTCAAATTTTGTGGGTTAATTCATGATGACTAAAATGAGGTGGTTGCGATACTTTCATGAATTGTTGTTAATTTAGAACCAAATTTTAAGAATTATATGGCTACTAAACTTACTCCTTTTTCCAGATTGCTCATCGTATTAGTACTCTTGGCTGGTTTGTTTTTCCTTGGTAAAAAATTCATTCCTCAGTTTGGCAGTAAAATGGAAATGCCGAGTGCGGCAAGCACTACATCCACTAATGGCGCAAGTACAAACACTCCTTCTGGTAATACTGCAAGTACCAGTTCTTCCACTGCTGCACCCGCCTCCACGAAGCATTTTGAATACAATGCTCCTACACCTATGGGTGGAAAACTAAAAGGAGTGGTAGAATTAGGAGCGACGGGATTTAATTCTTTCATTATTACTGCCGATGCAAATAAGAATTGGAAATTAGAAAAAGCCGATTTTGGAACCAGTTTAGTCTATGAAAAATTGGCTACTGATCAGGATGTGAAAGATGGCTTGAAAAAATATATTGCTGATATGCTCGCATTTGGAGTGAGTCCAAAAGATATTCACTTCGTGATTAGCTCGGGAGCTCAAAAAGTAGATATTACTAAAAAAATCACTGATTACCTGAAGAGCATGAAATATTTTGTCAATGAAGTCACTGCAGAGAAAGAAGGTCAGTTAGGGTATCAATCGGTAATGCCACAGGGATATGAACAAAGCTCATTCGTTGCGGATATTGGCTCAGGAAATACTAAAATAGCCTGGAAAGAAAATGGAGCTTTAAAAGCCATGGAATCATACGGTTCAAAATATTTTCAGAATAATATTACTGATGATCAGGCATATAGTATTATCAGGGGAAAAGCTGCCCAGGTACCTGCTACTCTGCGCAAGACTTGTTTTATTATTGGAGGTGTACCCTTTGAATTTGCCAAGCAAGTTCGAAATGGGAAAGAGAGATTTACTGTACTAAATGCACCGGATAAATATACGCCAGCTGATGCGCGAGGTAAATGTGGTCAAAATATATACAAAGCTATTGCAGATGCTACTGGTTGTCAGCAATTTGTGTTTGACTGGGATGCAAATTTTACTATTGGTTTTTTATTGGGATTGCCTAACTAACTATTGGCAACCATTATCTATTCGGGACTGAGTATCATTATCTGGGAAGCATAAACCAGAAGCTAATTTCGTTGGGGTATATCTTGCCAAATCAGGATCGTTGAGTGATTCTTCTATGAAGATTCTCAATTGCTCGAGTTCTGAATCACTGAGACCAAGTGGTTTAAACTGTGCTGCCAATTGACCTACCGGTACCTTTGCATTGGATGGAACAGCATTATTTTTATACTCCAGTACATCTTTTACTGAAGCAAATTGAGCACCATGACCCAAAAATTTGATATCCTTTAAATTATAAATCTGGGGTACTTTAAACTTAAACATGTCTTCAGCTCTTCCGGTAAATCCGCCACGACCTTTGTGTTCGACTTTTGAAGCATCGCTATTCACTGCCCCATAAGTACCAGTCAATAAATCATTCATCCCAAGACCATAAAAATTCATTGAGTTCAGAGCAGGTCCGGTATGACATTGAACACAAGCAGCTTTTCCAAAAAACAGTATAGCACCTTTCTTTTCCTGATCGGTCATAGCCCCGTTATCTCCAGCCAACCATTTTTGAAATGGCGCTTTATTGGCCACCAAAGTTCTTTCATAGGCAGCTATAGCTAGTCCGCCATTAACCCGGGTCATTCTTTCATTAGGCGGCAGTTCAGGAAAAGCCAAAGCGAATAAGGTAGGATACAAAGGTATTTGATTTAAATAAGCGGCATCTATCGATAGACGGTGAACATCTAGGCCTGCAATAGCCTGGGTTTCAACACCTTGAAAGCCAAAATTATTATTCTCTTTTGGAGTGCCTGCTGTCCAGCTGGCTTCTGTTCCTTTATTCATACCGGTGGCACCAAACTGACCATTCCAAAGAGTTACTTCCTGGTATCCTGAATTCAAGGCAGACGGAGTTCTGATGGGTTGTACATCTACTAATGATACATCCATACCAGGAGCTATTTTCCTACTCTCACCTCTTAAACCAAAGCCTTGACCGCCTTCAGAAATTCCCTGGGCCAGACCAGCTTGGAATCCGGATTTAGATTGATGACAACTGCTACAAGAATACGTTAGCATATTGGTACTTACCATGGGCTTTCTAGCGATTCCTGTTTCATGAAATAACATTCTTCCCAATTCTATTTTTCCTCCGGTAAGTGGGCTTTTTGGGTCTTGTGGAAATTCTGAAAGATGCTTACCATCAGGAAATCTAAAAAAAGCAAGCCCTTTGCCTCCTGCCGATTCATTTAATAAGTCTTTTAGTTCTTCATCATAGCCCGATTTATCCTGCTGGCATCCTACCAAAAATAAAAATCCTGCAAGAAAGCTGATTGATATTAATTTTTTTAAATGTATTTTCATAAGAGGATGAATAAATTATATAATAGTAATCTTTATAATTATCTAGTTTTCAGTTCAAATTAAACATATTTCCATTATTTTTTAAATTATTTTTTAAACTAATTGTAACCTTAACTAGAATAATAACGATTTTGATAAACTTATCTTTGTGCTCTAAATGAAATTTTCTAAGCCTTTAACTATTTCTGAAATCGCCACGCTAACTTGTTCAGAAGTTATAGGCGATCCCGATATAATGATATCAGGAATGAATGAAATTCATAAAGTAGAGTCTGGTGACCTTATGTTTGTAGACAATGAAAAATACTTTAACAAGAGCCTTCAATCCAAAGCCAGTGCGGTCCTGATTAACAAAAAAATAGATCCGCCTCCGGGGAAAGTACTTCTCTATCATACTCAGCCATTTGATGCGTACAATGAATTGGCCTGGTATTTTAGACCAAGCTTGCCATTGAATGAATCTATCAGCTCATTAGCTGTAATTGATCCGTCAGTAATATTGGAGCCTGGGGTAATCGTAGGACCTTATGTTCGCATTGGAGCAGGCTCTTATATTCAAGCAAATAGCTACATAGGATCATTTACAGAAATTGGTGAAAAAGTGACTATTCAGCCTGGATGCATAATTGGAAGTGATGCCTATTACTTTAATAAAAAAAACGGTGAGTATAAGACCTGGCGTTCAATAGGAAGAGTCATTATTGAAGATGAAGCGGAGATAGGAGCCGCTAGTACAGTGGTAAGAGGTGTTAGTGGAGATACGATCATTGGAAGAGGTAGCCGGCTTGACTGCCAGGTACATATAGGTCATGGTTCGGTAGTGGGAAAGCATTGCCTCATTGCTGCTCAGACAGCTTTAGCCGGAAAGGTAATCATAGGAGACTATGTGATTATCTATGGCCAGGTAGGCATAGCTCAGGGACTAAAGATTGGTGATCATGCTATACTTCTGGCCAAAACAGGGGTCTCCAAAGACCTGCAAGGAAATCAAATTTACTATGGAGTACCTGCACAACCTGTAAGAGAAGCCTACAAACAATTAGCTACCCTCCGCAATTTTGTTCCTCACCATAAATCGGATAAATGATTTTTCCTATCTGGTACTTTTTAATACTACTATTATTTTCTAAAAAAGAGTCGGAAGAAAGGCCATCGGATTGGTTTTACGCCCAGCGGGCTTACCCTCATCAGACCATTCCTCAAGAGCAATATTTGTCAGCTCTTCAAGAAATACAAACTAAATCTCGAGCAACTTTCCGGTCGAATGAGCAGCAGTGGCAATTTGCTGGACCCACTAATATTGGCGGAAGAATTACAGACATTGAAGCCTCTCCTCTTGATCCTGATTTGATATATATAGGCGCAGCTTCCGGTGGTGTATTCAAATCAAAAAATAGAGGCAAATCATGGACATCCATATTTGACTCCAATCCAGTGCTCGCTATAGGAGACATGGCTTTAGATCCATCTAATCCCAAAATTATCTATGTAGGGACTGGCGAAAGTAATGGTGGTGGTGGGTCAGTGGCCTATGATGGCAATGGGATTTATAAATCAATTGACGGAGGGAATACCTGGACATATAGTGGTCTTGAATTTTCAGGGAGTATCTCAAAAATAATAGTTAATCCCTCTCGCCCTGAAATAGTCTATGCTTCAGCGATGGGAAAACTTTTTAGCAAGAATAATCAACGCGGTGTATTTAAAAGTATTGATGGTGGTAATAGCTGGGAACAGGTTTACTTTAAATCTGATTCAGTAGGAGTGATAGATATGGCCATGGATCCAAAACATCCGGATACCATCTATGCTGCTACATGGGAGCGATCAAGAAATGAAACTGGCATCGATTATGGAGGCCCCCACGGAGGAGTATACAGATCTTTTGATGGGGGCAAAATCTGGGTGAAGCTAACTAATGGTTTACCTGAAGGGGATGATATTGGTAGAATCGGTCTAGCTATTGCCCCTAGTGAAACCAATAAAATATTTGCCTTTTATGTAGATGAAAGTGGCGATTATTTGGGATTGTACAAATCAATTAATACCGGTGAAAGCTTTATCAAAATGGCTGGTAAAATAAATGTTGCTTCATTTGGCTGGTGGTTTGGAAAGATAAGTATCGATCCAAAAAACTCAAGTATCCTCTATGGTATGGGACTTTATGCAGCAAAATCCATAGATGGTGGCAATCAATTTTTTCCAATCACTGATAATTACAATGAAGAGGTACATGTAGATCAGCATGCATTATACATAGATCCGGACAACCCTCAACGACTCTTGCTTGGCAATGATGGTGGATTGTATGAATCCCCAAATGCAGGAAGTAGTTGGCAGAAAATAAATAATTTACCCATTACTCAATTTTATACTTGCCATATTGACAATACTCAACCAGAGAGATTGTATGGAGGTGCTCAAGACAATAACAGTATTCGCACACTTTCCAATGAGTATGAATGGAAATCAATTAATGGTGGCGATGGCTTTGTCTGTCTGGTAGATCCTACTGATAACAAATATGTTTATACTGAATCTCAATACGGTGTGCTGGTAAGAAGTACAGATGGTGGCATGACATTTTTCATCTCCTTAGAAGGAATTAATTCAATCGACAGGCGAAATTGGAATACACCCATAGTGTTTGACCCCAGGAATAGTAGTACCTTATACTATGGAACGAATCGATTATATAAATCTGAAAATCGTGCAGGTCTATGGACGCCTATTTCACCATCACTTACCCCAGAGAATAATTTTAGAAATTTCGGTACTATCACTTCAATATCTGTTTCATCCATAGATCCTGCCATCATTTACTGTGGCACTGATGTAGGGTTAGTTTGGATCACTATCAATGGAGGAGCTACCTGGAAACAAATCAATCAAAACCTCCCTAAACGATACATTACATCTGTCGCCGCTGATCCATTTAATAAAAACAAAGTATATGTTACTATCTCCGGGTACCGGTATGATGAGTATTTGCCACATGTATTCAAATCTGAAAACAATGGAGATCAATGGCAGGATATCTCCAGAGGTCTACCACCCATTCCTTGTAATAAATTAATCGTTGATCCGGCGTTTGCAGGACATCTGATAGTAGCTACCGATGGAGGTATTTGGAGGACTCTGAATGACGGAAAAAGTTGGCAAATTTTGGGAGATGGCCTGCCGCTGGTAATAGTCAATGATTTGA
Organism: Chitinophagales bacterium; assembly: GCA_038251405.1. GTDB lineage: Bacteria > Bacteroidota > Bacteroidia > Chitinophagales > Saprospiraceae > JADJLQ01. Next base: position 51,623 of record JBBSBH010000015.1, read on the forward strand.
GTTTTCACCCATCTACGCGTAGACTTTTAGCAGCTACCTATGGAAGAGGTATGTATACTTATAATTTAGATTTGCCGGTTTCTACAAAATTACCTGAATTCAATATTAGCGCTGTTTCCATCTTCCCCAATCCGACAAAAGATTTCATCACTATTGTGTTTGAAGTTCCGGAGACAGGGGTTTATAGATTTGAAATTTTAAACCTTGCTGGAAAAATGATTTCATCAAAGGAATACAGACTGGTCAAAAACCATTCAAGCTCGCAGCAAATTGACCTTCCCACTACTTCAGGAATTTACCTGGTTTCAATTTCTTCTTCTCAGGGGATCCATAGATCCGTCCGCATTTTCAAATATTAATTTATTGGTAATCAGCTGATCCAGTTTTTTGAGTATTGGATTCATTCTATCACTTGCATTATTATTTAATAGGATGACGGTATATTCCTGATCTATATATCTGGTAATATGCGTTTTATATCCTGGATTGTCACCAGCGTGAGATACTACTCTACCTAGCTTTTCATCCATTTGAAGTTCCCAACCAAAGCCATAATTACTCCAGGTGCCATCTTTCAATTTGAAAGGCTGATATGCTTCAAGCATGGTTGTTTTAGACACCAATAATGGACCATATAGTGCTTGATCCCATTTGAGTAAATCCAGGGCATTGGCGCTGATCCTTCCCGGACCTTTACGATTCCCTAACCAAATGGTATAGTTTGACTCAGGATATTCGATGGCGTTCACATACCTGTTTTTTGCAGCATCAAAAATATATCCAAAGGCCATATTATGAATTTTCTGCTTCATAGCAGGGGTACGAAAATCGGCCGTCTTCATCTGCACAGGTTTGAAGATCCAGTTTCTTGTAATTTGGATAAAGTTGGAATCACTAGCTTTCTCAGCAATGGAGGCCAATAATAAATAGCCAGTATTACTATATTCATACTTTTCTCCTGGCTCAAAATGAACTGGCTCAGGATATTTTTTTAGATATTCAATCACATCTATATTATCAGCTACTTTCGATTTATCCCAGTGTTTATCCATAATGGCCTGATAATCCGGCAGCCCACTGGTATGCGTCAATAAGTTTCTAATCGTAATACCTTTAAATGGAAGCTCTGGTATCCAATGCTCGAGCCGATCGTCAAAACCCAATTTTCCCCGCTCCTGGAGCATCAAAATGATCATGGAGGTAAATTGTTTTGAAACTGAAGCCAATTCGAAGATATCAGTCTTTTTCATGGATGCTTTTTTATCAAAATCTTTATAACCACTGGACTGGAAATATATCGGCTTGCCTTTATGCGCTACCAAAATCACTCCACTAAATTTATTTTGATCACACTCGTATTGGTACATTCTTTTGATAGAATCTTTAAGGTTGTACTTCAAAGTATATCGTTGTGCTGTAGCTCCCTGAAACAGAAATAGAAATAATAAAACTAGTATCCTCATTAAAATAAAAATTTAAATGCAATCCATTGAGATATGAATCCTAATATATATCCCAAATATACCTCTTTGACTGTATGCACTTTAAGATAAAGTCTGCTGGTGCCAATAATCCCTGCTAGGAACACGCCCGCCATCAATACAGACCTCCATGAAAGTACTACTGGTGAATGACCAGGCCATTGAAAGCGAAACATTTCATGAGAAAAAATATTAAACGTGACCCAAGTCATAGCTATTATCCCTCCCATTACCGCCGTATGTGCACTTATTTTTATAAATAAATTGCAAATGAATATCGTGATCAGGGTGATCAAAGCACCGAGAACAAATATATTATATACCAGGGGCACTTTGGCATCGTGTCGAATATTGATATATAACCACAAATAGAATATCATGGTAATCAGGTAAGGTCCTGTTCGCTCCATTCTATCATGGAGTTGAAAAGAATGTATCAGGTTTAGTCTTCTAAGGAGAAAAATCGAAAAAACAGGTAAAAAAAAAGTCAAAGCAAATACCTGCAACAAGAGGGTATATCTACCAGATGGATCGCTCACCCCAAATAGATAAGGATTGAGCGCAAGTAAAATGTACAACCCATACGATGGCCACCAAAGAGGATGACAAATAATGGAAATAAAATGCGCTCCTACGGAGAGGGCATCGAATGATTTTACCTGAGAATTGATATTTAAACTATTTTCTTTCAAAAAAGATTTTGTAAAATTAATAGAAATAAGTCCTAAACAGTGGTAACAAATAATTTTAATTCATTATTGAAAAAACAACTCTTCTATTCAACTGTCTTCCAGACTCATTTTCATTAGAAGCCATAGGTTTGTCGTAACCCATTCCTTTAGAAATTAATCTGGAAGGAATTACATAATGCCTTATTAAAAAATCACTTACAGCCTGGGCTCGTCTTTTAGAAAGCTTTAAATTGTAATCATAAGAACCAATCCAGTCTGTATGCCCGGTAATAACAACTTTTAATTCAGGCTTATCCATTAATAGTTTGAGCAGCCTATTCAATTCCTGGTAAGATTCGGGAAGTAAATTAAAATCATCAAATTCAAAGTATATATTTTTTAATTCAATTTCTCTGGCGGCTAAGGTTATAGAATCATAAGCATCTATGATTTCCCGGGGTAATAAAGGCGGGATTTTGAATAACGTAAACTCGTCGAGATAATAATATGAATAGGCTTGATTTACTTCCCCATTGTATTTTACGGTAGAAGTGTTTTGATCATTTTTAAAATTACCAATGGTAAGATAGGTTGCTTCTGTTTCAGCAAAAAACCGGACTTCCAGTCGCTGCCAATCTTTTTGATATTTCATAGGCAGGGTATAGAATGGCTTTAATTCCAATAGTCGATCATCCATTACCACGGTTGGCTTTTTATCAAAAGCTATTTGCATTTCATTAGTCAATAACCCATTGATCAATGGAGCCACCCATACACTCAAATAATATTCCTGACCAATAACCAATGAGTCTAGTAATGGTACCGTAATGTATTCCCTGCAATGCAATTTACCCTGGTTACAGCCGTACATAGTGATACCAACTTTTGACTTGCCCCGAAATGGACTGATTTGATCAAATCCTTTTTCCCTCCAATATGCCGGTACATGTATTTGCTCAGTATATACATCCGGAGAAGCAGCTGTAGGGCTTTTCCAATCCTCAAAAACCAAATCGAAATCCTTACCCGTATAAAACCATTTCTCGGGAGCACCACTTATTCTTTCAAATCCGGCATTGGGAATCAAATTGGACATTTGAGCTGAAACGCCAATAGGTAAAATACATAAGATGTAGAAAACAAATCGGTACAAATCCAAAAAAGATAACTAAGAATTATGCAATATACTCTAATTGTGATCTATCTGTCAAGCATTTAGTATTTTTACAGTCCAAACTTTCATATAGATAAAATGGCTTTAAAATACAAACGCGTACTGTTAAAACTGAGTGGTGAGGCCTTGATGGGCGATCAACCATTTGGGATTCAATCGGATCAATTACGCCATTATGCCAGTGAAATCAAATCAGCAGTAGATGCTGGAGTAGAAATTGCTATTGTAATTGGTGGAGGAAATATATATCGAGGATTAAATGCTGAAAATTCTGGAGTAGAGCGGGTACAGGGAGATTATATGGGTATGCTGGCTACTGTAATTAATGGCATGGCCCTGCAGAGCACTATTGAAGATCACGGTATCTACACCAGGTTAGTATCCGCTATAAAAATGGAACAGATCGCTGAACCTTATATCCGTAGGAGAGCTATACGACATCTTGAGAAAAAACGGGTAGTGATATTCTCTGGCGGTACGGGCAACCCCTATTTTACTACCGACTCTGCTGCTGCACTAAGAGGTAATGAAATAAGTGCGGAAGTATTATTGAAAGGTACCAAAGTGAATGGCATCTATTCTGCAGACCCTAATAAAGATCCACAGGCAATTAAATATCCGGAGATTTCATTTAAAGATGCCATCAACCAATCCCTGGGCGTAATGGATATGACGGCATTTACTATTTGCCAGGAAAACAAATTGCCTATCATCATATTTGATGTCACCGAAAAAGGTAATCTGTTAAGAATACTGGAAGGAGATATGGAACTAGGGTCCTTAGTCAGTTAAAGTCTCCGACTATTCAAATATTTCTCCTTTGTAATAATTAATTATAGATAAAATATCCCTGTCTTGAGCCATATCAGGTGCCAGATCGAAAATGCAGGCATGCCCTGAAAAATCATCTTCCAAAACTTCTGCTAAAATATCTATTGACTTCGTTTTATTCCCTAATAAATAATGAATAGCTGCACGACAATACAATAAATCAGTGCCTACCGATGAGATTTCACCTTGATCCAGAATTTCCAGCGCTGGCTGAGTTTTACCTTGTTTTAAAAGGAATTTAGCATGCTCAAACCAATAAGAATTTTGTTCAGGAGCAGCAATAGTCGCCTTTTTGAAATTTCGATGTGCCTTGTCATTATCTCCCACTTGAGCATATGCTTTGGCCAATGCCATATAATAAGTATCACTGGTTTCATCCAGGGAAATTGCTCTTCTATAGCATTGAATGGCTTTATACCATTTATCTTCCAATGAAAAGCACTGGCCCATCAGGAAATGGGCTTCCTCTCCAAAGACATCCAGTTTCAAACTTTGATTAATAAATTTCTTTGCCAACTTGATATCTTTTAGTTGAATGCAACACTCCGCAATTGAAATTATTAAATCGTATTCTTCACCAAATGTATTCATCACTTCCTGATACACGGACAAAGCCTTGTCCCATTGCCTTAGTAACACGCAAGTTTCAGCGCAATCTATATACGCTTGTTCAAACTGGGGTTTTATCAAAAACGCATATTCAAACGCGTCTACAGCTTGAGCATACTCTCCGAGATTAGAATAACAATGACCTAAATTGTACCAGGCAAAATGTGAATAAGGAGCGTTCTCCAGCATCTCTTGTAAAAACTGAGCTATCAAAGCATAATTTCGGGACGATGAGATGTAATCTGAAAGTAATTGTTGGCCCCGTTCATGATAGGCATCTGCACGAAGTGCATTTTTCAATGTAACGAATCCTTTATGATATTCTTCGGCTTGAAAATAAACTTCTGTCTCGCAGATCATTACTTCAACAAGATCGGATTGGCCTACGTAGCTTTTGAGATCATGCAATAATGAAAGCGCAGCATTCTTATCTTTCAGATCTGAAAGTATGAGTGCTTTGGTCAATAATACATCGGTGTCTTGCGGGTGTAATTGTTCAGCCTGATGAAGGCATTCAAGTGCACCTAAAGGTTGTTTTAGAGATAGCAGTAGCCTACATTTTACCAGATAAAAATCAACGCGATATCCATATTGATACAACGCACTCTCAGCCACATTCACTGCTTTCTTTAAATCACCTTCATTCTGATAGTATTCTATAAGCTTTTGATATATTCTAATATCGAAAGTGGTTTTCTCGCCTTGTTGAGTTAATATTTCAAACTCATTCACCCACTGACTAAGATTAAAATCATGCTGGTATTTATTTTCCATGCACTGGGATTATTGGTTTAAGTGTAAAATCGTTTTTTCGTGGATGAAAAATAGACAAATAGTGCAGATCAAAATAATTTTTTGCAAAAAATTTTCAACAAAACTTACTCATAATGAACACATTATAACGAATAGTAATCTTACAATTCTTTATCTGATAAAGCCTTACATATTGCCTTTAACAATAATTTAATACTAACATATTCTATCTCTACTGCTAATACATATTTTTTATCGTAAGTTATAATCCTCGTAAATACCTACGTTAAATAGATTTTACCAATTAAATTAACTTTGAAATAAAAATTTATCAGCAAGCGATTCTTGAAAAGTAAAAGAAAGTAATACCCTTATTCCTGATTTTTTATCAATCTGAATGAGATGGGCAAATTGAATAAAGCTCTTACCGCTTTATTATTTTGCTTAGCTGGAATCCATTTAGAACTCATTTCGTTCATAGATGCAATCAACTTTACAGAAGCTTCTCCACAACCACCACCTATATCTTTTACGATTTTAATATTGGACACTGATCCATCTTTTTCCACCACAAATGAAACGACACATCTACCTTCAATTTGGTGATCAACAGCATACTGAGGATATTGAATTTTAGAGTAAATAAACTTCAATAATTTTTCATCCGTGCATTTCGATTTTTCAGCTCTATTTTTTAATTCATCGCAACCTGGAAACCGAGGTGCCTCCTCAGTAAAATTGTAAATAGAATCAACTATTCCGGGAGGATTGATGGCATCAGCGGTCAGCTCATTCTTTATACCCGATCTACAGGTAATAAACATGAAGCAAATGATACAAATCCTGATCAGACTTATGCAGTCCCTGTTTTTTACTATCATCAATTTGATATTTGAAAGCTCTAATTTACGTTAAGATCATAAACTAATAATACTATCGTACATATCATGTGTTTTTGAACTCATGAGATTGGTGGACATATTGATATTTTACATCAAGCTCCCAGCTGAAGCATTCCTTTAGCATTCATAGATTTAGATTAATGATACAAAGGTATTTGAGTCCGCAGACTACACTCAAACCAGTTTTCTTCTCCTTACCGATTAAAGGAAATAAGAATGAAAATAGATGCACTACATGCATTATTAGCAAGGGTATAATTGTTTCAAGTATCATCTCTTAAAACCAGTTTTATAGTTGTACAAAACCACCAGAGTCTTTTTAATGGTGGTCCATATTTTCATTTTACTTGCTCCCATTTTTTGGTCATATCTCAAAATCATGGGCACTTCATGAATAATAGGCTTAAAATAATTTAACTTTAATAATAATTCCACCATACAACTAAATCCATTTTCCTCAACAAGTGAGTCTTTATAGAATTCAAATCCTTTTTGGAGCAGTCCCGCTTTATAAGCTCTGAAACCACAAGTGTAATCACGCACTCCTTTAATGGGGGCAAAGACAAATAAAAAAGAACCCGCCATAAAACTGGTAAGCTTTCTAAGATTACTTAGGCCGAATATTCTAGCTCCAGGTCTGTATCTGGATGCTATTACGATATCACTTCCCTCATTTATATAAGAGACCATGCGTGGAATAAGATTTGGATTATGGCTGTTGTCACTATCCATAGTAATTATTATATCCTCTTTATCCAGCTGTTGAATTGCATATACTAATCCTTGTTTTAATACTTTTCCAAGACCTCCATTTTTTTCGTTGTCTACAAGCTCAATGGTATTGCCTAATTCATGCTGCTTTGCTACAGTGGCAGTTTGGTCTTCACTACCGTCATTTATCACCATAATTTTAAAATCATAATTATGTCTGCTTAACATCATTGAATATTGATTTAAAAGAGCTGGCAATGAGGCTTCTTCATTGTATGCTGGTAATACGGCTATTATCTTTTGTTTCATAAAATTTCCTTCAATGTATCAGCTATTTTTATAGAAGCCTTTCCATCTCCATAAGGGTTCTCTGATTGGATAAATCCATTGTAGAATAATGCATCTTCGCACAATCTGGTCATTAAATGGTAGATCTTTTCTCTATCATGTCCCACTAAAATCGCAGTACCCGCCTTTATTGATTCCGTTCGTTCAGTTGATTCTCTAAGCACCAGTATAGGTTTCTTAAAACTGGGAGCTTCTTCCTGAATCCCACCAGAATCTGTTACAATAAAATATACTTTACTCATGACCCAAACTAATTGTGGGTAACTAAATGGCCCGTATAATAATATGTTGTTGATGGGGCCTAATTCTTCGTTTACTTGATTTTTAACTTGTGGATTGGGATGTATTGGTATTATGATTTGATAATCTTTAAATTTTACTGCGAAGTCTCTAATAGCCCCTAATATATTTTTCAAGGGTTGGCCGAAATTTTCTCTCCGATGTGTAGTTACCAGGACTATTTTTTTATTGAAATCAATATTTTTGAAAAACTTATAGAATTGATCTTCTTTCCTCTCATTAATTAATTTCAGACAAAGATGTAATGAATCTACCACCGTATTGCCATGCATATATATATGGTCAGAAATTCCCTCTTTATGCAAATTACTAACTGCAGTAAGGGTTGGTGCAAAATGTATATGAGCAAGACTACTGCATAAAACTCTATTCATCTCTTCGGGAAATGGATTGTACCGGTCATTGCTTCTTAGACCAGCTTCCAAATGAGCGATTGGAATTTTTTGATAGTAAGCAGCCATGGCTCCAGACAAGACTGATGTAGTATCACCCTGTACAAATACCAAATCTGGCTTTTCTTTAATTAATTGTTCTTCGATGGAAACCAATGATCTACTGAAAAACCCAGACAATGTCTGATTTGGCTGCATTAATTGCAAATTAACATTTGCTGTAATACTGAAAAAATCGGCAGTTTGCTCCAATAATTCCTTGTGCTGACCAGTAAAGCAAATGAATAAATTAAAATATTTGTTTTGCTCAAGCTGTTTAATCAACGGTGCAAACTTTATAATTTCCGGCCTGGTACCAATAATGAAAAATATTTTCTTTTGCATTATATGATTTAAAGGGTGTGTCATAAAGTTAAAAAAAAAGAGTTGCCTAAAACCTAGACAACTCTTTTTGCTGAAATTTAATTTATTTACTAATTGAGCTTAAAAGAAACTGGTAGATTAAACTGTACCCGTACAGGATTACCTCTTTGTTTGCCAGGTTTCCATCTTTCACCCATATTATTCATGGAGTTAACCACGGCCAGCGCTTCTTCTCCACACCCTCCACCAATGTCACGAACTACTTTTGCATCGGTAATACGGCCATCTTTTTCCACTACAAAGGTCACTACCACTCTACCTTGCACACCATTTTCCTTTGCAATATTAGGATACTTAATATTTTTATATAAGTACTGAAGCATTTTTTCGTCTGCGCATTTCTTTTTCTCATCATTGGAGCCCTTGTCTTCACAGCCAGGGAATCGAGGAGCTTCTTCTACCACTTTGAAAATTTCATCAGGCTCATCTTTTGGAGGAGGAGGTGGTGGTGGTGGTGGTGGGGCTTCTTTTTTAGGGGGTGGAGGTGGAGCCTGTACTACTGTCTCTTCCTTAATAGATTGATCCACAAACTCAACTTTCTCTTCAATTTTTTCTTCGGTTACTTTAATCTCCTGTACTACTGGAGGAGGAGGCGGAGGTGGTGGTGGTGGTGGTTCAGCTGTACGGGGCACATCGATTTGTATTTCATCGTCAAAAGCTAATGCATCAGTGGGAATGATTACCTTTTTTTCGTAAGTAGTCCAGTTAAGACCAAGGACTGACAGGCCTAGAGCGGCAGCTAATCCATATCTCCAAATAGGAGCACTCATTCCAAAAACATCTACATCAGGATATTTATAAGTACCCTGCATAGGAGAATCCCATTTTTTGTCTTTGTACTTAGAAGCCAAATCTTCAGTAGCTTTTTTATTGAAAAGATACTTCAACAAAAAAATTATAGCTATTACAGATAATAAAATGGCGACCACAACCCAAATGCCGACTCTACTGTCTATTTCTGTTAAATTCATAATAAGGGTTTTAAAATTCTAAAAAAAATTAATCCAATAAATGATCCGATAATATTAGTGACAATATCCCAAATCTCAAAACTACGGCCACCTAAAAAATATTTTTGTCCAAATTCTGTCATCACGCCCACCGAAACAGAAAATGCCAAGCTGTTGATTATTAATATTTTGGAGGGAGATTTTCCAAGCTCAAACTGCAGTAAAAAAATCAAAACAAAATAAAAACAAAAGTGGACAATCTTATCAAGATAATGAATACTAAAACTGATATTAGGGAAAGAACTTTTAGGAAGGAAACTTAGTAGTAAAATAAAACATGTCCATAAAATACTCCATTTGTACTTCCTGATAATAGAGATGCCTGTAAACTTCAAAATGGTGTGAACACTTTTAAAAAATTAATAGCTCAATTAATTAATGCTTTATAAGCATCTCCTTCTAATAAGGAATCATACTCAGCAGGGTCAGTCATCTCGATTTTTATTATCCAGCCGGTTTCATAAGGATCCTCATTTATAAGACCAGGATTGTCGCCTCCATTTTCACTTAGGGCTTCATTAAATTCAATGATTCTTCCTCCTACAGGCAAATAAAGATCTGAAGTTGTTTTTACAGCTTCAATAGTCCCAAATACCTGGTTTTTCAGCAGCGTTTTACCCACCGTACCTACTTCAACATACACCAACTCTCCAAGTTCTCCCTGGGCAAAATCGGTAATACCTATTATTGCGTGGGTATCAGATATTTTTTTTATCCACTCGTGTTCGGGGGTATATTTTAAGTCCGCTTCTATTTTTGACATATATTTTAGATCAATTGGTTTCTATGATGCTATTTTTATCTACAAAATCAAATATCCAGTCTGTCGTAAGTGATTTGGGTCTTTCCAAGGGAAAGCCAAGTGCCCTCGACCAACAATGTGAAGCCATTACGCCCAAAGTTCTTGACACTCCAAACAATACCGTATAGTAATTATACTCCGTCAATCCATAATGAACCAGCATGGCTCCGGAATGAGCATCTACATTAGGCCACGGATTCTTTACTTTTCCTAAATTCTGCAAAATAGTAGGAACTATTTCAAATAATTGCCAAACTATTTGAATGATATCATCTTCTGCCAAATAGCGTTCTGAGAATTGTTTTTGAGCGTAAAACCTGGGATCAGGCTGACGCAAAACCGCATGTCCATACCCTGGAATTACCTGGCCCTTATTTAAAGTTTCATGAATATAATTTTCGATCTGCGCTTTGGTTGGTTTGCGCGTCTTTAGTGAATCTACCATCTCAAAAATCCATTTGATCACCTCTTGATTAGCTAACCCATGTAATGGCCCGGCTAATGCATTCATTGCAGCAGCATATGACAAATAGGCGTCACTTAGCGTAGATCCTACCAAATGAGCTGTATGAGCTGATGCGTTTCCCCCTTCATGATCGGCATGGATGGTTTGATAAAGTCGCATCATCTCAAATACTTCATGACCATCAAGGCCAAGCATATGAGAATAATTAGCTGCCCAATCTAATGATCGATCTTCTTTAATATGAATATTGCCTTTAAAATTTTTTCGATAGATGTAGGCCGCAGCGAATGGTATTCTGGCGATCAGATTCATAGCGTCTTCGTAGGTAGCATCCCAATAGTCACTCTTTGACATACCCTGTTCATATTCCTTTTGAAAGATACTGTCAATACTTAGCGCATTGATGGCTATACTGAATTGGATCATGGGATGCACTTCCTCAGACAAAGCGTCCAAAACTTTATACATAACCTGAGGTATCACAGCCCTGCGTTCCCACTCATCACTTAACCAATTGACTTGGTTAAGTGTTGGAACTTCGCCAGTAAGCATCAACCAAAATATACCTTCAGGCAAAGGTTCTGTACCCCCTTTTGCCTTTGGTAATATGCTTTGCAATTTTGGAATAGAGTAGCCTCTGAATTTAATTCCTTCCTGGGCATCAAGTAGTGAGGTCTCCCAAATCATACTTTTTATACCCCTCATCCCCCCAAAAGCCTGCTCCACTTTTACTTCATCTAACTTCATTGCACCATGTTCTATGAGCATAGCTTTAGATTTGTCTTTCAGCGCAAAAGCTTTTTCACTAAATATCTTTTTTAATTCATCCATTTCAAAGTCAAATAATCTTTCAAAAAAAATCCTGTCAATTCCAGTATTAACTACCGGAGCTCAAAAATATTGGATTCAACCCGAAAAACTTAAAATTTTTAAAAATCCTTTTACTTTTTTCCTCTTTTCATGTTATTTACAGCCAATCTACATTAAATAAAGAATCTTTTTGACTTATTTTTGAACCCTGATGTTGGAAATTCAGGGAAAGTTAATAAGTCTCGATATCATTGAAAAAAAATTTGTTTGCAATTTGGAAGCTTGCAAGGGGGCTTGTTGTGTCGAAGGTGATGATGGGGCCCCACTAGAAAAAGATGAAATTGAGTCAATTTCAAATAACCTTGAAAAGATACTTCCGTTTCTCGATGAAGAAGGTAGTCAATCTATTAAGTCAAAGTTTCATTACATATCATCTAAGAACAAATATTCTACTGAGCTTAAATCTGATGGCTCCTGTGTTTTTTCTATCAAAGATGAACTTGGCATTTTACATTGTGGTATAGAAAAATCGTTTAATGCAGGTGAATCAAACTTCCTGAAGCCGATCTCATGTCATTTGTATCCTATTAGAATCACTCAACATGAAGAGACAAACTGGGAAGCACTCAACTACCACCAATGGGACATTTGCAAGCCTGCTTGCAGTAATGGTAATAAGTTGAAAATGCCCATCTATAAATTTGTCAAAAAAGCATTAGATCGCAAATATGGGCCTACCTTTTATGATGAATTGGATGAAGTCGCTGAAAATTGGTTAAAAAAAAAAATAAACTTTATGATCAGAATCTATAAATCTAAGCTCGGAAATTATTATGAAATTGAAGGGAAGTATTATCAAAGCCAGGCAGGCAATTGGGATATTTGGATAAATACACCTGACCTCTACCAGGCATTGCTTCAAGAAAGTAATTCAGCAGAGTCTATTGATGAGACATCAATTAAAGATTTTAAAATAAACCTGCTGGCCCCTATTGAGTCTCAGGAGGTATGGGCATCTGGTGTCACCTACCTGCGCAGTCGCGATGCACGTATGGAAGAAAGCGAAAATGCCAAAACTGCATACGATAGGGTATATGAAGCAGATCGCCCGGAGTTGTTCTTCAAATCTACAGCATCCCGGGTAGCAGGACCCGGAGATGATGTAAATATTAGAAAAGATTCTACATGGAATGTTCCAGAACCTGAACTCACACTCTTTATAAACAATAGAGCAGAAATCGCCGGATATACCGTAGGGAATGATATGAGTTCACGATCTATAGAAGGCGAAAATACCTTGTATTTACCTCAGGCTAAGACCTATGAACGAAGTGCTGCATTGGGACCTTGCATCTTGTTGACCGCATCACCGATCCATCCGGATACTACTATTGATCTAAAAATTTACAGGGAAAATAGTTGTGTGTATCATGGGCAAACCCAATTGAACACCATGAAAAGAAAACTGCAGGATCTTGTAGATTATCTTCATAGAGGTTTAAAATTTGAGCAAGGATGCTTTTTGATGACTGGTACAGGAATAGTGCCGCCTTCTACTTTTACCCTGGAATCAGAGGATGAAGTGCATATTGAAATTGAAAGCATTGGGACATTGAAAAATGTGGTGAAATGGTTTTAGTCTTTAAAAAAATGAAAATATAGGAAGGATTTATTTTTTACAATTCTATAATCTTTTAATATCCGGTGCTTTACCTATCTTTGCACATGGAAAATCAAATTTACAGATCACTTCCCATGCTTGAGGAAATGTACACGTTCGATGATGTACTTTTAATTCCTTCTTACTCTCAAGTATTACCCAGAGAAGTCAATATTTCTTCACAATTAACTACTGGTATCCGACTAAATGTACCTGTGGTTTCGGCTGCAATGGATACGGTGACGGAAAAGAAACTAGCTATTGCTATCGCCCGTGAAGGGGGTATAGGCATTATCCATAAAAATATGTCCATTGAAGCACAAGCAGATCAGGTACGAAGTGTAAAAAGATCAGAAAGTGGCATGATCATAGACCCTATCACCCTTAACAAAGATGCCAAAGTAAAAGATGCCCGACAAATAATGGACAAATACAGTATAGGCGGAATCCCTATAATAGATGCGCAAAATCATCTCATAGGAATTTTAACCAATCGGGACCTCAGATTTGAAACTAACCTCAATAGGCCTATTACGGAAATAATGACAAAGGAAAAGCTAATAACTGCTCCAAACGGCACTACTCTGGAGCAAGCTAAATCAATCCTTCAAAATTACAAAGTTGAAAAGCTTCCTGTAGTAGATGACTACAATAAACTGATTGGATTGATTACTTATAAAGATATTATGAGATTGGAAGACTATCCCTTATCGTGTAAAGATAATTATGGTAGATTGGTGGTGGGTGCTGCTGTAGGAGTGAATAGTGAATTGCACGATCGTGTGGATGCTCTGGTTCAGGTTCAAGTGGATGTAATATGCATAGATACTGCTCATGGCCATAGCAAGGGAGTGATTGATGCTATAAAGTCAGTAAGAGCAAAACATCGGGATCTCGAAATAATTGCAGGCAATATAGCTACCGCTGAAGGTGCAAAAGCCCTGATAGATGCAGGTGTAAATGGTGTAAAAGTAGGGGTTGGCCCCGGAAGCATTTGCACCACGAGGGTCGTTGCTGGGGTAGGTGTACCACAACTTTCTGCAATAATGCATTCTGCTGCGGGTATAAAAAATAGTGGAATACCTATAATCGGGGACGGTGGAATCCGATTTACCGGTGATATAGTAAAAGCAATTGCTGCAGGAGCAAGCTCCATTATGGCTGGTGGTTTGTTTGCTGGAGTGGAAGAAGCACCTGGTGAAACTATATTATACGAAGGAAGAAAATTTAAAACATACAGAGGCATGGGATCATTAGGCGCTATGCATGCCGGATCAAAGGATAGATATTTTCAGGATGCAGAAGATGATATCAAAAAACTAGTACCTGAAGGTATAGAGGGTCGTGTACCCTATAAAGGAATGCTATCAGAAGTAATGACACAGAATATTGGTGGATTAAGAGCAGGAATGGGCTACTGTGGTGCTGCTACCATTGAAGATTTACAAAAAGCAAAGTTTGTGAAAATTTCATCGGCAGGTATGCACGAAAGCCATCCCCATCATGTAACTATCACGAAAGAAGCACCAAATTACAGCTCAAGATCCTAATCAGATTTAATTTAATGAATTGAAAGTATACTCATTACCAGTAGCTTTTAATAGCTAGACTGCATTCCTAAAGATTCCAAATCATTCCAAAATGCAATATAGGACTTGGCTACCACTGACGGATGTTCGATTTCAATAGGATGTAATAAGGCTAATGGTGCCATACACATGGCCATGCGATGATCTTCATAGGTTGCAAATTCTGGTACCGAATCATCAAATCTTGCCTTGCCTTCGACCATATGATATTCTAAATTACTAAGCTTCGTCATTTTAGCTGGTAATTTATAAAACGGAACATGTACTTTTTTTAGTTCTGCTTTCATGGCGGCAATACGATCTGTTTCTTTTATTCGCAATGTTTGCAGACCGGTGAAAATACCATTAACCCCCGTTGCTGCACACATGGAGATGACTGTTTGAGCCAAATCCGGACAACGAATAAAGTCCCATTCTATAGATTTTGGAAGGGGATGATCCATTTTTTTCAAATCAATATGATCAGAATAAAAATTTGTAGAAATATTAAAGAATTTCCCGATTTCTGCTATGGCACTATCACCCTGAAGGCTATTGGCAGAAATTCCATACAATGAAAGTTCAGATTTCTCAGCAATGGCTGCTAAACTGTAATAATAGGATGCGGCTGACCAATCCCCTTCTACAAATAAGTGGTTGGCTTGGTATATTTGAGGTTCAATGATAATGGTCTCATCGATCCAGGAAGCTTCCACACCAAAATGCTTCATCATCGCTAATGTCATTTCTATATATGGCCTTGAGATCACTTCACCTATCATGGTTAATTCTAATCCATTGGGCAATGAAGGGCCTATCATTAAAAGGGCTGAAATATACTGGCTACTAATGGTTGATTTTATAGTGACCTTTCTATTTAGTTTTCTGAGATCTACCGGGTGAAATTTTAATGGTGGATAGCCCTTATTTTCGAGATATTCTATTTTGGCCCCCATTGCAAGAAGGGTATCTGCTAACTCCCCTATTGGTCTTTGCTTCATTCGCTCACTTCCGGTAAGTGTCACTTCCTTATCACCTATAGCCAAATAAGCCGTAAGAAATCGATAGGTGGTGCCAGCGGCCCCAGTGTCTAAAACCGGTTCCTGACTTGAAAGCAGAGCATTCATCAGTTGGGTGTCTTTCGAAGTAGAAAGATGATCCAACGTAATATCAGCTCCATTAGAAAGTGCTTGAATAATCAATGCTCTGTTACTAATACTTTTAGATCCATCCAAATGAATGGCCCCCATGATTTTAGACTCGGGAAAGTGAATCTTGATTTTGTCCTCTACCATTTTACTTCAACTGCTTGAATTAAATCAGGGTGGAGGCTTTTGGCTACAGGACAATTATCAATAGTCCTAATAATAAAATCTTTCTCTTCTGGGGTGTAAGATTTATTGGTTGGCATTTGAAATATTATCTCCACTTTAGTCACTCTTCTTGGGTCAGAAGCCATATGCTTCACTACATCGGCTTTCGCTCCATCTATATTAATATTTTTACTTTTTCCAAGAATAGCAATAGTAGTCAATGCACAACTTGCCAATGAGGTAGCTAATAAATCGGTTGGCGAAAATGCCATTCCCTTCCCATGATTGTCGATGGGGGCGTCTGTAAATATGGATTCCCCTGAGCGCACATGAGTGGCAGTGGCTCTCAGATCACCATTGTATTCTACTGTTGAAGTAATCATAGTGGCAAAAGTAATGAAATAGGAAATTAAGACTAGAGGTATCTTGCATTAAATATTTATATTATCAGGGAAAGTATTTATAAAATTCCTTTCTATGATCCAGAATGACAAAAAACACTGTATCCTCTTTTAAAGCTAATCCTATTCTATAATCTCCAACTCTTATTCTAAAGTAATCAGTATAACCTTTTAGTTTTTTCAAATTTTTTATTTCAGATAATGTTGCTGCAACTTCAATTTCCAAAATACATGATTGCAGTGCTTTTTTCAATCTTTCACTTTGATATCTTTTTATTGATTTTAAGAATGACTTCTTAAATGCAGTCTTCATTTATTTTAATGCTTTCATTATTTCTTCTCGACTTACATTGTTAGTCTTCAAACCTAATTCAATTTTCTGAGCAAGTTCCCAATCTTTCTTTTCTAAAGCTGTTAGTGTCTTTGATTTGAGACCAAGTTTTTTAGCTATCTGTAATATCAATAATTTATCTGATTTGCTTCTGGTATTTATTAAAATAGTTTCAGTGGATTTCATTATACAAAAATAAACATAATCTTATAAATACTATTTAATCCATTCTACCCCCTCACTTTCCTAAAAAACTCATCTTTAGTCCAAATAGTCAAGGCTCCAAAGAATTTTGATTACTCTGCGCTGATCCGAATCAATATGCTTTATTACATCTGCGGGAGCGCCCGTCTATTGGTTGTTACCTGAAGCATCGTTCGTTTTACCTACCTGTCGGGGACGATAGATTACTTGAATGAAGGATTTTTTCTCCTTTATTCTATCTCTTAAGAATTTGTAAATGTGATAGTTGTATCATAATATTACATTTTACTCAATACAATGAGTAAAATTACGCATTTAACTGATTTAAATATACAAATGAATTACTCACCTATATGCTCCAAAAACTCATCTTCAGTCCAAATGGTCACTGTGCCTAAGGCCTTTGCTTTATCCAATTTCGATCCGGCATTTTCACCTACCACGAGAATGTTCAATTTGTTACTCACTGCACTTATATTTTTAGCACCAGCGGCCTCGGCTTTTTCCTGGGCTTCTTCACGAGTCATTTTTGACAGAGAGCCGGTAAACAAAATTGACTTTCCCGTCAATGGAGCATGGGATGAAATCATTTTGGGCTTGTCTTCGGTAGTTTGGAACATATTCACTCCAGCTGCTTCCATTTCGCGGAGGGTTTGAATGTTTTTTTCATTGGCAAACCAGTTCATAATATTTTTAGTCACGACCGGCCCAATTTCATTAATTGCAGTAAAATCATGTTCCTGCCAATCTTTCAAATCCAGCACATAGTTGACTTTTTCAGCTATCAATTGTGACGCGCGCTTGCCCATATGATGAATGGAAAGACTGTGAAGCAAACGCTGTATCGGATTTTTCTTTGTCTTCTCTATGGAATCTTTAAGCTTAGTTGCAGACTTTGCACCAAATCCCTCAAGCCTGGAGATTTTATCAAAGTCAAGATTATATATATCAGCAAGGCTCTTTATCCAACCCAGATCTACAAATTTCTCCATGATGGATGGTCCAAAGCCATCAATATCCATCGCTTGCTTAGACACATGGAATATATATTTCTCCAGATCCTGTGCCCCACACTGACAATCAGGACAAATCCAAAAGGCCTGATCGGCTTCCCGAATAAGTTTTACATGCTTACCTTTTTCAGCACCAATAGGGCAATGTGATGGAAACTCTATTTTTACCTCTGCGCCTATACGATATTCTGGTAAAGATTTTACGATATACGGAATCACATCACCTGATCTTTCTACGATCACCATATCACCGAGATACAAATCTTTGGCTTTGATAAAATCTTCATTGTGCAGTGAAACTGAAGAGACGGTTACGCCACCTACTTGCACAGGTTCCAGCTTGGCAACAGGAGTAATAGTACCTACTTTTCCTACCTGGTACTCTACATGAATCAATTTACTGGTAGCTTGTTTTGCCTGAAATTTAAAAGCGATAGCCCAGCGGGGGTGATGTGTAGTATAACCGCATTTTTCTTGCAATGCTACAGCATTCACTTTCACCACCATACCATCTATTTCATAATAAAAAGTATCCCTTTTCTCTTGCCATAGGTGACAAAAATCTACTACCTCCTGGATGCCCAGGCATACTTTAAATTCTATAGTAGGCACTTTAAACCCCAATGATTCTAAAGCATGAATACCTTCAGCATGGCTCTCAAATTTATCTATTTTATTACCCTTCAGATCTTCCAGGTAACCGACCTGATACACTACGGCTTCTATGCCTCGCTTAGCTGTCTCTTGCGGATCTTTGGTACGCAAACCACCTGTAGCTGCATTTCGGGCATTGGCAAATGTGGCAAAGCCTTCCTCTATACGTTGGACATTTATTTTTTTAAAACTATCTTTTCTGATCAATGCTTCCCCTCTTAACTCGGCTTTGGAGATTCCCATTTTATTGAATGCTACTTTCAACGGAATAGAACGGATAGTTTTCGCATTAGCTGTCATTTCCTCACCCTGTATGCCATTGCCCCGGGTTGCAGCTCTTTTAAGCAGGTCATTTTCATATACTAATGCGATACTTCCACCGTCATATTTTGGCTCTACACAATACTCAATCTTTTCTTCAGCAGAAAGCTTACAGAGTTTTTTCACTTGCTTATCAAATTCTACCAAATCTTTTTCATCATAGGAATTTGCCAAAGAAAGCATCGGAATTAAGTGAGGTACTGTCTTTAGTGCCTCGGTGACATCGTTAGAAACTCTTTGTGTTGGAGATTCTCTAGTGATCCATTCCGGATGCTTTTCTTCAATAAGTTCTAATTTTTTATACAGCTGATCGTATTCATAATCGCTTATAAGAGGATCATTAAGTACAGCGTATCTATGCTCATGAAATTGGAGTATTATAATCAGATGCTCATAACTCTCTTGAGCATGACCTAACAGGTTATCCTTATCTATAGCAAGCAGATCTTTTGTCCATTCAATGTTTTGATCAAATGTAGAGGATGGCATAGGCGGAAAGTTAGTGAGATTTAGGGAAAATGAATATTGGGAAAATATCTTTTATAACAAAAAGGTTTCGGCTAATAAATAAAGTATCAAACAGCCCTTACATCATATTGCCACTCACGCCAAGTTTATCCTGCAAATGCTTTCAAAAAATCCAGCCCATTATTTGGCCTCCCCATCAGCATTGATTAGCTCCCATAGTTTATCTTTCAACTCTTCCAGGCCAACATTATTTACTGCTGATATCATTACATAAGGTACTCCTTTAGGAAGTTTCTTCTTGAGAGCAGTTACTGCTGATTTTTCTATAAGATCCATTTTGGTTACTGCCAGCAGGCGTGGTTTTCCTAATAGTTCTGGATTGAAAAGCTTTAATTCATTGAGTAAAATTTTATACTCTTTACTGATGCTTTCCGTGTCTGATGGCACCATAAAAAGTAGCACGGCATTTCGTTCTATATGTCTTAAGAATCGAAGACCCAATCCCTTTCCTGCATGAGCATCCTCTATAATCCCTGGGATGTCTGCTATCACGAAAGATCTGTTATCTCTATATTTTACTATACCCAGATTGGGCACCAAAGTGGTAAAAGGGTAGCTTGCTATTTTGGGTTTAGCTGCAGTGACAGAGGCCAAAAAAGTGGACTTTCCTGCATTCGGAAACCCTACCAGACCTACATCTGCCAGAATTTTTAATTCAAAAGAGAGCCACGCTTCTATTCCCTCATCACCAGGTTGAGCAAACCTTGGAGTTTGGTGAGTAGAGGTTTTAAAAAAAGCATTTCCACGCCCGCCCCGGCCGCCCTTCAATAGAGTCACTTGCTCTCCATCAAGAGTGATTTCAGCTATTTGCTCTTCCGTATCTACAATTCTGATTACTGTCCCGAGAGGTACTTCTATTATTTGGTCTCCTCCATCAGCTCCCGTTCTTTGAGCTTTGGCTCCTTTGCCTCCATCGTCTGCAAATACATGTTTTTTATATCTTAGATGAAGTAATGTCCATAATTGACTATTCCCTACGGCAATAATATCACCGCCCCTACCACCATCACCGCCATCAGGACCTCCTCGGGGTATATATTTTGCTCTATGAAGATGTACAGCTCCTGCACCTCCATGGCCTGATCGGCATTGGATCTTTACAAAGTCTATGAAGTTTTCTTCTGCCATAAGAGAATTAAATTTAACAGACAAAGAATTACTTCATCTTGAAAAAAGAATTTAATAAACGAATGCCGTGGTATATCTATCGTCTATCAGTAAACAAAGTTCATCAAAGATTTCTTCGATAGTACCCATGCCACTTACCTGCATGGCAAGTTTCTGTGCATCATAATAGTCATATACCGGAGTCGTTTCTTCCCGATAAACTTGAAATCTATTACGAATGATTTCCTCATTAGTGTCGTCTTTCCTTCCTGAGGACTTACCTCTTAGTAATAATCGCTTAACCAATTCTTCTTCGTCTACTTCTAACGCAAGCATGGCTGTTATCTTGATACTCTCTTCAGCTAACAACTCATCCAGAGCTTCTGCCTGGGCGATAGTTCGAGGAAATCCATCTAAGACAAATCCATTTTTTACAGCATCTGATTCCATCCTTTCTCTAAGCATCGAAACGGTAACTGAGTCTGGTACCAACTGACCTTTATCCATGTATGACCGAGCCAATTGACCTAATTCCGTGTTGTTCCTAAGTTCATATCTAAACATATCCCCGGTAGAAAGATGAGCAATGCCATATTTGTCTACTAGTTTTTGAGCTTGAGTGCCTTTACCAGAGCCTGGAGGGCCAAATAGTATTAAATTTATCATTTTAAATGCCGCGAAAGATACAAATAAATCATTGTTTTGAATGCCTGGCGATTAACCGGGGTAAGTGACCTATTTGAGCTTCTGAATTGCACCGGCTACTGAAGAGGAGAAATTCTGCAAATAGGTGTACCCCTTAAGGAGCTGGGTAGGGGAATAAAAGGTTCTTTTTCTTAAACAAGTAAAATGTATTCTGCAAGTATCCTAAACCCGATATCTATCAAAATATATCCTTTCGGTTTCAAATTGAATAGTGTTTATATCCTGCTTGAAAATTTAAAGATTGCAGCATTCATTGTATAAGCAATCAAATGGTCAACGGAGCCTTTAGGTAAGAATTTCCAGATTTGATGAATCCAGAACACCTTATATTCTGAATACATTACTAATCAACGAATAAATCAGGCCCGCTTTATGTATAAGTTGGATCTATAAAAAATGTCTAAAAAAAAGTTCCCCCCTTTTATTATGTTAGCAGTCCTAATCCAAAAAAGTATATGTTGAAATCATTATCTATTAAGCAAATTTTACTTGCTTTCCTGGTATTATTTACATTGGTGGTGCTCACTCATTTAATTTATTATTTTAATCAAACTATTTTTCATCACGATTTTTTAACAATACTTAGATGGTTAGCTATCGGAACTTTATTTATTTACGGTCTCAAGAAAAATGAGCTTACCACATGGATCTTTATTTCTATGGTGGTGGGGGCAGAAATTGGAAACGATTGGCCGAAAGTTGGTGCCAACCTTAAATTCATCAGTGATATCTTTTTAAAATTAATCAAGACTATAATAGCGCCTTTATTATTTTCTACACTAGTGGTAGGTATTGCAGGACACGCTGATATGAAGCAGGTGGGTCGAATGGGATGGAAATCCCTATTGTATTTTGAAATAGTAACTACGATTGCGTTGATCATTGGCTTAGCGGCTATTAATATCTCCAAAGCAGGTGAAGGGATTAACCTATCAGCTGCAGATGTTTCCCAAAAAGTAGATGTAGTAAAGCAAACCTGGCAAGAAATTATTTTACATACATTTCCTGATAATATCGCTAAAGCTGTAGCTGATGGGCAGGTACTCCAAATAGTAGTGTTTAGTATTCTTTTTGCCCTGGGACTTTCCATGGTAAAAAGCAGTCATATGAAAGACACCATGTTGAATTGGTGTGAGAGCCTATCTGAGGTAATGTTTAAATTTACCAATTTAGTAATGTACCTCGCACCTTTCGCAGTAGGTGCTGCATTGGCCTATACCATTGGCAAAATGGGTTTTGACATTTTAAAAAACCTATTTCTATTACTAGCTACATTATATGCCGCCCTGTTAATACTTATTTTTGGCGTATTTCTACCCATAGCCTTGTATATCAAACTTCCCATTAAAAAATTTATAAAGGCAGTATCTGAGCCCGTTCTATTGGCATTTGCAACAGCCAGTTCGGAAGCAGCCCTGCCACATGCAATGAAGGCGTTGGAAAACTTCGGAATACCACGGAAAGTAGTTTCTTTCGTATTGCCTACTGGTTTTAGTTTTAACCTGGATGGCAGTACCTTATATTTGAGCCTTGCATTAGTATTTGTAGCCCAGGCAGCTAAAATAGATCTCAGCATTGGCGAACAAATAGTGATGATGTTGACGCTTATGCTCTCCAGCAAAGGAGTTGCGGGTGTAGCGAGAGCTTCATTAGTTATATTATTCGGGACAGCGGTTTCTTTTAATCTACCTACCGAACCCATATTTATAATTCTTGGCATTGATGCATTAATGGATATGGGCCGAACAGGGACCAATCTTTTAGGAAATTGTCTGGCTACTGCAGTGATTGCAAAATGGGAGAAAGAAGTAGATTTTGAAAAAATGACTTAAGGCTATTTCCTTCTACAAAATTAGCTATTCCTGATTTTGGATTCTCTACCTTTGCCTTACATTGTCTGTATTTAGAAAACTCGCGGGTGAAACAGCGCTATATGGCTTGAGTAGCATACTGGCTCGAGTGGTAAATTTTATCCTGGTACCTATACACACTGCCGTATTTACAAATAGAGGTGATTATGGCGTCATCGGTCAATTGTATGGATGGATTGCTGCTGCAGTAGTTTTGTATTCATTTCGATTGGAAGCAGCTTATTTTAGGTATACAAGTCATGATAGTAGCAGTAAATCCTATTCCAATGGAAAAATCTTCACACTGGTTATTTCCCTGGTTTTTAGTGCTTGTATATTGATTTTTGCGAAACCTATTGCTAACTGGTTGCAAATAGAAGGATTTGATTATTTAATCAAATATGCAGCACTGATCATTTCTATTGACGCATTATGTGAGCTGCCTTTTGCAAGGCTTCGACTTCAAAAAAGGCCCATCAAATTTGTTACCATAAAAGTTATTAGCATTTTAGCCAATGTCTTTTTCAATGGGTATTTTTTATTGCTCGGTCCAAAATTTAATTTACCCGTTCCTGGTGATAAGATTGCTGCAGTATTTATCGCCAACCTGATTGCAAGTGTAATTACATTATTACTATTAAATAAGGAATATCTGGCTCAGGGATTTACTGCAAATAAAGAAGAAATAAAAAAGATCCTGACCTATGCATGGCCCTTGCTTATAGTAGGGCTAGCTGCTGTGATGAATGACGCTATGACTCGCCAATTTTTAGGATGGTTCGCCACTGGTAATGCTGAGGAAAAAAAGATATTAATGGGAGAATACAATGCCTGTGTAAAATTTGGAGTATTTATTGCCTTGTTTGTACAGGCTTTTCGGTATGCTGCAGAGCCATTTTTCTTTGCTCATATGCATTCAAAAGATGCCAAATCCGACTATAGCAAGATCACCACTTATTTTACCCAGTTCACCATGATCGGATTTGTGTCCATCATGCTATATCTTGACTTTATTAAAAATATTGTGGTACGTAACCCTGCCTACCTTCATGCGATTGCTATAGTACCTATCGTATTGATGGCCAATGTATTTTTAGGAATTTACTACAATGTATCCAATTGGTATCGCTTGACTGATAAGACGAGGTTTGGCATGTATTCCGCTTTGATTGGAGTAGGACTCACCTTATTTTTCAATATCGTATTAGTACCGCGATATGGATATATTGGAACAGCCTGGGCCATGTTTATTTGCTATTTTGGAATGACCTTAGTTACCTACCTCTGGGGACAAAAATATTATCCTGTAAATTTTGAGTTGAAAAAAATATTCACTGCTATTTTGGGAGGTCTGGTTATTTATTTACTAAATCACTATTTAAGAAGTCAGATCCAATTCACTCTTCCGGTATTATTCTTAGTGAATAGCTTATTCTTAATCATCTATCTGGTTGGGTTTAATTATCCAATATTGAAAATCTTTTTAAAAAGATAAATCAATATTAGATTCCTATTCAAATCACTAGTAACTCAGGTTTGTTATTTTTACATTTTTTCAAATAATGCTAAAACGTGAATTTATGAATGAAATCCGCTGGGGAATTATCGGTGCAGGCGATGTTTGTGAAGTAAAAAGTGGCCCCGCTTTTAATAAAATTGAACATTCAAAATTAGTTGCAGTAATGCGACGCAACGCGACCTTAGCCGAAGACTATGCAAAACGGCATGGTGTGCCCAAGTGGTATGACGATGCCGATAAGCTTATAAATGATGCTGAGGTAAATGCAATTTATATTGCTACGCCGCCAAGTTCGCATGCAGAATATGCTAAAAAAGCGGCGGCGGCCGGAAAGCCCATATATGTAGAAAAACCAATGGCAACAAGTCATGCCGATTGCCTCACCATGATGGCTGCAGCAAAAAATGCCGGCCTGCCTTTATATGTGGCTTACTATAGAAGAGCCTTGCCCAATATACTGGCTATTAAAAAAATGCTATTAGATAATATCATTGGTGAAATCAGATTTGTTGACATACAATTGCATAAACCATCGCACAAAGATCTTGGTGGGAATTTTCAAACCAATGATAATTGGCGAATAGATCCCCAAATATCTGGCGGAGGGTATTTCCATGATCTTGCCTGTCATCAATTGGATGTTATGGATTTTTTATTGGGACCCATCCTATCGGCCTCAGGTATCGCATTAAATCAAAGCAATGAATATAATGCGTATGATCTCGTCATCGGTCAGTTTCAATTTAAAAGCGGCATCCCGGGCCAGGGATCCTGGTGTTTCAATTGTAGTGAAAGTGCCCAAAAAGAAGTGACCACCTTGTACGGCAGTAAGGGAACTATTTCATTTCCTCATTTCGGGGATCATAGTGTAACTGTGCATCAGGATGGAGCAGCGTCCAAAAGGCATACTTTTACTATGCCCATTAACATCCAATTCCCATTAATTCAATCCGTTGTTGATGATTTGAGAGGAGTTGGAGTTTGCGCTAGCACTGGAGAATCTGCTGCCCGTACCAATCAGGTAATGGAATGGATAATCAAAAATGATACAATAAATGAATGATCTCTTAACCAATATCAAGCCCTGGATGCTTTCTCACGGAATCAAAATTTTATTTATTCTGGTGGGTGGATATTTGATCAATAGACTTTCAGGAAAGTTCATAGCTAAAACAGTAAGGATAGTGGTGGTTTCGGACAAATATTTGTCAAAGGAAGCCGAGGTGAAAAGAGAAGATACACTGATAAGGATAGTTGGTTGGGCAGCAAGTATATTCATATTGATGGTTGCCGCTATGATGATTTTGAAGGAGCTGGAAGTGCCTATTGGCCCACTATTGGCTAGTGCAGGAATCATTGGTATCGCTGTTGGATTTGGAGGGCAATATTTGATAAGAGATTTGATTTCCGGAATTTTTATCATTCTTGAAAATCAATACAGGATAGGTGATTCGGTAAATTTTGATGGTACCAAAGGGACTGTAGAAGATATTAGTTTAAGGATGACTACTTTGAGAGATTTGGATGGCACCGTCCACCATATCCCGAATGGAGACATCAAGAGAGTAGCTAATCTTTCTAAAGATTTTGCCCGGGTAAATTTGAATATTAGTGTTGCCTATCACTCAGATCTGGATCATGTCATTCAAATTATAAATAAAGTAGGTCATGAGCTGGCTGAAGATCCTCGATGGAAAGCCGCCATCATAAAAGAACCACAATATTTAAGAGTAGATTCATTGGGTGAATCTTCCATTGAAATGAAAATATTAGGCGAAACCTTTCCTTTGAATAAATGGGAAGTAATGGGCGAATTGCGGAAACGACTGAAGCAGGCTTTTGACAAAGAAGGTATAGAGATTCCATTCCCTCAGGTAGTCATCCATACCAAAAATGAATAAATTACCAACCATTCCGATTCAGGAATCGTTTTATATGTATGATGATGAAATTTAATTTTATATTTTTTGCATGTATTTTTTTGGCCTGTTCCAAACCAGCCAGTTCAGGCCCTTCCTGCGAAGGATCTCCTTTTAAAGGCATACTTATCAGAAAAGGATGCGAAGCATATGTATTCCAACTAATTAGCCCCACTATTAAAGTCCAGGCAAAATGGACAGAGATTTTTTCAAAAAAAGAATATGAAAATGTTGTCTCTGTATTAAACTACTGCGATGGTTCTCCTGAAAGCAAAATACTCCAATCATTAAACCAGGGCGAAACGGTATCCTTCAATCTCACAGGCTCTGAAAATCATTGCCCGATTTTGTGCCTCGTTTTCGAGGATTCTCCTTCTCCTAGTTATGCCGCCTCAGATATCAAATCTTGCGCAGAGTAAACAATTAAAGTACTCTTAAAATAAGAGGAAGAAACACGCAATCATCATTAGATCGTATTTTCGCGCCGATGAATCGCGAACTTTATATATATGATAGTCTTGAAAGGCAACATGTGCTCTTCGAACCTATTCACGAGAACATAGTAGGTATGTATACGTGCGGACCTACGGTTTACAGTGATGTACACTTAGGTAATTGCCGTACTTTCATCAGTTTTGATATTATTTACAGGTATCTCCAGGCTTTGGGATATAAAGTAAGATATGTGCGCAATATTACAGATGTGGGTCATTTAGAAGGTGATGCTGATGAAGGAGAAGATAAAGTATCTAAAAAGGCGAAACTTGAAAATCTCGAGCCCATGGAAGTAGTTCAACGCTATATGAATGGATTTCATCAAATAATGTCGATTTTCAATGTACTTCCTCCGAATATAGAACCCCGGGCTACAGGGCATATGATAGAACAAATAGAAATGATCAAAACTATTTTAGCCAATGGATATGCCTACGAAAGAAATGGCTCCGTTTATTTTAATACTCAGAAACTGGTAGAAGAAAATAAAGATGTATATGGCAAATTATCAGGAAAAGTGCTTGATGATCTGTTGAATGAATCCCGTGCTCTAAAAAACCAGGAAGAAAAAGACCATCCATCTGATTTTGCCATTTGGATAAAAGCAGATGAAAGGCACTTGATGCATTGGCCTTCTCCCTGGTCAGAGGGCTTCCCCGGCTGGCATTTGGAGTGTTCCGCTATGAGTACTAAGTACCTGGGTGTTACTTTTGACATTCATGGAGGAGGGTACGATTTAAAATTCCCCCATCATGAAAATGAAATTGCCCAAAATGTAGGCTGCTACGGTCATACTCCTTCAAAATACTGGATACATGCCAATATGCTTTTACTCAATGGAAAAAAAATGAGCAAAAGTGATGGTAACACTATTTCTCCCGGGCAGCTTTTTACTGGTGAAAGTAAATTTTTATCGAAGTCCTATTCCCCTATGGTGGTACGATTTTTTATGTTACAAACTCACTATCGAAGTACTTTAGACCTCACAGATGAAGCTTTGCAGGGTGCTGAAAAAGGATTTAAACGATTGCTGGAAGGCACTAAAAGTGCAGGTCTACTCCATACCAATTCGGGCTCTCTAAATACCAATCTTAACTCAGAACTCCATAAAATAATGGATAGCCTGTACACTGAAATGAATGATGATTTCAATAGTCCTAAGGCCCTTGCCGTGTTATTTGACTTAGTTACCAGGGTAAATTCTTTCAAAGATGGCCATACTGATATAAATCAATTGTCTTCAGAAACACTAGAGCGACTGAACAAAGAAATGTCTCACTGGGTATTTGATATACTTGGGCTACAAGATGATGAGTCAAGTGATCGTGTATCCGGAAAAATGGATGGCGTGATGCAATTAGTATTGGACTTAAGACAACAGGCCAGAGGTAAAAAAGATTTTGCTCTGTCTGATCAAATAAGAGATCGTCTCACTAATTTGAAAATTATGGTGAAAGATGGAAAAGAAGGTGTCACCTGGACAAATGAATAATGTGTATTTGGATGATTATTCTTAAATTCATGGAAATTAAAACCTTTAAAGTATTATGGAAAATTCACCAAATTTTTTAGCCGTCGGGATAGCTACCCTGATACCAATGATCATTGGATTTATCTATTATCATCCTAAAGTAATGGGTGGCATGTGGATGGACGCAAACGGATTTAAACTCGAAAGTATGAAACCTCCTAAGCCTATTTTATACTTAGGGGCTCTGGTTATGTCATTTTTGCTGGCCATGTTCATTGCAGGGGCTGTTACTGGCCCGGGTCAGGAGATTGCTGCAGATGGACATAGTTATGTAACCTTTAAGCATGGTTTGGCTCACGGTTTAGGAATGGCTATCATGGTGGCATTGCCCATTTTAGGCACTATGGCAATTTTTGAACAAAGGTCATCTAAATGGCTTGTTGTAAACATGGGATATTGGCTGATTACCCTATGCATAATGGCCGGTATACTAAGTGCATGGAGGTAGCCTTTTTTTTTAAAGACAATATCACTTTAAAAAGCTCTTATCACTTTTGGTAAGGGCTTTTTAATTTTCATTTTTTGACAAATACAGATCTCTTCTGTGTTTTGCATTTTCTCTTACATCTAAATAGAAAAAATTAAAATCTGCTATATGGTAATTTTTACCTGTAAATAAAAAAGACCAGGGGAATTTAGGTTTATGCACCCATAGTATGTTACCGTGGATTTGAGCATCTACTCTTTCTTTAAGTATACCTCCATCAAATTTTTTAAACACCGCTCCTTTATTAAATGACTTTCCTATAAGGGTTGTGTCTATATTCCAGGTCAATGGATTTACCATTATCATTGGCTTTTCCCTCGAAATATATCGGGGCTCGTATCCATATTTAAATGTGCGCCAGCTACTTACACACTCCAGGTCATTTGGTGTAGTGCATATGGAAATATTCGTATACAGATCCTTAGGAATCGGAATACCTGGCAAATAGGCAACTACTAGTTTTTCCATTAGTGGTTTCCCATCAAAATACTCTTTAAGCAATCTCATACCATGAGTAGTACCCTGGCTATGACCAGCAATGATGATCGGTCTCCCATGATTATAATGTTTAAGATAAAATTCAAAAGCGTCTTTCACATCCTGATAGGCTAGTTCGAAGGCATTTTTAGCTATTTCTCTATCTTTCGAATAATAATTGTAGATATGAGCTTGTCTATACCTTGGTGCATATACCTTTCCCACCTGGTTGAAAATGCTGGCCTGGTATTTTATGGAAGACTTATCAGTGAAAGCATTAATTCTTTTATAGTCTATCGGGGCATTTATCAATTCCCGATCCTTTTTAGAAAGTAAGGATGTGGGATAAAGAAAGAAAATGTCCACTCCACCATCAGCTATAGGTTTTATTCTTTCTGGTGATAAATCTGAAGGATCATCTTTTTCTGGTAAAGATGCCCAGAAATCAGGATTGCTGTAGTCAATATGCTTTTCGGCATGCAGGCTCAGCTTTTGAGTCGCTGAGCAAGAAATTATGGTCATGATAAAAACAATAAAAGTAATTGACTTCATATATTTTATGCTTGCAAGACGCAAAGGTGTTTAGATTTTTTATACTATTTACAGCGATTTGTCCAATGAAAAGCAAATCAATCAGTCTACTTACAAGCACTATTAATTCCTAGAACATAGTATTCAATCATAGAAATTCTTCCAGCTGATTCTGCACCCAAAAACCCTCTAATATCTGCATTATGCATGTTCTCTTTGTAGAATATGGTCAATGGTTTGGCGATTGGCAAATAACTCCAATGCCACTTTTCTTCCTTATAGCCAAATTTTCTTCCTGCAGTATAGGGTTGACAAAATCCAAATCCGGATGCATTTAACATAAGCCAATCGTAGAGTCTTTTACCTTCACCTGATTCAAAAAATTTATTATCCAATGAATTCAAATCCATGTCAGTACCCCAATGATGTCGGGAAGTAGAAGGCATAGAAGAGTACTCCAATATTTTCAAAGCTTTTTCATCTTGCGAAAAACCTGACTTAGCAAGATTCAGGCCATCTTCTACCAAAGTATTTCCTAGCCATTTATTCTCCCAAATTAGCTTTTGAGAATCAAAATTCCTGGTTGCTGAGATGATCTTGATTTTAATGTTTTCCTTCCATGCTTCCTGGGCCATTCTATCAAATGCTTCCAGGGTCTCTTTTCGTAAATACATCCCTGCGCGGGATGCATATTGGGCTGGCACTTCTGCAAATAAAGGGTGAACAGTAGGGTTAAACCTGCCGGTAATATAGTTGATAGTGTCTTGAATAATTGAAGAATCCACCAACACGCTTTCTATATTAATCGAATCTATCCGTGCTGAAATTGCATTGTTTAATGAACGCATTTTAGGTTTGCAAAATGCTAACACTCCAAATGAAAACAATATGACAAGCCAATACTTTAGCTGCCTACTTTCTAACATTCCTATTTATTTGAAACAGTAAGATATTTTTCTAAAGCCATGCTCATAGAAGGGGTATCAGGAGCAGGTGCTTTGATATTAATATTGAGCCCCATTTCCAATATAGCTTTTGAGGTATGTGATCCAAAAGCTGCTATGCGGGTATCATTCTGTTTAAAATCGGGGAAATTATCGTAAAGTGATTTCAAACAAAGCGGACTAAAAAACACAAGCACATCATACTTAATATTTTTAAGATAAGAAAGATCGCAGCTCACTGTTCTGTACATGATTGCTTCAGTTACTTTTATATTCTTAGTAGAAAGATATTCGAGAATATCGTTTGCACCGGCATCGCTACAGGGGAGGATAAATTTTTCATTTTTGTGCTTATTGAAATAGCCGCTCAGATCTTCTATTTTTTTTGTACCTACAAATACTTTGCGCTTTCTGTAAAGAATAAACTTTTGCAGGTAATTACCTATAGCTTCTGTGAGACAGAAATATTTCATATCTGGATTCACTTTGATACGCATTTCATCACACATCCTAAAATAGTGTTCAATGGCAGTTTTACTCGAAAAAATTACCGCTGTGAATTCATCAGGTCTTATTCGGGCCTTTCTAAATTCCTTTTCAGTCACAGGATCTATTTGATTGAAAGGAATAAAATCGATTTTTAGTTCATACTTTTTTTCAATACCTGCATAAGGTGAATGCTCCGGTTTTTGCTGAGACACCAAAATTGACTTTACACGTTTGTATTTTTCTGTAGAAGTTTTAGCAGTTGTACCCATTCAAATATTTTGATTCAGATTCAATTGGATATAACATATTGACCTACAAATACTTACAAAAATCACTTTGACAGGATTCCTGCCAAAAGCAGCCAAGGTGCTATTTCCACGGTGCAAAGGTAAATAATAAAATGAAATTTACCCGAAGCTATGGTGGGTACATTATTCAGAAAACCTCTTACCTGCCTCATTAAGTACAGAAACCCTATAATACTGATACCACTGAAAATCAACATTTTTCCAGTCTCTACATCTACAAATGACAATAAAATATTAATAAATAACAAGGCCAAACCCAGAGCCAAATTATACATTCCTATGGTGTAGCTAAATAAATTTGCCTCCTTTGACATGGGAAAGGCAATGCCCATGATAAACAATACTAAATGTCTGATAACATAAACCCCAAAAACAAGCAGGATAGATTGAATCAGCGATATAGATCCCAACTGAAATATATAAAAGGAAAAATACAAAAATATACCTGCATTGATGATAAAAATGAAATATAAAATTATGAATATAAAACTGTGATTCCCCTTGAAAGCATCTTTAAATAAAATTCTCAGTTGGTTTTGATTGTAGGTGGCTTTTAACAGGGCGATGGGGTAAGATCTATTAAAATTTATAGCTATCGCGGCTAACAGAAATAAGAAAATGTAAATCACAAACCACATATTTTTGCTGATATTCCCTGTCGGTTCTAAGGATTTTATCTTGAATTCATTTAATTGTTCTTTGATGCCTTTTAAATCCGGACTTGCTATAATAATATTATCATTTTGGGCACCTACATTTGATTCGCCTGGCTTAATATTAAAAGGGTTATTTACACTTTCTAGGCCATTAGTCTTTTTTACTGATTCCTGCTTATTGACTTGATTTGAAGGAGGATTATTTATTACTCCCGTCTGCGATGTATTTATTTGATTTTCGTTGGGTGAGATTACGGATCCGGTAGGATTGATTAAGGTAGGGGCAGTACCTCCCGGTATTATTTCAAATGGATTTGTAGATCGCTTTACAGGATTTTGAGTGTTTTGGCTGGCAGGAATAACTACCTGAAGTTGAGGCTTGGGTACTATTGTTTCCTTTTTATTCTCTTCTTTAGGTGGCTGTGCAGGTGCTGTTGGCTGATTCTTAGGAAGATTATTTTTGGCTGGAGTCTTTATATCAAATGGATTCTGAGCCATACTATACATGCACATAACCATTAAAAAGATTACAAATAACCCTCTATTTCCCTTTTGTTTCATAACGTAGAATAACCACTTCCCTGATGAACAATTACTTTCTGTACCCGATTGAGATCCCAATCAATGACTAAGCCTTTTGCTATTTTATCAGCGACAGCTTTACCATATAATAACTGTACCAAATATAATGAAGCTTCAAATGATTTTGCACCACCAGCTGATGTAATTACATTCTTGTCATGTACAAACATCACATTATCATACACCTGCAATGAAGGAAACATTTCTTTAAAAGGTTTTATGTCCGCTGGAAATGTGGTACAAGCTAATCCACTGAGCAAGCCAGCCTTACCCAATACAAAAGCTCCATCACAATGGGAGGTGACAAACATGGCTTTTTTACCTACAGACCGTACCCAATTGATCATAGCCGTATCTCTCAGATCAGTGTCCATATGATGCTCCGCACTCGGCACTACGAGGATATCTATAGCTGGCAAAGGATCTTTGGTATAATCGAAATCAGGTTTTACATATAGACCTTCAAAAGTCTTTATCAGATCTCGTGTGTTGGCCACTGTAAATACATTCATAGCTTTGATATTCTCCCTGTATTGTGTGTGCTGGTAAATATCATAAGGAGCTGTTAATTCAGTATTAAATACTCCATTCATTATTAAAAAAGCTACATTGTAGCGATCAGGAAGTATTTTGTTGTGTTCTTCGACAGAGACTTTGATGGCTTTCTCTTTTGATGAATCAGGCTCATTTGAGCAAGAAAACCACGAAAAACTGAAAATCTGTATTAAGAATAAAGATAAGACTAATTTAAAAGTTGATTTAACCATGGTATTATAAACGCTATCCTTTGCAAATTTGTTATTTTTTTACTTTCGCTGCAATTTTAAATCAAAATAATGGAAATAAAGAATCGAAAAGCTGCTCATGAATATAGTTTCAAGCAATCATTTGAAGCTGGTATCATGTTAGTAGGTGCTGAAGTAAAGTCTATTCGGGCCAATACTGCCAATATCAATGACGCTTACTGTTATTTCGATGGCAGTGAACTATACATTCGTAATTTCCATATTTCTCATTATAAGCAAGATGCTGGCTGGTCTGCCCATGATCCTTTGCGGGTAAGAAAATTACTATTGAAAAAAAGTGAATTAAAAAAATTAAAGCACCGGGTAGAAGAAAAAGGATTGACTATAGTCCCCTATCGACTGTACTTATCTGACCGGGGCATTATAAAACTAGAGATCGTATTGGCAGAGGGTAAGAAATCATTTGACAAACGGGAGACTATAAAGGCAAAAGATAATCGTAGGGAAATGGACAGGTTGGACAAGGGACGGTGAGGGATTTTGTATTTGCCGATTCGTTTCTTTCCATTGAAAAATGTTATTCACTCATTTAAACTTACGTTCTACTCATTGATCTACCAGTAAAAGAACATTTCAAGCTTGGTTTACATTGAATAACTAAATGATCATTTAATTATTCAAAATTTCTCAAACCAAAAAAAAATTATTTAAAATGAAATGTTTTTTTCAACAAAATTCTGCCAAAGGATTTTTAGTCTTTACTCTTATTCTAATCACTTTTTTCTCTTGCCAGCAGGATCAGTCTGCTACTCTCGAACTAAGAAGCCAAATTCAAAATAGCCCTACGGATACATACTCTTCCGATGTAGTAGTCAAATGGCTCAATATGCAACTAGACATGTTGCGAGTACCATTGGCTCCAGGGACTGGCTCGCAAGATGCTGGTCGTGCATTGGCATATTGTGGAATAGCAGCATACGAGTCTGTAGTGAAGGGAATGCCGGCCTATCAATCTTTAAGCAATCAATTAAATGGATTGCCTTCAATGCCAGAAATTGATGCCGGTCTGTCTTACTATTGGCCAGCTAGTGCCAATGCAGCGCTTGCGGATATGAATCGAAAATTATTTCCTTCTACATCCACTGCTAACAAAGCTAAAATCGATAGCCTCGAAAATGCATTAAAAGCAACATTTATTTTGCAATCAGATGCCCATACTATCGATCGCTCTGTAGCATTTGGCAAAGAAGTGGCAACCAGGATATTTACATATGCAAGTACTGATGGATCTGGCAATGTAAATCCTTTATATATTCCTAAAACCGGACCAGGCCTTTGGGAATCGACCCCTCCAAATTTTCCCACTGCAACAAATCCTTATGCGAGTCAGCGCAGATTATTGGTGCCTTCGGGAAAACAATTTGGCATAGGTCCACCTCCCGCTTATTCAACAAAGACTAGTTCTACTTTTTATAAAATGGTGAAAGAGGTATATGATATCTCACAACACCTTACTCCTGAGCAAACTGCTGCTGCTATATATCATAGAGATGCACCCGGATATCCCGGAGGTGGACATTTTGTATCCATACTGGCACAAGTGATTACACAGGCTCAGTCTAAATTAGACATAGCAGCACTGGCATATGCCAAAGTAGGTATCGCCTCCTATGATGCTACTACTATTTGCTTCGTAAAAAAATATACATACAACCTTGTAAGACCCATCACCTACATTCGAAATGTGATGGGATATGCTACCTGGTCAGCTGTATTTAATACACCGGGGCATCCTGAATTTCCGTCAGCTCATGCAGTAAATAGCGAAGCGATTGCAGAAGCTCTTTCCAGTATATATGGCTACCAATTTGGCTTCATACTACATTCCTATGATTATCTGGGTTTACCAGCCAGAAGCTATTGGTCATTCGAGGACATGGCAAAAGAGATGTCAGATAGCAGGGTTTTTGCTGGCATTCATTACCAGGCTTCTTGCGACAAAGGCAGATGGCTAGGTGCTAAAATCGGAGAAAATATCCTGAGGAAAATAGCTTTCGAAAAATCTGGCCCGAGATATGAAAATCTAAGTGCATCCACTCAATCAAAGCTACAGTCTACTCAATTTGTGCTCCCAACTGCTCAACATACTGATAAATTTGAAAATCAATAATTGGAACTTTTCAATTAAATCCCAATTCTAAATTAAAATAAAATAATTTTTCTATGAAAAATCTAACACTTTCACTTTTGTTATTCATTCTAGTAGTAGTTAAAACTTCTGCACAAGGATGTGCCACTATTCGAAATATAATAGGTGTAGGTCAATTCCAACCCACAGAAAACTCAATATCGAACTCAGATTGGCTGTTAAATATCAGCAATAGATATTATAAAGCTTTCCGAGATTATAGAGCTACTACTGACCTGAATACACCCCTGCAAAATGAATCTATAAATAGAAACTATTCTATTGATTTTGGACTAAGCCATTTACTTTCCAATGGGTGGTCACTTAGCCTTGGACTTCCCATTTTGGCCAATGCACGGGAGACCTCAATTGAACATGGTGGCCCCAATACTCCACGACACACCACTCGCGCATATGGTCTGGGTGATATCCGATTTATGGCTTCAAAGTGGATGCTTCGTCCAACGGAAACAAGCAAAGGTAATTTTCAAATTGGCCTCGGCTTAAAATTGCCTACTGGTGACTTTAGAGTACAAGATTATTTTTATAGAAATGATAGTACGCGAGTATTAGCTCCTGTAAATCCCGGCATTCAACTTGGAGATGGCGGACTTGGTTTAATCACCCAAATTAATGGCTATTACCAAATTACAGAAAGTTTAAATTTATACGCGGATCTCTATTATATGGCTAGCCCTCGTGATCAAAATGGTGTATCAGTGTTATCGGGCCGCACACCTACAGCCCTTCAGATAAAAGCTGGAATTCCCGAAACCAGTGTTACTGATGCATATGTTTTGAGAGCGGGTGCCTATTTCAATGTAAAAGATCAACTTACAATTTCGGCTGGAATAAGAAAAGAAGGTGTTCCGGTTCGAGATTTTATTGGTGCAAGTAACGGCACTAGAAGACCAGGATATTATTTATCTGTTGAGCCTGGCTTAATCTATAGGATGAAAAAAGTATCATGGTATTTACAAGCACCTATGAATATTAAAAGATCCATAGAACAAAATGTTACTGATGAAGTAGTTTCGGAGATCACAGGCACGTATACTAGTAGTCCTGGTGGGTCAGCCAATTTCCAACTATTATTCGGCGCATTAATTAAACTTTAGAACTAATTTTAAAGAGGCTATTTATATTCAAATTTGAAAATAAATTTTAATTCAATGAAAATATTCCTTTTTCTCACTTTGTGCATTTGCTTAGGATATATTGGGATTGGCCAGAACATAAATATTTCTACTACCGCCCTGTATAAATGGAACGAAATAGGAATGCAAGCTGCCAATAATATTGGATCAGGCCTTTATCCACCCATGCCTGAATCAAGGATGGATGCCATGGCTGCCATAGCGATGTATGATGTAGTAAACGCTATTTCAGCAAAATCTAAGTTGTTTCATTTTGAAACAAATGTAGCAGTAATCAATATGAATGCTGAAGTAGCTATTGCCACTGCTGCCTATAAAATCTATTTACATGAAATGCCTGCGCAAAACATGTTTTTAGATTCTGTATATAAGTTGGAAATAGGGAAAATCATGGCTAGCGAAGCTAAATCTGATGGAATAGATTTGGGAAATAAAGTAGCTGAATCCATTCTTCAATGGCGAAGTACCGATTTAGCCGATAAAGCTATGTATCCTGTCGAGCCAGGCAATAAACCTGGTGAATATAGATTTACATCCCCCTTCGATGGCCCACCTTTCAATACGCCTCCTTTCAAAGGTATATATGCAGACCCAGGTTGGGGGAAAATCACTCCATTTGTATTGAATACTGCCAATCAATTCCGGCCTGCTATTGAGCCCTATAAGACTACTGATAAGCGTTATACCAAAGAATACAATGAAATTAAAAATAAGGGTTGCAAGGAGTGTCCTAAGCGTTCAAAAGATCAGACAGAATTTGCCCTATTTTGGCAAGAAAGTTCCCCCAGAGGTTGGAATAGAATTGCAGTCAATATTGCCAAAAAGCAATCGCTGAATGCTCATGCCTTGAGTGAATTGCTCGTTCTTCTTCATATGGCCATAGCAGATTCATATTTCGCATCCATGGATGGCAAACTGCACTATTTTTACTGGCGACCAGTGACCGCTGTGCATTTGGCAGATAATGATGATAATCCAAAAACCGCCTCTGATCAAAATTGGATAGACTTAGGGTTTCCCACTCCGCCGATACCTGATTACCCATCCGCACATGCTTGTGCAGGAGGCGCGGCCGCTGAAATACTGAAATACTACTTTAAGACTGACAATTTGAAATTTTCTACTGTCAGTGATACTTATCCGGGAGTGACTAGATCATTTAATTCATTTTCACAAGCAGCTAAAGAAAATTCAGATTCCAGAGTATATATCGGGTATCATTTCAGGCATGCAACCATTATAGGGGAAGAAGTAGGGAAAAAAGTAGGAAGATATGTGGTAACCAATTTCAAAGCAAATTAATAGAATTAATGTAACGAAAATTTGAAAGTCTTTAAGTCATATATCACCTATCTGGGCATATGGAAGAAACTTTCATATGCCTTTTTGATTTGCACTTGCTTTTATGCAAATGCTGAGGAAAATGAAGTTCTTATTCCCAAAAAACCTGATTGGTCCGCTACACTAATCAAGGAACTTCGAATACTAGAGAATCCAGAAGCGAAAATTACAATCCATGATCTGGTTAAAAACCCTGGTGGATATATTTTCTCTGAAAATACATTTGGTCACGCTGACTTAAAAAAGAACTACTGGGCTAGATGTATAATAAAAAATGAAAACAATCGCGAAGAATGGATCAGTTTCGAATCGAAATATTGGGATTTTGTTACAGTTTATATAATCGATTCCAGCAAGGTTACTCAAATACTTGATTTCGGTATATTGAAAACACATTCTACCACACAAGCCGTTCTTTCACCCAATCATACGTATACGTTGTTTATTTCATTTGGTTCGCAGTCTTTATTCAGACGAGAATCTAATATCAACCTTATTCTAAGTAAGACCGTTAGTCGTTTAGAAAAGCAAGGACTTTGGAACTACCTGGATGGAATAATATTGGGCATCATGTTTGGGTTGGCTATGTACAATCTGTTTTTATTTATTTCGATTCGGGAACAAATCTATTTTTGGTATTCGGTTTACACGCTGAGTATAGTAGTCATGTTTATGAGTTTCTACTCCAGTGCTCCCTCTCATTTACAGGAATACTTTTTTACCAATAATGCTTCTTTTCCTTTTTATTTGAGAAAAATTACTGAAACAATTACCTGGATTATTTATGGACAATTTGCAAGAATTTATTTAGACACTAAGCATAAAATACCATTTTGGGACAAAGCCATTCAAATTTGTA
The DNA here is from genome assembly GCA_038251405.1 of Chitinophagales bacterium. Taxonomy (GTDB): domain Bacteria; phylum Bacteroidota; class Bacteroidia; order Chitinophagales; family Saprospiraceae; genus JADJLQ01. The sequence continues at coordinate 91,190 of JBBSBH010000015.1, forward strand.
TGTTTATTACTGTCATTGGTTTTTTTCTGGCCCTGACCAGTGCAATGGAAACCTATATTTATTTTCATTTTATGGTGGCTTTTACCAGTATTATAGCCGGAGCTTTGAGGTATTTTGATGGCTTTAAAATTGCTCGCTTTTTTCTCGTTGCCCAGATATTTGTAGTGCTAGGATTATTTATTGTTTCTGGGCAATATTTAAAGTTAGATTTTTTATACTTTCTACCCCATAACCAGGTTAGTAATTATTTTCGTTCCTCTGCTACCCTGTATGCGTGCGGGGCCATAGAAGCTATACTATTTTCCTTTGCTTTAGGTGGGAAATATAACGCGCTCCAGCAGGATATTGCGCGGGTACGACTCGAAAAAGAATTGGAAAAACAAGCCCTTTTGCAATCACAAAACGAAACGCTCGAACAGCAGGTAAATCAAAGGACATTGGAACTAACCCATTCTCTCGAGTCTCTTAAAACTACGCAAGCCCAACTTATCCAATCAGAAAAAATGGCTTCCCTCGGGGAGCTCACTGCAGGTATAGCACATGAAATACAAAATCCGCTAAACTTTATAACAAATTTCTCTTCATTAAATATTGAATTGTTAAATGAATCAACTGGGGAAAACAACCAGGAAGAACCCAGGAATGAATCCCCAGAACAATTGATTGAAATAGTTAAAAATAATTCTCAAAAAATAAATTTTCATGGAAAGAGGATAGACTCTATTGTAAAAAGCATGTTGGAACACTCACGTTCAAGTACGGGGAAAATAGAAGAAACAGATATCAATCAATTGTGTGAGGAATCTTTAAAACTTGCTTTTCACGGCTTTCGGGCAAAAGAAAAAGCATTTAATGCACTTTATGAAACCAAATTTGATAAGGATTTACCAAAATTAAAAATTGTCAAACAGGATTTTAGTCGGGCCCTACTAAATATAATTAATAATGCTTTTTATGCAGTTGATAAGAAAAATAAAAAATTGAAGGAGAGTCTTACCAGTAAAGATGGAAAGCCCGGTATTCATCCGGCATTTCAGCCCAAAGTCACCATATTTACACGCAGCTTACCAGGGAGATTAGAGATCAATGTAATAGATAATGGAAGTGGAGTTCCTTTGTCAGTCCAGGATAAAATATTCCAACCTTTCTTTACCACTAAACCTACTGGAGAAGGAACTGGACTGGGATTATCTTTAGCCTACGACATCATTACAAATTCATTAAAAGGAAAATTATCAATGACCAGTATGGAAGATGAATATACGGAATTTATCATTTCTTTACCTGCTTGAAATTAATTTTATATGAAAAGAAAAATAATCATTATTGACGATGAAACAGATCAAAAGGATCTTTTAATCCTTTCACTAGCACATAAGAAATTTCTTTCCGATTATGAATTTATATATACCTCTAATGGTTACGAAGCACTGGAATTATTAGTTCAACATAAAGAAATCGACATTGCCTTAGTTGATATCAATATGCCTGAAATGGACGGGCTTACCTTATTAAATCATATTCGAGTGAATCATCCGAGAGTTCAATCTATCATGATTTCTGCATACAGCGATATGTCCAATATTCGAATTGCAATGAACAGAGGTGCTTATGATTTTGTCACCAAACCAATTGATCTTTCTGATCTAGAATTTACCATTAAGAAAACGCTACTCTACATTGATGAGATAAGAGTTGCAGAAAGTGCGCTTAGCGAAAATTTATCATTGAAGCAAAGAGCTTCTGAGCTTGAAATGCAAGCTTTACGTGCTCAAATGAATCCTCATTTTATCTTCAATTCATTAAATTCTATTAATAATTACATTTTAAATAAAGATCAGGATCGTGCTTCTGATTATTTATTGAAATTTTCAAAACTGATTCGACTTATACTTCAAAACTCCACGGAATCATTTATTAGTATCGACAAAGAGCTCGAAGCATTAAAATTGTATATAGAATTGGAAGCACTTCGTTTCATGCATAAATTTAATTTTGAGCTAACCATTGACAAAGATTTAGATACAACCTCTATAAAAGTTCCTCCGCTCATATTGCAACCATTTGTAGAAAATGCAATCAATCATGGCTTGATTCCCAAACAAAATGATGGTGAATTAACTATTTCGGCAAAGCAAGAAGGTGAAAAGTTAATTATTACAATATCAGATAATGGAATTGGCAGGACAAAAGCATCTGAAATTAAAAGCCATAATCATAAATCTATGGGCATCAAAATGACTACAGATAGAATCCGAATAATGCAAAATGGTGAATCAACATTTCCAGAACTTAGAATTGATGATTTAATTAATACAGACAATAATGCACTGGGTACTAAAATCACCATACAACTTCCTATACTAATATGACAAAGGCTTTACTAGTTGATGATGAGCCAGAAGCCATATCTGCACTAAAATTTCTCATACAGGTTCATTGTCCCACTTTGGAAGTCATAGATACTTGTCTATCGGTAAACGATGGAATAAGTTCTATAATTAACAACAGGCCTGATTTGATATTTCTGGATATTGAAATGCCTATAAGAAATGGCTTCGAATTACTGGAAGAGATAAAACAATTTCCTATCACCATAATTTTCACTACCGCGCACCATCAGCATGCTATCAAAGCCATTCGGTATAGTGCACTGGACTATTTATTAAAACCTATAGATCCAAAAGAATTGGTCATTGCCGTAAATAGATTTCATATTCAAAAATCTATACCTGATACGCGCCAGGTTCAGTTTCTCATAGATCAGTTACAATCCAAAGAACATACTACCAAAAAAATAGCTATCCCCAATATGGAAGGCTTCAAACTGATATCAGTTGATGACATTATATCCTGCGAAGCAGATGACAATTACACACATATAAAACTTAAAAAAAATATAAAGATCACAGCAAGTCGTACGCTAAAAGAGATTCAGCATTTACTTGAAGATTATTCCTACTTCCTTCGAATTCATAATTCTTATTTGGTAAACATCAAAGAGGTTAGTGGCTATATCAAAGGCGAAGGCGGCCAGGTGATTATGAGCGATGGTTCTCAATTGAGTGTTTCCCGCAATAAAAAAGAAACACTCTTGAAATATCTTACTAAGTAATCAATTATGCATTTTCTGCTAAAACCAAACTCCGCACCTCTTCGTAAAAAGCTTCATACTGGGGCAAAATATTTTCCAGGCTAAATTCCTTAGCCCGTTCATACGCTTGTTTCTTATACCGGGCCAATAATTCCGGATCTTTAAGCAATTTGATTGCATGGGCAGCCATTCCTTTAACATCTCCTATTGGCAGTACACAACCACTTAGCCCATGAATATTGAGCTCAGGTAAACCTCCAGCATCTGATGAAATCACCGGAACTTCGCAGGCCATAGCTTCCAATGCTGCTAAGCCAAAGCTTTCATTCTCACTGGGAATAATAAATAAATCACTAATGGCCAATAGCTCTTCTACAGCGTCTTGTTTTCCTAGAAATCTTACATCATCACATATTTTTAGATTTCGACAAAATTCTTCCAGCTTTTGACGCTCAGGACCATCACCAATAAGTAAAAGCTTACTGGGTACTTCCTTATGTACTTCATAGAATACTTTGATCACATCATCTACGCGCTTTACTTTCCTAAAGTTGGAAATATGAATCAATATTTTTTCCCCATCTGGTGCCAAAGCTTTCTTAAAATGTTCCTTATCTATCTTCCTGAATCTTTCGAAATCGATAAAATTATAAATCACTTTGATAGGTCGGGTAATGTTGAAGTTTTTTATCGTGTCCTTTTTCAAATCTTCAGAGACTGCCGTGACTCCATCTGATTGATTGATGCTAAATTCTACTACTGGGGCAAAAGAAGGATCTACACCTACTAATGTGATATCAGTACCATGTAATGTAGTTACTACAGGTATTTCTATCCCTTTGGTCCGAAGGATACTTTTCACCACAAATGCAATAGTAGCATGAGGAATGGCATAGTGCACATGTAATAAATCAAGTTTTTCAAATTTTATGACATCAATAAGCTTGCTCGCCAAAGTAGTATCATAGGGAGTATATTCAAACAGAGGATAGTCCAGGGCATTCACTTCGTGGTAATAAACATTAGATTGGAAATGACCCAATCTCGCTGGCCTTTTATAAGTGATAAAGTGGATCTCGTGCCCGCGCTTTGCCAATCCCATTCCAAGCTCCGTAGCGACTACTCCAGAACCCCCAAACGTTGGATAACACACTATGCCTATCTTCATAAAATAATTTATTTCTTTTTTTTATGAACAAAGATGCACAAGAAATGATGAACAATGGGAGATTAAATAATTATTTAAGAAATTAAGTAAATTATAACTTACTGGCAATCTGTATTTTATAAAGTATTTCTCTATTTTCAAAAAGAATAATTATAGGAAATGCTTTGTTTTGAAAAAATTTGGACTCATTTTTGAAACAATTCTTATTATTGAACTAAAAATGACATAGGGGAATTATATTCTTCTCTATCATTGTTTATCAAATTAATATGAAATTGCCAGTACCGGAATACCTAGCCGCCGAAAAAGCAGTGAAAGCCAAACTAGAGAAAGAGCTCCCGGCGGGCTTGACATATCATGGCGTTCATCATACTATGGATGTGATGCAGGCTGGATTGGCTATTGCCGAGACAGAAAAACTTTCAAAAAAAGATATTCAATTACTTCGGTTGGCTATTTGGTTTCACGATTCTGGATTTACTTCAACTTATAGGGGTCATGAAGAGGCGGGATGCCTGATAGCTAAAAAAATGCTACCCAAATTTCATTTTGATAATGAAGATATAGAAGTGATATGTGGCCTTATAAGAGCAACAAAGATTCCACAGACGCCCGATACACTTTTAGAAAGAATTATTTGTGATGCTGACCTGGACTATTTGGGGAGGAGTGATGTCTACGAAATAGCTGATACTTTATTTCAGGAAATAAAAAATAAAATTGGCCCAATCAATGAGAATGATTGGAATGATTTGCAAATTAGCTTTTTGGAGGCTCACAATTATTTTACCAGTTTTGCTAAAAAACACAGAGCTCCATCAAAATTAAAATACCTAAAACAGCTCAAAAAACAGAAAATTACAGCTTGATTTGTATCTATGCATACCATTACCTCTAAAGATGCTGCCCTCAATTTTGAAAGTTCATTAGATTCCGTGACTGAAAATTACTGGCGGATATTGGATGTTAATTTGGCATGGATTCGCCAATCGGACACCAAAGCCTATACTATTTTTATGATTTACGGGATATCCATTTCCCTGGTTTTTTCAAATGTGGATATGATTAAATCCTTGATCATCAATAGTAAATTAGTCATGCTGCTGGCAGTTATTTACCTGGGGGCGTCATTAGTGGCTATTATTTTTGGATTTCGCTGTATTCAGCCTTCTCTGAAATTAAAGTTTCCTCCTTCAGTAATATTTTTTGGAAGCATTGCCCGTACCTATACCACACCAGAAGATTATCATCAGCAGTCGAAGAAAGTATTGGGAGATCCTGACAAAATGAATCAGGAGCTTTGCAATCAGATATTTATCAATTCGATCATAGCCAGGGGGAAATTTGAAGATATTACCAAATCAATTTCGGCTTTCCTTGTGAGCCTGATCACTCTATTATTGATAGTGCTCAACTATTTTATTTAAACCAAATATCGACAGATGCACCATCAGGATTAGCCGAAGTTAGGCTGATAGCACTTCTATACTTTTTGACTATTCCTTCAACTGATTTTTTTAGGATACCCTCCCCTTTCCCGTAAATAATACGAATAAAAGATTTTTTTCCTTCAATGGATTGTTGAATGAATCCAGCACATTTTTCAAGCTGAAAATCCAGAATATGTCCCTGGGTGTGGTTAAAAAGTTGAATCAAATGATCATAGTGTAAATCAATAGAGTCCCCCTGGTAAATTTCAATGGCAGGCTCAATATCGACAGTACTATTATCCTCAAAAACTAATTCTTCTACCTTTTCGTGCTCCTCAAACAAGACCACATTATTTCTCTCCACTTCAATGACCGAATCATCAGGCAGTTGCAATAGGGCCATCGTCTTATTCTTTACTCCGCTAAACCTTCCCACTTCACCACTGGAAATTATTTTAAGAAAATCACCTATCCATAGCTCATCAAGATCCATCCATATTGTATTTAAAGTTAATTACCGCTTTCCGAATACAATTACGTTTGCAGTACCTCCGCGCACTTTACCCGTGGTGTGGTATTTAAATTCTATTCTATCGATCCTTCTTTTATTGCCGGGAAGATCAATCACTCTGCTTTCACCCCCTTGTCTTATATTTTCACGAAGTGCTACATCAAAATGTTCACCATTTTCAAAATAAACATCCATATCGTCGAGGTGCAACGGTGCGTCTACTACTTTAATTTTCAATTTGGAGTACTCATCATTGCCGCCGACTCTGATCACATCTTTATCAGATGTAAATTTCACCGATCGCTCCCCTATTCTATTCCAGTCTCCGGGTTGAGTAAAAGAAGAAAACATTAAGCCAAACAGGGCAATGCAGAAGAAGAATTTTATTTTCATAATATTGGGTTTTTATATTAGTTAGATTCTATTTTCGTTCTAAAGTTTAAATTTAGAAAAAATATTTTTCATGTGCATACCCATGGTATCTCAGCATTGTATACATTTGTTAGATGATTCCGCAGGTATTATCACATATCGAATCATTCATTAGTAATGATCTCAACTCTCCCAGGTCATTTCAAACAATTGGATAACCTCACTATCCTCATTGACAAATATTTATCTTTTCGTTAATAAATAAATTTAACCAACGGGATTTTTTTTATTCATTTTCACGTTTAAAACTCACTCATAGTATAAAAAGATGAACCAGGAAAATCAATCAATAGAAACCATCATCCAGGAAGAACTACCCATTCAGGTAATTGTCGCAGGTCCCGAACATGCTGGTTTTGCTCAAGCTATTTGTGATCTGATAGAAGAATCAGCTAAAGCCCGCAAAACAGGTATTGCCAAAAGATCTCCGGAGTATGTGATCAAAAAACTAGATAATGGTGACGCTGTAATAGCGCTTCAGGGAGAAAAGCTAGCTGGGTTTTGCTATATCGAAACCTGGAGTCATGGTCAATATGTGGCCAATTCTGGCCTGATCGTTTCACCTGACATGCGTAAAGCTGGTCTCGGCAGAGAAATAAAGGTTAAAGCTTTTAATCTTGCACGGGATAAGTATCCATATGCACGGGTATTTGGTATCACGACCAGTCTGGCCGTGATGAAGATCAATACTGAACTTGGATACAAACCCGTCACTTTCTCAGAGCTTACCCAAGACGAACAATTTTGGCAAGGCTGCAGCAGCTGTCCCAACTATGATATCCTCACCAGGAATGAAAGAAAAATGTGTCTCTGCACAGGGATGTTGGCTCCCTCAAAAATGGAGGAGATGCCCTATGATCTTTCAAGAATGATTATAAACGATTTAGCAGAAAACAATGGCGCCATCTGATAAAGTAATACTCGCCTATAGCGGAGGCCTGGACACCTCATTTTGTATAAAATACCTTATCCACGAGAAGAACCTGGAAGTACATGCCGCTTTGGTAAACACAGGAGGTTTTACTGATGAAGAATTAAAAGATATCGGAGAAAGAGCTCTTGGTATGGGCGCAGCTTCTTTTACAGTACTGGATTCAAAGACTGATTTTTATGAGAAATGTCTTCGTTATCTGATCTATGGTAATGTATTGAGAAATAATACTTATCCACTTTCAGTGAGTGCCGAGCGGGTGTTCCAGGCACTTGCCATTATTGAATTTGCAAAAAAGCAGAATGCCCGTTATCTGGCTCATGGAAGTACCGGTGCGGGAAATGATCAAATCCGTTTTGATTTAGTTTTTAATATTTTAGGAAATAACCTGGAAGTAATCACACCCATTCGGGACCTGAAACTCAGCCGCCAGGAAGAAGTAGACTATTTGAAAAAATATGGAGTAGAAATGTCCTGGGAAAAAGCCCAATACTCTATCAATAAAGGTATTTGGGGGACCAGCGTAGGTGGAAAGGAAACTTTGACATCAGATCAGTACTTGCCTGAGTCAGCATTTCCCACTCCCGTGACAACGGTAGAGCCAAAAGAAATCACCATTGAATTTAAAAATGGACAGTTTATAGGAATTGATGGAAAGTCATTTAATCAACCCGTAACCGCTATTCAAGCATTATCAGAAATTGTGAGCCCTTATGGAATTGGTCGCGATATCCATGTGGGTGATACCATCATTGGAATCAAAGGCCGTGTAGGTTTTGAAGCTGGAGCTCCACTATTAATTATCAAAGCGCACCATCTTTTAGAAAAACACACGTTGGGAAAATGGCAGGCTTACTGGAAAGACCAGCTTTCCAATTGGTATGGAATGATGTTGCATGAGGGTCAGTATCTCGATCCGGTAATGCGGGATATAGAAACATTCATGGAGCATACTCAGGAAAGAGTAAGTGGAAAAGTATTCGTAAAACTATTTCCATATCGATTTGAGTTGCACGGCATCGAATCTCCGCATGATATGATGCAAAGTAAAATGGGGCAATACGGTGAGATGAACAATGCCTGGTCAGGAGATGATGCAAAAGGATTCACCAAAATAATGTCAATAGCCAATAAGATTCATAAAGCGGCCGAATAGATTTTTCAATGAATATCATTGATTGCCTATGCCAATCCAGCAAATTTTTCCCAGTGTGGCCTGGTCAATAATGCATTTGCTTCCTTATCCTTTTTAAACTTCTCCTTCTTTGGATTCCAATGTAATTCTCTTCCCAATTGATAGGCAATCACACCAATATTGCATACCGTGGCGCTGCTATGGCCAATTTCAATATCGGCTATTGGTTTTTTCCTCGTACGCATAGAATTGATAAAATCCATATAATGATTTTCAGGTGCGGGAAGATGAATATCACCAGGTTTTAATACGAGGTCTTTTAATTTATCAGGGACTAAAAATTCTTGCCGACTGATATACATTTCACCTTCGGTACCAATAAATTTTGCACCATTGGTCTTTTCATAGTTTTGGTGTTTCACGACTATCCCATTCTTGTAAGTGTATTCCAATCCTCTCAAAGCCAGCGTATTGACTTGAAGGCCGGGAGGGCTCACTTTAGTGGGTCCACTGCCATCCATTCCCAAAGCCCACTGGACAATATCAAATACATGTACACCCCAATCTGTCAACCCTCCACCACCAAAAGGTTTATAGTATCTCCATTTTGCCCAAAAATTATCTTCCAATCTCGGCGCGAGGAAATGATGATAAAAATGAGGGTCATTGGGCCCTAACCACTTTGTCCAGTTAATATAATCAGGAGTTGGTTCAGCTTCGAAATCTATTTTGGAAGGTGGCCCATCTACATTCACCAATACTTCTTTTATTTCACCCAGGTAACCATTTCTCACCAATTCACAAGCTTTCCTAAAATTTGGCCATGAGCGCTGCATACTTCCCGTTTGGAATACCCGATTGTATTTTCTAACGGCCTTTACCATAGCCCTCCCTTCACGGACGGTAAGCGATAATGGTTTTTCACCATAGATATCCTTACCATGCCGGGCAGCCTGGATAGCCATGGGTGCGTGCCAATGATCGGGGGTGATAATGGCTACTGCATCTATATCTTTTTGAGAAAGCATATCCATATAATCATCGTACACTTTGATTTCATTGGGCGAGACTCCGGGATTACTTTTCACAAACGAAACATTATGCCAATCGATAAACCGCTTTATCTTTTGCTGGTGAGGGTCAGCAATGCCTATGATGCGAGCGTTTTTAGTTTCTACAAATCTATTAAGCAATGTCTCTGATTGTTTACCCGTACCTATAAAACCCATCTGGATCATGTCACTTGGCGCTAGATACCCTCTACCCAGTACATGGCGAGGTACAATGAAAAAAGTAGAAACTGCTGCTGTTTGTTTTATAAATTCTCTTCTATTGTATTTTGTCATGAGAGTATTGATTTTAGATATAAAATTATCAATCATTTAGGTTACTAAAACTATATTAGTAAAATTTAATGGTTTGGAAAATATTTTCTTTGAAAAGCATTAATTTTATAACTATGATAAATTGGTTTTTGTTATTTCTCACGAGTCTTCTATCTTTTAATCAAGAAGTCAAACCTAAACCCCAAAGATACTTATATGTTGCTGTGCCCGGAGTAAGAAATTACCTGGAATATGGCGGGCATGGGATATTAGTCTTTGATATGGACAACGATCACAAACTGGTAAAGAGAATTCCAACTCATGGAATTGCGCCTGATGGTACACCTGAGAATGTAAAAGGAGTAGATGTAAGTCTCGCAACGCAATGTATATATATTACCACTATTCATGGCTTGCAATGCATTGATCTAAAGACAGAAAAAATAAAATGGGAAAAATCTTTTGATAAAGGTTGTGACCGGCTTTCTATTTCTCCGGATGGGAAAGAGATATTTGTACCTAGTTTTGAAAAAGAGGATTGGTATATAATAGATGCCCTTAAAGGTGATATAAAGCAAACTATCAGTCCCAATATAAAAGCCCATAATACCATCTATAGCCCTGATGGCAAGGAGATATATCTGGAAGGATTGCAATCACCCTATCTCACCGTGGTAAGTGCAATGGATCCAACGGAGATACGGCAGGTAGGCCCGTTTAGTAATATGATCAGACCATTTACTATAAATAGATCACAGACGAGGGTATATGTAAACGCAAATGAATTGCTGGGCTTTGAAATTGGTGATTTAAAATCTGGCAGGAAAATCAGTTCCACGGTAGTTTCTGGCTATGAAAAAGGCCCTGTAAAAAGGCATGGTTGCCCTAGTCACGGCATCGCTTTAAACCCTGGTGAAACCGAAATTTGGATTTCTGACGCATACAATCAAAAATTACACGTTTTTGATTTGAAGAATGATCAGGTAAATCAAAAAATAAGTATACCTGTAAAAGACCAGCCCGGCTGGATTACTTTTTCATTAAATGGCCAGTACGCCTATCCCTCTACCGGAGAAGTAATAGATGCTAAGTCTAAAAAAATAATCACTAACCTCAAAGATGAAAATGGAAATATGGTAGGAAGCGAGAAAATGTTAGAGGTAGATTTTATGGATGGGAATGCAGTGAGCATGGGAGATCAATTTGGTCTGGGTAGAAGGTAATCCATGGGAGATATAATTCATCACGTTGCATTAAATCAATTAATTTTACAGCCGATTTAGAGGTTTTCAATGCATATATGCAATGAAATGAAAAGGGAAACCGGTGTAAAGAATAGTTATTGAATCCGGTGCTATACCCGTAGCTGTAAGTCTGATTCCCAGAAAAGGGAATTATCTATACAAAAGATCCACTGGTTCTAATCAAGAATTGGGAAGGGGCATAGACAGGATGACGAGCCAGAAGACCTGCCTTTACATCGTATGCAAAAAATTTGCTTTCGGGCTAAAAGCAAAGAGATTATTTGATATTCCAGGGTAGGAATGTCTTGATCTTACTATTGGCCAGAATTTATCTTATGGGTCATGATTGTCAAAAAATTAATCTTATCAATTTTTATATCCTTTTTTATCTTTTCAGAAAATGCTTATGCTCAATTCAATTACCCAGATTCTATTGAAGAAGTGGTCATCACAGCTAATAAATTTGCTTCTAAACTTTCTCAATCTAATAAAGAAGTAATAGTATTAAATCAAGCGATATTAAACCAATACAGCGGGTATTCCGTAGCCCAATTGCTCAACACGGTCACCGGAATAAATGTAAACGGATCCTACAGTAATGCATCCAAGGACCAATCAGTATATACCCGGGGTGGAAAAAATGATTATACCGTCATATTGGTAGATGGAATTCCATTGCAAGATCCTTCAGGTATTGGCGGAGCATTAGATCTCCGGATACTAAATACGAATCAAATAGCAAGAATTGAGATCGTAAAAGGCGCTCAAACCAGTCTGTATGGTAGTGACGCCATTGCGGGGGTGATAAATATAATTACTAACCAAATTCAAGCCGATGGAATGAATGGAAATATTTCACTGGCAGGCGGTTCGTTTTCTACGTTAGAAACAAGTGCAAATATTGGATACAAAAAAGGGGAAAATAGTATGGGAGTGGTCATTGGTAAAAACTCCTCTCAAGGAATCTCTGAAGCAAAAGATACCACTCAGCAAAAAACATTTGACAAGGATGGCTTTAATCAATTCAATGCTCAAGTTTTTATAGAAAGCAAACTGGATAAAAATATTACTGTTAGACCATTCTATAGATACAATTCTTTTTCTGGAGATAATGACAGCGGCTCATTTACCGACGCTGATGATAAATATACTGCTCGATTGAATTCATTTGGAGTGAAATCTGGTTTTAAACACAATAAAGGTGATTTAATACTGCAATATTCCAATAGTGCTCTTTATAGAAAATTTCATTCCAACTTTGGAGACTATGAATATCGTGGGAAAACTACTCAAGTGGAAACATATTCTGATTTTAAATTAAACGCTAAAAATACCTTTTTAGCCGGAATAGATATTCGGCATCAGAAAATCATTGACCCCTACTCCAATCCTGAAAACCCATCTTATAACACCTATAGTTCTTATGCTAGTCTACTATCAAAAGCTGGAAAATTTACACTCCAGTCTGATGCCCGATACACGATTCATTCGGTGCATAAAAGAGTTACTTTTAGTATTAATCCCAGCTTCCAAATCATTCCCGACATGCTTAAATCGAGAACCTCCTATGGAACCGGATTTAAATCGCCCACTCTATCACAACTTTACGGACCTTTTGGTGCCAATCTAAACCTCAAACCAGAATATGGTACTACTTTCGAAACAGGATTATATTTTGATTCTAAATCAAAAGACTTCACTGCACAAGTAATCTATTTCAAAAGAAATATTCATAATCTTATTACTTATACGGTCAATTATTTAAATGTAGACAGACAAACTGATCAAGGTATTGAACTTGAATTTGGTGCTGAAATAAGTCCTAAACTTTCCATTAATTCAAACTATACTTTTATCACTGGTTTGTATTCATCTAAAACTCTTTCAAATGAGGATACGACATATAATAACTTATTGAGAAAACCAAAACATAGATTCAATACGGTTATAAAATTCCAGGCCAATAATCATTGGTCATTCCTCACTTCATATGGTATAAATGGACCTATGAAAGATCAGGATTTCAATTCTTTTCCTGCAACTGAGGTAAATCTTAAAGCTTATCAAATATGGAATGCCTCCATTCATTACCTGGCAAAAAAACATTCAGCCTATCTCTCCCTAAATAATTTACTAAATCAGGATTTTCAAGAAGTATATGGGTATGGTGTAAGACCAATAAATTTTAAAGTGGGATATGTAATTGGAATATAATTAATAATTGGGTTAAACTCTACGAGCTATACAGTTTTGATTAAATCTTCTTTCCTTCACTTCAAAGCCATCTATTTGAACGAGGCCGGGAGATTTACCTACTTCTATTGATCCCAATAGATCATCAAACCCCAGGGCTTTTGCACCATTAATTGTAGCCCATTCAATTAAGTTTTCAGTACTCACATCTGATTGATATTTCTGAATGGTGATCATTTCTTCCAGGATATTCAATTGCCAATTTGAAGCGAGACTATCCGTGCCTATACACACTTTAGCTTTTTCATCTATCCATAATTTATACTGAGGCAATCGGTTTTCAATATAAAGATTTGCGTTGGGGCAAGTAACCCAATATACTTCCCTATTCCATGCCTCTATATCCTTTATATCTTCAGTAGTACTCATGGTGTTATGGACTAATAAAGTCTTTTGGTTGGAGGCCATATGATCCATCACTCGATGAGAAGCTGGCTCCCCATGGGGGGTATATTGGTCCAGGGAAATTCCAAAACCCAGAAAAAAGTCGACCAAAGCGCCCTTTTTTTCGCTCACAAAAAGATTTTCAGCTTCAGTTTCCTGGTGATGAATACTGGTACTTGTGTTTTCCTGGCGGTGATTATTAATTAAGCTAAATAAAGTATCCGACACCGAATATGGAGCATGAGGTACTATTGATTTTTTATTCCTGTCACTGGATTTTAATTTATTATAAATGGAAAGCGATTTATTATATTCTACAGGTGCATTATCAGACACCATCAGGTCAAATGCCTCTACAAATGTGTGATAATACATTCTCCCCTTTGCTTTTTGCTCAAATGAATCGATTACATTACTGATATCTCCTACTGCCACAATTCCATTTTTATACATTTCTGCATCAGCGGCTTGAATCGCGTTTTGAATTTCATTTATATCTGCATTTCTTTGGGTAACTATACTTTTTATGAATTCTACCAAACCCGTTCCTGAAGCTATCCTCCCTTTCATATGAGACAGTTCCAAATGACAATGGGCATTCACCATACCGGGCATTATCATATGGGGAATATGGGTAATAGTAGTACTGGCAGGATACCTGGAAAAATGATCGATAGAAATTATTTTTCCCTCATCATCGATCTCAATGACATGATCGGGGAGTATACCCTTAGTACTGGCTGTATATATTAACGGCGACTTAAAATAAGGCATGCCGCGAATGTAAGGGGGTATCCTGTAAAATTTAATCTATTCACTGATAATTCTGCAATAATTTACAAAGGTAATATTTCTACAATTCATCTATTTTCGCACTATGAATTTATTTGATGTATATCCTCTTTATGAAATTGAACCCGTTCGAGGCCGAGGAGCATATGTATATGATGCAAAAGGTATCGAATACCTTGATTTCTACGGTGGACATGCAGTGATTTCTATAGGTCATGCACACCCCCATTATGTGCAACGCATTACCAGGCAAGTACAGAAGATTGGCTTTTACTCCAATAGCGTGATCAATTCTTTACAGAAAGAACTTGCAACCAAACTGGGGAAACTGAGTAATTGCGATGATTATCAATTGTTTTTGATCAATAGTGGTGCTGAAGCTAATGAAAACGCCATCAAGCTGGCTTCATTTCAAAATGGAAGAAAAAAAGTATTAGCGTTTAAACGAAGCTTTCATGGTCGTACATCTGCAGCCGCAAATATTACTGATGATCAAAAAATAAAAGCAGAGATAAACAAAACATTTGATGTCACTTTTTGTGAGCTCAATGATTTGGAAAGTGTAGAGAAAGCATTGGCTACCGAAGAGTATGCCTGTGCTATCATTGAAGGCATTCAAGGAATAGGGGGCATTTACTTACCTACCGCGGAATTCTTATCAGGATTGCAGGAAGCTTGTAAAAAATCTAAGACCTTATTCGTATTGGATGAAATCCAAAGTGGTTATGGCAGAAGTGGTAAGTTTTTTGCATTCCAATATCACGAAGGCATAAAGCCGGATATGATCACCATGGCTAAGGGAATGGGCAATGGCTTTCCTATTGGTGGGGTATTGATTCATCCTGATATAAAACCAAAACATGGACTACTGGGCACTACTTTTGGAGGTAGCCATTTAGCATGCGCAGCGGCCTTGGCCGTGCTGGAAGTATTAGAAGATGATGATCTTATCAATCATGCCCGCACCGTAGGTGAGTATTTAATGGCAGAAATGTCCCATTTCCCGGAAGCAAAAGATATCAGAGGTAAAGGACTAATGGTGGGTGTTCAATTTGAAAATAGTATTGCTGAATTGAGAAAACAATTGGTATTCAAAGAAAGAGTATTTACAGGCTCATCTTCAGATCCAAATGTGTTGCGATTATTACCCCCACTTAATATCAATATTGCCCAGGTGGATCAATTGACTGAAAAAATAAGATCAGTGCTTCGAACCATTAATGATCGTACACCGGGGTATCGTCCTGTATCTAAGTCCTATTAATTTTTTTGGATTAATATTTGTATCACCTTCTGTCTCAATACAACTCAAGGTTTAATGTATACTCATGAATAATTTTATTTCACTGCATGATGTCTCAGACAAAGAAGCTCTTTTGGAGTCAGCGTTGGAGATTATCCAGGATCCCTGGCAATATGAGTATATAGGCAATAGAAAAACGATTGGTTTGCTATTCTTCAACCCTAGCTTACGAACGCGCATGAGCACCCAGCAAGCTGCTTATAGGCTTGGGATGCAGGTAATTAGTATGAATGCAGATCAAGGTTGGAAAATAGAGTTTGAAGATGGGGCTGTCATGAATCTTGACAAAGCTGAGCATGTAAAAGAAGCAGCTGCCGTAATGAGTCAAATGGTAGACATATTGGCAATCCGGTCTTTCCCTACTCTTGCAGATAAAGAAATGGATAGCCAGGAAATCGTAATGAACCAGTTCTGCAAATATGCTACAGTTCCTGTGATCAATCTCGAGTCATCTACTTTGCACCCTTGTCAATCTTTTGCCGATATCATCACTATGGAACAATTTAGAAAAAAAGCAAGGTCTAATACAAAAGTGGTTCTTACCTGGGCACCACATATTCGTGCATTACCTCAGGCTGTCTCCAATAGTTTTGCGCAATGGGCCCTGGGATATGACTATGATCTGGTAATCACCCATCCCAAAGGATATGAACTAGACACTAAATTTACTAATGGAGCAATAATAGAATATGATCAGGACAAGGCATTCGAAGGAGCTGATTTTGTATACGCCAAAAACTGGAGCTCCTTTCATCACTATGGGAAAATACTGACGGAAGACCCATCATGGATGATCACTGATAAAAAAATGAAATTGACCAATAATGGAAAATTCATGCATTGCCTGCCCACCAGGAGAAACCTGGAGATAGCTGATGATGTATTGGATAGTGGCTATTCATTAGTAATGGAGCAAGCAAAGAATAGAATAGTTTCTGCTCAGACGGTGATGATGGAGCTACTAAAACAGTAATTTAACGTAGAAAATGAAGCTGTCGATTTTCACTCACCAATCAACGACTTTATCTTAGCAAGATCCAATTTTGAAGCAAAAGCCAATGCCTCCTGTTCTGATGCAAACCCCCTCGCGTTAATAGTAATCAAAGTTTGATTCATTGGAATTTGAATTTCATAATCAGAAGATTCCGTCTTAAGGATAGCTCTTTGTGTGCCTACGCGCACACTCTTTTGCCCCTTACCCAGCATATTAGGATTCGTCAAAAACATACTTAATCCAGCTAACATGGGGGAATTAGCAACTATTTGCAACTCGGCTTCATTATCAGGTTTAGAAGGATGCTTATAGGTTTTAGTGATTTGCATTCCACCTCCGACCATTCCCATGGTGTTTGCATTCACTTCCCCATCTTGAGAAATAAGTCCATTGATTTCTTTAGGCAGAGATTCCAACACTTGTTTGGCAATGAGGCTATTGATTTCACTTATTGCATCTTGTAAGCTCAATTGAGCCTGCTTGTAATTTTTTTGAACTATAAAACTCTGGGCTTCCTTTATATAAGTATCTATTTGGTTCTGACCGAATACAATGGTGCTGGACATGATCAGCAATGCGGTTACATATTTCTTCATAATCTTTTTTATATTAAATGTAGAGGCTTTTATTCAAATTACTAGACGAAATTATGAAGTTACTATCAATTTCATAATACTCAATCGAGTAATTCCCATTTTGATGGGCTAGTAATTTTAATTGCAAAAATCTCAGAGCCATTGGCTCGAAAAATTTATAAGCAATGGATTTTAATCCATTGTCAAGTTGTGTACACATTAAAGAGCTGTAGGCCTGCCTGTCCGGTAGTCTGTCCGGTAGGCAGGCTCGGCACATATAATTATATATATAAGTATTATAGGTCGAACCTCCAGTTCTACAATGCGCTTATAATATCGGGGGATGCGTTAAAACTCGTTCCTCCTATTCCTATTAAATAACCCGAAGGCAAGCTCACAAGCCCATCAAAATGAGAATTAGCCCCCTTCTTTTACAAAAATAAAAGGGCTGCCTCGCGGTAGCCCTTTTGAATTTTACATATAAAAAATTACACTTTCAACTTTTAACCAAGCATGCCATAGTAATCATGCTGACGCTTCGGTCAGCATGATTATTTTGGAATTTTATTCCAGAATAATCATCTTCTTAGTGGCTGTAAAGTCTTTCGTTTCAATCGTATAATACATTACCCCAGCTCCACTAATATCTGTTTTGTTTACTTTCAATTGGTTGTATCCTTTGTTTCCGGGAGCATTGGTATATGATTTTACCAGTCTGCCGGTTACATCAGTGATTTTCAAGGTTACATCTGCAGTCTTAGCCAGTTCATAGCTAATCACGGTAGTTCCTTTGAATGGATTGGGTGAGTTTTGATACAGCGTATAACCTGCATCAATGGTTTTGCCAAATCCAAGGGAAACGCCTGATTCAAGATTATTTCCATAAGCTTCTGCCCTGGTGTATTTGGAATTGATCACTAAGCTTTCACTCAAAGTAATAGCCGTAGTAGCTTTTACCGTGATGCTGAATAATACATCATTGCTTCCGGCTGTGATGCCACGGCTTTCGTTCCATGATGTGGTAAGATAGCCCATACCCAGCTTGTTCATACCAAAGTTGGCTTCGCTTACTTTCAATACTCCACTTTGTACTGACTTCAAATCTAAGCCTTTCATCGCTAAGGAGAACTGATACCCTTCAATGTTGTTGAAGTTGGCAGAGGTAAATTCTATTACTGCTTCTTCGCCTGCTTTTAGCGACCTGTCGATGGTATTGAATATCAATGGAGTTCCACCTGTTCTAGCTTCAGCTCCCAGTAAGCTGTGTGGTACTACGGTACCATTGACATCTCCTATTTTTACACCTACAAAATCGCGGTTTAATTCATTTTTACTCAGGTTTGAAATATCCATTTTCTCCGGGAAACCCCAGGGTGAATTGCTATTGCTGAAGGTAAAGGATTTGGGTACAAATCTCCACGAA
>JBBSBH010000016.1:0-96030 GCA_038251405.1 Chitinophagales bacterium
ATAATGGGTGGGGGTCTACATTGAGCCTTTTGATTTATCGCTATTGTAAATCAATACCTTATGCCCTATTTTGTACTTATAATGTTAGTGATTGATAATTTGGTGTTAGTCTTTGATTTTTGACCTGCAATATGGGTTAAGTTATCCTGGCTAATGAATTTATTGATTAGTTCAAAAATAACGCTCACAAAGAATTATAAAACCTCACCAAATCAACCAATTTTTCCTGCTTCATTTTGATCTTGTTCTTATCAATAAATTCCTCCACCTCTCTTCGGTGCCCGGTAAATAATTCAGGTAATTCTTTCACTTTGGAGAATGGTTTTAGGCGACCAGAAGATGTGCGAAGAAAATAATAATCGAGGCTTTCTTTAAATTCAGCAGGCTTTGGAGCGGATTCCTGGGCTTTCGCCGGTCGCCATTCTTCAAATTTAATCGATCTTTTTTTTAATAAACTTATTTTTCCAGTATCCAGCACGAATAGATAAGACTTAAATTTTTTACCATCCAATTCGTAATTGCCCACCGTCAATGTGTAATTACCTATCTCAATATTGTCAATAATATCTGATGCTAAGATTTGCATATCCCGCCCCTGGTATTTCACATCAATAATGTCCCTGAAAATATTATATCTCATGGGTAATTTGAAAACGGTGTGATCTGAGGTGACCACTTTCCCTATCATGAAAGAATCTATCAGATAAGGGCTACCAACATAATCGGAAGACAATATGGACTCGTCCATAGGGGTTCTGACAATTTTCTCAGTCACCAAATCACCACTAAGCAGGGACTGAGCCTCTAGTATGACTTGCAGGGAAATAAATACAACGGTAAACAAGTATCTGGTTTTCATTATTGAAAATTTTATATAAAAACGATGGAGGTAATTATTTCGTTTCAAATCCGCCAGAAAATAAAAAGTGAGCCATCATTGCTGATGGCCCACTTCTATTTTAAATCTCTATTTGCAGAAAGTTTAATCCGCTACATTAATCCGGTAGATAAATGGAGAACTGTAAAATGCTCCACCAGTGATATTAGCTCCTGTATTATCGGCATTAAATTTCTTACCATCTTTTAAAACCATTGTAGTGGTAATGGTAAAATAATCTCCTTTGCTGATATCGTCCGCCATCAAGCCACATGCACTTAAAGCCTGAGTACCAGTAACCGCGATAGTAGCTCTAGGATAGCCTGTGGTAGGTTCAATGGTGTAATCTGTAGCAGCCAATGTGCGCAGTGTTTTGTCTGTAGTAGATTTGTTTCCATTAGCAGGCGTTTTGTCTACAAATTTTATCAGCATTTCATAACTGGCAAAATTTGCGCCTTTATTGGGAGTGACTGCTTCAGCGAGCATTTCCATTTTAGTACCACCCAGATTTGCTTTGGATACTGAAAATGTTGCATTCAATAATGGATATGGAGTTACAATCCGCATATACCCACCTTGCTCAAAAGAAAACTCATCAATTGGATCTACAATTTCAGTCTTACATGCTAATAAGCTGATTCCTAGTAATCCTATTAATATATATCTTAAATTTTTCATCTTGTATTTATTAATTAAGTTGATTAATTACTTTACAAATCCCGGAGGATTATTATCCCAAAAAATATGAACAGCAGGACTCGCTTTTTGTACTGCGTTACTATTTCGGGCAATAAAGTTAGTTGGATAATATACTGAAGAGGCGAAGGGACCTGGGCTTGCATCCAATGCAGGTTGTTGGTCGGGTTTTCCTGTTCTTCTATACAAATTGTATGCTTCCACACCTGAGCCCCATAGAGAAAGCCAATACTCTTTAGCTATGATGGCCAATTTATCTTTTTCAGTTGCGGCAGCATCATATCTTGCCATTACCTCATTTACATAATTGGTCACTTCTGTAGCCCATACAAACCCTTTAGAAGTTTCAAAAGTATTGATCTTAGTCGCTTCAGTAGATGCCAAAGCTAAGGTACGTACATCAGCCATAGATTTCTCAATAGCGGATTTAAGCAAAGCCTTAGCATCACCAGTAGTTCCTAATGACAAAGCAGCTTCTGCCAACATAAAATCTACAAATGATCGCATCATGATTGGATGAATTCCAGCACCACCGGCACCAGCACCTTGAGATACTCCTTTACCTGCATCATCATCAAACAAACCGCCTGCAGGGTAAAGTCCCCATACCGTTCTTTTCAAATTATCTGGTGGAATACCTTCATTGCTTAGATGGTCTCTGCCCCAATAGCCAACACTGGTAGGCAAACAATACGCATCATCTGGACCATAATGAGCTGGTTTGTTATTATTTATACATCTCAGTTCATTGACATCAGAAGTATTTTTAGTAACCTGACGATAAAAATAATATCTAACCCTTGGATCTGGCTTCGTTTTGTCATTATACAAAGCACCCATATACGAATTGGACATATAATCGCCATTTCCACCTGTAGGCGTGTAGCCATACCTTGGATGACGCGTATCAGGGTTGGTAAGGTTAGCACCAAATTTAAAAGCAAAATTCTGAGCGTAGGTACTGATAAGCTTATTACCTGCTACTAAAGAATTGATGGTAGAGGTAGAACCTGACTTATCTATCAGTCTCAAATTCAATGCAGCCTTTAACTTCAGTGTATTAGCTACCCGGGTCCAGCTATCCGCATTGCCTCCAAAAAATAAATCTGAGGTAGCAGCGCCTTTAGAGGGAGCAGCAAAATTTGCAATAGCAGCATCCAGATCAGCAATGGCTTTGGTATAAACATCCTTTCCCAAATCTACTTTTGGATTAAAATTTTCTGCGTCTAATGCCTCAGATAAAGGCACATCACCAAAAAAATCAACCAAAGTCATTAATTCATATGCCCGAATAGTTTTAGCAATACCAGCATGAACGAATAGACTACTTGCTTCTGCTAGGGTAATCAGATTTTTTACATCAATTAAAATACCAGCATAAGCCTGATCCCAAACACCTGAAAACCCACCGGGACTTACCGCGTTTTCATAATTTACAGCTCCACCAAAATGTAAAATTCTGGTCAGAGCGGCTCCGGTACCACTGAAACCATCGAAATTAGATTGAAAACCTAATTCTATTGCATTCAATAAATAATTGACATCTGTATTTTTTGCTGTAACGGCATTTGGATTATCCAATAGATCAAGACTACAGGAGCTAATAATCACAAATGCACTTATCAATGAGAACAATTTTATAATTTTTTTCATTTTTCTTAGACTTTTAAAGGTTTAGAAATTAAGTTTTAAAGTAGCTCCAAGTCTACGAGAGCTAGGACCAGTAAGGAATTCAAAGCCTAAGCCATTACCTACTCCCAAGCCTAAATTATCAGTGTCAAAATTCAACCCTGGAGGGAAATGAATGGCTTTGTACCAGATATTATTTCCAGTAAAACCAATAGATGCGCCTTTCATTTTGAGTTTATTCATTAATGATTTTGGCAATGAATAGGACAATGAAAGTTCTTGTAATCTGATAGTAGATCCGTCATAGATCCTCCCTTCATCTGTAAAGAAATATTTAGTATTGAATCCAACATCCGATGCAGTCACCTGAATATTATTGGGAGATCCATCAGATGCTTTTACACCAGGATAAAGATATGTTTGAGATCTATCATAACCAGCTTCCAATCCAGTATCATAGGTCAATCCTCTTCCCATTAATGCTCCTGCTGTAGAACTATACATGGCACCACCATGGCGATATGAGAACATTACATTTAAGCTCAAACTTTTATAAGAAAATGTATTTCCTAAGCTGGTGATGAAAGCAGGGTTAGGATCACCTAAAATAATAGGAGATGATGTCGCAATGGGATAGCCCTGACCATCTATTAATAATTGACCAGCATCATTTCTTAGGTTACCAGTTCCTTTAATAATATTGAACGGTTTACCTACAATGGCATAATTTCCAAGTGCATTGCCAAAACCAGTGACCTGAACTTCCTCTAGTGTGCCACCCAGGTCTAATACTTTTGGTACATTTCTGGAAAATACAGCCGATACATCCCATACAAAATTTCTATTCGATACTGGCGCTCCGGATAAACTAATTTCCGCGCCTGTATTTCTAATAGCTCCTAAGTTAATAGTAGTTGCAGTATATCCAGTAGAGGCATCCAGAGGAGAACTGGTAATTAAATCTTGGGTTCTACGATTATAGAACGTAACATCAAAATCAACTCTTTCATTAAATATTTTACCTTCAACTCCGAGTTCTACTTCTTTATGAAGCTCCGGCTTTAAGTTTGGATTACCTAAAAGATTATTTGTAGAGTGCGTTTGCACCGTTGATCCGTTTGCATTTAGGAACGCTCTGGCATTCTGATCCAAAATACTTCGGGTATTATAAGGATCCGGGAACCCGGCAGATGTACCATAACCAGCTCTGATCTTCAGGAAATTCAAAAAAGGTGATTTAAGACCTGGAATCATGGTAGAAGGAATAAAAGAAACAGATACTGAAGGATAGAAGATTCTTCTATTTGCTTTTTCAACTGTTGAAGTCCAGTCGTTTCTTCCAGCAAAGTTTATGAAAAAATAATTTCCGTAGTCAGCAGATACTTCTCCTAATAGTCCCATACGGGTTTGTTCCTGATAAAAATTGCCGGCAGAATTATCAATAAAGTTTGAATGTCTGTATAAGCCTCTGGCTAATTGATTTTGGCTACCTACACCAATCTCATTGTATTTATCGTTTCTAATATTACCGCCAAATTTGGCTGAAACTTCGATTTTAGATGTTAATTCTTTTGAATAAGAAAAAATAGCTGAATTATCCCATATTGTGTTTTCTATATCCCTGGTACCATAAAAACCATTGGGAAAATCCACGCCACCTTTATTAAATCTAGCCTCCTGAGCTTCATTGTATCTATCCAATCCAATTCTATACAAAAAGTCAAACCCTTTAGCTATATTATAGTTTAAAGAGGTGGAGCTAAAAATTCTATTCACCACATCCGTCGTGGCATAGTTTTTCAATATCCAATTCGGATTAGGAATATCATTACCTGATCTATAGTATACTGAATTCCCTGTTGCGGGATCTTCAAATGGCCATCCGATAAGATCCACTTGCCGCGGTGTATACAATACATTAGCTAATACAGAAGGAAATCCACCTAACGTATTATTTCCGGTACCAGCATTTAAAGGAGGTGATAATAGATCAGTATTGGCAAAATTGATACTGGTGATCAATTTGAGCCTATTGCTTATCTGTGCATTCAATCCTAACCCAACATTGATTTTTTTCAAATTATTATTTGGTATATAACCTTGCTCGGTATTATAGCCTGCAGAGACATTATAACCCACTTTATCACCACCGCCTGATACATTCAAACTGGTATTTGAAATCTGTCCTGTTCTGAAAAAGTCACTTACATTATTGGGGAATACTTTCATTTTATATGCTCCCAGAGAGGCTACATATTCTGCCTGACCTGCTCTTAAAGCTGCGTTGGATAAGTTAGCATAAGGGTGAGTAGTCAGCGCCGAATTGGTATTTTGAGATGGATAAATTAAAGCTTCCGGGATAGTAGGCCCCCAATTGGAGAAGAAATAACCCAGGTTTTGCTGGAATCCACCCACATAATCATCTTGGTATTTTGGAAGGTGAGCGGTATTGGTAAAATAAGACTGAGTAAGAGTTACTTGAGGAACTCTTGTTTTGCCAGATCCATTTTTAGTGGTGACTAAAATCACCCCATTTCTACCTTGGTCACCGTAGGTAACGGTAGCAGCAAGTCCTTTCAATACACTTACGTTTTCTATACTGTTTGGGTCAAGGTCCAAAAAGCGGCTAGAAGCATTTTGACCACCCGATGTAAATCCACCTCTCTGATTAGTAGAGGAGTTAAATGGAACACCATCTACAACGAATAAAGGTTGATTAGATCCTGTAATAGATGTATAACCTCTTATCGTAATATTAGTTCCTGTTCCAGTGGCACCAGATGTAGAAGTGATATTCAGGCCTGGAACTTTACCCTGAAGCACCCTTCCAATATCGGGTTGAGGTCTGTCCTCAATCTTCTTGGCATTAACGGTAGCAACCGAATAACCCAGTGCTCTTTTTTCGCGGGAAATACCCTGGGCCGTAACTACTATCTCTTCAATAGCAACACCTTGTTGCATAATAATGTCGAGCTGAGTACGATCTCCAAACAATACTTCTTGAGTAGTAAAACCAGTATAAGTAAAAACTAATACTGTCACATTATCCGGTACATTGATAGTGTAAGATCCATCAATGTCAGTAACAGTACCTACAGTGGTACCTTTGGCAGCCACATTGGCGCCGATAAGTGCTTCTCCGGTATTATCCGTCACTTTTCCAGTGATGGCCCGTTGGCCAAAAGAGAAAATAGCAACCAATAACATGGAAGATAAAAGTGAGAGCCTTTTCATATAATTACTCTAATTAATTAAGAATGAGTTAAAATTGAGTCAGTTATTTAACGTTATATTAACTCAATTTGTGAACAAACTTAAAATATCTTGACCAGATTCTTTGTCAATAAAAAGAAGAATATTGTTAATTCTACATATTATTACTTTTATAATAATAAATTAATTAGATACTATTATTCATTACCTCTTGTTGTCAGCTTCCCTTTGTAAAGAAGGCTTTGCATATTCGATAAATAAACCGAAATTTGTTTTTGATGTTGTGTATTTGTATTAGAACGTTTTGTCACTAATTAAGACGACATCACAATCTTATTTTTTTTAGTAGAATTTATTATCCCTTTATTTTTGACATTTGTAAATACACAACCCGTAAACTTTAATTTTATGATCAACCATTATTACAATGCCGGCGACCTGGCAAAATTTGGAAACATAAGTGAGTACCAGAAAGAGCTTGCCGATAAATTCTTTGATTGGTATGGTACAGCCTTTGCCGACAGTGCTTTGAGCGCTAAGGAAAAATCTTTGATAGCTTTAGCTGTTGCGCATGCCGTGCAATGCCCGTATTGCATAGACGCATATAGCAGTGATGCCTATGAAAAAGGTTACAGTGAAGCACAAATGATGGAGGCAGTACACATTGCAGCAGCTATAAAAGGAGGTGCGGCTTTAGTACATAGTGTACAAATGATGAACAAGGTGAAGGAAATTGCAATGTAACACCCCCTCCGACACTTAAAGGAGAAACTTGGGTGAAATCATTATAACTATTATTAACCAACGATTAAAGATATCAATAAACTGAAATTAATATCCAGGATAGTACAAAGCCTTGCAGGTCCGCCCGTTCCGGTTACGGGAACGGGGTTCGGGTAAATCACTATGAAATCACTAAAAGCACAGGGAAATATTTTATCTGACGCTCAAGCACAAATTGAGATTTTAGAACATGGAGCCCATCATGATGATGCATATACCCTGGTTCCCTTCCAATATAAGCTGGAAACCAATGGCTTATATCCATTGAAACCAACAGCACTGGAAATTTTTCAGATAAATGTAGGTAAGATGTGTAACCAGGTTTGCAAACATTGCCATGTGGATGCAGGACCCGACAGGAAGGAAATCATGACCAGAGAGACCATGCAGCAATGCCTCGATGTGATAAAAGTAAATGATTCTTTTACCACCGTTGATCTTACCGGCGGTGCACCAGAAATGAATCCTGATTTTCGCTGGTTTGTGGAAGAAATAAAAAAGATAAACAACAAAATTAAAATAATTGTCCGGTGCAATCTCACCATCATCAGGGCTAATAAAAAATATTACGACCTGCCCGAGTTTTATAAAAAATATAATATAGAAGTAGTTTCATCACTACCTTTCTATTCTAAAGACAGAACAGACAGGCAGCGAGGGGATGGTGTTTTTGAAGATAGCATTAAAGCCCTGCAAATGCTAAACGAAGTTGGCTATGGCCTCGAGGAAAGTGATTTGGTTTTGAACCTGGTATATAATCCTGCGGGGGCATTTCTTCCCCCTTTGCAAATAACATTGGAAAAAGAATTCAAAGATTCACTGAAAAAAGATTTCGGCATTTCCTTTCATGCGCTGTTTGCCATCACCAATTTGCCCATTAGTCGCTTTTTAGATTACTTATTACAAAGCGGCAATTACGAAAAGTATATGGAGAAATTATTGGCAGCTTTCAATCCTGCGGCAGCAACAAATGTAATGTGCCGCAATACGCTGTCCATTGGATGGGATGGATACATTTATGATTGTGATTTTAACCAGATGCTGGAAATGAAAGTTGATTGCGGCAGTAAACATATAGCCGATTTTAACAAGAATGAATTGATTAACCGTTCTATAGTTGTAAACCAACATTGCTTTGGCTGTACAGCAGGTGCAGGCAGTAGTTGCGGCGGAGCAGTAGTATAAATTTATAGTATTAAATCAAAATAAATAACAACGGGATATTCAGAGCCCACTCGGTTTTGATTTGCTTTCATTTTTTGGTAATAAGTATCTTTGATAGAATTTCTTTTTATTGATGAAGCAGAATCTGAGTATTAAAAGTTGGTGGGGCGCTCCAAGAAAATTTACCACAGAAAAAGAAGAACGAAAAATTAGCTGGCTGGAATTATTTTACGATTTGGTCTATGTAATTGCTATTTCGACTGTAACCCATTATGTGGCTGAGGATTTCAAGACGGATACTGTATTAGATTATTTTTATCTATTCTCCATTATATTTTGGGGATGGTTAAATGGAAGTCTCTATCATGATCTTCATGGCACTGAAGGGTTGCGCACAAAATTGATGACACTTTGGCAAATGGCTATTGTGGCCGCGCTCGTAATTACACTTCATAGCGATGAAAAAGATTTGTTATTTAATGCCACTATTGTACTACTGATCATGCAAGTGTACATTACCTATATATGGTGGAGTGTAGGGTTTTATGACAAAGCGCACCGCAGGCTTAATCTGCCTTATACCTTTCTTTATTTAATTTCATTTGGATTGATATTTTCAACACTATTTTTGGAGCAACCCTACATGCGCATCATTTATTATATCTCCTTAGTATTAAACTATATACCCCCTTTCATATCAAATGTTTTATTGAAAAACAAATCTATGGAGCTCAATCTTTCATCAAGCATGATGGAGCGGTTGGGTTTGTTTACAATCATTATTTTTGGCGAAGTGGTTCTGGGTCTTATCAATGGTATTATAGGGTTTCACCATTTGAGCCTGGAGATTTGGATTGAGTTTATAGTAGCCATCTGCATTGTATTTATGCTGTGGTGGTTGTTTTTCACCATGATTTCAGATAAAGAATGTAAAAATGGTTTTGTCATAAGTAGCCTGTTTGAAATATTGTTTATACCCACGCTCATGGGATTGGGTTTATTAGCGGCTTCCTTTAGCGTATTGTTCAGGAATTTTTCTAAGCCGGAAATCTCCATGGCCTGGTCGTTGCCATGCTATCGATTTTCCATTGGTCTATTTATCATCGGTATCTGCACTATGATGGGTTTTATTAAATACTCTGCCGAAGTAAATTGGTTTAAAAATAGAGCCCGACTATCCTTATTTATTACAGGAGTGTTATTGATGATATTTGCTTTTTTGCCGTTTGAAATTCCTTTATTATATCAATTGCTGATCGTATTACTACTACTAGTTACAGTCATTTTATACCTCAATGATATTTGGTATAGAAGGCTTCGCATAAAATAGCCTGGGGCAATTAATCTTGCAAATTTATATTTTAAGTGACAAGAACCCTTCACGGCATGCATTATTTTCACCAATGAGTTAAAGCTCATCTTTATCATACCAATGTTTTAGGATTTTCCTACTAGTAATCTCACAATTTAAGTCTTTTGACTACCAAAGGTGTATGAGATAGTGCAGTCAATTTAATTAATAATTCTAGGGACACCTTCTTCCTTTTGCTCAGTATCCGAATAATTTATTAAAGTAAAAAGTGTCGTCAATCCCAATTTTCACCATTTCACACTAAATTAGCCCTCTGATTAAAATTCAAAATCAAATGAATCCAAACGGACAGGGAAGAGTGTTTGCGTCAGTATTATCACCAGTAGTAGATGGTGGTTACTATGCTATAAGGAGAGTGGCAGGTCAATGGGTACAGGTGCAGGCACAAATCATTTGTGATGGGCACGATGTAATTCAAGGTGGCCTTCAATTTAAACATGTCGGAGATAAAGACTGGGAGGAACACCGCATTTGGAGTTATGCAGAGGATAGATGGCAAGGGAAATTTCAAGTGGACCGGCAAGGAAATTGGGAATATAGAGTAGTGGGTTGGGTGGATCATGGACTTAGCTGGAGAGAAGGTCTGCAAAAAAAAGCCTATGATGGCCAATATGTAATGACGGAACTCAAAGATGGTATTCCGATTTTTGAAGCAATACAAAAGCACTATAAGTCAAATAAAGAGGCTAAGGAGATTTTAAAAAAGCTCATTAATACTATTAATGATGAGCATCAATACGAGGAGGGAGTCAGAATGGCTTTGTCAAATGATGTACAACATGTCTTGTACACCTGCCCGGAGAAAAAATTTATTTCTTACAGTAAGTCCTTCCCATTATATGTTGATCGGCAACGGGCATTGTTTAGTGCGTGGTATGAGTTTTTCCCCAGGTCGGCTTCTGAGACACCTGGCCAGCATGGAACTTTTAAAGATTGTGAAAAACTGCTACCGCGAATTAAAGAGATGGGGTTTGATGTATTGTACTTTCCACCCATTCATCCCATCGGCGAAGTAAATAGAAAAGGGAAAAATAATGCTACCATAGCTGGAGAAGGCGATGTGGGATCACCCTGGGGAATTGGCAATAAAACTGGAGGCCATGACACCGTACATCCTGAACTAGGGACATTAGAAGATTATAAAGACTTAATACAAAAAGCAAAAGCAATCGATATTGAAATTGCCATGGATTTTGCATTACAATGTGCGCCAGATCACCCATGGGTGAAAGAACATCCATCCTGGTTTAAATGGCGAAGTGATGGAACCGTACAATATGCAGAAAACCCTCCTAAAAAATATCAGGATATTTTGCCCATCTATTTTGAAACAGAAGATTGGCGAGCACTCTGGACTGAAATTTACAGAGTAGTAAGATACTGGATCGAGCAAGGTGTAACGATTTTCAGAGTGGATAATCCGCATACTAAGCCATTTGTATTTTGGGAATGGTTGATAGCAGAAATAAAAAAAGACTATCCGGATATCCTTTTCTTATCTGAGGCATTTACCCGGGCTGCCTTGATGTATCACCTGGGTAAAATAGGGTTTACCCAAAGCTACAATTATTTTCCCTGGAAAAGTTCGAAGCATGAATTAATAGGATATATGAATGAGCTCACTACAGGTACTACGGCAGAAATATTCCGACCTAATTTCTGGCCAAACACACCTGATATCAATACTTTTCCTATGCAAAATGGCAACCCATCACTTTATATGATCAGGCTATTTCTGGCGGCTACATTGTGTAGTAGTTATGGGATTTATGGTCCAGTATATGAATTGCTTGTTCACGAAGCCTTGCCTGGAAAAGAAGAATACTACCGATCTGAAAAATATGAAATATATCATTGGGATTGGACTAAACACAATAAAGTAACCATGTTGATCACCATGCTCAACAAGATCAGGAAAGAGCATCCTGCATTTCACCAGACCAATAATTGGGAGAATGTACCTATTGAAAATGAGCAGATGATAGCTTACTATAAAGAAAGTGATGACGGAAGTGATAAAATACTTTGCATAGTAAATCTAAATCCTTTTGAAAGACAGACGGCTTCGTTGCAAGCACCTATACAGAAGATCGGAGTGCATCCTGGACAAAATTTCATCGTTCATGATCTGATAAGTGAGAATAGCTGGATCTGGAATCAAGAGTGGAATTATATTGCTTTGGATCCTGGGATGCCTTTTCACTTATTTAAAGTAAGAATTGTTTAACCATTAAAGAATTTATTCATTTTAACCCGAAAGAAAAAAGAAAATTTACTTATAAAAAAATTAGCTATTTGTATTATTATTATTTAAAAATACCTAAATAGAATTTCAATGAAATCAATTTTTATAGGACTAGTGATATTCAGCTTTTGTTACTGTAATTCAGCATCACCATCCGACACCGACACCCTCCGTTCCATACTCCTCGAGCAATTAAAAACTACTCATAACAATAAAGATTGGTTCGTGCCCATCAATCAAGCCATCGAAGGACTAACTTCGGAGCAAGCTTCGTGGACTGACGGCAGTGGCAATCACTCTATTGCTCAGCTTACCAATCATCTCATCTTTTGGAATCAACAACAGCTATCTAATTTCAAAGGAGAAAAGAAGGGCGCATTTAGTGGTGATAATAATGAAACATTCAGCACTGTAGATCAGACAGCGTGGGATATTAGTGTCAAAAGAATAGATAGTATTATGACTGCAATAGAAAAATTGGTAGAGACTGCGCCAGCTACAAAACTTAGTGAGTGGGCGTCTGTCACCGCACATATAGGGACGCATAATGCATATCATACAGGCCAGATATTATATATAAGGAAGGAACAGAAGAGCTGGGATCCTGAGAAAGGAGTGAAGTGATTTTGAAGCAATAAACTCATTTGGGAACATAGAGATTTCAGGAATCAGATTGTTTTTATATGCCTTGTAATTTAAATACCTTTACGAAGATGCTGGTAATAATACCATTAAATAAAAAAGTAAATAGTAAATCAATATTTCAATATGAAAGGCCTTAAAGTATTTGTAAGTCGTAAAATTCCTGCTATCGGTATTGATCTACTAAATCAAAATGGATTTGTAGTGGATGTTTGGCAAGAAGACAGTCCCATGACTCAGGAAGAATTAATTCAAGCCTCTAAAAAAGCAGATCTGCTTTTAAGCTTAGGAGAAAATAAAATCGATAGGTATTTTTTACATGAATGCAAGCATCTTAAAATGATTTCCCAGTTTGCAGTGGGCTATGATAATATAGATATAAAAGAAGCTACCAAATTGAAAATACCCGTAGGAAACACGCCAGGCGTATTAGCAGATGCCACCGCTGATATTGCATTTGGACTGATGATAGCAGTGTCCAGAAAATTCTTTTTTAATTATCAAAAAATAATCCATGGTGGCTGGGGTGCGTTCATGCCTACAGCCAATCTTGGACAGGAATTATATGGGAAAACCCTTGGGATCTTTGGGCTCGGCTCAATAGGATTAGTGATGGCCCAGCGATGCAGCGCTGCCTATCATATGGATATTATTTACTGTAATAGATCAAGAAACGAAATTGCAGAAGAAATGTACCAGGCAAGAAGAGTAGACTTTGAAGAATTACTACGTGCCAGTGATGTATTGAGTGTACATGCTGTACTCAGTGATGAAACGCGGGGGAAATTTAATCGCGATGCATTTTCCAAAATGAAGCCTACTTCTATATATATCAATACTTCCAGGGGAGGAGTGCACAACGAAGAAGATTTGAAATGGGCACTGGTTAATAAAATCATTTGGGGAGCAGGGCTTGATGTTACCAATCCAGAGCCTATGTCAAAGGACAATCCTCTTTTGCATATGGAAAGCGTGGCCATTTTACCTCATATTGGTTCAGCGACAATAGAAGCCAGAGATGGAATGTCAAGACTGGCCGCCGAGAATATTATCTGCTACATAAAAGATGGCAAAGTACCGCATTGTGTAAATAAAGAGGTTTTTGGGTGATAAAACGCTCAGCTTTTCGGCCCGGGTATCTTCGATCTGAAATCATTTCTATTCCACCAATTTTTTTGCATTTCAAAATTTTGCCTGTTACGAGCGGCTCCCCAGCCTCCGTGTCTTACATTGGGATAGACCATCATATCGAATTGCTTACCGGTTAATTGCAATTTTTCAATGAGTTGAAATGTGTTTTGCATATGCACATTATCATCGGTGCTGCCATGCTCTATCAGAAGTTTTCCTTTTAAATTATCAGTATAAGTAAGTACAGAGCCTGCCCGGTATCCTTCAGGATTGTCCTGTGGGGTATCCATATATCTTTCCGTGTAGACATTATCATACAAATGCCAGTCAATCACAGGCGCCATTGAAATACCATGAGTGAATGTATTAGGAGCTTTCATCAAAGCAAGTGCGGTCATATACCCTCCATAGCTGCCGCCTTTAATTGCTATATGTGCAGAATCAATAAAAGGTAATGTCTTGAGGTATTCCGCCACTTTTACGTAATCATGTATTTCCCATTTGCCAAGATTACGGTACATATAATCAAGGCCTTTTTTACCGAATAATCCGGAGGCACGGTGATCAGTCTCCAGCTTAATGACACCCTGGTTTAACAATTGATCATTGGAATTATCTATGTATTCATTTCTTAAACCTCCTGCATCGGGACCACCATAAATGTCAAAAAGCACAGGATATATCTTACCCGCTTTTTTACCTTCTTCAAAATCGGCTGGCAAATTCCAGATTACTGGTAAGTCAAATCCATCTCCTGATGGTACTGTGAAATATTCGGTCTTCGCACCAGCTATTTTATTAGTATTAACGGATTGACCAATGTCTCTGATTTTTTTACCATCAACATTGCCTATATACATGGACCTCGGAGTTTGCATATTACTCCAGGTATCAATGAAATTACTATGGTTGGGTGAAAATAGAAGATGATGCGCGCCCTCATTTTGACTGATTTCTTTTACACCTGTTCCGTCCAGCTTCATTTTAAAAAGTGCATTATAATTCAAGTGATTCTCTCCTGTACCAGTAAATAAAATTTGATTTTTTGATTCATCGATACTGACTATTTCATTTACTCTCCATTTAAACCTGGTGATTTGTGATAATACTTTTTTGTCCTGATCAAACAGGTAGATGTTCCACCAACCATCCAGTGGATGAATCAGATAAAAGCTATTGTCTTTTAGAAACCATAGATTTTCGTGAAATTCAACCCAGGTGGGATACTTTTCTTCAAATAAATATTTTTTTGATTTGGCATTAATGTCAAATGAATAAAACTTCAAATCGTTCTGATCTCTGTTAAGCTCCTGAAAAATAAGTTGCTTGCTATCAGGAGTCCAAAACGGCCATGCGGTATATTGATCTGCTTTTTCGTCTTCTTCCACTTTAGTAATTATGCCTGAGGCAAGGTCTATGACCTCCATATTAACATTGGGGTTAGGATCGCCTGCTTTGGGATAGTGCTCGTTCTCTAAGGTTATATGCACACCTTCGGAGCGGGTAATTGGAAATTTGGGTACAGGCGTATCATCCGTATGCAAATAGGCAATAGTTTTACCATCAGGGCTCCACCAGTAGGCCCGATACCGGGATGCCCTTCCTAATATTTCTTCAAAATAAACCCACGAAGCATAACCATTATAAACATCTTCATTACCTGTAAATGTTAGTTGCCGGTGAAGATTATTTTCCAGTGATGCTATCCACAGATCACCCCCCTTAACATAGGCGATAGACCTGCCATCCGGGGAGAAAGTCGGTACTTTTTCTTCTAAAGCATCAGCAGTAATTTGCTTTAGCCTGCCATCATACAAGAAAAGATCATTTTGCCGCTTGATCAAATATTGATTATTAGCCATTCCCCATGACTCTCTGCGTAAAGAATCTGGTAGCTGCAATTCTGATGATGACACCTTGTATATGGTGGCTTGACCAGTAACTGCATTCACCTTATAAGAATTGGTATTTAGGTTTTCTATTCTTGTTTCAAGATAATTATTGTCATCTAGCCATTTGGTGATAGTAGGGAGCGATTGGCTTACAGCATATTGTGCATAAAATACAAGGATGAATAATATATGCTTCATTAGTCTGGATTTTTTTTATTATTCTGGAAATAATTTCTTTTATCTCTTTCTGAGAGATTGAATCAATCTGAGATTTATCATAAATTGACAAAAGATAAATTTGTTCAGCTATGATTACCACCCAAGTAATTAATCTTAGCCCTCCTCTTTTACCTTGTCCTTTTGATTTAACTGCAAACCCAATTTTATAAACACTTTTACCAAGAGACTTTCCTTGAAATGGATTTAATAATAGACTATCCTTTAGAAGAGCAAGCTCTATTGACAAAGAAGGAAACTTTTTATTCAGCTTCTTTAAATTTTTATCAAAAGCTTCCAGTGTAACTATTTTATAGCTCATTAAGCAAATCTTCTATAGGCCTCGCTTTTAATTTGCCTTGTTTAATTAAGTTTATATCCTTTACTACTTGCTTTAATACTCTACTCTCTTTAATTTTAGCAATCTTTTTTAGCTTCAATTCCTTCTGTACTATTAATTTCACTTTGAGAGCCTTACCAAAAGCTTTAAAAGCATCAATTTGTTCGCTAGTAGCATCATGAGCTATGATAGTTACATCAGATTTCATTCTACAAATATCAGTGAAAATGAGGAATCAATTTAATATTATTAGGGTGATTTTATCCAAATCGATTATTCCGTTTCTTTTTGAATAAGATCAACGGTTTTGTTATATAGTTCTTCAGCCCTTTGAGGGCTTGCTCCTATGGAAAGTATTCCCAATTTGCCATGTTGTGCTATTGCACCGATCAAATGGAACATGATACCTTCTTGTGTGGTGGCATCAAAATGAAGTCCATTGCAGATGGCAACATCAATAAGATCAGACGGGGTAAGCTTTTTAAAATTATCAAATATGAGGGCATCGGTAGCCATATAATATCGGGTCTGATCATTAGGCATTTTAAATACTCCTGATTTATAATCATAGTTTCCATTAGTCAATAATTGAAGCATCAGGTAAGGATGTGTAGTACCCCCTTTACGCAAATTGATTTCAATAGCATAATGATTCCATTGGTCATTCTCTTTTACTGAAACAAAATCTATCCCAAATCGACCAATAACGCCTAAAGTCGTCATATAAGCTGCCGCTTTATAACCTAATTCCCCTATTTCCCTACGGTAATCTGCATCAGCAGGAAAGCTTGCCCCTATATATACCTGACCTGATTCACCGCCTAATATTTGATCATGAGTAGACACAATTTCAATTTCATTGAGTGGATTGATTACAATTTGTACCGAAGGAGATCTTTTGATTTCACCCTCTACGAATGCTTCCAATATGCCTCCCATTTCACCCATTTTCTGCATAAAGGATTCAAATATGATATCCCCTGCTACTATTTTGAGATTTTCTTTAAGTGAATGGATATTAATATCACCAGCAGGATATTTAAAAATAGCATTGCCATCACCAGAAAACCCTTCATTGAGTTTTAAGACTGCCCGTTTTATATCCTGAATTTTGATTCTCAATTTATTAATCGCATCCAGCACATCTTCTATAGAATAAAGATTTTCAAAGCCATCTGGCATCAACAAACCGGCATTTCGAAATATTTCTCTACTGCCTGTTTTAGATCCATAGTGCGATAAATTAGATGGGCAGCCATATAATGGAATATTTAAATCCAATGCTAATCGTTCTTCTAACGCAGTTACATTAAATGTGGCTAGATGGGCCACATGATCACCAGGAATAAGTTTTTTAATCTGATTTACTAATCTGGGTTTAGATAATAATTTTGCTGTAAGCGGAATATTTGAAGCGTCATGGCATGCTATCAAAGTAAGTCTGGCATTGGCGTGCAAAGCCGTCATACCAGGTATCAGATGTATATAATAATCCACAATCACATCTTCAATTGGTGTACTGCTCACGTATATTAACCGGGTACGCGGCATCCTTAGGAGCA
Organism: Chitinophagales bacterium; assembly: GCA_038251405.1. GTDB lineage: Bacteria > Bacteroidota > Bacteroidia > Chitinophagales > Saprospiraceae > JADJLQ01. The sequence continues at coordinate 17,763 of JBBSBH010000016.1, forward strand.
GGAGCAGGCAAAGCATTCGCTCTTCATAATGAATATGCCCTGAAATTTTGGAAAGGATATCTGAATCCAGAGATAAACTTGGAACAATAACTACAGTCTTTGGAGCCATAGGATCAGGGAATTGATGTTTAAATTGATCAGGCAACTGGGTTTGCAGCTTGTCGAATCTCTTTAATTCATCCTCAGAAAGTCTGTACTGGTCTATAGTCATTGGCAAGTACTAAGATAAGTTGCTTTGAAGAGAAATAAAAGTGATTATCTTTTGCATGACGCTTTGAATTATAGAACTTTCTTATAGGTCCTTCGCCTTTTATGAAGTCTATATTCATACCCTTTCCATAGTAATTGTACGTTTGTATTCGTTTCCAATTCAGGATTGGATTCTACTTTTTTTATTCTATATGATATAGCAGCTTGGGTGATTTCATAAAATATTAATGCATGTACACCTTTATTTCTCCAGTCAGGGTCAGTGCCTATCAAGTACAAATCCAGCCGATCGTTCTTTCTAATTGCATTCCACAGGTGATACCATCCAAAAGGGAAAATTCTTCCTTTGGCTTTTTGTAAAGCCTTACTCACTGATGGAAGTGCTATTCCAAAGGCAATCAATTCATCTGCTTCATTTGCAACAAGAGAAATAAACTGAGGTTTTAATATTCTGGAATATTTTCTCACATATAAATCTACCTGCTCAGGTTCGAAAGCTACAAAACCATGCAAATCCTTATGCGTCCGATTGACTAAATCAAACATTTTGATGGCATATTTTTTGATGTCCGCTTTGTTGGAGATTTTTACAGTATGCAGCTTGTATTTTTCTTTCAGAAGGTCATTGAACTTCACAAAGCGCGCTGACAATTCCGTGGGACAATCCAATTCATGCTCTATCCAATCCACGGCTTTTACATAGCCTGCACTTTCAACGTGCCCTGCATAATAGGGGAAATTGTACAATGTAGCTAAAGTAGGAAGTTCATCGAAGCCCTCAACTAACAAACCCGCTTTATCAAGATTAGTAAAGCTCATGGGGCCCTCAATTTCTGTCATTCCATTCTCTTTCGCCCAAGACTCTATTTTTTCTAAAAGTAATTGGCTTACCTTTTTATCATTTTGAATATCAAACCATCCAAATCTTGCTTTTGACTTTTGATAAAGTTCATTTTCCCGTCGATTTATGATACCTGCAATTCTTCCAATAATTTTTCCATTATCCAGGGCTAAAAACAATTTTAACTCACACTGTTTTAATACAGGATTGTGCTTTTGAGAAAATATTTCATACTCATCCACCCATAGTGGCGGCACCCAATATGGGTGATTTTCATACAATTCGAAAGGAAATTGTATAAACTTTTTAAGTTCGGATTTATTAAATGGATCTATTTCGACTAATTCTACCATTAATGCTCATTTAGTTTTTTCTCGTTAATAACTTCGAAAAGAGGTCTTCCAGGTCTTTCCTTTTTGCACCTTCTACCCCGAGTTTGCTTAAATTTTTAAGTGCTTTTTTGCCATAGTTAAGGGCAAGTGAGTGCACAAACTGATCCGATTGAGTGTCTCCATAGAATTGCAAAATCAACTTTACTTTTGTCTTACCTTTTGATTGAAATATCTTTTGCAAATCTTTTTTCCCTGTAGCGTTCAATTGACTCAGGCAATGGATATAAAGCAAAGTCTTTTTATTTCTAATAATATCACCCCCTATCACTTTTCCGCTATCTTCACCAAATGCATCAAGATAATCATCCATCAATTGAAAAGAAAGACCCATATTCACTCCGGCTAAGTAAAGTTGTGATAGGTCTACTTTATGTGCACCACCAAGCATCCCTCCCATTTTCAAAGCTGCTCCCAGCAATACAGCTGTTTTGCATTTGATCATTTTCAGGTATTCCGATTTAGAAACTTCATGATTTGTTTCAAAATTGATATCCAATTGCTGACCTTCGCAAACTTCGGTAGCTGTTTTATTTAAAAGCGAAATAAGATTTTTATTTAAGGGGGCATCGTATTGATTTAGTAATTGGTAAGAATGAATCAGCATCCAATCTCCGGAAAGAATAGCAGCATTGATATCAAATTTAAAATGAGTAGTTGGCTGACCTCTTCTCAATGGCGATGCATCCATAATGTCATCATGCATAAGCGAAAAATTGTGAAAGACTTCTATCGCTAAAGCAGCCGCTAAAACATGATCTACTTTTTTATCATACAATTCAAAGGCAAGCATGGTTAATAATGGCCTCATGCGTTTACCTCCCAGCTCCATTAAATAATTGGCCGGAGTATATAATTCGGATACACCTCCTTTAAATACATGCTTCTTCCTGTACTTTTCAAATTTGCGATACAATTCATCCAGTGATTGCATGTCGGAAAAATAGGTCATTAATTTTTATTGTTTTATAAATTTCTGACTATAATACAAAATTAATTTTCAGGCCCCGGTATACTTCAGCTAATTAACTTTGCTGACAATTTTTGATTTTGACAATTAACAATCCTTATTTATCTCTTTTGCAGACCGCATGGAAATATGCGCGTCAGGAGAAACCAAAGTTTCTTTTGGTATATTCTCTATTTGGAGGGGCCAATTTAGTCTCCTCCCTGAATCCCCTTTTATATGGGTGGTATATCAATGAACTACAAAAGCATGGAGTGGATGTACTTAAAAAGACCTGGGTGTACGCTCTGGCTTATTTCGCATTATCTATGGGTGAGTGGATCTTTCATGGACCCGCCAGGATATGGGAACGTGAGCTTGCATTCAATTTGAGTAGAAATTTTCTCCAGGAAAAATATCACCAGATTTTACATTTACCTGTAAAGTGGCACCAGGACAATCACAGTGGAGCCACTATCAACAGGCTGCGAAAATCGTACGAAGCATTGAAAGGCTTTTTCCAAAATGGGTTTCAGATGCTGCATACTTTTTTCAAATTCATCTTTTCCATTGGAGCGATGATTTACTTCTCGCCTTTGTTTGGTTTTATAGGTATCCTCATCGGATTAATCACCATCCGAATAATTTTTCTTTTTGACCAACCGCTTATAAAAGCTCAAAACGATGCCAATGAAAAAGAACATACCGTATCCGCAACTTTATTTGACAGCCTATCCAATATTATCACGGTGATCACCTTGAGGCTGGAGAAGCAAATGGAATCAAGCATTTTGTATCGGGTAAAAGATATATTCTCGCCATTTATGAAAAGTGTCCGGGTAAATGAATGGAAGTGGTTTACTGTGTCGGCTTTTGTAGCTTTAATTTACGGCATGGTTACTGTTGGATTTGTCTACCAACACTGGCAGCCAGGCCAGGTATTCATGGTGGGTGGATTAGTAACTTTATTGGGGTATGTAAATAATTTTAGCAGTGTTTTTCATGATGTAGCCTGGCAATATACCCAGGTAGTGCAATTTAATACGGATGTGAAAGCCATTCGTGAGATAGAAAATGCCTTCCATGATCATCATCGCATAGACACTGAAAAAACAGAACTTACCAATTGGAAGAAAATAGAAATCAATAATCTAAATTTTACCCACAACGAATCCTACAATTCTTTTAACAAATCCCATAGTTTACACCATGTAGACTTTAAATTTATAAGAGGACAAAGAATAGCTTTAATAGGCGAAAGTGGTAGTGGCAAGAGTACCTTATTAGCTTTGTTGAGAGGTCTTTATGAAGCTGAAAAAGGAATCCTAGTAAAAATTAATAATTCGACTTTTCATGATCTTTCGATCATATCCTCAACGGTCACTTTATTTCCGCAAGAACCTGAAATATTTGAAAATACCATTGAATACAATATTAGCCTGGGAATTCCGATACCTGCGGAGGAAATAAGGCGCGCTGCCGATCTTGCCCATTTTGCAGATGTAATAAATCAGCTTCCCAAAGGCCTTCAATCCAATATTCAAGAGAAAGGTGTCAATCTATCAGGTGGTCAAAAACAACGGTTGGCATTAGCACGAGGCATATTAGCCGCACAAGAATCAAGTATAGTACTGATGGATGAACCTACCAGTAGCGTAGACCCTAAAACCGAATCATTGATCTATGACAAATTATTCACAGAGTTCAAAGACAAGACGATTATTTCCTCATTGCATCGGCTTCATTTACTTTCAAAATTTGATTACGTATATATCCTGCAAGAAGGCAAAATAGTAGATGAAGGAAGTTTTTTAAAATTAAAAAATGAAAGTGAAGTATTCCATGATTTGTGGAAGCATCAAAAGGAAATCGAAATAATTAACTGATTATTTACCGCCTGATTTCGTTTTGGGAATTTTTCCAAACTGGTATATATTTTCAATTGGCGCGTATTGATCTCCATAAATTAAAAGATCAGAAATCCTTACATCGTATTTGGGGTCTCTGTTCATTAACTTAACAGTCAATGTATGGTCACCCTTGGGCAAATCGTATTTCCAAAACAGTTCATGCCGTCTGGTCCTAAAATCTGAGGGCAGCGCGGCGGTCTCTATTAATTCATCATCTATATAAAAAGATGCATTTGCAGTGTAAGATTCTCCTTTGCCATCCCAATTAGTAAGATACCCTTTAACTACTATTCCAGTACCCTTAAAATCGAATTTCATTTGATCTTCAATCACTTTTCCTATATATTTTTTCTCCTGGGGAAATAAGCCGGTAAAGGATTGCTCCATCGGGACTACTATTGGTTTCTGAATTTTAACAAAAATGTTGTCTCCATTTATAGTGCCCCCATTTCTTTTGATGTTTTCCATTGCATGTTTAAAGCTCAGCTCATAGGTCTTTGCCAATGAAATATCAGTATACGCAAAATTCAAATTTTCCGCACCTTCGAGACCTTCCATCCAATAAGCCGGAATATGACTATACCCTTTTATGGTTCCCAAAATACCCGCAGCTGAAGAAGGATTACAGTCTGCGTCTTGCCCGCAACGGGTAGTGATTTCTATCGTTTTTGTAAAGTCCCCATTTCCATATAAAAGCCCAATGACTATATAAGATGCATTAATAGTAGCATCTATATTGAAAGGAGCAAATACACCGTCAGGGCAGCCAATATCTTCTGACCATTTATCCTGTACAGCAAGCCAGGTCTGCTTCCAGTCAGTGGGAAATTTTTTATGCCAGGCCAATACATCTGCAATTACTTTGTAAAACTTGGATGCTGGTGGAATTGATTTTAGAGAATTTTGAATAATGGATGGAATACTATTAGAAAAATAAGCATTCGCATACATATTCGCTACAAATACGCCACCGTAATATCCATCTCCATAATTCATAACATGACCTACACGATCGCATATTTCATTTGCTGCATTGGGCATGCCGGGTGACATCAGCCCTGCAAAATCTGCTTCGATTTGAAAGTCGATACAGTCTGCATGAGGATTGTTTTTCCAATGCCCTGAAAGCGGAGGTTTGATGCCATGCAGTATATTATATCTCGCTGCCTGGTTAGCGTGCCATAGCTTATAATCCTTATGTGCAAATGCCTCTCCAAAAGCCCCGCTGCTAGCATCCAATCCATCGCGTTCCAGCACTTCTACCCACGTAAGGTCCATATACAAATCATCATACAGGCCATCATTATGAGTCATCATTTCAGCTACATAGCCTTTGTACCAGGGGATAGGCTGGTAGCTTTGTATAATAGTGCCATTAAATCGAAATTCAACCGGCCCACCGAAGGTAACTCCAATAGTTTGCCCTGCCCAGCCGCCTTTTATTTTATCCAGTAATACTTGCTTTGAAATATTTTGAGATTGAATAGTGGTCAAAAGACAAATCGCAGAAATAAGGAGGACAATTTTCTTTTTCATTTTCTAAAGTTATAAAACCATATCTGTATTTTGCACAAAATGATAATAAAAAGATTCCCTTTTAAGTGAATTAAGAGCTAATTCTTCTTTAGATATTCCATCAATAAAATTCTTATCGTATGTGAATCTGCATTTGGTAAGCAAGCGAGTAGATAGAAAATTACCTGGAAGAGAGTAAGCCAAAACCCTACTAAAGTTTAATTGATTAAACCCAAGATTTAGACAAGCTATTGCAGATTCCAAAGCAAAACCTTTGCCGGTATATTCTTTTAGCAGCGCAAACCCCAGATCAGGAAACTCCAGGAATTCTCTTTTTGCAAAACCACACATGCCCATCAGCATATTGGTTTCCTTTAATAGAACTGCATAAAACCCAAATCCTTTATTGATATAGCTATGCAAAAATCTTTCTTCAATATAGTTTTGAGCATCTGTAATGCCTTTTACATTTCTATCCCCAATATTCTGTATCCACTCATCTGTGTTAAGTAATTTTAGCAAAAAGTCAGCGTCATCTAATTCAAATTTTCTAAGAATGAGCCTCTCTGTTTCTACCACTATTGCCAAGTTAATTCATTTATATTTTTTAAATAACTCTTATTTTTTTAAAACCCATCTTTATAAGTATGTCCGGCAATTTTTTCCGTTGGTCACCTTGTAGTAGCAGGAGCCCATCTTCCGTCACACCGCCACCAATTCCACACTTTGATTTTAGTGATTTTGATATTACCTGAAGTTCATTTTCATTCATTTCTAGTCCTTCAATTAGTGTAACTTCCTTTCCTGCCCGATGCTTTTTGTCCACCGTGATCCTGATCGATTGTTTGCTTAACGGAACTGAGTTTTCTTTTTGATTCGCTAACTCTTCCTGCTCGGGTTTAGCCTCGGGATTAGTGGAAAAAACAAATTTCAAATCAGAAAGATCATGTAGTGGTTTCTTTTTCATTTCCATTACTATTTTACTAAGATTTTCTTCTCCAACTTTTATTCATCATTCTTAGAATACTAGTTCCTAATATATCAGCTCCTGTAGCAGAATTTGCCAAAATTACTACTGCAGTATGAGTTTCCGGTGCCAAAGCGATAAACGCATAATGACCATCCGTGCGGCCGGTATGGAAATACATATTTCGGTCTTTAGCAACTGGAATTACCTGAAATCCTATGCCTGTGAAGCCTTTCTCTTTCCTAATGATGACTTCTTTTATGGCTAATAAATCTTTAAAAGCAGTGTCATTGGAGTACAAAAAATAATACGCTGCTTTCATTAATTCATCCAATGAACTTTTCAAACCAATGGATCCGCCAAAGGCAATAGATGACCAGGGCTTTATTTCGGTCATATTTCTATTGTATCCCGGTACCGTGGGTAACCGGGTGGTATTCATGATAAAGTTTCCCGAAAAGTATTTGTCGAAAACCTCATTATAAGATAAGTGGGTGATATTTTCAATAATCCATTCCAGCATCACATAGTTGAGATGACTATATAGGAATTGATTTGCTGGAGTTGGCTTTAGATCGTATGATTGATAAAAATCTTCCAGGTCCTGCTGTGTAAAATTAGCATATGGGTCCTGAGCATCCTTTTCCACCAAACCCCATCCGGGAGGAAGTTTGGGCAATCCAGAAGTATGAGTAAGTAGTCTATCAATAGTGCAGTTTTCGAAACTCGGATTTTTAACAGGCAGGTAATTATTGATAGAAGCATTGAAATCAATCTGATACTCTTTTTTCATTTTCTCTAAAAGAAGAGCTGTAAATATTTTAGTGATTCCTCCTATTTCGAAAATATCATCTTTAGCAAGTAGGGTTTTATCATGCAGGGATCGAGAGCCAAAAGGAAAAATAAAAGAAGTATCATTGTCAATCATTCCTACTATAAATCCTGGCGTTTGTTTATAGTTTATAGTAGTCTCGTATTTGATGATTTGGTTAATCTCCCTTCGGATAGGATCCTTATCCTGTCCGAAGGTGGGCAAACCCCATGTTACTAAAATAGAAATAATGTAAACCCTGACTATCATCCCACTGTCTTTGTGCCTCTTAATGCTTCACTGATATTAATATCCATCATTCTATGAGCTATTGGTGCGCTGAAATTATTGAGAATATCTATATCGGAAAGTATTTCATCTTTATTTTGAAATAGTATAGAAGTATTAAGATTGGCTTTTAATGCATGGATTACACTGGTTTCAATGCCTGAAAGATTAAATTTATTTTGATTTATAAATCGATCAGTAGCTAATACCAGACTTTTGCCTTCATTCAATGCTTCCAGTAAAGCTTTTGATACCATATCCTGCTGGGCATATTTGACACTATCAGTCAGCATACGTGCCATTTCAGCTTCTGTGAGCCCATACTGCGGCTTCACTTCAATTACTGTTTCTACACCAGATCGCAATTCCCTCGCTTTTACGGTAAGTATACCATCAGCATTAATTAAAAACTGAATTTCAACTTTAGGTAATCCTGCCGGCATAGGAGGAATCCCGGCAAGCACGAACTCACCTAGTTTCCTATTGTATATAATCAGATCCCGCTCCCCTTGAAGGACACTTATTTTCAGTTTTGATTGCCCATCCACTGAGGTAGTATATTGCCTTCCGACTTTTGAAGGAATTTTAGAATTTCTGGGAATGATCACATCCATCAATCCCCCCATTGTCTCAATTCCTAAAGAAAGTGGAGTAACATCTATCAATAAGAATTTCTGATCCTTACCCGAAAGTATATTAGCCTGGACTGCTGCTCCTAATGCGACCACTTCATCTGGATTCAATTCATTATACAAAATGTCTCCAAAATAATCCTTCACCGCTGCTTGCACAGCCCTCACCCTGGTAGATCCGCCTACCATGATCACTTTTGAAAGATCCTTAGTCTTTACCCCTGCATCTGCGATAGCTTTTCTGCTACAATCAATGGTTTTTGCAATGATTGGCTTGATGGATTTGTTAAATGTTTCTTGATCAATTTCCAGGATTAGTTCATTCCATTCGGTTTTGAAATCATCATTTTTTGATAAATACTTCTTTGCTTTTTCAGCTAGTAACCTGAGTGATTGACTCTTGCTTTTATCAGCCAACAAAACATTTTTATCTAATTTGTATTTCTCAATCCAATACTCTATGATGGCCCGGTCAAAATCATCACCGCCTAAAAAAGTATCCCCATTGGTAGAGAGGACTTCAAAAATTCCATCTTGTATATGTAGTATTGAAATATCAAAAGTGCCTCCACCCAAATCATACACAGCAATCTTTTCTTCATTTCCATCTTTCATCCCCAGTCCGTATGCCATACTGGCAGCAGTGGGTTCATTCACTATTCTCAATACATCTAGTCCCGCAAGCCTTCCTGCATCGCGGGTAGCTTGTCTCTGAGCGTCATTGAAATATGCAGGAACGGTAATTACGGCCTGAGTTACATTTTTTTTCAAATGATCCTCGGCCATTCTTTTGAGTTGCTTTAATATTTCTGCACTTAGCTCAATAGGTGTAAAATATTTATCATTGATTTTTATTCGAACCAGCGCATCAGGATCGTCCATCTTCAGATCATAGCTAAAAAACGACTTCAAATCCTGCACATCCGTGAGACTTTTACCCATCAATCGCTTAACTGAATATACGGTCTCATTAGGATTGGTTACTAACCTTTCTTTGGCATATTCTCCTACATACACGTGCTGACCATCAATACTTAGTATAGAAGGTACTAAAGCTGACTGGTTATGGTCTGTTTTTATAGTGATGGCCTGATCATTTTCGATATAAGCCACGAGGCTATTGGTAGTACCCAGATCAATTCCAATGATAATATTTTCATCATGCACTACATTACCGCCTTTCATATTAATCTGGATCGTCGCCATGGCCTGTTTTTTGATCACAAAGATCGGGTATTTTGCCGGATAACTTTTTCATTCATTTTTTAAATAAATCGAAATTGCTTAACTTTATCACATTCAATAAATAAAACCTTTTAAAAATGGATCGTCGAAATTTTGTAAAATCTACTGCTGCTTTAAGTGGAGCAGGATTACTTTTAAATGCCATACCTTCTGAAGCCATGGGGTACCATGGCGTGGGAGATGTAATAAAAATTGCACTTATCGGATGCGGAGGCAGGGGCACCGGAGCTGCCATCCAAGCCATGTCTACTAAACAAAATATAAAATTGGTAGCAATGGCCGACGCATTTGCCGATAGAATAGAGGGAAGTATAAAAGCCATAAAAAAAGAGATTGAAGATTCCGGTTTAGACAAAAATAAATTTGCTGTAACTCCAGATAAACAATTTGTAGGCTTTGATGCTTATAAAAAAGTGATTCCATTGGCTGATGTAATCTTAATAGCTACTCCTCCTGGTTTCAGACCCATCCATTTTGAGGAAGCCATTAGTCAAAACAAGCATGTATTCATGGAGAAACCTGTAGCTACTGACGCTATAGGTATTCGTAGAGTTTTGGCTACTGCCGAAATTGCCAAGAGTAAAAAACTAAATGTCGTGGTTGGGCTTCAGCGTCATTATCAAAAGATGTATCAGGAGTGGGTAGATGCGCTTCAAAATGGCGCCATAGGTGAAATTACTGCCTCTCGGGTATATTGGAATGATGCAGGAGTCTGGGTTCGTGAGCGCAAACCAGAAATGACTGAAATGGAATATCAAATGCGCAATTGGTACTATTTTACCTGGCTGTGTGGTGATCATATATGCGAACAGCATATTCATAATCTGGATGTAGGTAACTGGGTAAAGCAATCTACACCAACATCAGTAAAAGGAATGGGTGGAAGGCAGGTGCGCACCGGTAAAGAGTATGGAGAAATATTTGATCATTTCGCTTTAGAGTATGAATACGCAGACGGCTCGCGTATGTATAGCGAGTGCCGACATATAAAAGGCTGTTTAAATCAAGTGACAGAACAATTTGATGGTACTTCTGGAGTAGCTCCTAAGCCTGGATTGATTCAAACCCGTAAAGGTTACACTATGATGAATTACAATGATAAAAAAGATCCAAATCCATACCAGGTAGAGCATGATGAATTGTTTGCAGCCATAGCTAAAAATGAGTATAAATTCGCCGATGCCGAAAGAGGAGCACATTCAACCTTGACAGCTATCATGGGACGAATGGCTGCCTATGGTGGTCAATTGGTTACCTGGGATCAGGCATTAAATTCTAATATCAATCTTCAACCAGATGCCTACACCTGGAATACGAATCCAAAATCAATGCCTGACAAAGATGGTTGGTATCAAATTCCGGTTCCTGGAAAATCTGTTGTTGTTTAGGTAGTTGGTAAGAATTATCTTATTGAAAATTTTGACTTATAAAGCAAGCGAATGAGAATAATTTGTATTGCTTACTTATTCTTTTGTTCTGCTTTTTACGTACACGCTCAGCATCAATTTTTTGAGTTTACCCAGTACAAAATGGGTACTGAATTTAAAATTAAGGCGTATGCTGAGGATACCGTGAAATTAAAAGCAACTGTAACACTTGCATGGCAGCGGATCGATGAAATCAACCATATTTTTAGTGATTATATCCATGATAGTGAGTTGGCCATCATACAAATGCATAGAGACAATTTTATTCAAATGAGTGATGAGTTTTATTCAGTTTTAATGACTTCTTTACAATATTGCAGGTATAGTAGAGGCTTCTTTGATATTTCCGTGGGGGCGCTTTCCAGATTATGGCGAAGATCAATAAAAATGTCAGATTTTCCGACTGATAGAAAAATAAAAGAGGCTTTACAACACGTTGGGTATAAAAAGCTAGTTATACAGAATAAAAAGATAAACATTCCTGTTGGAATGAGCCTTGATTTTGGTGCTATTGCTAAAGGCTACGCGGTGGATGAAGCATTTCGCGTATTAAATAACCATGGTTTTGCAATGGCTCTGATAGATGGAGGTGGTGACTTATATGCCGGTGATGTCCCCAATGGCAAGACTGGCTGGGAAGTCTCGTTCTCAAGAAAAATCGGAAATGAATGGAAGGATTCTATTATGGAACTGAAAAACTGTGGCATTGCCACCTCTGGTGATAAATATAAATTCATAACAGACCCTGATGGAGATCGATATGCACATATCATTAATCCAATCACCGGATATGGCATTAAAGGGCCCCTTTTGACTACGGTAATTGCACCTAACGCCACCCATGCAGATGCTTTAGCAACTACTTTGAGTATTTTATCCGGAAAAAAAAGAGCTCGATTTTTACGCAGGTGGAGCCGTGGGTTCCATATTGAACAGCAACAAGTTATTTACTGGAAGTATTAATCTGAAATTGAGCTTTGGTATTTTTCTTGGTTTAACTGAATATTGAGTTTATAAATCAGTGACTTTTGACCAGGGAAGTAATGAAGTATTGTCATTTAATCTCTCTTCTTTATTACCTCCGTATATTAAAATACATTTTCCCTCTTTGTAATTTTTCTGCCAATAATGTAAACCTGATAGCATTTCCAAATTGAACTTTTTACTAACGGTGGCAGTATAGATCGCTGAATCATTGTGTAAAAATTACACAATTCTGGAGTCACATTCCAGATTTGTAAGAAAATGTCAATTCTGGAATTGAGTGCCGTTATTGTAACTTTATATAGTATACATTATCAGCTACCTTTCACTACTTTCAAGCTGATATCAAGCTGCCCTGCTGAATGAGTCAATGCTCCTGAAGAGATAAAATTCACACCAGTTTGAGCTATTTTTCTGACATTTTGTAAGGTAACCCCACCAGATGCTTCAGTTTGAAATCTACCACCCACAATGGCAACAGCTTCCTTAAGTATTGGCAGTTCAAAATTATCAAACATAATTCGGGTCACTCCTCCCACACGCAATACTTCGTATACTTCCACCAGGTTGCGTACCTCGATAGTGATATTTAATCTTAGTTTTTTCTTCTTGAGATAGGCCTTTACCTGACTGATAGCTTCCTCTATGGAGCCGCATGCATCGATATGATTGTCTTTAATCATAATCCAATCGTACAATCCATCCCTATAATTAAAACAACCACCACATTTCACAGCATACTTTTCTAAAAACCTAATAAGCGGCGTAGTCTTACGGGTATCTAAGATTTTAACAGAAATTCCCTCTACTTCTGTGGCAAATCGATCAGACATAGTAGCAATACCTGACATTCGCTGCATTGAATTTAAAACCAATCTCTCTGCCTGTAACAATTTTCTTGAATTGCATGTAACTTCAAAGGCAATATCTCCATATTTCACTTCATCACCGTCTTTTTTGAAAGCTCTGAATTTTGAATTAGGATCTACTAACTGGAATACCCTTTTGGCCACTTTCATTCCTGCTAATACGCCATCGTCTTTTATTAAGCACCTGGCTTTGGAAGTATCTTTTAAAGGAATGCAGGCATTAGAAGTATGGTCCCCAGTACCTACATCTTCTTTTAGGGCCGCTTTTATAAACTGGTCTAGCTGTTGATTTGTCATTTGAGGGGTCAAAATAACAATCCTAATCTAATCGACAAAACATTCATTGAAACTCTGCTTAATTCAGGTGATTGCCTAAATATATCATCCTTAGGGTCAGTTGGATCGCCAAAAGAAATTAATTTCGAGTTATAGCCCCCATTTCTGGTGAGATCTGTTAAGGTTCGCATATAATCAAGGCTTCCATACCAGGCTGATGATCTGCCAATTCTTTTTTCAAAACCAATGGCAGCTGACAATCCCAATTGATATCTGTTCATATCAGCTATGATATTTTCATTAGAAGTCAATTGTTCTTCATTCGTAATAGAACCTCTGGTTTCTATCAATTTCAATATATTAAATTTGGGGAATACAATGTAAACCTTTGTCTCTTCATCTTCACTGAACACTTTCTTCAGGCCAGTATTTAAGGACCAATATTTCAATTTATAATCTAGAAGACTATTGTCAGGTATCGGTTTTGCACCTCTATTAAGATTAGGAAATTTTAGTTCAGAATTCACCCAAAAGTTTCCGCCATTTTTATAGGACAAAGCCCCTCCTTGATTTAAAGTAAGTTGCGCTTGATTCGTCCAGGCCCAATTATGTTTAAGCAGGATTTCACCAAATAGACCCATACCTAAGCCGGTATGTACCCCTCTGCTCATTATAGTGGCGTCATTGGTTGACAACCAACTTAATTGGGGAGATAACTCAAATCCAACTTTAAAATTTTGAGAAAACCCTGCCAGGTTCATGGAGAGAAAAACAGAAACAAATAATACTCTAACCACCCTAAAAGTCAATGTTTTATTAACAATACTTCTTTGCTTAATTTTACTCCTATTTTTGCACTCTATAAACATGACTCAAATTGTATTCCATTCCACTAATAGGCTCATAACGCTGGGTATAGGTCTAATGTTGATGTTAAATTCCTGCAAATCAGAATTTAATTCTGAAAAAATAATTCCAGAAAATGTCATCTTAGAAGAGTCTTGGTTTAATTCCATAAGTCCAAATCCTGATATTGACCAAGTAAATAACCTCATGAAAAAAGATAGTTCACTTACTCAAATAATTGTCGGTGCGATATTAGGAGTTTCCAAAAGCTCACCAGTGGACTCAGCAGTATTACATTATTTAAGTGATTCCATCAATCTTAGGCTAAAGGATTCTTGCGAAAAAGCTTTTTCAAATTTTGATTGGAACAAATCACTAGGATTACCGTTAGCAAAGTTTAAAGCTGATTTTCCTGAGAAATCTGTTCCGGCATTCTATACCCTGATTACAGGCTTTAACTATGGTATATTTTATTTTCAAGACCAGTATGGCTTGGATGCCATCGGCATTGGCAAGGAAATGTTTTTGGGAAATACCGCACTTTATGATCATCTTTCCATAACCAATCCTAATTTTTCCTCATATATCAATCGTACATTTAACACGACACATCTGCCAGAAAAAATAATTACTGCCATAGTGGTGGATATACTGCCAGACCCTCCTTCAAACAGGCTACTTGATTATATTTTGAATGAAGGGAAAAAGCTCTATTTAATAAAAAAATGGATGCCTGAGCTAGCAGATTCTACCTGGTTTGAAACCACTCAGGACCAATTTTTATGGACTAAAAATAATGAACTGGATATTTGGAGGTTCCTGCTCACGGACAAATTAATATATAAAAACAGTAGTAAGGATATTGCCAATCTCACGCAGCCAGCTCCACATAGTATGGGTATGCCACCTGAAGCGCCTGGAAGAGCCATAAATTATATAGGTTATAAAATAATTGAAAACTACATGAAATCAACCGGGGCTTCATGCAAAGACCTGGCTTTGGAAAAAGATTATGACAAAATTCTACAATCTTCAAAATACAAACCCCGCTAATAGGATATTATCTCATCAAAAATCCTGGTATAAAATTTGTAATTTAGGCTAAAATTTAATTTCTTATGGCTAAGAAAAGAGCAATACCGTTAGTAGATCTGTTTCAATTCACTAAAGGGGATGAAAAAGCAAAGAAAGTATTTATCAAAAAGCTGGGCAAGGCTTTTCATGAAATAGGGTTTGTAGGAGTGGTAAATCATGGCATACCTCAAAGTCTGGTCAATAAATTCTATAAAGAATCGCAGGCTTTTTTCACTATGCCGGTAGAGAAAAAGCAGAAATACGAAATAAAAGGATTGGCCGGTCAAAGAGGGTATACTTCGTTTGGGAAAGAGCACGCTAAACAATCCAAATTAGCGGACTTAAAAGAGTTTTTTCAAATTGGCCAGGAAGTTGAAGGCAGAGACCCTATTAAAAAACAGTATCCTAAAAATGTGTACGTACGGGAAAGGCCTGTTTTTTTAGCCACCGGTAAAAAACTTTACAAATCATTTGAAAAATCAGGAAGCCATTTGCTGCGGGCAATTTCTTTACATCTCGGACTGGGTGACCAATATTTTGATCCAAAAATTAAAAATGGCAATAGTATTTTAAGAGCGATTTATTATCCGCCGATTACTGGTGAACCAAACAGCGCAATCCGATCCGAACAGCATGAAGACATTAATCTGATAACTCTTTTAGTAGGCGCATCTGCAGGTGGTCTGCAGGTTATGAACCTACAAAATGAATGGCTGGATGTAGTAACGGAGAAAGGAGAAATCGTAATCAATGTGGGAGATATGCTTCAAAGATTGACTAATAATTACCTGATATCTACCACGCACCGGGTGATCAATCCTCCAAGGGAAGAATGGCAAAAACCCAGGCTTTCCATTCCATTCTTTTTGCATCCTCGAAGTGAAATGGACCTCTCCTGTCTTCCAAAAACGGTCACCACAGACAACCCATTGCATTATCCACCAATCACCGCTGGAGAATATTTAGCCGAACGCTTACGGGAAATAGGGCTTAAAAAATAATTAGAATCAAATCATAATAGTTTGCAAAGGTTAAAAACAAATTTGTCCCTATAAATTAACCGTATATTTGTATCACATTATTTAATCAATCAAGAGATGAATCAGTTTTTATTATTATCAATGCCCGGTGGAGGCGAATGGATTATAATCTTCGTCGTAGTATTACTTTTATTTGGAGGTAAAAAAATACCCGAACTTATGAAAGGTCTTGGAAAGGGAATCAAAGAGTTTAATAATGCCCGAAATTCTATCGAAGATGAAATCCAGGAAGGCATGCGAGAAATTGAAAGCAAAAATGTAAGCGAAAAGAAATAATTTTATTTATAGCTTTTCATTACTCTTTAAAAAGACTTAAAACCTCGGAGAATACTTTTCGGGGTTTCTTTATTTTTGTAACTTATATTCATATTAATCGTCTACAACATTATTCAAGATACCTAATTAAATTATGAAAAAAATCGTCTACACTTTTATCTTTTCCATGGTTAGCCTGATGGCTTTTTCCCAAAAATTTGGATATATCAATTCAACAGAGATACTGAGTAAAGTGCCTGAAGTAGCATTAGTAGATTCATCATTAAGAAAATACCAGGATACCCTGATGATTGGCTTCAATGTGAAACTGAAAGTTTTTCAACAACATGTCCAGGATTATCAACTGCAATCTCAAAATGGAAGCTTAGCACCTGTTGCAAGCCAGAAAAAAGAAGAAGAATTAACTCGTGAGCAAGAAACATTAAAAGGACTGGACGCAGAATTGAAACAAAAACTAGCCGACCGAAGAGATGATCTGTATAGTCCTATCTTGGGAAGAATAGATGGAGTAGTTCGAAAAATTGGAAAGGATAATAAATACACTATGATCTTTGACAGCAGTCAACCAGGGTATTTATATCTTGCTGAAAGTGATGATCTCGGTGAAGTGGTATTAAAGGAAGTATTGGCAGGTAAGTAATTCTAACAAATACTTATTTTTCCTACTCTGACAGCATGTCTTCCGCCTTCAAATTCAGCTTTTAAAAACAGATCTACTAAGACTGGTGCTAGATGGATATCAATAAACCTTGCAGGAATACAAATGATATTGGCATTATTGTGCTGACGGGCAAGTTTCGCAAGTTCTTCATTCCAGCATATGGCAGCTCGGATACCCTGATGCTTATTGGCAGTCATCGCTACTCCATTACCACTTCCACATACCAACACTCCAAAGTCAGCAGCACCTTGTTCAACTGCATTTGCTACTGGATGAGCAAAATCAGGATAGTCAGCCCGATCCGCTGAATAAGTACCATAATCGATACAATCGATATTCTGCTCTTGTAAGCTGATGAGTATTCTTTGCTTTACTTCAAATCCGGCATGATCGGCACCTAATGCTATTGTCATTTTACTAAATTTGTTGTTTCCACAAATATCGCATTAGTACCTTAGATTAGCTATATTTTTCCTAGTTTGTGTAATATATCTATTCATTCAAAACATGAAATTATTTTATTTTTTAATTTCTTTATCCCTTATTCTTTCTTGCAGGTCTGAGCCAAAAGCTGATGTAATACTTATTAATGGGAATATTTACACTGTTGACAGCTCCCTGGAAGTTGCATCTGCTTTCGCTGTAAAAGATGGAAAATTCATCAAAATCGGAAATAAGGAGGACATTGAAAAATTAAAAGATGAGCATACAGAAGTTATCGATGCCGAAGGAAAGTTTGTAATGCCCGGTTTTATTGAAAGTCATGGTCATTTTTCCAGCTTGGGAGGAGGACTTCAAAATCTGGACTTCATCAAATCCAAAAGCTGGGATGATATAGTGGCTATGGTCGCTGAAAAAGTAAAAACAGCCAGGCCTGGACAGTGGATCATTGGCCGTGGCTGGCATCAGGAAAAATGGACCCAGCCACTCTTTGCCTCTGTACACGGGTATCCCATGCATGATGCACTTTCTGCCATTTCACCTAATAATCCAGTAATGCTTTCACATGCGAGTGGTCATGGAGTCTTTGCAAATAAAAAAGCTATGGAATTGGCCGGAATTACAAAGGAAACTCCAGACCCTAAGGGCGGATCTATAGTAAGAGACGCTCAGGGCAATGCGATTGGCATGTTTGAAGAAACAGCACAAGGTATTGTAAGACAGGCATATAACACTTATTTAAAAAGCCTCCCCCCGGATGAATTAGAAAAAATCTGGCACCACGGCATAGAATTAGCTCAGGCGGAATGTCTCAAAAAAGGAGTTACCTCATTTGAAGATGCTGGCAGCACATTTAAAGAAATATCATGGTATAAAGCCTTAGCAGATAGTGGAAAATTAAAATTGAGACTATGGGTAATGATTGGTGAGCCGAGCAAAAATATGAGTGCCGGAGAGTTAGACTCTTATCCATGGAAAGGAATCGGGAATGATCATTTTAGTGTAGGAGGTATAAAGACATATGTGGATGGTGCCTTAGGATCTTATGGTGCATGGTTATTATCTCCTTACGCTGATCGGGATGATAAATTCTACGGTCAAAACACAACAGATATTTCAGAAATTAATGCAGTAGCTGAACTTTGTATTAAACATGGGCTGCAGTTATGTGTACATGCTATTGGTGACCGGGCTAACAGGGAAGTGTTGAATATCATGGAAAACCAATTTAAAACTCACCCTGGCAAAACAGATCTTCGCTGGAGAATCGAGCATGCCCAGCATATTGATACCAGCGATATTCCCCGTTTTGCAAAAATGGGAGTGATAGCTGCCATGCAGGGTATTCATTGTACCAGTGATGCACCCTTTGTAGAGAAAAGGTTAGGCCCATTTAGGGCTAAATACGAATCATATCCCTGGAGAAGCCTTTTAGATGCTGGCGCTGTTGTGACTAATGGCACTGATGTACCTGTGGAAAATGTAGATCCTATAGAGTCATTTTATGCCAGCGTCACACGCAAAAGAGCGGATAATGGATTTAGTTTCTTCCCAGAGCAAGCCATGACCAGAGCAGAAGCTGCCAGATCATACACACTTTCAGGAGCTTATGCAGCCTTCCAGGAAGATTCGAGGGGCTCTATCTCAACAAACAAATGGGCTGATTTTATCGTACTATCACAGGATTTAATCCACTGCGCGGACGAAGATATTTTGAAAACAAAGGTGGAAAAGACTTTCGTAGGAGGTAAATTGGCGAATTAGAAAAACGATCCAAAACTGAGGCAAATCCTTGATAATCAGTAGAATTTAAATAAACCGACTGATTAAATAATCTACTATAATTTACCTATATTTGCGCCCGCAAAAGTTATATTTTATATTATGGCAATGACTACCGAAATCCGAAACGGAATGTGCATTAATCACAATAATGACCTTTGGTCAATTATCGAATTCCAACATGTAAAAAGTGCGCGTAGTGCTGCTTTTGTACGTACCAAAATGAAAAGTATGACTACTGGCAAAACCATAGAATACTCTTTTTCAGCAGGTACTAAATTTGATGAGGTCCGCATAGAACGCAGAAAGTATCAATTTCTTTATAAAGATGATCAAGGTTATAACTTTATGAATAATGAGACCTTTGATCAGGTAATGTTGCAGGAAGCAATGATAGATCGTACGGAATTTCTCAAAGAGGGCATTGATGTAGAAATCATGTTTCATGCCGAAAATGAGACCCCTTTGAGTGTTTCTGTTCCATTATTTATGGTTTTGGAAGTAGTTTATGCAGAACCTGGTGAAAAAGGCAATACCGCAACAAATGCTTTAAAGCCCGCAAAATTGGAGACAGGCGCCGAGATAAGGGTACCATTATTTGTTAATGAAGGTGACAAAATTAAGATAGATACACAGAATAGGTCGTATATTGAACGTGTAAAAATCTAATTCCTTATGGAGCTAAAGGAAATACAAGAACTCATCAAAATGATGGGTAAATCCAAACTTGCTGAGATAAAAATAAAGAATGGTGATTTCGAGCTCGTCCTTCGATCAGAATCAACCAAAGACAAAGTTTCTTATGTAACAGCACAAATGCCTGCTATGATGCAGGTTGCAGGCCCCGACCTTGTTTCAGCACCTTCAACAGAGAAAAAACCTGCTGAAAATATTATAGAGGCTAAACCAGATTCTTCACAACTACTTGAAATAAAAAGCCCTATGGTGGGTACATTTTATAGGTCCCCATCACCAGAGAAACCCCCTTATGTAAAAATAGGTGATGCCATATCTGAGGGTGATGTAGTTTGTATGATAGAAGCAATGAAACTTTTCAATGAGATAGAGAGTGAAGTGACAGGTACTATTGTAAAAATAATGGTAGAAGATGCTACTCCTGTAGAATATGATCAGGTGTTATTTTTGATAGAACCAGCTTAAGCCAAATCGCAAATCAATTATGTTTAAGAAAATATTGATAGCTAATCGGGGTGAAATCGCCCTGAGAGTAATTCGGACATGTAAAGAAATGGGGATCAAAACAGTAGCCGTCTATTCTACTGCAGATCGCGATAGCTTACATGTACGATTTGCCGATGAAGCCGTATGCATAGGTCCTCCTCCAAGCAGCGAATCTTATATTAATATTCCCAAAATCATATCAGCAGTGGAGATTACAAATGCTGATGCAGTACATCCAGGCTATGGATTTTTAGCTGAAAATGCCCGTTTTGCTGAAGTTTGTACCGATTATGGAATCAAGTTTATTGGCCCTACTCCTGACCAAATCCGGGCCATGGGTGACAAGATCACTGCGAAAGAGACAATGATCAAATCAAAAGTACCTGTAGTACCTGGTAGTGAAGGATTACTAAAAGACTTTAAGCAAGCTGGAAAATCGGCAAAAGAAATCGGCTTCCCCGTAATTCTTAAAGCCACGGCCGGAGGTGGAGGAAAGGGGATGCGTATCGTATGGAATGAAAATGAATTAGAATCCATGTGGAATGTTGCCCGGAATGAGGCAAAAGCAGCCTTTGGCAATGATGGAATCTATATGGAAAAGTATATAGAAGAACCTCGACATATTGAATTTCAAATTATTGGTGATCAGCATGGAAATATTGTCCATTTATCAGAAAGAGATTGCTCCATTCAGAGAAGACATCAGAAGTTGGTGGAAGAATCCCCTTCTCCATTTATGACTGAAAAACTCCGTAAGAAAATGGGTGAGGCTGCTGTTGCAGCAGGCAAGGCTATTAAGTATGAAGGTGTCGGTACTATTGAGTTTTTGGTAGATAAATATCAGAATTTCTATTTTATGGAAATGAATACCCGAATCCAGGTAGAGCATCCCGTTACAGAGGAAGTAGTAGATATGGACTTGATCAAGGAACAAATAAAAGTGGCTGCTGGAGAAAAAATTACTTTTAAAAATCAAATACCTAAGTTTTGGGCAATGGAATGCCGGATAAACGCTGAAGACCCTTTTAATGATTTCAGGCCTAGTCCGGGTAATATCACATCTTTTCATACACCCAAAGGCCACGGAGTACGTGTAGATACGCATGCCTATGCCGGATATACCGTACCTCCTTATTATGATTCCATGATTGGAAAATTGATCTGTAGAGCTAATTCCAGAGAGGAAGTATTGGCAAAAATGAATCGGGCACTTGATGAGTTCATCATAGAGGGGATAAAGACTACGGTACCATTTCACCAATTACTCATGGACAATGATGATTTCAAGAAAGGAAATTTTCATACTGGCTTTTTAAATACCTGGGATTTTAAAAATATAAAGTAATTTCAGGATCATGATCCCATTCCTCGTGGAAAAAAGAAATCCATGAAAACAATTAAAAGATTACTTCCTTATCTGGTACCTTATCGGGAGAAACTCATATGGGCTGCTGTATTCAATATATTACTGGCCATATTCACCGTTTTTACTATTCCTGCGTTTATTCCTTTTTTCCAGATTCTATTCGAAACCGATATCACCACCAACGCAAGTAGTAGTAATGTCGGCTTACTTGCGCAGATAAAATTGTTTTTTCAGCATTTAATTCAGAATGAAGGGAAGTCGACTGCATTAATATATGTATGCCTTTTTCTGATTGCCATGCTATTTCTAAAAAATTTATTCAGATACTTATCACTCTATATTATGAGCCCTTTGAGATCGGGAATAATAAGAGATATCCGTGAAAAGCTATATGATAAGTTTTTACAGCTTCCTTTATCCTATTTTAGCAATGAACGTAAAGGTGACCTCATGTCCCGTATTACAAATGATGTTACAGAAATAGAATGGTCTGTGATTACTACTATAGAAGCTTTCTTCAGAGAACCGATCATATTACTGGGAAGCTTAGCTTTTATGATTTATATCAGCCCTACCCTTACACTGTTGGTTATTTTTCTGATGGTCTTTATAGGTTGGATAATAGGAGGGGCTTCGCGACAATTAAAAAAACAATCTCAACAAGCGCAAGACCAGCTCGGATTGGTAAATAGTACATTAGATGAAACTATAAGTGGTATGCGCATTATTAAATCATTTAATGCTGAAGATTTTATGATGCAAAGATTTCGAAAAGAGAATGATACGTACAGGTATTTCTCATGGGAAATGATGAAAAGAAGAGACCTTTCAGCGCCACTTTCTGAGTTTCTGGGGGTCAGTGCTGTGATTGCTCTACTCTTTATTGGCAGCAAACAAGTATTTGCCCATCAAATATCCCCCGAGGTATTTCTCACATTTATTTTTGCATTTTATAGCGTCATAGATCCCAGCAAAGCTTTATCACAATCCTGGTTCAATCTTCAAAAAGCCAGTGCCGCCATGGACAGAATAGATCAGGTATTGGAGACAAAACCGGATGTGGTCAGCAAGCCGGGCAGTCCCGATATGAAACGTTTTGATTCAAAAATCGAATTTATAAATGTTTCATTCCGATACGCCCCTACCCTTCCACATGTATTAAAGAAGGTAAACTTTATCATTCCAAAAGGTAAGACTGTAGCCCTTATAGGCAAGTCTGGCTCAGGAAAAAGTACTTTGGTCGATTTGCTACCAAGATTTTATGATGTTTCAGAAGGCGAGATTTTAATTGATGGAAAGAATATAAAAGATATTGACATTACTTCATTGAGAAATCAATTTTCAATGGTTACCCAGGAAGCCATTTTGTTTCATGGTAGTGTAGAAGAAAATATCAGGTTTGGATCAGAAGTCAATGAAAATGAAATCCGGTCAGCGGCATCATTGGCGTATGCTGATGAATTTATCATGCAGTCAGAGCAAGGTTATAAATCCCCTATAGGCGATCGCGGTCAAAAATTGAGCGGGGGCCAAAGACAAAGACTTACTTTAGCGCGGGCTCTGGTGCGCAAGTCGCCCATACTTATTTTGGATGAAGCGACCTCTGCACTGGATACTGAATCCGAAAAATACATCCAGCAAGCCTTGGATAATGTATTACCGGGAATGACAGCTATTGTCATCGCACATAGATTAAATACTATAAAAAAAGCAGATATTATTATAGTATTAGAAAATGGTGAAGTAAAGCAAATGGGCAACCACGAAGAACTGCTGGTGTCGGGAGGAATATATAGTAAAATGCTGGAACTGCAGTCCTGATTAAATATAGCGCATTAATTTTGATTCGTGATTAGAAAAATATTCAGTTTAATTTTTAGTTATTTATTGACTATACTTCTAGTCAAATCACAAGATATTGCTCATGAATATTTGATCACATCAGAAAGTGATAGCATTAGCTTCATGACGGATTACCTGCCCAAAAATGTCAAATCTCTTACCTGGAAAAATCATGATTCCATTTGGGATTTGAATGGATTGAAAGCACCTTTTATCCGATTATCTATTGCCAAAAATCCGAAAGAGAAGCCAAAAGTATTTGAAGCTTGTAATAAAGTTGTGCAATTTGATGATGCGTCCTATGAGTATTTTAAAGATTCTGCGGGCATCGTAAAATCTTATGGAATAAGTGGAATAAATTTTTTTAAAGATGGTAAATTGTATACCGGCTATTACGATCACCCTAGAAATTTTACCAACCCTTTCATTGTTAATCTTTCATCAGGACTTAGTAAAAATGATTACAGTCTCGTATTTCCTTGCGAATTATCTATGCTGCCTGTTTCAATAAAAGACCAGCTCCCCTACCAACCGGATTCTATTCGGATAGTGATTGCTATTCACGAAGAAACTGAAATAAAAAATGGAAATTCTATATACCTAAACTTGCAGAGTTTAGATGTAAAAAAATGTGACCAGAAATTAACTCAAACTACTGTGATAGAAACCAAAAAATCAAACCTTGATTGGCAAAATGTCTCCCGCTTTGTGAAGTTTCCCAAATTATTCAATACAGATACCCTGCACAAAAGTCTATTCTATACTCCCTCCTCAAAAAGCCCCATCGTAGTGGCTTATTATAAAAATGTAACTGAAATAGATAAACTTATTTATAAAGCTCCGGATACATTCAAAGATTTACCTATTATAGAAGACTTCAAACCCAATCTTTTCTTTTTCCCAAATCCATATTCTACCGGAACACTGCGCTGTGAATTGCTGATTTCAACACCCGGATTGTATACATTGAGAATCATTAATGTGGTGGGGGCTGAGGTAAAGCGGCAAAATCTATATTTAGATAAGGGGCTAACCCTGGACAAAGATCTCTCGGGTTTAACTAAAGGAACTTATTTTATAACATTGGAGCAAGACAAAGATCATGTATTGTCAACGAAAAGATTATTTGTGATCAAGTCTTAATAAAGAAATCTTCAATCACTTTAGGGAAATGTTCATACTCCAAAGTTTGTACTTTCTGCGCTATTTCATACGGAGTATCTGCTTTATCTATTGTGCAAGTCGCCTGAAAAATGATATTTCCCTCGTCATAATGTGTATCTACTTCATGAATAGTAATCCCTGATTTTTTTTCTCTATTCTTCCAAACTGCTTCATGTACATACATCCCATACATACCTTTTCCTCCATATTTTGGTAACAAAGCCGGATGGATATTTATTATTCTTCCCGGGAACTGAAAGATTAGATATTCAGGTATTAGCCACAAAAACCCGGCCAATACTATCCCATCAATCCTGTATTTTTTTAAAATCTGTATAAGTTTTTCACCGGAGCCATAATATTCTTTTTTATCCAAAACCACCGCTGGAATTTTATTCTTTTTAGCTATTTGCAGAACACCGGCATCCTTATTACTCGATACAATCAAGGTGACATTTACTTTCTTATTATCTCTAAAATATTCAATCATATTTAAAGCATTACTTCCCTTACCTGAAGCAAAAATAGCCAGCGACTTCATGGGGGCTAAAATACCGTTTTTTATTGCTGATTAGATATTAAAATCTAGCTGAAAAGGTGGGTGAAATGCGGGTAAGAATATTTGCAATGTTCTCCTGCTGAGGTTTGTCTGCCACTTTAAATATTTCGACTATTTCCTTTCCTTTCGCATCCATAAAACTGATAAGCCACTGAGCAGCCGGATAACTTCTTTTAGATGCGTCTATAATATCCAACGCTCTGGCAATATTCTTCTTACCTTCTTCTACATTTTCAAACATCATATCAAGACCTAGCCTGTGATAAGTATACCAAGCACCACGCATAGTTCTTAATCTCGGGCTCATGATATTTTCAAGCAGCCAATACCTATTATGAGAATTATCATTGGGCTTCCACCCTTCTTTGACCAGGGTGCTGGGAATAGTATTTACAATGTTCTGGCAAATCAAAAAATAATCATCACCCCCATTAGGCGCAAAACTGTCCCCGTCCAAACCTAAAATCAAATAAGAATAAAAAGCTAATAAGGATGGCAATCTATCACTATATACATTTTGAACATAATTAATTGGATCATTTGGCAAGTAATTAAAACTCACATCCTTGTCAATATAATTGATTAATGTAGTTTCATAATTGCTACCAAATACAGGACGAGATGCTTGAACGGTAAGGTCTGCTGAGTAAATTCCATTACCTGTTTCCTGAGTAATAGATAGCGTAAAATTGCATTTTACTTTTTCATTCAATTGATACTTATCACTTGTCCACACTTTAGTATTGAGAAATCTCTTAATATCATCTTCCAGGGTCTTAAAGACTTTTGGATCGGTCGTTTGAAGCTTAGGAGTATTTACTTTCACCTGGACATTCAATTCCTGAGCATCAACTTTTAATGCAAATCCAAGAATTAATAAAAAGAAAACTATTTTTTTCATTTGCGTCAATTATTTGAAATGAGAAAATCTTCAAGTGCAAGTACGATATCCTGAGCTACCTGCGTTTTTGATTTTAACTCAAATTTTTTCGATTTATTGTTCCTATAGAAGAATGTTGTCTTATTGGTATCTCCTCCAAAACCTGCTCCTTTGTCAGTAAGGCTATTTAAGATTACCAGGTCAAAGTTTTTCTTTTCCAATTTTTCCTGAGCATATTCTTCACCAGTTGTGCTTTCTAAAGCAAATCCTATATGAATTTGTTGGGAAGTTTTTTTCTTACCTAATTCATATGCTATATCTGGATTCTTTATCAATTTAATAGTCAGATCTTCACTTGATTTTTTAATCTTTTCTTTGGCAATGGACATTGGTCTGTAATCAGCCACAGCTGCAGAAAAAATGGAGATATCGGTTTCACTATGAATTTTATCCGCTTCTTCAAACATCTCCTGGGCAGATCGAACATTTACAATTTTTATGGAAGCCTCACCCGGGGTAATATTTGAAGGACCTAAAATCAATGTAACAAGCCCTCCCTTTTTTGCAATCGCATCTGCAATAGCCACACCCATTTTACCAGTACTGGCATTTCCAATAAATCTTACAGGATCTATATTTTCATAAGTAGGACCGGCAGTAATGAGTACTTTTTTACCTGATAACAAAGAAGTCTGAAGTGAAAAAAAGTCAGTCAATGCATCTACAATATCCTCAGGTTCTGCCATTCTTCCTTCACCGGTAAGTCCACTAGCCAAATAGCCATTTCCTACGGGTATTACACGCCCTCCATTTGATTTAAACAATGTAATATTATTCTGGGTAACGATATGATGCCACATATCCACATCCATAGATGGAGCTAAAAATACCGGACATCTCGATGCCAAATAGGCAGTTGATAGCATATCATCGGCCAGGCCGTGCACCAGTTTGGCAATAGTATTTGCCGTGGCCGGGGCAATGACAAAAGCATCAGCCCACAGGCTTATATCAATATGATTATTCCAGCTTTGATGGGTAACTAATTCTGAGTGAACCGGAGTATGAGTAATAGCTTCGAACGTGAGCGGTGTTACAAATTTAGTAGCCGCGGGAGTCATAATCACCCTTACTGTCGCACCAGATTTTTGAAGGCCACGCAATAGTATTACTGCTTTGTAAGCAGCTATACTTCCGCTTACCCCTAATAGAATCTTTTTACCTAAAAGCGATTGCATGCGGGGGGAAAAGAGATTAGGCTTTATTATGGCCACTGCTCAACTCTGGAGCATCTTCATATGTGGGAATCTCAGTAAAACGATATACAAGTTCACTATGAAGAAATTCTTCAGTCGCAAGAATAGCCGGATTTGGCATTTTTTCGTAAAACTTAGATATTTCTATCTGCTCTTTATTTTCATGTACCTCTTCTATAGTGTCAGTGCTAATAGCAAATTCTTCCAATTTAAAATGGAGTTCTTTTTTGATATCCATGTTCAATTGATTTGCCCGGCGTGTAATCACACTGATCGTTTCGTACAGATTACCAGTCTGTATGGCCATGGTCTTAATGTCACGTGCTCTTATATTAGGATCCACTCCTTGCACTTTGTTTTTGATGTCCGACATGTTTTATTTGATTTATTTTGTTTTTAGAAATTTGAATATAGTTTGTTACCTCTGCTTTATCCGTGCTCCTGGGGTATTTATTCTTGAACGTTTCCGCATAGGCAATACAATTCTGATACCTTTCTTCTCTCTTTTCAAATATACTTTTTTCGGCGTATAAGAAAGCAGCTTTACAAATCAGGAAGCGAATCTGTTCAACATCCTTTGAATCAGGATAGTCTTTCAGTACATTTTCAAAAGTGGTAATGGCCGCCTGGTACTGACCCATATTATAGTATTGTTCTCCCTGGCTAAAGGCCTTTGTCTCCAATTTTTTACGAAGTCCATCCATTAATTTGTTACATTCCTTTGCTCGCTCACTAGTTGGATAGGTGTTTACAAATGTCTGTAGGGCATCATTTGCCAATACAGATGGTTCCTGATCAAGCCTGAAATTAGGTGATTGCAGATACAGTGAATAAGCATACATATAATCCATCTCTTCCCGATAGGGTGAATACACAAAAGTGTTGGAGAAGGTTTTGAAAGCTGTGGCTGCCGATCCATATTCCTTTTGATAGTAATAGGTATAGGCAAACATATAGTTAAGCTGCTCGAATTCTTTTTTGCCACGATAGCTGCTTACGATGGATTCAAATAATGTCTGTGTTTTACTGTACTCCTTATTCTCAAAATAAGCCACGGCTTTTTTATACATAGCCTCCGAATCATTGCTGGTTCTGATTTTTTCGAATTCACTCCTGCAGGAAAAGATGAAAAGTGATCCCATTATAAGAGAATAAATCGATTTGTTTAGAGACATTTGGGCTGCAAATTTACTATTTTTTACTGATAGTATAACGTGTATTTCAAAATATAGTGACCTGAATATCTGCTGATTAACTTTATAGCTTTGTTAAAAAAACGTAAATCAAGGCGCACTCTATGGTTTGATTATTACAATACGTATATCATAGCTATTTCTTTGAAGAACCCTTGAGCCAATAATGTAAAAACAAGGTCACTAATTTTGAATTAACAACTATTTAAACCATTTTTATCAAAAAATGTAAATATTCCCAAAATCGAAAATGAACGATAGGTGGCAAAGCTATCATCTCGAGCATCAAAAATTTATCAGAAAAGAAATTAATTGATGAAGCCAACTTTCTTTTCAATTTCGCTGCTTATCTACCAAACTATGATTCACTAAATTTTTCACGATTTCCAGTCATTGCAGGCTCTTGTTTCAGGAGAGATATGATCCAAACAATGGTACCACAGGATGGAGAGATTGAGTTAAAAATTTTAACCCCATATAAATAAAAAGGAAGATTACATCTTTCTCAATTCTGTTTCAATAGGGCATCAGCAATCAAGTAATTTGATCAATATTATGGCCCATCATTATTTCAAGGCCAAATCATGTGCGGGTTTAAATAGAGAATTGAATAATAATAAAATTGATATAAGCCAATTAAAGTATGGCATGATTGCCTGGAGAAAATTTTATCTCAAATGGTCTTCTCTCCTAGCAACGCCATAGCAGCTCAAAAATCCAGACTATTATTTTACTGTTTACTTCTTCTTGGCCTAGTATTTAGTATGGGATATACTATGGATTGGGTTTTTGGCAAGGGTGAGGCACCAGTAAAAATAGACAAAAATTTATTGTAGATATTTCCCAATTAACAGATAAGTCAGCTAATAGAATTGCCACCCAACTTGTCATTATATTTTAAACGGAAATTTTGCATTGGAATTTGTATGCAAAATCTGAGGTATTGAAAATGAATTATTTATATTAAATTAAAAGGGTAAGAAATAATTTCATTTTCAAGACTCAGGTCTGATGACTCCTATTGTCGTATCAGATCGGTACGATAAATGCAGGGATGCTGATATTCATCATCCGCACTCAATAGAAGGTTTAACCTCGATAAATAGTTGGTTTTCAATTCAACTATTTCATCGACCATTCGGCAATTTTTGCTTCAACTGCAAAAATTGGGTTAAACTTGATTAAATCGGCTCTGGTTTTAGGATATTTGGCTTAAACCCTTTATATACAATGCCCTGAAATTCTGTTGATTAGCCTTATGATTGGTAAAATACTGACTCCTATCAGGTCATCTCATGCTTAAGATTATTCCACGGTTGGATACTCACTATTTAGTTTTGAAGCTTAAATCGATTCTTAAAAATGAATATTAAAGCCAAGATTTCTAGCATTATGAACACCAAATTGGTCACTGTTTCAGAAGATACAGACCTGGAAAAAATAAAGCACCTATTTAACGATAATGAGATAAGACACCTGCCAGTAGTTCAGTATAAAAAGCTCATTGGAATGATCAGTTTATCTGAAATATCTTTTTTAGTAAATCCTACCCAATTTGAATTAGAAAGTCTTGAAGAAGCCATTCCCAAGACAGACAGGATTAAAGCAAAAAACCTAATGCGCACCCGGCTGGGGAAACTGGAGCCCGACGATAAAATCGAAGTAGCCATAGATATTTTTCTTAATAATCACTTTCATTGCCTGCCTGTGGTAGATGGTGATGACCTGGTTGGAATGGTTACACCTAATGATATATTAAAAGGTCTCGTATAATAATTTTACATTAAAAAGGGACTTAGTTCATCAGCAATCTTTCTGTCATTTCGCAGGTGTGGAATCTTATTCTGACCACCTAATTTACCTATAGAGCGCATAAAATCTATGAAAGACAATCGCTGCATCAGTCGTATTTGCAATGGTCTAAGAATATGGCCATCGATTAGATCTTTATAATAAATATTTTGACAGCACATCCTTTTATCCAACTCACTAGAAAAAGCAGCTAAGTCAACGGGTAGTTTTTCAAAATCAATAAACCATTCGTGAAATGGCTTTCCTCCATCGATAGGATTCACCTGAGGAGCTACCGTATACTCACCAACAGACACTTTATGGATTTCAGATGTCTGTAATAGGGCTGTCTCTATTTCTCTTTCGATCACATGCTCTCCAAATGCAGAAATATATTGACTCACACGACCATTTATAATAAATCGAAATGGATTTAATGAAACAAATTCAATAGTATCACCAATATTATAACACCACAATCCTGCATTCGTACTTAGTAATATTGCATAAGTGATATTGGTCTTTACATCCTCCAAACTTATTCGATGGGGATTTTCCCTATTTAATTCATCCAAAGTAACAAATTCGAAAAATATTCCTGCATTCGTATTCAAGATCAAAGCAGGGTCATTGGGCTCAAATTGAAATCCTATAAATCCTTCCGATGCCGGGTACGTATCTACGCGAGGTATACGCTCTCCAAAAAGATTTTCATAATGCTTTTTATAAGGTGCAAAATTTACTCCTCCACTTACTAACATTTTAAGATTGGGGAAGACTTCTCTGATGGTTTCCTTTCCCGTTTTCTCCAAAATTCTATCTGCAAACATTTTTACCCAAGGTGGAATCCCACTGATCAATCTTAAATCCTGGCCAATACATTCATCTAATATTTTATTCAATTTTGTATCCCAATCTTCAATGCAATTGGTTTCAAAACTAGGCAATTGAGATTTCTTAAATAGAGATGGAATATGAAGATTTACCAGGCCTGAAAGCCTTCCGGTCGGAATTCCACCAACAAGTTCAGTTTCAGGACTTCCCGATAAAAAAATCAGCTTCCCATCGAGGTAAGAAAAATCATTAATCTGAACAGCATAATTAAAAACAGCATTGCGGGCACTGGAAAAATGATACTGCATGCTTTCCTTACTGATAGGAATATACTTCACCCCTGATGTAGTTCCTGAGGTTTTAGCAAAATATAGTGGTTTGCCTGGCCATAGTACATCAGACTTTCCAGATTTTATCTCCGAGATATAATCCTTCATCTGCTCGTAATCTCGAATAGGAACTCTAGTTTGAAAGTTCAAAATTGACCTTACCTGATCAAAATGATGATCTTTTCCAAACCTGGTTTCTTTTCCTTTTTGAATTAGATATTGAAAAATTCGAGTCTGATCTTGCAAAGCATTATTTGCCATAGACTTTACCTGTCTATGAATATATCTTCCTATAGGCTTTGCAAGTAATGAAATTATACCCATTTTGATTAATCAAACTACATTATGCTGTCTGAGATTCAATCAATTTCTTTGTATTTTCTACGAATTCGCCAAGACCCACAGATCCTTGATCTCCTTTCCCATGTTCTCGGATAGAAACGCTCCTTTCGGTAAGTTCTTTTTCTCCGATGATCAGCATGATAGGAGTCTTTGAAGTCTCCGCATCACGTATCTTTCTGCCTATTTTTTCAGATCTTTCGTCTACCTGTGCTCGTAAGTCAGCCGATAAAAGCATTTGACAAACCTCTTTTGCATAATCATTAAATTTATCAGAGATAGGTAACACGGCAATTTGCTTTGGCGACAACCATAATGGAAAATTACCAGCGTAATGCTCTATGAGAAATCCTATAAATCTTTCATGCGTTCCCAGTGGAGCGCGATGAATGATCAATGGTATTTCGGGTTCATTATTCTGATTGGTAAAGGAGAGTTTGAATCGACGAGGTTGAGCAAAATCTACCTGGTTAGTCGCTAATGTGAATTCACGACCTATCACACTCCAGATCTGCACATCTATCTTAGGGCCATAGAAGGCACCTTCATCTTTTACCTCTACAAAGGGTATATCCGACTCAATCAATACTTTACGTACGAGATCTTCCGTCTCTTTCCATAGCTCCGGCTCATTTACATATTTCTGACCCAGCTTGGAAGGTTCATGCAAACTCAATCGCATCACATACTTTTCAATACCAAAAATTTTAAAATATTTC
The DNA here is from genome assembly GCA_038251405.1 of Chitinophagales bacterium. Classification (GTDB taxonomy): domain Bacteria; phylum Bacteroidota; class Bacteroidia; order Chitinophagales; family Saprospiraceae; genus JADJLQ01. The sequence continues at coordinate 50,647 of JBBSBH010000016.1, forward strand.
AGGTACATATCATTTACAGCACGAAATTCCTGAGCGAATTGCTCTTTAGTGCAGTAAATATGGGCATCGTTCATATGCAGACAACGTACGCGCATAAGGCCGAATAATTCGCCACTTTGCTCATACCGGTAACATGTGCCATATTCAGCAATGCGATAAGGCATATCTCTGTAGCTTTTTTGCTCTGCATCAAATATTTTATGATGATGCGGGCAATTCATTGCTTTGAGATAATATTTTTCACCATCCATCACCATCGGCGGAAACATACTCTCGGCATAGTACGGAAGGTGGCCACTAGTCAAATACAGATTTTCCTTTGCAATATGAGGTGTTACTACCCTTTTATATCCGGCGGCAGTCTCTGTTTTTTTAGCTAATTTTTCTAATTCTTCGATGATGACTGTTCCATTGGGCATCCACAGAATAAGACCCGGCCCTACATCATCATCCATGGTGTAAAGTCCCAGTTCTTTTCCTAGTTTACGATGATCTCTTTTCTTAGCTTCTTCAAGCATATTGAGATATTCGTCTAATTCTTTCTGTTTTGGAAATGTGATCCCATATAACCTGATAAGTTGTTTATTCTTCTCATCACCTTTCCAATAAACACCTGCAACTGCCATTAATTTGGCTGCCTTGATAAACCCTGTCGTGGGAATATGCGGCCCTTTGCACAAATCAGTAAAACTGCCTTGTGTATAGAAGGAAATAGTACCATCTTCTAAATTTTGCAAAAGATCCAATTTGTATTCATCCTCTCTTTGTGTAAAATACGCTATAGCTTCAGCCTTTGAAATTTGTTTTCTTTCATACGCATTATTTTGCCTGGCTAATTCCAGCATTTTATTCTCTATCTTCTTAAAATCGTCACTTGATATAGCACGATCACCTAAATCTATATCGTAATAAAATCCATTTTCTACAGAAGGACCTACCCAAAATTTCACTCCGGGATATAAGTGTTCCAGTGCCTCGGCCATGAGATGTGCTGACGAATGCCACATGGTGCTCTTGCCCTCTTTATTATCCCAGGTAAGTAATTCTAATTTTGAATCTTCGCCAATTGGCCTGGTAAGGTCTCTTACTTCGTCATTTACTTTAGCTGCCAATACATTACGAGCAAGGCCTTCACTGATAGATTTGGCTATTTCTAATGCTGTGATACCGGATTCATACGATCGAACAGCCCCATCTGGAAATGTAATATTTATCATAAAGGGTGCAAAGGTAGATAATAGTTTTGTGGAGTCCTATTATGCCAATTCATATACCGACTCAAATAAAGAAGTAATGGGGTAAAATCTTACTCTAGTTCAAAAGACAATTTAGCATTGATTCGGTATTCTTTGATTTTACCGTTTTCTACTGTCACTCCCAAATTCTTAATATTGGCTGACCTGATATTTTTTATAGTTTTATGAGCTTTCTTTATTGCCTGCTCAGCTGCATCACTCCATGATTTATTAGAGCTTGCAAGGACTTCGATTACTTTTATTGTTGCCATGATTATTGAAGTTCAAAAGTGATTTTAAGATTTACCCGATATTCTTTGATTTTGCCATTGTCCACAGTAACGCTCATGTTTTTTACATTGGCAGAGCGAAGATTTTTTAACGACTTTTCTGCTTTTTTTACAGCTTTTTCTATTGCATCTTCAAAACTCTTGGGTGAGCTTGACAAAAGTTCGATTACTTTAAGTACAGCCATAGTTTGTAGTATTTAATTCCTGCTAAGATACTAAAAATGAGTTGCTTTTCAGAAATTAATTACCCCTTTTCCAATATAATTTTCAAGTTACCATGCATCAAATATGAATATATTACTACTTTAATTAAGAATGCTTACTTCTTGCTTTTGGAGTTTTCGAAACTTTTTTCAAAATTCTATCATAAGCCTCTTTTATCAATGCAGGATCATCAGCGTACAGTTCAATAAATCCACAGTCAGCACATAAAAAAGCATTGACTTTAGAAGAAGTAATTTCCTTATTAAAAACGGCATCCGGGTCACCTATTAATTGTATCTTAAATTTAGATTGGCCCAAATTTTGTTTTGCAATTTGATCTATTAATTGAAGATCTGGAATAATATTTTTCGATTTACACTTTAAACATGGGGTATCATTAGTCGACTTTAAATTTTGCATGCTGGTTTATTTTAATTGATTTAAAGCAGTTTTATATTCAGTGTTATCAGGGGCAAGATTGACTGCCATCTGATAGTCAGCCCTGGCGCCGGTTTTATCTGAAAGAGCTTCCCTGGCCGTGCCTCGATAGTAATAGTATTGGGCATTAGTAGGATTTTTCATGCAGGCAATATTAAAATGCTCCAAAGCCCTCGAAAACGAATCAATACTGAAATACAGTAGGCCAGCATTTAAATAAGCAGTAGTATTCGAAGGATCGATAAGGATCATTTTGCGATAAATGGTGAGTGCTTTTTCAAAATTCTTATCCTGGTAAAATGCAGCAATGGAATTCAATGTAATGACGGAGAGGCTATCAATTCTCATGGCAGTTTCAATGCATTTTTCTGAATAAGCAGGCTCTTTTTGATAAGAAAGCTGAGCTAATAATATCCAGGCATCTACTAATTTATCATTGTAGGTAGTTGCTTTTTTAAAACTTTTAATGGCATTTGCGGTGTCTTTCAGATCCCTATAGTTTATTCCAGTCATAAAATATGCCTCTGCATTCAAAGGATCTATTTTTAATATTTCAATGGCGGTGATTACAGATTGTTCATATCGCTTCAGGATATTTTGAAACTCACACAATTTTAATAAAGTAGAAATCCTTTGAGGAAATCGGGTGGCAGCTTCTTTCATTGTATTCAATCCATCAAAAGATTGATTATTGTCCAGGTAGCTATCCGCTAATAAATGAAAATATTGCGGCCTGGACGAATCGAGTTTGATTGCATATTCCAGGTCTTTAATTGCATCTTTAAACTGCCCATGGTCATAATAATAAGCTGCTCTGAGACTATACAAACTATCAACAAATGGGCTTTCCTCAATTAGCTCATTATAAAATTCCAGTTCACCGGAAGCGGTCGCAACGGCTGATACTTTTTTGTCTTTACAACAAACTAAAGCTATAGACAACAAAAAAATAAAATACTTTATCTCCTTCATTTTCTAAAAACGTGCAATTTAGCCCAATCAAAATAAATAATTTATGAATTGGAAAAGACCTCTGGAAAATGAAATGGCAGGATACTTTACCAGATACGCTATGAAAGTTCCTGAAACTAATGCTTTACAAGTATTGAAAGATCTAAAATACAATAGCCTTCATTTAATGGTTTCTCTTTCATTAGAGGATTGGGATTTTGCATATGCCCCAGGAAAATGGACTGTAAAGGAAGTCTGGTTGCATTTGATGGATACCGAAAGAATATTTGCTTACAGATCATTGAGAATTGGGAGAGGTGATGAAACTCCTTTACCGGGATTTGATCAGGACATATATGTTATTGGTTCAGATGCTAAAAAACGTACTGTTGCCAGTATAATGGAAGAATACGAAGCGGTGCGTAATTCGACTATTTCATTATTTGAAAATTTACCTGAAGAGGCATTAGATAGAATGGGAACTGCAAGTAGCCATCCTATATCTTGCAGAGCTTTTGCATTTATTATCCCGGGTCATGAACGCCATCATATAATAGGTCTAAAAGAAAATTACAAGTTAGGATAATTCATTCTGCCAATTGGAACAAATGCGGCAGATTCCTTCCAAGGCCATCATAGTCAAGACCGTAGCCCAATACAAAAGCTTTCGGAATATTGAAACAAAAATGATCCAATTTTACAGGTACTTCAATCGCCTGTTCTTTATACAATAATGCCGCAACAAAAATGGACTTAGGGCTATACGACTCTAATACCGGTATAAATCTATTGAGGGTATGACCTGTATCTACAATATCTTCGATTACAATTACATGTTTTTCCACCCATTTGTAAGACACATCGGATTCCATTTTCACTACACCCGTAGTTTGAATACCCTGGTAAGATTCTATTCTAATGAATTGAACAGTGCATTGAAATTTTAATTGCCTGATCAAATCCGCCATGAGCACAAATGAACCATTCAAAATACCTAAAAGCAAAGGTGGCTCATCTACATGCTGGTATTTCTGATTAAGAAGGTACGCTAATTCATTTACTTTTTTGTTGATTTCTTCAGCTGAAATATACTTTTTAAATACTCTATTATGAATAATTACCTGCTCCATACCTTAGATTTAAAGTCCATATTTATCAATCAAAAAAACCAATGAAGCTATTGCAGCTGCTCCAAGTTTTAGTTCTCTTTCATTCACAGCCTCCAATTTGTCATTCCGGGTGTGGTGATAGTCAAAATATCGCTGACTATCCGGCACCAGGCTTGCAAGTAAACCTTTCTGGCTTTTTAATGGTCCTATATCTGATCCGCCTCCACTAGGATAAAGCTTTAAATCATATGGTTCCAGGAGATTAGACCAGGTGTTTACTTTTTTAAAATAACCCTCAAATACTTCTTTATCGGCTGAAAAACCTATGCCTCTTGGTGTGAATCCTCCGGAATCTGATTCCAGAGCCAATAGATGTTTTTCATGCTTCTCATTTGATATTTCAGCATAAGCTTTACCTCCGGCTGATCCATTTTCCTCATTCATAAACAATACTGCTCTCAGTGTCCGCAGCGGTTTGTAACCCATTTTATGCAGTTGATACAAAACTTCAATACTTTGTACACATCCGGCTCCATCATCATGAGCACCATCCGCTATATCCCATGAATCCAAATGGCCCCCCACTGCAATGATTTCATTGGGAAATTTGGACCCTTTGATTTCGCCGACAACATTATAAGACCATGTATCTGCGAGTAGTTTACAAGTGTTTCTAATGTACAAATTTACTCTACCCTTTTTCAATTCCCGGCTTAATAGCATGGCAGATTTTGTACTTACGGCTAATGCAGGAATGAGTTTATCACCCGGTTGAAAATTAGTAGCTCCGGTATGCGGGACATCGTCCAAACTAGTAGTCATACTTCTAACAATCGCTCCTACAGCCCCATATTTTGCTGCCATAGCTGGTCCGCGACCACGTTGATCCACAGCACCGCCATATGCTGAGAACGTGCGCAACTGCGTTACATCCATCGGTCTATTGAAAAAGACTATTTTACCCGCAATCTGCGACTTCATTTTTTCAAGCGTATCTAAACTAAATACTTCTACAACTTCTGCAGTGACTCCATAGGGTCCTGAGCCAGTAGAATTTCCCAACGATAATGCATCCAGGGTTACATTACCGACGAATGGTGAATTTATAATCCTAACGATTTCCTTATCTCCTCTTACCCAGTGTGGTACTTTACATGGTTGCAAATACACCGTATCAAATCCGAGGGTGTCCATTATCTGTCGCGTAAGCTCAACGGCGGCAGCGGCTGCGGAAGATCCTGCCAATCTACCCGGAGCTTGAGTGGTCAGTGATCGCAACCATTCATAACTCTGCCCTGATAGGAGGGTACTATTATGAATGTTTTTCACCATCCAGGCATCATCTGTGCTTTCCTGTGCAGCGATAAAATGTGTAACGAAGAGGTTGGAAATAACAAATAAGACAATTAATTTGATGTTTTGCATATAAAAAAATGATTTTCAATTAAGATACATTTACAGCGTCAAGATATTGAACAAATATCTTACTTAATAGATTAATTTGGTTTCATTTGGTTAGGGTCGAGGTAATGTGAGCAATTGCATTACCTCTTTTTATTTGGTTCACCGTAAAATAGTAAAGCAAAGGTTGAAAATCAAACTAAGTGGCAGTGACTTTTATGTATCTTTTCGTCTCATATAACAGATCCATATGTGGCTAATAGTTAAATTTTTTGAGGCACTATTGGGAAGATTTAGCCGTAAAGATTCGCATGCGCTTACGGATGAAGTATTGATAGAGAGGTATTTAAGTACTCAGGATGAGTTTTTATTTTCTATTTTATACCATCGGTACTCGACAAAAATCTATGCAAAATGCATAACCATGTTAAAGAATATGGAGGTTGCACAGGACTGTACGCATGATATTTTTATTAAGGTATTAACCAATATTGCTAAATTTAATCAGCAGTCAAAATTTTCCTCCTGGCTGTTTTCTATTACTTACAATCATTGTATTGATTTCATCCGTAAAAGTAAAAAGTCCTTCTTATCAGATATCCCTCTTGAAAAAATAGTAGAATCGGATGAAATTAGCGATGCTTTTCTAATGGAGACAAAAATAGGACGGCTTAAAACAGTATTATCTGAAATGGATGAGGGAGAAAAGACGCTTTTGTTGATGAAGTATCAGGATGAGCTTAGTATAAAAGAAATAGGAGATATATTAGGCAAAGAAGACAGTGCTACCAAAATGCGTATCAAAAGAGCTAAGCAAAGATTTAAACAAATTTATGATGAACACTATAAGAATGAAAAAGATTGAATAAGTCAATTCAAAAAGCATGGCGATAAATAATTTTAAAGAATTACAAAGGCAGGAGCTGGCCGACATGGGTAGCACACCGTCTTCAATCGAAAAAAATATTTCCCATAATATGGGGCTATTTAGATGTATTGGGGATATAGCAGAATTATACCTTCCCCATGTAGGTAGATTATTTATTCAGTTGATAGGAGGTAATGAAAACAAAACTCAGAAAGGGGACTACCTTAATCAGGACCCTATAAATTAGTACTCTTAAAATCTCATTCTCATGGAAAATTCATTAGACCTGGTAAGACACTTGCTTATAAGTATGGTAGCTACCCTGCCCAAATTACTGGGATGTATGGTGATTCTCATTTTGGGTTATTTGTTATCAAAAATCATATCTGTTCTTGTTAAAACAGCAGTCTCAAAAGTTGGCATTGACAAGCTGGGAGAAAAATTACAAGAAGTAGATTTTATCAGGAAAAATAATATAAAACTAAAGATTTCGACTATCCTGAGTAAGATTCTTTTTTACTTTTTAATGTTGATATTTATAGTGGCTGCAACCGATGTTTTAGGCATGCCCGCATTATCAGATTTATTTAAAAACATGCTTAATTACATACCCAATGTCATAGTGGCGTTTGTGCTGTTAATGATTGGTGTAATGGTTGGAGAGGGTATTCGCAAAGCCATAGAGACTACAGGTAAATCCTTAGGCATACCATCAGCCGGAGTTATAGCTAATGTCATTTTTTATTTCATTTTGATCAATTTTTTGATGGCCGCATTGGGACAATTGCAGATTGATACAGATTTTATAGAAAAAAATATACTGATTGCAATTGCTGGTTTGTCTTTGGCATTTGCCATAGGATATGGGCTGGCGTCAAAAAGTATTATAGCTAACATATTATCTGCTTTCTATGTTAAAGGTAGATTTAAAATAGGTGATGAAGTTACCATAGACGGGATCAGAGGAGAAATATTTCAAATGGATAGATCTTCGGTTACCTTAATGCAACCCAATCATCAAAAATCAATAATACCAATGAGCAAAGTCACTCGGGAAAGCATAACTATCCATCGAGAATCCCCGGATCAAATGGAGACTACTGAAGTCAAGCAAATTGAAGTTTAATTGTAAATTTGCAAGCAAAAAAATCAACCAAATAAAACTGTGTATAAATGAAAAGAATTTTCATTATCTGTGGTATTTTAGCTTTCTACTTTTTTACTACTGCTCAAAATAATGATGGAGTAAGATTAGCTGAATTAAACAAAAAAGTAATTAAAGACATTAAAGAAGATGGCTGGCTATCCGGCGGTGGTTTCGGTGTAGATCTCGGACAGCTACTACAAATCAATCCAAAAGTAGGTGGTGGTGAAAACCGGCTAGGGATCGGTGGGGCGATTAGTTATTTTGCTAAATATAAAAAGGGGCTACTAAGATTTGACAATATCGGGTCTCTTAATCTTAGTGTTATCAAATTGGGTACTGGTATCCTGGCAAGTACAGCATCGATTGCAAAAGTGAAGCAGCCCTTTCAAAAGTCAGTAGATGAGCTTAGACTCAATTCAAGACTGGGATACAAAGCTAGTGCAAACTCTAAATTTGCCTATGCTGTTGATTTTGGTTTTCTCAGTCAGTTTACTCCTACATACAGAGGTACTGACAATAAGAACTATATAAGGCAATTCAATACAGGTACTATAAATACTAGTATTGTATCAAAATTTTTTTCACCTGCATACATCACTTTGGCTCCGGGTATAGATTATAATCCTCAGGAAAATCTTTCCTTCTTCCTGGCCCCTTTTGGATACAAATCTGTAATAGTAGCTGATAAAGATATAGCCCGACTCAATATCCATGGTAATAAATGGAATAGCCCGGAAGATTTCAAATTATCTGATAATCAAGTAGGAGGTTTATTAAAATGTATTTACACAGGCAAATATGCTAAGGATAAAATATCTCATAATAGCACACTGACTTTGTTTTCCAATTATCTTCACAATCCTCAAAATGTAGATCTTGATTGGATCAATCAGTTTGGATTTAATATTTATAAAGGTTTTGAAATATCCTTATGGTCAGATATATTTTATGATGATGATGTAAAAGTTCAGGTAACTGATTATACCCAGGTTGGTGGAGTAAGAGGCACCGGCAATAGGCTAAGCTTTGTAGAACAGCTATTAATTAAATATAATATAATCTTTTAGTCTCCGGCTTACTTTGTAAAGAATCTTTGGGTAGGTAATATTCATTAGAAAAGACTCCAAAAGTTTATATTTACCATTGAATAAAACCTTATATGAATATGTCCTCCCAATATTGGCCTTTTATAATATTGATCATCAGTATGGTTGCAGTGATCCTGATGATTTCTAAATTAAAGATTCATGCATTTATTGCATTGATGGTTTCTGCAATGATAGCTGGACTGCTTTCTCAAAATATAGCTGCTATGCCTGGCACGCCATCCCTTATAAAGGCAGTAGAACTACCCATGCTGGAGTTTGGAAATACTGCCGGTAAAATCGCCTGGGTAATTGCTCTCGCATCTTTGATTGGTACAGCTATGCTTGAAAGTGGTGCTGCCGAACGCATGGTAAATGCAATTATTTCAATTTTGGGAGCATCCCGGGCATCTGTTGCGCTTTTGATAAGTGGCTTTATACTTTCTATTCCGATTTTTTTTGACACCGTATTTTTTCTAATGATTCCACTGGCCATTGCCTTAGTGAAAAAGACAAAGAAAGATTATTTATTATATATTTTAGCCATTTCCGGCGGTGCATTAGTCACCCATTGTTTAGTTCCTCCTACTCCCGGCCCATTGATAATGGCTGAAAATATGAAGATAGATTTAGGAGTTACCATCATGGCAGGCTTGGCGCTGGGTATCATACCTTGTTTTATAGTGTTTAAGGTAGCTCAGTATATGAATAAGAAGAATGTAATTCCTTTGAGAGTAGCTATTGAATCTAATGAGGCCGGGGTAATACATATGCCCAGTCTTTGGATGTCTGTGATACCTGTAATTTTACCTCTGATATTAATAAGTATGTCCTCCGTTGCAGATGTATTGATGCCCGATAATAAGCCTATGTGGGTCAGTTTTATGGGAAATAAAAATGTTGCTATGACACTTGGTACTGCTATAGCCTTATGGGTTTGGGCCAGGCAAAAAAATTACTCAGGAAGTCAACTTTGGGAAGCATGTTCTAAGCCGCTTGAAATCGCTGGTATTATCATATTAATCACGGCTGCCGGTGGAGCTTTTGGGGCCATGCTGGGGCATAGTGGTATCGGCAACGCTATCAAGGCAATCACCGCTAATGTGCACATCAATTTAATACTATTAGCATGGCTATTAGCTTCAGTGATGAAAATAGCCCAAGGGTCGAGCACCGTCGCTATGATTACTGCATCCAGTATCATGTATGCTCTTACCCAGACAATGGAAGTAATGCCTTTTCATCCGGTTTATATTTTAGTGGCAATAGGTTTTGGAAGTTTGTTCGTTCCCTGGATGAATGACTCAGGATTTTGGGTTGTATCCAGAATGTCAGGAATGACTACTTCTGAGGCGTTGAAAAATTTTTCAGTGACTGTGGGGTCGCTGGCTTTGGCTGGACTAATCGAAGTTTTGATTGTATCTAAAATATTCCCTCTGGTCTAAAGAAATTATATTTTAGTCCTGTCATACTGGCAACATTGATCCAGTTTGGAATAGGCAGCATCAGTAGCTTTAACTGTATCGGTATCATAACCAACTGTCGCAATTCTATGATGAATCTCATCTAATGTAATTTTATCTGGATTATAAGAAACAGTAAGGTCATGCGTTTCTTTGTCCCAATTAACTTTGCTTACCCCTTTAACGCGAAGAGCGGTTTCTATTTTTTTCTTACACATACCACATTCACCATTTACTTTAAATGTAGAAGTTACATCACTTGCAAAGGATGATAAAGATATCAAACTAAATAGGGCAGTAAAAACGAAAGAACCCAGAGTCCATTTTTTCATAGTAGAAATTTTATACAAAAATACCGGAATTGTGAAATATAAAGTTGTACGCCTAACTTATATGTATGTTAAAAAATATTGAAAACAATTACCTTCGCTTCGATGATTAGTGAACAAACCATAGATACTTGCATAGAGACGCTTACTAATGAAGATCAGGACTGGATGAAGTCAATGGCAGAGGCTCAGCCTGTGGTTGCAGGGTTTTTAGCTGCTGAAGATCTCGACGCATTTACCCGGAATGAAGTTCAATATCTATACTATTTAGCTGTGCTTTGCTGGATGTGTTTTGACGAAACTTACCCAGAAATGGTTGAAATAGAGGAAGATTACATATCATTAAAAGAGGAGCAAAACTGGAATCGCATAGATTCATTAAGACCAGGTTCATTAAAAATAATTGTGGACCGGTGGATACCTGATTACCCAGAGCCGGAGATTTTATACTACCTGGAAGATGCATTGATGTTAGATGATGAAGACCCTGAACACCCGGTCACCAAAGCTGGGCAAATTCCACTTTTTGCTACTTTACTTACTTTAGTAGATGCTCTGATACATGCTTCAAAGCTTCCATGATCAATAATATATGATGATTGATCGATTGTATCACAGTCTTTTCTTGAAAATCTCATAATTTTGTACCTATGATACGATTGACTGATGTGGTCAAGCAATTGCTTATAATCAATGTTCTTATTTATTTTTTAAGCCAACTCCATTTGAATTTCATGCCGGATATGGCCATGTATTATCCGGGTTCAGATCAGTTCAAGCCTTACCAAATAATAACGCATATGTTTATGCACGGGAGCCTCACCCACTTGTTTTTTAATATGTTTATGCTTTTCACATTTGGGCCTATGCTTGAATCTTTTATGGGTAGCAAACGATTCTTATTCTATTATTTCTTTTGTGGATTAGGAGCTATACTTACTCATACCATTATGTGGTATCTGGAAGTACAGCAGTATAATCCTTTAGAGATGGCAGCATACCTTGCTCATCCGGGTAGCGTAGTAGGTGCCTCAGGTGCCTTATTTGGAGTATTGATAGCCTTTGGTATGTATTTCCCTGACCAGAAACTGATGCTATTATTTCCGCCTATTCCCTTAAAGGCTAAGTATATGGTCATTTTAGCCATTGGCCTGGAGGTCTATTTACAAGCTAGTGAATCCCAAACACAAGTAGCCCATTTTGCCCATTTAGGGGGCGCATTATTTGGTTTTTTAATCATTTTATTTTGGAGAAAAACTGGAAAATGATATGATGAATTCATTGTGGGAAGATTTTAAATACAATATCGCTAAAGGTACCAGGCTTAATCAAGTCTTATTGATCAATGTTAGTGTGTTTATTGTAATTCTTTTTGCTCGAATCATTCTCAATATTGCAGATGGTGGCAATCCTGAAGCCTTCAATTTACTTACTAAATGGCTTTCATTGAACACTGATCTTAGTTTTTTGATAGGACATCCCTGGATCCTCATTACACATATGTTTACCCATATCGGCTTATGGCATTTATTGTGGAATATGCTGATGCTTTATTGGTTTGGCAATATTGTAGGTGACCTGCTTGGGGACCAATACATTTGGAGAACTTATTTAACAGGAGGGTTATCAGGTGCTTTTCTTATCATTTTTTTCTCCAGGATATTTCATTATCCATCAGATATAGTCATGGCTTATGGTGCATCAGCCGCCGTGATGGGATTTATACTAGCGGCTACGGTTATCGCACCGGATTACCTTATGCATTTGCTGATTATTGGGTCGGTAAAGCTGAAATATGTGGCTTTAGTAGTAATCGTAATTGACTTGGTAGGCATAGCTGAGCAAAGCAATACGGGTGGCCATTTGGGACACATGGGAGGGGCACTGGGAGGTATTTTAATGATCTGGTGGATTCGTCAGGGCATAGAATTATTCCCTGGTAAAAACACGAATACTGAAGTGAGAGGAAAGATAATCCCCATTAAAAAATCAATAAAAGCACTTTCTGAAACCCGAGGCAATACGAATGATACAAGCCAGGAAGTTCAAAAATTGAATCCAGGTCAACAAAATCAGGAAGAAATTGACAGAATATTAGACAAAATAAGTGCAAAGGGCATTAATAGTCTAACAGAGGAAGAGAGGGGAATATTAGATAAAAGCAGCAAATAAATTGGAAATAATTTAAATCAGGCAATTATTAATTGATCCATTTGAGAAATAAAATGGATATGCATGGATGACAATTGAATTCTGATTCTTACCTTTGCTACCAAACATTTCACAAATACCAAAATGGATATTTTCGAAAGAATTCGTACAAATATGGGCCCTTTGGGTCAATATGCCAATGTTGGCGAAGGATATTATATGTTTCCAAAACTCACTGGTGATCAGTACAATCACATGATGTTTAATGGTAAGGAAGTAATATGCTGGAGCATTAATAATTATCTGGGTCTCGCCAATCACCCTGAAGTGAGGAAAGTAGATGCAGAGGCTTCCGCTGAATGGGGCTTAGCTTATCCTATGGGAGCCCGATTAATGACGGGCGAAACTAACTTTCATTTACAACTTGAAAAAGAATTGGCGGACTATGTGCATAAAGAGGCAGGCTGCCTTCTCAATTATGGCTACCAGGGAATGGTATCTTGTATTGACTCTCTTGTAGGTAGGCGAGATGTGATTTTATACGATGCTGAAAGTCATGGGTGCATTATCGATGGTGTAAGACTTCATATGGGGAAGAGAATTGCCTTCGAACATAATAATATTGAAAGCTTTGAAAAACAATTGATCCGTGCTACTAAAATGGCTGAAGAGGGCGGAGGCTGCGTTTTAGTTATTTCCGAAGGAGTTTTCGGAATGCGTGGCGATCAGGGTAAATTAAAAGAAATAGCTTCTTTTAAAAAACAATATAAATTTAGATTTCTTGTAGATGATGCCCATGGTCTTGGCACTTTAGGGCCTAATGGTGAAGGTGCTGGAGTTGAACAAGGCATACAAGATGATATTGATATCTATTTTGGAACATTTGCAAAATCCTTTGCTTCAATAGGTGCGTTTTTAGCGGGCCCTCCGGATATTATTAAATTTTTGAAATACAATCTTCGCTCGCAGATATTTGCAAAATCATTACCCATGCCCTTGGTGATTGGTGGATTAAAAAGATTGGAGTTAATACGCAACCACCCTGAGTTTAAAGAAAAATTGTGGAGAAATGTAAATGCTCTTCAAAATGGGCTTCGTGAGGCTGGTTTTGATATCGGTATTACGAATACACCTGTAACTCCGGTTTTCTTGAAAGGTCATCCATTTGAAGCTACGCAGTTAGTTCATGACCTTCGTGAGAACTATCGGGTATTCTGTAGCATGGTGATGTACCCCATGATACCAAAAGGCGAAATCATTTTACGCATGATTCCTACAGCGGCTCACACCCAGGAAGATGTAGATCTTACAATTGCTGCTTTTAAAGCAGTAAATGGTAAACTTCAAAGAGGTGAGTATAACCCGGAAGTATTGAATCCTGTACTCATGCAGGAGGCGGGAATATAATATCAGACCAGGGATATTAATGTTTCAATTTTATCTTCTGCATAATGCTTCCACACGAATAGGAAGGTCACCAGGAGGGAAATAATAAGATAGATGGCAATTAGGTTTGTTATCCATGAACTTGCTAAAAACCAAGATCCCTGCGACCAAATAAAGGAAAGTCCCAATATACATTTACTACTTTCTGCAAATAATGCATACTTACTTCTATCCATTAAGTCAGTAAAGGCATATACCATTACGAATACAAACAATCCATACCAGTAGATATCCCAAGCATTAGACTTATTGATGGCTGCAATATTGGAAAATAGATAGCTTACTATCAATAACAAAGCTGTCAGTTGTATCCAGGCCCATATATGCAGGCCCCGGGATGCCCTGGTATCATATTTTTGAAAATGATAGACATCTTCTATTTTATTAATTTTAAATCTTTCCATCACATCAATTGGCCTCCAGCCTGTAGGCATAAACCATATCCTGAGCTTGTCTTTAATGGAATGGGTATATGCAGCATCCCTGATAAGCAAAGCCAGGTGTTGGAAATTTATTTTGATTGGATTCCAGGAATGTACGGGCCGCGTGATTCCATAGACGGGTGGAATATGAGCAATTTCTGGCTGAAAGGTACCAAACCATTTATCCCAAAGAATGAATATTTGAGAATAATTTTTATCCATGTATTCCGGATTAATGGCATGGTGAACCCGGTGATGAGAAGGGGTAACGATGATTTTTTCCAGGAAACCCATTTTATCGATAAGCTGTGTATGATACCAAAACTGGGCAAACAGTTGAATAGGTGCTACCATCGCAATCACACTTCCCGGAACACCCAATAATGCAGCAGGCAATAAAAAGAAAGTAAATAATTTTACAAATACTGAAATACTCTGTCTTAAGGCACATGCTAAATTGAATTCCTCACTACTGTGGTGAATGATATGATTATTCCAAAAGAAGTTGTATTTATGTGCGATTCGATGCACCCAATAACCTGAAAAATCCAGCACTATAAATGCTATCCCATAAAGCAACCAGGTCTCCTTCATGTGCACCATTGCTACACGATCTACTAACCACTTATAACTTAGAATAGCGACACTCAGTCCTAATACATCCTTTACTACATTTGTTACCCCAGAGCTCAAAGAAGATACCATATCCAGGTTTCTAACAATGTCTTTACCTTTCACATATCCGTACATTTTTTCCAGCAATACTAAAACTAAAAATGCCGGCATGGCTACTAATAATATTTTACCATATGTTTCCATATAACCTTTTACTCAAATTTCACGATTAAGCTTCATTTCTACAAATCTTTTTAATTGGGAGTCTCCAATTATCCCGATCACCTGGTCATTATTTTTTACAAGTGCAAGATGGGCGCCATGAGTTTGTAGTCTTTGGTAAACAGTTTTGAGCGATTCTTCGGGAGTAGTTAGAATTAGCTGAGGGTTCATGATGGCGGATACAGGTTGGCTGGCGATTTTATTTTTGATACAATATAAAATCCGGTCATTGGTCAAAGTACCTACAGCCAGATCTCCATTATACACTATATAGTTTATATCCAATCCTTTCTTAGCATTTTCGATAGGAAGATCTATGTTGTCGAATAATTGGAGCTTATCAAACTGTAAATAAGCCAGGTTACCTGCATTTTCCACATTTAATATGGATTCCCACTTTACTTGTTTTAGTTCTGTTCCCGCTGTAATGAAAATAAAAATACCTATTAATGAAAGCATCCATTGTTCATTATAAAATGCAAATAACAAGAAAGCTACTGCACATATCTGGCCTAGCCTGGCTGCTATTCGTGTTGCCTGTAATCGTGACCATTTAAAGGAAAGTAATGCTCTGAGTATCCTCCCGCCATCCATGGGGAAAGCAGGTATAAAATTGAACAAAGCCAATATTATATTTGAAACAAATAATAAAGGGACAATATCAAATTCTAACATATTTTGAGCAGAGACAATGGTTGCCAAATTAAATCTACCCGTAAAAAATAAAATTAATGCCAGTACACTTGCAATTACAATATTTACTAATGGCCCTGCTACTGCAATTAATAATTCCTGTGCAGGTTTTTCACTGATACTCTCAAGTCGGGCTATACCTCCTATAGGTGTCAGTAATATATCCCTGGTTTTATTGCCAAATCGCCTGGCCATCAATGCATGACCATATTCATGCATTACTACACAGAGAAAAAGAATGATCACATATAATTGAAGAAACAGAAATCCTGTCATGGATAAATGTTCTATCCAGGCGTTATAACCTACCCAAACAAATATCAATAAAAAACTCCAATGCAGGCGCACAGGTATCCCTGCTATTACTGCCAGCTGAATGGTTCCTTTATCAAACATTATAATATGGCAGGATAAAGATTCCCTTTCAATATTTCTCTTGAAAGCACTAATTGTTGAATTTCGCTCGTGCCTTCATAGATCTGGGTAATCTTGGCATCACGCATCATACGCTCTACATGGTACTCGCGCACGTAGCCATAGCCTCCCAATATTTGTACTGCCTGTGTTGTTTGCTTCATGGCCATTTCTGCGGCTACATATTTGGCCATGGCAGCTGCTGCTGAATAATCCTTTCCCTGCTCTTTGAGCCAGGCAGCCCTGTAAACCAAATGTCTTGCACCTTCAATCTCTGTGGCCATATCTGCTAATTTGAATTGTATAATTTGATGATCGAATATGGGTTTGCCAAAGGTGATCCTTTCTTTAGAATATTTAAGGGCAATCTCATAAGCCCCTGTCGCAATACCCAGTGCCTGGGCGGCAATTCCTATTCTTCCACCATCCAGTGTATTCAATGCGTACCTAAATCCGTGACCTTCAGCTTCAATAAGATTTTCTTTTGGGACTTTTACATTTTCGTAAATAATAGAAGTCGTATCACTAGCCCTGATTCCCATTTTGTCTTCTTTGACTCCAATGGTCACTCCCGGCCATTTTTTCTCCACAATCAAAGTATTAATACCTCTGTGACCCAAATCGGGATTTCCATTGGCCATTACAATATGAATATCTGATCTCTGCCCATTCGTAATCCAGTTTTTAGTTCCATTGATGAGGTAATGATCCCCCTTGTTTTCACATATGGTTTTCAAATTGGCAGCATCACTTCCAGCTTCAGGCTCAGAAAGACAAAAGGAACCTATGTACTCACCCGTAGCTAGCTTTGAAAGATAGTTTTGCTTTTGCCATTCCGTTCCATAATTTTGTAAACCGTGACACACCAGGGAATTATTTACAGACATAATTACTGCTGCTGAGGCATCTACCTTAGAGATTTCCTCTAAAGCCAGTATATATGACAATGTATCCATCCCTCCACCATTATAGACAGGATCTACCATCATACCCATAAGGCCAAGTGCTGCCATTTCATCTACCAACTCTTTGGGGAATGACAGGTTCCTATCCCGATCGATCACACCGGGTAGCAACTTTTTTACTGCAAATTCACGGGCAGTCTCCCTGGTTGAAAGTTGGATATCGCTTAATTCAAAGTATTTCAATTGGGTAAATATAAGATGATAAAAATCAGTTTTGATGAATGAATGATAGATAAGCAGGTTTCATGATATCCATAATAGTAGCAAATGGCATCACTTGAAGGCCCCATTTTTCCAACACCATCTCTATATATTGAGTTTGGCCTTTTTCTAGTAACAAATCCTTGTCGGCATCATTGGAGCAATAAAATTGGATCGCGTAGGCAGGTGTATACTGATCGATAAAATTGAGTTTACACAATTGGAATTCATGAAAAATACCTCTTTTCATGACATACGGGATGAAGATATTTTCTACCCATATCAGAGCTTCCACTTCAATACCATATTCCATATTCAACGTGATATTATATACAAACATTAATGCCTATTAAAAGTTTTTATAAAATGAAATCGAATGCAAATGCTCATTGAAATGGGGAAACTCCAAATTGTAAAATAATATGGCATAGATCATTCCATAGTCTTCCTTGTACAATGCAAATGCTTTAGCATACTTTTTATCAGTAAGCGATTTCTGCGGAACAAAACTTAGTTCTCCTGCCCAATCTGCCCGCAAAGAATCTTCAATCACCCGATGGGTAAAGGATCGGGTACGTATCCAATAGCTATCATCATTCATGGCCATATTTGAAATCTTACTTACAAAATGCACTTCTGGAAATAAAATTTTATTGGTTTTGGTTTCTGGGAAAATAATATATTTAATTTCCGCAGAATCTCTTTCGGAATAAACACAAAGATCGTAACTGATTTTACCAGCCGTGCAAACCGTTACATTAAACCAATTATCTTCTGCGATGGAAATATGGGCACCAGCATCCTCCAATTTATTAGTAAAATCCCGGGTAAATGTGATCTGCGCTTGAGCGAAAATCAATGAAAAAAGTAGATACATTCCGGTGAGCAATTTACTTCTCATACAGCAGCGCAAAGGTACATTTAAAATCGTGCAAAATTCAATCGTAATGATGGTGCAATCATCCTGTCCCGGATCCCATTTTAATAAGTGGCCTTACATTAATCCCTCTTTGATAATATCATGTAAATGAATCATGCCTACATAGTCGTCACCATGGGTTACTATTAACTGGGATATATTATTTATCCTCATCATATTAAGTGCTTCGGTAGCTAGTGCTTCAGCAGATATTGTTCTGGGGTTTAAGCACATAATATCAAAAGCTTTCAACTTTTCGAAACTAGTATTTTTTTCAATCATGCGCCTGAGATCTCCATCTGTGATAATCCCTTCAATTCGCGAGCTTTCGTTGAGTATAACCGTTGCCCCCAACCTATTTTTAGAAATAGTGAGAATAACCTGATTGATAGAATCCGATGCAAGATTTATTGGTTTTCCATGATGTTTTGATAGATCGGCAACTTTCAATTTCAATTTTTTACCTAATTGACCTCCCGGATGGTATTTGGCAAAATCATTAGCCTTAAAGCCTCTTTGATGCATAAGACATATCGCCAATGCATCCCCTATTGCCATTTGAGCTGCTGTACTAGCCGTAGGAGCCAAATTATTAGGGTCTGCTTCCCTTTCAATAGGTGTGTAAAATATATAATCCGCCTCCTTCGCCAGGAAAGAGTCTTTATTAGCCGTAATCGCTATCAGCTTACAGCCTATCTCCTTTACAATTGGAATTAAACGTTTGATTTCTTCAGTTTCTCCGCTTTTTGAAAGACAACAGAGAAAGTCATTGGCACTAAGAATACTTATATCTCCGTGCAACGCATCCACAGCATGCATAAAATGAGCAGAAGATCCAGTACTATTCATGGTAGCCACTATTTTTTGTGCGACGATAGCACTTTTCCCAAGGCCTGTCAATACAATCCTGGACCCTTTAATAATTATTTCATTAACACATTCTTCAAAAGATTTTTCCAAATGTTTTGTCAATGAAATGATAGCTTTTTGCTCCAATTCAATACATTCTCTGGCAATATCTAATATGGTCTTTTTCAATTCTACAAAAAATTGTAATTTCGACTCCCTTTTAAAAGCCCTAAATTACTAATTCATTTGGATAGTGAATAAATAGGCTCCTAAAATCAACTTCTTTAATAAATGTAATTGTTGTAAAAAATTCTTCGTAAATTAACAGGAAACATGAGTGTAATAGGCGTGGAAAAGAAAACTCAAAAGAAATCTAAAGCGGCACAATCTATAAGTCCAGAAACCTCTACCGCATATTCTTCAAAGGAATTAAATATAGCTTTACAAAAACATTTTGGTTTTGATCAATTTAAAGGTGCCCAGGAGGAGATCATTCAAAATGTTTTAAGTGGTAAAGATACTTTTGTGATTATGCCTACCGGTGGTGGGAAATCCCTATGCTATCAGCTACCTGCCTTGATGATGGAAGGCACGGCAATTATTATATCACCTCTGATCGCTTTAATGAAAAATCAGGTGGATGCAATTCGCGGTTATAGCCAGGGAGATGAGATCGCACACTTCCTTAACTCATCATTAACAAGGACCCAGATAAAAGCAGTAAAAGAATCCATTACTCAAAAACATACAAAACTTTTATATGTAGCTCCGGAAACCTTGACCAAAGATGAGAATCTTGAGTTTCTAAGAGGTGTAAAAGTTTCGTTAATTGCTGTCGATGAAGCCCATTGTATCTCGGAATGGGGCCATGATTTTAGACCAGAGTATCGTCGCATCCGTGAAATGATTGATGCCCTGGGACATAGTGTTCCGGTAATGGCTTTGACTGCCACAGCGACACCTAAAGTTCAATCAGATATAGTGAAAACGCTGGATATGAATGAGCCCGGAGTGTATAAATCATCTTTCAACCGGACAAACCTGTACTACGAAATCCGGCCTAAAGTAAATAAAGCCCAGACTATAAAAGAAATAGTGCAGATACTGAGGACGCAACCAGGCAGTTCCGCGATCATATATGTGCAATCAAGAAAATCTACGGAGGAAGTCGCTCAAACATTAGAAGTAAATGGTATCAAAGCTGCTCCCTATCATGCAGGACTTGATACCAAGCTTCGGGGTAAAATTCAGGATGATTTTTTGATGCAGGAAATAGATGTTATCTGCGCTACTATTGCCTTTGGAATGGGTATTGACAAACCTGATGTTCGATTTGTGATACATTTTGATATTCCCAAAAGCATTGAAAACTATTATCAGGAGACTGGCAGAGCAGGTCGGGATGGTTTAGAAGGCAGATGTGTTGCTTTTTATTCAGCAAAAGACATTGTCACTCTGGAAAAATTTCTAAGAGATAAAGATGCTGCAGAACGCGACATGGGCGCCCATTTATTAGATGAGGTGGTTGCTTTTTCAGAAACTGCCGCTTGCAGAAGGGTTTTCTTACTTAATTATTTCGGGGAAAATTATGAAGAAAAAGATTGCGAGAAAATGTGCGACAATTGTAGGCACCCCAAGGAAAGAATAGAAGTAAAAAATGAAATGAAGCTGGCTTTACAAGCCATCGAAAAAACCAAGGAAAATTACCTGGTAACCATGTTGGTTGATTTTCTGACTGGCAAAGCCACAAAAGAAATTAAAGACTACGGTTTTGATGAATACGAATTGTTTGGTAAGGGTTCAGATAAAGAACCTTTATTCTGGCATTCCATCTTTAGGCAAGGCATGCTGAATGGCTTTATATTTAAGGATATTGAGCTATATGGAGTATTGATGTTGACCGAAGCAGGTAAAAAATTTATCGCCAAACCCAGTTCGTTAAAGATCGCTATAAATACTAATTTTGAAGCTGTAATGGAAGCCGACGAGGAGGAGGCAGAAGCAAGAGTAGTTGCATTGGATACTACACTTTTCAAAATGTTGGAAGATATGCGCAAATCCATGGCCAGGCAATTAAAAGTGCCCCCCTATGTCATATTCCAGGATACTTCATTGCAAGATATGGCTACCCAATACCCTATCACCCTCGATGATCTTACAAAAGTAAATGGAGTAAACGCAAGCAAAGCTCAGCGATATGGCAAGAAGTTTGTAGAAACCATAGCCAGATATGTAGAAGAAAATGAAATAGACAGGCCTAATGATATCCTGATCAAACAGATTGCTGATAAATCTAAGACGAAGGTTTCCATTATCCAGTCTATAGATCGCAAGATGCCTTTGGAAGACATAGCCCGTACTTGCCAAATGAAACTAGAGGAACTGATGGATGAAATGGATATCATAGTGACTTCTGGCACCAAGCTAAATCTGGACTATTACCTGGAGGACAATGTAGATGAATCCATTCAGGAAGAAATTTATGATTATTTCATGAAGGCTGACACCGATGATCCTGAAGTAGCTTTCAAAAAATTAAAAGAAGAAGACATCACTATTGAAGAAATACAACTAGTAAGGTTAAAATTCTTGTCTGAAATGGCCATGTAGTCCTGTCTTTTATTAAATCAATTACTTTTTTGAAATGAAATTTTGGATAATCAATGGCCCCAATCTCAACCTACTCGGTAAGCGTGAGCCTGAGATCTATGGCTCAACATCTTTTCAGGATTTTTTTGAAGAGTTGGTAACTAAATTTCCAAAATTAGAGCTAGATTATTTTCAGTCCAATCACGAGGGTGACCTCATTGACAAACTTCAGGTCATAGGATTTGGCCATGCGGATGGCCTGGTATTCAATCCAGCGGCATTTACTCATACATCTATAGCCATTGGAGATTGCCTTGCTGCTATCGGCCTTCCAACAGTGGAGGTACACATTTCAGATATTTATAAAAGAGAACCATTTCGCCATCATTCATATATAAAACCTTATTGTATTCAAAGCATAGTAGGTCAAGGACTTGAAGGTTATTCACAAGGTTTAGAGATTTTAATAAAATATTTAGAACCCCAATAATATTTTTTGATTTAAATTTAGCGTAGTAAACAGTCATGATAACCTTAAATATTTTTAAATTGCCTTCCTTTTGTCTGTCACTAATTGATTCTCAAAAATAAATTCAGGCTCAACCATCATATGATACAACATTTACTACAACAAAAATTAGAGAGTTTTACCCTACCAGACGAACTTAAGCGAGCTGGAATTTATCCCTATTTCAGAGAAATCGAAGAAAATCATGATACGGAAGTCGTGATCGATGGTCGTAGACTACTAATGTTTGGATCAAATAGTTATATGGGGTTGGCCAATCATCCCAAAGTAAAAGAAGGTTCCAGGAAAGCTGTAGAAAAGTACGGTACCAGTTGCTCTGGAAGTAGATTTTTAAATGGCACATCAAGACTCCATGTCGAATTAGAGGAAAAATTAGCCGACTTTGTGGGCAAAGAGGCTGCATTAGTTTTTACTACAGGTTTTCAGACTAACCTGGGTATTTTATCCGCGCTTACCGGTCGCAACGGGGTACTGCTGTTAGACGAGTTAGATCATGCATCTATCATAGAGGGTAGCAGGCTTTCATTTTCAAGAGTATTAAAATTTGGTCATAACGACATGTATGATCTGGAGAAGCTTTTAATTGCACTGCCAACCGATCAAATAAAAATGATTGCCGTGGATGGAATTTTTAGCATGGAAGGTGATATCTGTGATCTGCCGGAAATCGTGAAACTGGCTGAAAAATATCATGCCATGGTGATGGTCGATGATGCACATTCATTTGGTGTACTGGGCAATTGCGGTAGAGGAACTGCTGATCATTTTGGCCTGACTAAAGAAGTAGATATCATTATGAGTACTTTTAGCAAGTCATTAGCCAGCATTGGTGGCTTTGCAGCCTCCACAAACGATGTAATCAATTATTTAAAACATACATCAAGACCAATGATATTCAGTGCAAGTATTCCTCCTTCAGCTGCAGGAGCTGCTTTAGCTGCTTTGGAAATCATCAAAAATGAGCCAGAAAGATTAGAAGCTCTTTGGAAAAACACTGCTTATCTCTGCGAAGAGATAAAAAACCTCGGATTCGATATTGCCACCACCGAATCACCGATAATCCCAATTTATATAAGAGACAACCACCGCACTTTTTACTTCAATCATAGGTTATTTGAAGAGGGGGTTTTTGTAAACCCTGTTGTATCTCCAGCTGTAAAAAGTGACTCCTCTTTGATCCGACTTTCTGTAATGGCTACCCATACTCAATCCCAACTCGATTTCGTATTGGACAAACTTGAATTAGTGGCTAAAGAAATGCGCATATTCGAGCCAGTAATGTAAATGATCCAATAAATGAATATTGAAATTGAACCTGTAAAGACCAAAAAGCAACTTACAGAATTTATAGATTTCCCTCATGACCTTTACCAAAATGACCCCAACTATGTTCCGATGATGTATGTGGAACAGGAGACATTACTAAATGAAAAAAAGTCCCCATTTCTAAAACATAGCACCGCTGCTTATTTTCTTGCCAAACAAAATGGCAAAATAGTAGGTCGAATTGCGGCCATTCAAAATAATAATCACATTCAGTTTACTGGACGACAAGAAGGCTTTTTTGGCTTTTTTGATGTCATCAACGATTATGAAGTATGCAGGTCTTTGCTGGACACGGCCACCAATTGGTGCTTAAAAAATGGAATGAAAAAAATCATTGGCCCGGCTAATTTCTCTACGAATGAAACCGTAGGCTCATTAATCGAAAATTTTGATGAGCCCGCTTTTATAATGAATACATACAATGCACCTTATTACAATGACTTTCTTACTCAATATGGCTTTCAAAAGCATATAGATCTGTTATGCTATGAATTATTCCCCAATAAAATGGATGACAAGATCATTCAGCTGGGAAAAGATCTGGAACAACGACTTAACCAAAGAGGGTATACTATCCGTAAAATAAATATGAAGAAATTCAAGCAGGAATTGGATACTTTTCTTCCTATTTACAATCAATCCTGGGCTGAAAATACCGGCTTTGTACCCATGACAGATACTGAGGTGAAACAAATAGCGAAAGATTTACGCCCCATTGTTGACCCAGATTTTATTTATTTCGCCGAGAAAGATGGCAAAGCTGTAGGTGTAGCCATCACTATTCCTAATCTTAATGAAATTCAGAAGACCATCAAACGCGGGCGTTTGCTACCCACTGGGCTTTTTAAGATTCTATTTGGGTTGAAGAAAATAAAAACAGTACGGGTATTTGTATTGGGCACCTTAAAAGAATATCGCCGGCTTGGGATAGATGTATGTTTTTATGTTAGAAATATTATTACAGCGAAAGAAAAAGGTATCACCAGAGCAGAAGCTTCATGGATACTAGAAGACAATATAGAAATGAATGCCGCTTTAAAACATATAGGTGGACATGTCTACCGAAAATATCGCATTTTTTCTAAAGAGTTAAAAGAACCGATGTGAAGAATAAATTCATTCTCCGGAGACTAAACAAAATATATAAATTTGAATAAGTAAAAAATATGCAGATTATCCATTTGGACAGAAATGAAAATCAATATGGCCCGGCACCAGAGTGCCTTCAAGCCTTACTTGAAATTGACTCAAAACAAATAAGTGAATATTCCAGAGATTTCGAAGCAGGCATAAAAAGTCCACTTTCGAAGAGATTGGCTGATGAGTATGGTATAGAAGAAAGTAACGTAATGCTGGGTTATGGAGCTGAGGATATCCTGAAGCAGACTATCCATTGTTATGTTCATAAAGGGGATAAAATAATGATTCCATCGTATTCCTGGTGGTATTATAAAAAAATAGCGGACGAAGTGGAGGGGATAAAAATTGAATATCCGATTGTGGAAGGTGAAGATGGCTTTTATTATGACATTAAAGCAATGATAGAATGCTACGAAGAACATAAGCCAAAACTGGTTCTAATTAGTTCTCCCAATAATCCTACAGGGAACCGTTTGGAACTTTCTCAATTAAAGACATTATTGAGCAAAATGTCCGATTCAGTGGTTGTAGTTGATGAAGCATATACGTTATTTTATAACAGTGATAAATCCTACCTAAAAGAAATTATTAATTCATCGCCAAACGTATTGTTCATACGCACCTTTTCAAAATACTATGGTCTTGCAGGAGCCCGTATAGGATTTGCCTTCATGGGTCAAAAACTCAGTCAATTGTCAACTTATTCTGCCCGATACTTAGGGTATCAGCGTATTTCGGAGATGCTTGCCCTTTCAGCTTTAGATGCTACTTACTATTATGATGAGATAAGGGAAAAGATGGCCGGTGATATGGACATGTTCAAGGGAGAATTTAATGCCCTTCCGGGGTTTAGAGCATATCCATCTTATGCGAATTTTATTTTAGTGAAAATTCCTATTGAGCTAAAGGAAGGCTTAAAGAATTTTCTTACGAATAGGAATATGATTGTAAAATTTATGGCAGAAGATGGGCTTAATAATCATATGCGGATCACCATCGGCACTCAGGAACAAAATAAAATGCTTATGCAGCTGATCAAAGATTACTTAAGTGAAATAAATTTAAAGTGACCTGGCTAGCTGAGTATAGAAATTCTTTAAAAATGACAGAGGTCGAAGACATATTTGACCTTTTCTTTTATCGACCAATTGCCTTTATTCTGGTGAAGTTAATTTACCCTTACAATATTACCCCAAATCAACTCACCTATACGGCTTTGGTATTTGGGCTTATTTCTGGCATCGTGTATGCTCAGGGCTGGTCGGCAGGATTTATATGGGGATCTTTGTTTTTTGTGCTATACAATATCTTTGACTGTGCTGACGGTCAACTTTCGAGACTCAAAAAAAACGGGACTAGTGCAGGGAGAATTATTGATGGTATCGCCGATTATCTGGCTACACTGGCCGTATTTATTGGAATTGGTTTCGGCTTTGCAAATCACCAATCCAATCCTGGCTATTGGTGGTTTCTTATCCTGCTTTTAATTGTAAGTAGTTTAGTCCAGGCCATCTTAGTTGATTATTATAGAAATAGATTTATGGATTATGTTCTTAAGAGGAAAAGCACTTTTGACGAAGAGCTTGATGCTTATCGCACAGAATTGAATCAATTAGAAACGCAAAAAGATAAATGGGTTGATAAAACCATTATTAAAATTTATCTGGCCTATTGCGATTTTCAAAAAAAAATAATTAAAGAGCAAAAACAACAAAAACCATTTTTCGCTACCCCTGAAGAATATTATAAAAAAAATAAATTACCCATGAGGATCTGGATATTTATTTGCTCCTCCTCTGAAATAACTATATTAGTCATTTGCTCATTAATTAACAGGTTAGATTTGTTTTTTATCATTGTTTTAATTGGTTTCAATGGGTTGGCTCTTTTTATGTGGTTTATTCAACAATCCATTGATCGAACTTTTAAAGTAGCACATATATGAAAGCCGTCATTCTTGCGGCGGGCACAGCTACCCGACTAAGGCCATTAACCGATTCCGTGCCAAAGTGCTTACTTCCCGTGAAAGGTAAAAATATACTCAGTCGAACGTTGGATAACATTATTCCCCACCACCTTGAACAAATAATTATTGTGACAGGATATAGAAGTCAGCAGATACGGGAATTTGTTCTTTCTGCTTATCCAGCATTAAATGTAAAATTTATTCATAATGACCTATATGATTCGACAAACAATATTTATTCATTATGGTTGACGAAAAAGCATGTATTGGGAGGCAGTTTACTTTTATTGGACAGTGATATTATATTTGACAAACCAATTATTACTTCAATCCTTACCAACGGCCATGAAAATTGCCTTGCCTTAAAAATTCATGCTGTTCAGGATGAAGAAATAAAAGTTAAAGCCGATAAGACCGGAAAAGTTTTGGAAATTGGTAAAAAAGTCAAAATCGAGGATTCGATTGGAGAATCCATCGGAATCGAAAAGTTTGGGGCCAGGTTCGTCACAAATCTATTTCAAACTCTTGATTTTGAAATACTAATTGCGAAAAATGTAAATGCCTTTTATGAAAGGGCCTTTCAGACTTTGATCAATTCTGGAGAAGATATCTTTACCCTGGATGTTACCCAATACAATTGTTTTGAAATTGATACCATATCTGACTATGAAACAGTCAATGATTTGAATCTGGAAAGTACAGGGGATGATTGAAAATTTAATTATAATTTCTCTAATAGGATTGGTAGCGGGGTTTATTCTTTCTATTCCAGCTGGCGGCCCTACCAGTATTGTTATCTTTACCAGTGCTTTAAAAGGAAATATCAATTATTGTCATCAGGTCAATTTGGGGGCTGCCTTGGCCGATCTGGTTTATGCATTTATTTCTATGTATGGTTTCGCAAAATTTTGGTCTATCTTTAATTTGTATATTCCTTACCTATCCATTGGAGGCGCCTTTTTCATCTTGTTTATCAGTATTAAGTTATTAAATTCAGTATTTCCTATACCTAAAGAAAAAGGTATTGACCCCAACAAGCAATTAAATGTGAAATATCAGAACGGGTATCTAACGGGAGTCCTACTGGGCTTTCTAAATCCAGGTTTATTGATGAGCTGGATGGGGTCTTCACTATTTGTATTAACCTTACTTACTTCGTACGGCTTTAATGCTAGTGGCCTGGACCAAAAATTAAGGACAGAAGTAATTCTTGCCGAGAGTAATCAGTATGGGGAAAAGGATACCACCTTTACTAACCAGGCATCAAAATCCAATGAGAATCTAAAGGCTATTAAAAATGGAAGCACAGTTTCAATAGATCGGAATCAACTGCTACTGAGCATATTTTATGCATTTTCTGTGTCCATTGGAAGTATTACCTGGTTCTATTATGCATCCAAATTAATTGTAAAGTATCGGGAAAAATTTAATGATAAAATTGTCTTCCGTATAATTCAATCATTAGGAATAGCTTTGTTTTTAGTAGGACTCGTAATTGGATATAAAGGAATTATTATGCTGTAACACTTTAGTTTTGCATTGGACTGCAGGAATAATTTGAAAATTAATTTTCCTGGAATTATTAAGAGATTTGCCTGGCTAAAAAAGGCTGTAGATAATAAATGCATTTTATTCAACATAAATTGATTAACAATTTTACATAAGTGATTTACCCTGAAAAAATGGACATATGAAAAATTGGTTAAAAAGTATCGGGTATAGTAGAG
The DNA here is from genome assembly GCA_038251405.1 of Chitinophagales bacterium. Classification (GTDB taxonomy): domain Bacteria; phylum Bacteroidota; class Bacteroidia; order Chitinophagales; family Saprospiraceae; genus JADJLQ01. The sequence goes on from JBBSBH010000016.1 coordinate 79,341, forward strand.
ATAAGTGGCACCTCTATATTCTTTTTCTATCTGCTCCGGTATTATTGACACTTTACAGGTACGAAGGCACCGCATCCAGGCTAGCTGGCTATTTTGGAATACATGATTTTACTAATTCTACCCGACAACATACTTTTTATATTTACCAGCATCTATTCTTTTTCTGTTTTCTATTTCTACTTCCTGTCTTTTATCTTCTTTTTTTCAGACAAGAATCACTTCGCGACTATGGATTTCAGATGGGTGACTGGAAATCAGGCTTTAAAATAGTTTTGTTTTCTATTCCTATAATAGTGCTCATTAGCTACCTCTCTTCAAATCAGTTAGATTTCAGAGCAGAGTATCCATTAGCCAAATCATTGATTACTCACCATGAATACATTCTTCCCTTTGAATTGGCCTATATTGTTTTCTATTATATTGCCTGGGAATTTTATTTTAGGGGATTTATTTTATTTGGATTGAAAGCAGAACTGGGAGCTGTAGCAGCTGTATTAATCCAGACCATATCTTCCTGTTTAGTACATATCGGTAAGCCTGAAAGTGAAATATTTTCCTCCATTCTGGCTGGTATAATATTTGGTGCCATTGCGCTTCGCACGAAATCATTTTGGTATACCTTTATTATTCATGCACTTTTAGGAGTCAGTCTCGATTTATTCATCATATTTAAATAATAGTATGGAGCGGATTTTAGTCACCGGAGCCAACGGATTCATAGGATCACATATCGTAGAGCGGTTATTAGCTGATGGATATCATGTAATGGGATTGGTGAGGAAGACTTCTGATCTGACTTTTCTTATTGGAATAAATGTTGAATTAGTGTATGGAGATATTACCGATCTGAATTCTATCTTTCATGCCACCCATAACATAAATATAATAGTACATAATGCGGGTCTTGCTTCTGATTGGGGCAAATATGAAGACTTTGAAAGAATAAATGTTCAGGGAACAAAAAATATTGCTGAAGCAGCTCTAAGAAATAATGTGAAAAGAATAGTGTACATGAGCAGTACGGCCATTCATGGATTTGGTTCGAAAACAAAAATGAATGAAAACTCGCCCCGCAACCATAAAGATTTTCCTTATTCTAAATCAAAACAAGTGGCGGAAGATTGGCTTTTTGATTTTGGTAAAAACAACCATCTTGAGGTCACTGCTATTCGACCGGGAAATGTTTTTGGGCCCCGGGATCATACCTTTATGAGCAAATACCTGGAGGCCATGGAGCGCGGAAAAGCAGCTGAAATAAATCATGGGGTATCGAAGACTTGCCCTACCTATGTAGAAAATCTGGTACGTGCAGTATCTCTTGCTTGTATGCATAAAAATGCGGATGGTGAAGCTTTTATTATCACAGATGGCTTAGATATAGATTGGCATTCATTCAATAAAAAATTAGTCGCCTCACTCGGGCTAAAAAATAAACTAAATTCCTTTCCCTATACATTAGCCTATTTCGCGGGCTACGTTTTGGAGAAAATCTTTACCCTGTTTAAAAGCAAAGAAGCTCCTTTGATTACTACTTATAGAGTACAAAATGGTGGTTTAGATTATGATTTTAGCATAGAAAAAGCAAAGTCGATTTTAGGATTTAAGCCCATGGTTTCACCAGAGGATGCCATTTCCAAAACTATTGACTGGTATAAAAGAATAAGAAAAAGGTAAACCACTAAGCTTTGGGCATCGTCATCGTGAGATCGATGAGCCTTAGCCTTCGCCGGGCATTTATTTTCACCTGGCCTGTAAAAAATAATTTGGCAGTAAACCAACCAACTACCGCTGCTATTCCAATTCCTTTTTGGAAATTATTAATCCTCGGCCCTCGAATTGCCTGAACACCCATGTAGGCAGCATATGGAATGGCAAACTTTGCCAGAGACTTTGCTAAAGCATTTCCTTTTTCAGGAGTATAATCAAACCCATTGATCGCTGCTAATGGAATACAATAATTATCAGAAACGCGGATACATTTCGCTTCCAGATCCAGGTCCTGAATAGTAAAATCATGCCATAAATAATGCTTGTCTTCTTTAAGATGAATGCGTATATCGGTGCCAATAGGATATTTTCTGGTTTTTACTTTACCCGAAGTCTCGACTACCAGAAATGCCTGAGCGTCTGCATGATATGACAAAACAAATACAATACTCAACAGAACTACCTTGGTAAACTTCATATGGGAACTCGGGAAACGAATATACGGGAGATTGCGCAGGATAAATTTCAATTTTAAAGATTAATTAAAACATCTGATGTGATTTTAACAAATCTAAATATTTGATTAATTATTTTTGGCGCTTCAATGCGGACCCTTATAATCACTATAGTTTTATTTGTTTCAACTTCATGCTTTGGGCAAAATTTTATTATTAGCGGGAACACGGAATATACAGGCTGCAATTCTTTAGGGAAAGTCACCCTTTTCACATCCCTTACAGATGATTCCATCCAGTATTTAATGACCTTAAACGATTGCAATTTTCCATTGAGACCATTGCAAACCTCTACCGTCTTTGATAGTTTACCACCTTGTCATTACACATTTAAAGCCTTCAATAAAAATGGAGATAGTGCAGAAATTTCAGTAAAAGTAGGCCTTCAATTTAAAGCCCTGTTTACTACACCTTGTGATTCCAATGCTAGTATGGTAATAAACGATCAGTCGCTTTTAACCTCTTTCACCTTATACAATTACACAGTAAATTCAAATGTCTTCAATGGCAATTTCAACCCTCCTTATACTTTAAAAATTAAAAACCGAGGTAATTATACTGATGAGTATATACTAACTTCAATAGATACAAACATCTTTTCTATAATTTATAATGTCGATGTTTCTAATACTCAGGTATTTTATTTATCCGATGGATGCGGGGATTCGGATTCTTCACTGTATAAAGGCCTTTTAGAATTTCCCACACTACAACTTCAAAAAGATTGTAACAATAATTACATTTTAGAATCTTCAATTAACAATGCATACACTAACTTTCCCAATTCTCCATTTACTTACAAATGGTTTCAAAACGGTCTATTATTAAATGACACATCTTCCAGTTTGGTCTTTAATAGGTTTAATCCAAATGATCAGTTTCTCTCCGTGATTAATTATGACAGATGTGTATTTGTTTCTGAAAAGATTCAATCAATAGATACAAGCTCTTCCCTTTTAGATTATCGGTTGGAAAAGAGTAATGCTGCGCTTTGTAGAAATGATAGCGTAAACCTGAAGATTGTAAACCAGGGGTTATCAGATATAAAAGTGAGTTGGGACACCGGCTCATTTAATGATTCTACTTGGGTTTACAAACCTGGTTTCTATAAGGCATTTATTGAAAATGATCTTGGGTGCAGGGATACATTACTAGTAGAAATCAAATCGTCTGATCCCAGGCTCATCGCAAACAAGCAAGACAATAAGTGTTTTGCAGCATTCAGCTCTTCCATTGATCTTAATCTATCTGGGGGTATATTTCCTTTTAGATATACCTGGTCAGATTCTGTATTTATAGAGGATCGGATCAATATACGGAATGGAACCTATTGGCTTCATATTAGTGACTCTATTGGTTGCACCTTAGATACTACATTTACTATAACCAGCCCTACTTCCCTGGGACTAAATCTCACTGCGCACGCTGCATCATGCGCACCTGCCAGAGATGGCAAAGTAACCTCTTCGGTGACAGGGGGCAAACCACCCTATGATATCCATTGGAGCAATGGTTTGAAAGTTTATGATGTGGATACATTGAGTGTAGGTATTTACACCATTACTGCGACTGATAGCAATCTTTGTACGACAGCATTTACTTTTAGTATTGATGATTTATCACCATTGCGAGGCAATTCCATAGATACCATTTGTGCAGGAGGAACACTATCTATCGGGTCGAAAAAATATACTTCACCCGGAAGATATATTGATACATTGACTTCAGTAAAGGGGTGTGACAGTGTCCATATTACTAATCTTACGATCAACCCCGTTGTGGATTTTATTTTAATGGCTAAAGACCCTTCTTGTAATGGATTGGAAGATGGCATCATCAGCTTAACCAATATCACAGGGTTTCCCGGTTACACCTATTTTCTCAATGATAATAAAGTCATTCCGGATTTTTTGAAAAGCCTTAAATCTGGAAATTATACCGTGAAATTGCAGGATAGGTTTGGCTGCTTTAAAGAAAAAGGTATCGCTCTTTCCAATGCTGAAAAAATAGAATTCTCCATTGGTAATGATACCCTCATTGATTTTGGAGATACATTAAAAACAAAGCCGATTACAAATCTTGGGAGTTCTAGCATCAAATCAATAAAATGGAATACCTCACCCGATAATGGCTCTTGCAATAATTGTTTGCAGACTTTTAGTTATCGCCCCACCTCAGATCATACCCTGAGGGCAACTTTAACAAACGCTACCGGTTGTGAAGCAACAGACGAAATTCAAATACGCGTGAACCTGGATTTCAAGACCTTTGTACCCAATATCTTTAAGCCGTTAAATCCAAATTTTCAGCAAAATCAATATCTCACCGTAATGGCTGGAAGGCAGGTGGTAGGTGTCCGTTATTTCAGAATCTTTAATCGGTTTGGAGATCAATTATTCGAATCCCGATCTTTCGCCCCAAATGATACATCGGCAGGATGGGATGGAAATTTCAAAGGTCAGGCTGTGCCTCAGGGGGTTTATGTGTATCTGGCTGAAGTAGAATATTCCGATGGTAGAACTGGCTTAGTCAAAGGTGATTTTACCTTGCTTAGATGATTCAATCGTTATTATTCCTTACGTAAAAAGGTGTTTACTTTGACTCAGCTGTAGTAAAAAACCAGATTTGGCTATATTCGCCCTTCAAAATTAAAGTTTTAACAAAGGAAGGAAATGTATAATACCAGGACAAAAATTAAGCATCTACTAAAATCTGACGATATAAATTTTGTGACCACCGTCATGGGTTGGGTACGTAGTTTTAGAAACAATCAATTTATAGCAATCAATGATGGCAGTACAAATAATAATATTCAGGCCGTAGTGGAACTGGGTATGCTGGATGAAATCACATTAAAGCGAATCACGGTTGGAAGTTGTGTAAAAGTGACAGGGGAGGTAATTCCTTCCATGGGGAAAGGCCAGAAGATAGAGCTTAAAGCACACACCGTTGAAATATTAGGGGATAGTGATGCCGAAATATTTCCCATTCAACCAAAAAAACACAGCCTGGAGTTTTTAAGAGAAAATGCACATTTGAGATTTAGGACTAATACTTTCGGAGCTGTATTTCGGGTCCGGCATACTTTGGCCTTTGCTGTGCATCAGTTTTTCCATCAAAAAGGTTTTGTTTATTTACATACTCCTATCATTACTGCCAGTGATGCAGAGGGTGCGGGTGAAATGTTCCGGGTGACTACTTTACCTATCGATGGTACGGCCCCTAAAAATGAAGATGGACAAATTAATTTTAAAGAAGATTTTTTTGGAAGAAGTACTAACCTTACTGTGAGTGGACAATTGGAAGGTGAGCTGGCAGCTATGGCCTTTAGTGATATTTATACGTTCGGGCCCACGTTCAGAGCAGAGAATAGTAATACTTCAAGGCATTTGGCTGAATTCTGGATGATAGAACCCGAGATGGCTTTCTATGATCTGGAAGATAATGCTAACCTGGCTGAAGAGTTCATAAAGTACGTGATCAAATTTGCAATGGACCAAAACGCAGATGATCTTGCATTCCTGGCATCCCGGCTGGAAGAAGAGGAAAAATCTCTTCCGCAAGATAAAAGAAGCGGTACTGGTCTTTTGGATAAATTGAAATTTGTGGTAAATAATGATTTCGAACGATTGACCTATACCCAGGCAATAGACATTCTTCGTGAAAGCAATTTCAATAAAAAGAAAAAATTTCAATACCTGATCGACCAATGGGGTGTAGACCTTCAGAGTGAACATGAGCGCTATTTAGTAGAAAAACATTTCCAAAAACCAGTAATACTTACTAATTACCCGGCTGCAATAAAAGCGTTTTACATGCGTCAGGATGATGATTGTGCCCCAGACCGGCAGACAGTAGCAGCTATGGATATACTAGCTCCGGGTATTGGAGAAATAGTTGGTGGCAGCCAGCGGGAGGAAAGAATGGACAAGCTACTGAGAAGAATGAAAGAAATGCATATTCCTGAGCAAGATCTGTGGTGGTACCTGGATACTCGCCGATTTGGAGCTTGCGTACATGCTGGCTTTGGTCTTGGCTTTGAACGGCTGGTACAGTTTGTGACTGGTATGTCCAATATCAGGGATGTGATTGCTTTTCCCAGGTATCCGGGTAGTGCCGAATTTTAAAGAAGAATCTACAATTCAGAATGTTTTTTTAAAAATTTAGGATTTGATGCTGGTTAAATAGGGATCAATTTACTTGTCAATGCATTTACTTCACTATCTGTCAATTCATGATCCGTTAATTTTCCTGCGAAATAATCTGCATAGGCTTGCATATCAAAATGTCCGTGGCCACACAAATTGAAAAGGATCGTTTTTCTAGTTCCTTCTTCTTTGGCTTTGAGTGCTTCCTGAAAAACAGTGGCAATCGCATGAGTAGCTTCCGGTGCCGGAATGATTCCTTCCGCTCTGGCAAACTTCACCCCAGCATCAAAACATTCCAGTTGAGCATGGGCCCGGGCTTCAATGAGTTTATCTTTTAAGAGCTGGGAAACGATGACTCCAGCCCCGTGATATCTAAGGCCTCCGGCATGTATAGAAGCGGGAACGAATTCATGGCCCAAAGTATACATTGGCAATAGGGGAGTCATGCCGATAGCATCACCAAAATCATAACTAAACACTCCACGGGTAAGTTTGGGGCATGATGCTGGTTCACTGGCTATAGCTCTTATCTTCTTTCCTTCTTCCAGATTAAACCTTAAAAATGGAAATGTAATGCCTGCAAAATTCGATCCTCCTCCAAAAGGCGCTACAATAATATCTGGCATCTCCCCAGCCATTTCCATTTGCTTTACAGCCTCCTGGCCCACTACGGTCTGATGCAAAAGAACATGGTTGAGCACACTACCCAGGGCATATTTAGTATCCGGATCAGGAGCAGCCCGCTCTATTGCCTCTGAAATCGCTATCCCAAGACTGCCCGGGCTATTGGGGTCACCAGCTAGAATTGATCTACCTGCCTGAGTATGATCCGTAGGGGAAGCATGCACCTTGGCTCCAAAAGTTTCCATCATTATTCTTCGATAGGGTTTTTGATCATAACTCACTTTCACCATATACACTTCACACTCTATTCCAAACATCTGGCATGCAAAACTCAAGGCACTCCCCCATTGGCCGGCTCCTGTCTCGGTTACTATTTTTTTCACACCTTGCATCTTATTATAATATGCTTGAGGAATCGCGGTATTAGGTTTGTGAGATCCACTTGGGCTCACTCCTTCGTACTTGTAATATATATGTGCCGGCGTGTCAAGCAATGCTTCCAGTCCATAGGCTCTATACATGGGAGTAGGACGGTAAATTTTGTACGCTTCTCTAACGGCGTCAGGTATTTCAACATACTTTTCACTTGTAACTTCCTGCTTAATCAACTCCATTGGGAACAAAGGCTCCAACATTTCCGGTCCTATGGGTTCATGAGTACCCGGATGCAAGGGAGGCAGTGGTTTATTGGTCATACTGGCTATGATATTGTACCAATGGGTAGGAATATCACGCTCGGCTAATAAGATTTTTTTCTCCATATTTTCATTTAAGCTTTAGGAGAGGAAGATAATAAAATGTTTCCGGAAATTAATAATAAGTGATAGGCCAAATTTTCTCTTTATCCAACTATTGCCATCCACCAATGTGTCGGTCGATGAGACAATATTTAGTGTGGGTCGATAAATATTCTTGTTTACAAACAGATAAAAGGTATCTTTTATAAACTAAATATAATGCTTGAAATAGTAGGTACCAAGAGTATGGTTAGTTACAAAATTAACACTTTGGTGAAAAATTTATAGGTTGAGTTCTAAATTTTTTTATAAAAAGTGTATATTTTTGCGTCTTTAAGTTAACCTAATTTTATTATTTTATGAAACCAACACTATTGGGCTTTTGCCTTATTTCTCTTTTTCAAATGCTGGCTTATGGGGCAAATGCCCAATGCGGCGTATTTACTTACAATTCGTCCTCACTCAACTTTAAATATTCCATTGGAGATACTTGCACTTATACATTTACAGTTAATGGTACAGAAACCGGCGGGAGTCCATCTTTACGATTTTTATATCGTTGCGGGACTTCAGGAATATTTAAGAATTTAAATTGTGTTGGATTGAATCCTGGCAGTATTAGTATAACTTCTACGAATTTTAGTTGCCCTTGCAATCAAATTGCATATGCTCAATACAGTACTTGGACAAACAGTGGTTCCTGCGGTGGCAAACAATGTGAAGAAAGTAGTATTAATCTTGCCATTTCTCTAAAAGAATTTTCAGTAATATCCACAGAGAGAAATGACTGTTATTCCTGGTCCATTGAAGACCCACAACTGAATTCATTATTTGTACTAGAAACTGGAAATAACGAAACCGCATTTAACCCAATTAAACAAATTTTGACAAAAACAAACCTTGACCTTAAATATAGCTACAATGAATGTTTGCCTAAAACCAATCATTCTTTTGCACGCCTAAAAATTATAAAACCGGATGGCTTAATCCTTTATTCGAACATTTTGAAATTAAAGAACCCGTCAAATACGAAGGTAATTGCCTATAGAATAAATAATTATATAAAAGTATTAGGTGTGGAAGAAGTAATAAATGCGAAATATGAATTGATTGATGTTTACGGTAGAATGATAAGAAAAGATCAGCTTCAAAATGGATCTATAGAATCGCTACAAGAACCAGGTATCTATTTTTTGAAAATATCTGGTGAAAATTTAAAACCCACTACTGTCAAATTTGTGTATTGATCTCACGTTTTGATTCTGTTATTTTTTAACATTCGCTGGTTAATTCGGACGAATGGTAATTAAGATAATGCTGTTAAATATAAATCATTCTTTATTATTCGATCACTTTATCCAGCCATTATCCATCAACCAATCTGTCAATCGATCAGGCCATGAATGCAAGCTGCGTAGCTTACTTCTATTACCCATATTAAATGCATGCTTGCCTTGAGCATAGATATGAGCTTCGATAGATAGATTAGCCTTTCTGTACTTTGACAGCAGGTCCATTACCGGCTGCGAGCAACAAGGGTCATCATTGGCTACTAATAAAAAAGCTGGTGGTGCCGTATTTGGAATTACCTCTGGTATTCCTCCCGGACCAGGATAAATCAGAATTTGAAAATCAGGTCTACTATCTAATTTATCTATTGGATCCAATGCTTCGGGTTGAGTACTTCCTGTATAGGCAATCATAGTAACTACTTCTCCCCCAGCGCTGAATCCCATAATACCAAGTCTGCTTATTCCCCAATCTAAAGCTTTTGATCGCACCAGGCGCATAGCTCTGCTAACATCTTCTTTAGTATTAGCTAAGGTGTACATCGAATTTTCTTCTTTAGCCAATCGATATTTCAATACCATGGCAGTGACACCAATTGAATTCAAATAAGTGGCAGCCTCTACCCCTTCGGCGGTATATACCAGCTCCCGGTGGCCGCCTCCCGGGCATACAATGACGGCAGTTCCATTTGCTTTGTCCTTGGGAGCTTTAAAAACAGTAATCGATGGATTATGAATATTTTTTACCCACCAATCCTTGGCAAGTTCGGGTTCGTTTTTTCTAGATTCAAAACCAGGTGCTCCATTGGGCCATAGTGGAATTACTTCCTGAGAAATTGAAAGAAATGGAATAAGTGTGAAAAGAAAAATAAATTTCATATTAATTTTTTTTTTAAATGACTAAAACAGGCTATAGATCCCATAAATAGCTACAAATACAATGGATAAAATACTTAACCAAAATAATACATTGAACCACAAACTGACTTTCACCTCCAATTTGCGTTGATACTTGAAATGAATGGCTGCGTAGGCGACCAGGATCAACATTACAGACCCAACGACGCCACCGGACAAAATCATTAATACAGGAAGGTTGATGGCGAAATACATGATTACCCAAAGGGTAGGAAATGCAAAGGCCAACAGGGCAACCACTCTTCTACGTTGCAAGATATTAGAAAAATCAAACCATCCCAGCACTCCAAAGCCATCACTAAAAACTCTTGTCATGGCAGCTAAGGTGGCAAATACGCTTGAATAGAGTACAAAAAAAGCTCCAACCAAATAGGCAGATTTTATACCCGGGCCAAGTGATTCTGTATAAATCAGGGCAATTTTTTCAATCAGCTCATTTCCTTGTGGTACATCGCCTCTGGTGTGTAAAATAGCAGCTCCTAATAGATAGAATGCGGCTGTGACCATAGTATAGATGATCATGGCTACTATAGCATCAAGATACATTACATTGATCCAGCCCTGTGCCCGAAACTCTCGTTCTGGCGAATTATCCTGAGGGCCTGTGAACGCAGCATATCCTTTTTCAAGACACCAATAATTATATGCAATGGTTTCGTCAGCAGCGACCCCGGTAATGCCGAATGCTCCAATCGCTATTAAAATCAATTCTGGTGATAAATGAAATCTCATGCCATGTATTACATCGCTCAGATTAAATGCATACCGCGTTTTACTAAGTAAAAACAAGGAAACTAAAGTCATGATGGTAAAAAACCCAATCATCACCAACGATCCTTTTTCTATCAGTGGGTAATAGTTTTTGTAGATAAGTACACTTGTAGATAATCCTACTATGATCGCCCAAACTGGTATTGAAAAAAATGGAAACAATAGTTTTAGAACCAGGGCAGTACTTCCTACCATGCCTCCCAATTGAATGATCTTTAAAAATTGAAGCCCCAGTACAGACCAAACCATCCAGGATTTTCCCTTAATTTTTATACCCGGCACTTTATTGAATGCTCTGATGGTAGATTCCCCACTCAGAATAGCATGTTTGCCATATTGCAACTGCACAGCGACCTTGATGAAGCAACTTAATACGATAATCCAAAATGCTGCAAAGCCAGCCTTAGCTCCTAAAATTGTGGTTGCTATTAATTCACCTGATCCCACTATCGATGCCGATAATATAAATCCTGGTCCCAAAAATTTAAAGCTTTGTAAAAAGCCTTTTGGAGGATCTTTGATAGTGGCAGCAGTGACCTGATAAGGATCGAAATTCATTAATTTGGTTATTGTGATTAAATGTAAATGAATATCTGAGAATAATTTTATCCAATATTAATACTACTATAAGAATGTTTAAGCTTTTAGTAGGTAAGATTAGATCAATTTGTTCGTTATTTGCGGTATGAAATGGATGACTTTGTTAATGCTTTCAGCTTTCAGTATGGTTCTTCACGGGCAGACTGTTCTGGGTACCTGGAAAACGGTTGATGACAGAGATGGAGCTGAAAAATCCTATGTTGAAATTTATGAGGACAATGGAAAAGTTTTTGGCAAAATCACTAAACTTTTGAAACAACCGCAGGACAAAACGTGTGACAAATGTAAGGGTGAAAGAAAAGATAAGCCATTGATGAATATGGTAGTTATTGAAGCTCTTTCGAAAGACAAGGAGACTTTTAACGGAGGCAGGATCTACGATCCGGTATCAGGAAACGACTATGGCTGTAGTATCTGGATTGATCCAAATAAACCAGATGAACTCAGGGTGCGTGGCAAGCATTGGTCTGGTATATACCGCACGCAGACATGGTTTAGAGTAATGTAATTACCGATTTAGAAAAAAATCCTTAAACTCGGCTAATTCTTCATTCTCAATTTCTAGGTATTTATTAAACAATACATCATTCAGATTTGATTTAATGGCAGAAATGCCAACATCTATTAATCTGATTCCTTTATCCGTCAAAAAGATATTGTCATAGGCAAATCCTGAAATATCAGAAGGTCTTTTGATATCCCGATGAACAAATCCCGCATGATGCAATCCATTGATTTCATCATAAAACACATCCCAAATCAATTCCCTTTTTTCCACTTCAATAGATCTGTAATCCAGCGGGAAAAGCCTTTCCATTATTAACATTTCTGCTTCTAAGCTTTCATCGTAATCTAACTTGATAAATTGAACAACCAGGGTGTTTATCGAATTGGCAAATTTCATTTTCTCAGCTTCAGACCCAATATCTGATCGGGTATCTCCAGTATACAACTTTGCCACCTCCGTTTCTGAAAGCGCAATTACTTTATTATTAGTTCCAGAGGATAATAGTCTTGGATATTTTTTCATATGAAACGAGACTAGGCATCGATACTATCGTAAACAATCACTTTTTCCCAAAGGTGAGCATAGTCTTCCACAAATTTCAAATGTATTGGATCTACCTGGTAGCTAGCCTGGTCTTTTGGATTTTTAAACAAGGCAAACCAGGAAAGCGCATAGCCCCGCTCTATCACATCTCTATTTGTGTCTGCTGGCGTCCCGATATTAAACTGTTGAATGGTTTTGACTTTTGAAAGCTTTCTCAATCCTTCTATCAATTTGTCTTTATCAGCCATGCTTCCCTGATTTTTCAACCAAAAATAGACATGATGGATAAACATATTCTTTATTTCGGATTTTTTCGAAAATGCTTTTGTTGTCGGTACCACGGTACCTGCTAATCCCATTTTAGTCATATTTCCAATAAATTTTCTTCGAGATTCATTTTCCATGATAATCAATTATTAATTATTCAAAGATAGAAAACTATCCAAATTATAGTCTATTAACCGAGTTTCAAATTAGATTACCCTGCCAAACATAATTTTATAATTAAAGATTAACATTTACGAATCTTTATATAAATTATTTAATTTTAAATTTTTCCAAATTATATTTTGCAATACATCTAAAAATCTATTTAATAATTCTATAAAATTTATTTACCCTTTTTAATCTCTAGATAGGGCTATTCTGACAAAATTCTATTTCAAATTGGTCCATAAAGTAAAGGAAACAAACTATATACATTTGCGGTTTATCGAGTAAGATATACTTGCTACACAGGCAATGATATCGATTAGAAAGAATACAATTTGAAGTTATGAAAAATTTAATTATTCCTAATTTACCAGACCCAATTGGCAAAAGAATAGTGGTGATCGGCGGAGGATTTGCAGGAATTGAATTTGCAAAAAAAATATCCACTAAATACTATCAGGTAGTGCTATTAGATAAAAATAACTACCATCAGTTTCAACCACTTTTATATCAAGTGGCCACAGCTGGAATAGAACCCAGTGCTATCTCCTACCCTTTTAGAAAATTATTCCAAAACAAAGATAATTTTCACTTTAGAGTAGCAGAGGTTACTCGGGTAAATACAGATTTGCAAGAGCTGAGTACATCTGTAGGTCAAATTAAATATGACATTTTAGTGCTAGCCATGGGCGCTACTACTAATTTCTATGGTAATTCGCTTCTCGAAAAAACAAGTTTCAAACTAAAATCTACCACTGAGGCTCTCAATTTCCGGAATTCTATTATCAGAAAATTTGAGGAAGCATTGCTTACCTCAGGCGAAAATGAACGACAACCCCTGCTCAATTTTGTAATTGTGGGTGGTGGCCCTACGGGTGTAGAAGTTTCAGGTGCTTTAGCTGAGATGAAAAGCCATATTCTCCCAAAGGACTATCCTGAGATGGATTTTAGCAAAATGAATATAGATTTAATAGAAGGATCGGATCGGATACTAAGCTCTATGAGTATAAACTCCTCGAATAAAGCAAAAGAATACCTTGAAAAATTTGGAGTCCAGGTTACTACCGGTGTTACCGTAACATCTTATGATGGTGAAACGATTACACTATCCGATGGCAGTTTTAAACATGCAAAAACCGTTATGTGGGCTGCCGGGATAAAACCAGTAACTATTGAAGGAATCACACCATCTGCTTTTTTGCCAAATAAGCGATTGAAAATAGATCAGTTTAACAGGGTAGCCGGATTCAATAATCTTTTTGCCTTGGGAGATATGGCTGCCACTGAAATTGCCTTGCCTCAAGTCGCCCAGGTAGCTATTCAGCAAGGCCGCCGACTTGCCAGAAATCTAAATGTTGGCACTTCTGATTTGAGCAAGTGGAAAGTTTTTAAATATCGTGATCTTGGATCCATGGCGACCGTTGGAAGAAATAAGGCGGTTGCTGAAATATTTGGATTGAAATTTCACGGATTTTTAGCCTGGTTTGTTTGGATGTTTATCCATTTAATCTCGATATTGGGAGTAAAAAACAGGCTGCAGACTTTCATTAATTGGGCATGGAATTATTTTACTTATGATCAGTCTTTGAGATTGATGATTATTACTCAAAAAGATACCACAGATACCTCCATTAGCCAGGAAACAAAAGTCGATAATTTCGAGTCAAAGCCACCGATTCAGAAAAAGTTACTGGAAACAGCTGTCTAGAAATCAGTAAAATTTTAAGCCATCAAACCTTATGCGTTATAGGAATCAGGCATAAGCTCGTTCATTTATCTTCTCCATGTAATTTATAAAAGCTCGATTTACTACTCTGTTTCCTCCGGGTGTAGGATAGTTTCCTGAGAAATACCAATCCCCGGTATGGTTTGGACATGCATCATGCAGCCCTTCCAGACTTTGATATATTAACTCGACTTCAATATCAAGTTCTTCAGGCTTTACTATGCGGCCAATTTCTGCAGAGATCTCTTCCGGCGTAAACTCCTGGTACAAAGCACGTACTTCATTGGTCACCTCTTCCTTAACTTTTTTCTCCTGGGCTTTACACCTCTGGTATGCCTCGTGCAATAGATATTCTTTTTTATTCTTTTTGAGTAACTCTACCAGTGCCTGAAAGGCTACAAACTCTGACATTTTAGACATATCGATTCCGTAGCAATCAGGGAATCGAATCTGAGGACACGAAGAAATAATAATGATCCGGCGAGGTTTTAGTCGTGCTAAATTGCGAAGAATGCTATTGCGCAAGGTGGTCCCCCTCACTATACTATCATCTATCAATACTAAAGTATCTATATTATTTCTTACTATGCCATAAGTCACATCATATACATAGCCCACCATTTCATTCCGGATTTCTTCATCGGCAATAAAAGTCCTGAGCTTTTCATCCTTGACTACAAGCTTTTCTATACGAGGTCTCCAGGTCATTATTTCATTGATTTTTTCAGGTGTCAATGATTTTTCAGCTAGTAGAGCTTGTCGCTTATACTCATCTATATTTTTCTGAAGGCCTTCAATAAATCCGAAAAATGCGGTCTCTGAAGTATTGGGTACATACGAAAATACGGTATTGGCGAAATCATAATTTACCGATTTCAAAACCGGTTCTACTAATTGCTCACCTAGTTTTTTCCTTTCCAAATAAATATCTCTGTCAGTGCCCCGGGAAAAATAAATTCTTTCAAAAGAGCAGGCCTTGCGCTCTGGGATTTCATCTACGAATGGGACCTCAGATACATGCCCATTTCGTTTCATGATGAGGGCATGCCCTGGCTTTAGTTCCTTTACATATTTAGCAGAAACGGTCAATGCTGTCTGAATAGCGGGGCGCTCAGAAGCCATGGCCACTATCTCGTCATCTTCGTACCAATAAGCTGGCCTTATTCCATGTGGATCCCGAATCACAAAAGCATCACCGTGGCCAATCAACCCTCCCATTACATATCCACCATCAAATTTTTTACAAGCGCGTTTTAGCAAACGCTGAATATCGAGATTTTCGAAAATAAATTGATTCACTTCTTCATTGGTATAGCCATCTGGTTTGTACCAGTTGAATAAACGCTGGACTTCATCATCCAGAAAATGGCCTATCTTTTCCAGGATGGTTACCGTATCAGATTTCTCTTTAGGATATTGACCAAATGAGACTAATTCAGCAAATAACTCATCTACATTGGTAAGATTAAAATTACCAGCTAATACCAGATTTCGGCTGATCCAATTATTCTGCCGAAGAAATGGATGAACTGTTTCTATAGTATTGGCGCCATGAGTACCATATCGCAAATGACCCATGAGTACTTCGCCTGTATAGGGCATATTGCGTCTTAGCCAGGCAGGATCATTAAGTAATTTAGGGTTCAGATTGCGAAAATTATTGAAGACATCGTGAAAAAGATCTGCGAGATAATTTACACTATTGCTTCGCTTACGGCTGATATATCGTTTTCCTGGTTCTGCATCAAGTTTTATAGTCACCAGACCAGCCCCATCCTGACCCCGGTTGCGCATTTTTTGCATGAGGAGCTGGAGTCTATAAACTCCGTAGAGCGCTGTTCCATATTTTTCATGATAGTACTCAAGCGGCTTTTTGAGTCGGATCACCGCTAGACCACATTCGTGTTTAATGCTATCACTCATGCTTTGGTTGGATCTTGAGGTACAAAGGTAACCGAGATAATGGGAACTGTGGTATAGAATAAGAAAATATTTGAAAAATCTTCATATGATACATTAATTCTAAATTACTTAGGGTCTGCTGAGAAACTCCTAACATATTAAGGAATAAAGATATAGAAGGTTAACTTGTGATAACAAACGCAAGGAAAAATGGCGATAGCAAGGAAAAGCCGTGCATCTAAACGGAGATATCTAAGTCAAAATCAATTA
>JBBSBH010000017.1:0-95701 GCA_038251405.1 Chitinophagales bacterium
ATCGGCTGATGTGATGCTCTTCACTGCTCCACAATTATCCGTGGCTGTCGCTGTGCCTGTATTCGCTGGCAATTGGGATGCTTCGCAATCGATCGTCTTGGCTGCAGGACAGGTGATTACTGGTTTGGTTGTATCCTGAACTGTGATCACTTGTAAGCACGTAGATATATTATTACAGCTATCGGTCGCAGTCCATGTCCTGTTGATGGTATAATTTCCCGGACAATTGCCCGCTACTTTCATATCAGCTAATGTGATGCTCTTCACTGCTCCACAATTATCCGTTGCTGTCGCTGTGCCTGTATTCGCTGGCAACTGTGATGCTTCGCAATCGATCGTCTTAGCTGCCGGGCAGGTGATTACTGGTTTGGTTGTATCCTGTACCGTGATCATTTGTACACAAACCCTAAAGTTTCCACTACTATCAGCAGCTTTCCAAGTACGTTTGATCACAAAATTATTTGGGCAATTACCTGGGTTGATAGTGTCAGCATGAGAAATAATGATATTTCCAGGGCAATTGTCACTTACTATTGGATTACCCAGCGTGGACGGAGTTGTATCTGTTCCACAATTGATAGTGGTATCTCGCGGACAATTGATCATTGGGCGCACCGTATCAATCACTTCCACCGTCATAGTATCAGTACAGGATCCCAATGAAATAGAATATATGAACTTATAATTCCCGCTGGCTGTACCTCCAAAATAAACACTTGCCGTACCGTTCATCAGATTTGTAAGATTGCCGCCGGCCGGATTGCTACCCTGCTGTGCCCAGGTGCCTGAAGTGGGATTAATGCCAGCCAATATAACCGTAGAAGCAGGGCATACACCCAGTTGGTCGGGACCAGCACTTGGATTAATACAAGGCTGAATTAAAATACATACTAGTGCGGTATCACATCCCTTATTTACACCAGAAAAAGTATCGCAAACTTTATAATAAAACGTATCTATACCTTGAAAATTGAGTGGTGGGGTATAGGTAGCTAATCCATTTGGGCTAATAACAATACTTCCCCCATTGACTGACATGCCCATCATAGCTAAATTGAAGGTCTTACCTGTCATTACATTGGCAGAGTCTAAAGGCAATCCATCGGGGTCAAAATCATTGATCAGGATATTGATCATTATAGGCAAATTGGCTGAAGTGGTGTCCTTGTCATTTTGAGCTACTGGCGGAGCATTGATCACCATAAGCGTCACCAGGGCAGTATCACAAGCCGACATTAATATCGGACATCCGGCGGCTGCCGCCGGGGCGGTATCACAAACACTGTATTTAAACGTGACTGTTCCTACAAAACCAGGCGTGGGAACAAATTGAATTAGTTGGCCTGCAAGACTAATGGTACCACTACCGGCTGGTGAAAGCATAGGCTGAGCCAACAAATTTATTGTCAACGAACTACCATTCGGATCACTATCGTTGGACAAAACATCAATAAATGCAGTTTGATTCGCATTCACGGATGGTGGGAAATCTTCTACCGCATTCGGTGGGGTATTCACACCCGGACCTGCTACATTGATAAAATCTGTAGCCGTATCGCAAAGATTTCCATTATCACATACTACATATTGATAAGTAGCAATACCTGAAAATCCATTATTGGGTTGAAAAACCACACAAGTGCTATCAGCACTTATAGTTGCAATTCCATTCATGACCATAAAAACCTGAGTAATTCTCAATGGGCCCCCTTCAGGGTCGGAATCATTGGTCAGTGGAAATAATTTTACCGGAATACAATTGTTTACAGTTACTGTATCATTCACTGCATTGGGAGGCTGGTTATTCACTGTGATAAATACAAAAGCAGTATCACACGAAGCTGTGCCGCACAAAGGAGTTGGTTCACAAATAGAATAGGATAAAGTATCCTTTCCATAGAATCCGGCAAAAGGAGTATAAACCACATTTCCACTCATATCCACCGCTGTAGATCCATTTTGGGGTGGATCGATCACTGTGACCGTGAGGGTCGCCATTTCAGGGTCGATATCGTTCGCTTTGACATTTATATTTTGAATTACACCTGAGTTCATTGCAGGTGGATTATCATCAACGGCTGTAACAGGTCCATTGGTAATAGTTACATAGACCGTAGCTGTATCAGCTAATCCAGAACCTATATCGAGTACACGGTAGGTCATGGTCCTGATCCCATTAAAGCTCGTGGCCGGTGTGTAGGCAATGATACCAGTAGTCAGGTTAATCATAGCTGTACCAGTAACAGGTGGGCTGATGATAAAATAATTTTTTGTTCCCGCCACTGGATAATAATCATTAGGCGCTGTAGGAATATTTACCAGTATTCCATTTTGGGTAATTGCCGTATCAGGCATGGCCATGGGAGCTCTAACGGGAAGAGCAGCACATTGAAGAGGCACTGCAGGTATGGTATAATATACCAAGAGCTGAGGCGGCGTATTTGCAGGATTTGTCCTTGATCGCCATGTCTGATTAGCTCCTCCTGCAGAAGGTGGTGCCGTAAAAATCAGACCATCATTTGCTGTCACACCTGATCTCCAGTTAGTCACTAGCGAAATGAGTGCCGCGGTACTATTCCACGTTTCATATCTTTGCGTGTTAACATTATTATTTGCAGCCGAAAGTGTGGCAAGCGCTGTATTAATATACGGACCCGTTTCCGTATTATCATCATTAGCAACTGACCAGTTATTTGGGGAAATGCTATCTCTCCAAGTGGCTCCTAATTCTGTCCAATTATCTATCAGTTGATAAATAGAAACGGTATTGTTTTCATTATCAACTTTAAACATTCTTACTTTTACGCTGTCTATCACAGCCCCCATAGGAATGCTTGACACTGACCATTTTACAATTGCCCTTCTATGATTACCAGTATTTTTATCTATTTGAAGGTCATTAGATGATCCAAAATTCGTATTTATATTATTGCCTTCCAAATAGGTATCAGCTGACGCGTCAATAGTATCTGCCACAACCATGGCAGGTATCGCCGGCCCCACAAAATAAGTATTCGGGCCGCATGCATCATCTACTACTGTGATCTTTACTTTGGCTGTATTGGTGTAGCCAGCAGCATTTTGTACCTTATATACAAAACTATCCATACCAGCGAAATCTGCATCTGGCAGATAAGTAATGGAGTTGTTGAGATTGATAGAGACATGACCATGTAGAGGCAAGGTGGGGACACCAATGACGGAAAGGCTCACACCATCGTTGAGTAATACATTGAACCGAGGTAAAGAGTCCTCATTAATGGTGTACATATCATTTACAGCAAGTGGTATCAATGCCGGATTGCCTACTGTTATTTTAAACGTACCATTGGCACACAAGGGCACCGGTGTAGTAGTATCACAAACTGTATATGTAAGAGTTTCAAGACCAAAAAAGCCTGAATTGCTAGTGTATTTTATATTACCATTGGCATTAAACATTACCGTACCATTGATGGCGCCTGTCACATTTGTGAGCGAGATCGGATCACCGTCTGGATCTGAGTCATTGGCAAGTACATTATAAGTAATCATTCCAGAACCACATCCAGGGTCAATATTGACAGAGTCTATGACAGCCACAGGAGGACGGGGACCTGGTCTGATAGTGTCTTGCTCTGAATGAAATGCTGCTCTACCACAGGCATCAGTCACCTTTATGGTAATCATGCAGGCAGTATTTACCATCACTCCCGGAGGAGTAAACGTAGTAGATGCTGCAGCGGGATTGCCAAATGTACCTCCACAAGATGAAGTCCACTGATAAGTATATGGACCTGAAGGTATGGAAGTTACCGTGGCCGAAACTGGATATGGATTTCCACCATTCATATAAGTCGGCGGATAAACTAATGAAAGCTGAACCGCTTTATCTCTGGAAGCCCAGTAGCTCCAGTTGAAAAATGCGCGCTGAGCAGCGACTTGGGCAGTATCAGTACCACCAATATTATGTCCTGCTTCATACAATATCTTGCCACGAAGGGGATCACCAAATGCCTGACCAAAAGCAATGATTGCCGCCAAACCGGGAGAATTAGCAGGTACATTGGCCTGTGTAGGATCCCAAACACCGATTTTAGTACTTGCTCGCCAGCTTCCGGCTAATACCGGCAAATAAACCTGCTCCGATCCATTCGTATGCGCAGCATCTGTAATGCTCATAAACTGCATGACAGGTTCCGCAGGGAAAGTGTTACTATAAGGTTTAGAACCTGCACTGTGGCTTGTCCATTTTATCAATGAATTGTCAGGAGACGCATAAGGTCCGGCACCCAGAGCAGTGCCAGTTTTATTAGATAGAAAATTAGTTTGTTGTGTAGTACTACCGGGATTAAACATCAATTCCAATGCACTTACTGCGTGGCAGCCTGCCCATATACTTCCTTTATAAGTTAAGTTCCATGATAATAAATTACT
This sequence comes from Chitinophagales bacterium, assembly GCA_038251405.1. GTDB lineage: Bacteria > Bacteroidota > Bacteroidia > Chitinophagales > Saprospiraceae > JADJLQ01. Next base: position 4,417 of record JBBSBH010000017.1, read on the forward strand.
GTGCGTTGCCCATACCGGATCGGCATGCGGCATTACGAATAAATCGTTACATGCAGATAATAACTGTGGGTCTTGCCAGTCATATGCAGTAGATGGTATTCCTGCAGCAATCAGGAATTTTTCAGCAATAGCTCCGTTTTTCATATCCAGGGTCCAGCGGGGCACGAAATCCATAGTTTGAAAGACAGGAACGGTAATAGCTGAAATAGAAGTAGCGCCAATTACACCCTGGCCTTGCCAGAAGGTGATCCTGGCATTTACTGCCGCTGTCCGGAATTGAGCAGGGACGATAAAGGCACTTCCTTTATAATCTATTCCATTATGAGAAAAATCAATACCATCCTTGGCTTTAGCAGGATTAATGACCCATTTAACAGGAACGTTGTAGTTTTTAATTAGGTCATAAACAAGGCCATAGGGTTTCAGACCATTGCCGACTGTCTGAGGCGTAATACCCATATTTACGATAAATGAGCCTGATGCAATGGGCTCCACAGCAGCTGTTGCTGTAAATGAAGATAAACCAAGAATAGCAATTATAAATGCGTAGACTATTTTGCATTTACAAAGTCCATCTTTTGATATTCCCAAACTCATCCACTTCATGGTCATAGATTTTGATTTCATAAATATTAGGTTAAGAGACACTTATTTTATTATTTTATATATGTAACTTTATTTTATATATTCTTACTCTGTTTTTAATCAAAAAATAAAATGCAATTAAACATATCTTAAAAACATAATTTTTATTAAATAAACAAGAATAATGCCAAACAAATAATTGATATTCTGCATATGTAGTTTTCGTTTAAAAAACAAGGTCCTATTCACTTGGTATTTAGAAGATAATTTTAGAGTTAAATATTTTAATTTCAATATATTATATAGTTGTATAATATATAATATGTTCCTCAAAGCTAAACAAGTAAACATGAAATACTAATTTTTAGTCCTCACTTAAAAACATATTTTATATTCCTATACAATAAAAATAATTGTATAGTATATTGCACCAGTTAATTGATTGACCAACTACGCCAAATACATCCAATTATTTAATATTTAAATAAATGTAATGTGTATCAAAAAAAATTTGCTTGAATACTATTCATAAATTTATTGGTGATACAAGTACGCCGTGTATGAGGATGGTGGTCTAAAAAATGATCAAAATGAAGACCCTATAAAGGCCATGTCAAAATCAAAAGTTTTGAAATACTGAGATAAAAAATAGAAATGCATGAAAAGGAAAGGGAGTTTTGATTTCTGGAGAAGCCTATAAATAATGTTTTCCTAAAAAAACGAAGCAAAATCCAATTATTTACTGCTTTAACCCCAATTTTGCAATTCTTGAAAAAAATGCCCTTTGATTGTTGATATTCATCATCCGCACTCCATACAAGCTGATAAAACGAAGCTTATTCGTCAACTTTTAAAGTAAATCTTGCAACTGCAAAGTTTGAGTTTAAAATGAGAATTGTTTTACTGAACTATTATTATCCTATTTATTCATTACTAATTTATATATATGTATCTGACCTTTAGTCAATATCAAGCTATCCAGAAATGGCTGAATTGCAGCACTGGTATCCACTTTTCTACTATCGCTATACAGATAGCTTGCCCGTCTATTTTTGATCATATCATCCACCCAAAGTGCTGGAAGATCATCCTTGTCAAAAACATAGCCTTGCTTATCGATTTTATAAGGCACTACCGTGCCGGTATTGTCATTTAAAATAATACATAGAGAGTCCCGGGGGACCGCGTTTTGCAATTCTTTATCGTAAGTAAACCAATCCGTTTTATACCCATTTCGGTCGATGCTCCAGAAAGAATTTACATAGCTATAGGCTAAGAATGGCATGGCGATAATAAAAGGAATGATCCAGGCTTTATATTTTAAAAGGTTAAAAAATTGAATACCTAAAGCCACTGGAATACTAATCCACATAAGGAAGGGCAACATATAATAATCATGCACTTTGGCTATCATATTCATTTCGTAGATATAATATAAAACAGTACTGGCAAACCCAATAATCAAGATCCATCGGGTAGCCTGGGTAAAAATCCTTTTTGAAATTAGTATGTATAATCCCACCAAAAAAAAACCTATGGATACCATATTCAGCAGGTGAAATGGCAGCCATTTAGTAAAAACAAAACCAATATATTCGCCCAAATGATCTCGCCCACCAGGAGCAAAAACACCTTTGATCACACCCATATACCCCCAATCTTTCATTGCATACCAATACCAGGTCACTACCGGAACAGAAATTAAGAGAAGTATGAATCCATTGCATATTAGAATTTTTAGTGAGTGGTCCACCTTAAAAAATCTATATCCACTAATGGTTGCAAGCATGATGCCGTACATAAAATAGGGTAATTTGCACAAGCCAGCTAACATCAATAATACACCGGACAAAACAAAGTGTCGAAGATGAAGGTCTTTAATATATTTTATCAAAAACACCATCATCCAGATCTGTGCACACATAGCCCATACATCAGAAAGCGGATTGATCATATAGTAATAAAAAATCGGAGTAAATGCAAAAGCCCATGCCGTATATACTGCCACCCATTCATCCTGAAATAATAAGCCGATCATTTTATATATGCCTATAATGCATAGTATACCTACCAAAAACATGATCACCCTGGTAATAAAAATAGACTCCCCCAGCAAGCTTTGCACTTGTGCTATAGACCAGGTCATTAGTGGAAATTCATACCTCAAGATATTGCCGTAAGTACCCAGATTAAGTGCCGGTATACGGGGATTGAGAATATTATTATCCGTTCGCACAAAGTTTCTGATATTCCATTCATTTTGTGCCTGCCGCCAAAGGTGTACCCCTATCAGGTCTTTATTGAAAATATCCTTGTGTAAAAGAACTGATAAAAGAATGCCCAATACCAGTAATATTTTGGGACTTCTATCAGGTCGTTCAATCATTCTAAATGGAATATTAATTTACTCTGCCTTGCTTAATATCTTCCACCACTAATGGGTCGAGTAATGTGGTAGTATCACCGAGTTGGTTCATTTCACCTTCTGCGATTTTCCTAAGGATTCTTCGCATTATTTTGCCACTTCGGGTTTTAGGAAGGCCTTTGACTATTTGGATTTTATCGGGTCTTGCAATGGGGCCGATTTGTTGATTTACTGTTGCATTTATTTCTTTTATCAAAGCCTCGTCTGAAAAATGCTCTAAACTAATGACAAAAGCATAAATGCCCTGACCTTTAATATCATGTGGATAGCCCACCACGGCACTTTCTATCACCGTTTTATGCATATTGATGGCATTTTCAATTTCGGCGGTACCCAGTCTGTGTCCCGATACATTCAATACATCATCTACACGGCCAGTAATCCTGTAGTTCCCTTTTTCATCCCGCAGTGCACCATCTCCTGTAAAATATAGGTTTTTATAAGTACTGAAATAGGTTTTAATGCATCTGTCATGATCTCCCCAGGTAGTGCGCAAGATACCCGGCCAGGCAGCGCGAATACACAGATTCCCAGAAGCAGGATTGCCTATGATTTCATTGCCTTTTTCGTCTACCAACAGAGGTTGTATACCCGGCAAAGGAAGGGTAGCATAGGTAGGTTTGGAATCCGTGATGCCTGCCATATTGCTGATCAAAATACCACCTGTCTCTGTCTGCCACCACGTATCTACTATCGGGCATTTCCTTTTACCTACATGCTCATCGTACCAATGCCACGCTTCCTCGTTTATTGGCTCGCCAACACTTCCAAGCACTTTGAGGCTAGTCAAATCTTTGCCTTCAAAGGGAGCCAACCCATAACTCATCAGACTGCGAATGGCCGTTGGAGCTGTATATAAAATGTTTACTTTATACTTGTCCACGATATCCCAAAATCTACCAGCATCTGGCCAGGTAGGAATGCCTTCAAATAGTAAAGAAGTAGCACCTGCACAAAGCGGCCCGTAGACGATATAAGAATGACCTGTAACCCAACCTATATCAGCAGTACAAAAATGAATATCACCAGGCTGGTATTGAAATACATTAAGGAATGAATATGTCGCATATACCATATAGCCTCCACAGGTATGTACTACACCCTTTGGCTTCCCTGTACTACCGCTGGTATATAAAATGAATAATACATCTTCACTATCCATCGGCTCAGCAGGAAAATCTGTAATAGAAGCATCTAGATGATCGTGATACCAGATATCCCTTTCTGAATTCCAATTTATCGAAGAATGGGTATGCTTATAAACTATGACTTTTTTTACGAAATCGATGTTTTCCAGAGCCTTATCCACAATGGGTTTTAGTGGAATTTCCTTCGTACCCCTATATACGCCATCGCAAGTAATTAAAAATGTAGCATGCGCATCTATTACCCGATCAGAAATACTGGCGGCACTAAAGCCCCCGAATATCACTGAGTGAATAGCACCTATGCGCGCGCAGGCAAGCACGGAAATGGCAAGCTCTGGCACCATACCCATGTAGATACAGACCCGATCACCTTTTTTTACACCTTGCTGCACCAGCAAATGCGCAGTTTGGCAAACAGAAGTATATAACTCGCGGTAGGTAAAACTGCGTGTTTTTGCTTCCGGATCATTGGGTTCCCAAAGTATGGCTATTTGACCTGCTTTGTCTGTTAAGTGTCTGTCCAGGCAATTTTCAGTAATGTTCAATTTGCCACCTTCAAACCACTTTACATCCATTGGATCAAAGCTCCAATTGGAAACCTGATCCCATTTTTTTTTCCATAGGAAGTTTTCAGCTATTCCACCCCAAAAGACATCCGGGTTTTCCACACTTTTTTTATAGGCCTGGTCGTATTCTGCTCTTGATTTTATTTGTAGCATTTATTAATTGTTAATTGTTAATTGTTAATTGTTAATTATTAATTATTAATGGTTAGTGGTTAATGGTTAGTGGTTAATTGTTAATTATTAATTATTAATGGTCATCCACAATTAACTATTAAATTTCGATGTTTTTATTATTCTGGTGATAATTTTTAATATTTCAATGGCATCCGTATTCAAATAATTAAATGTTTCTTCCTGTAAGTAATCCGTTGCTTTCATCAACTCAAGCCAATAAATTGTTTCATTAATCTCCTTTTGTGCAATGGCAAGTTTATGAATAAAATCCTTTTTACTTTCGCTATGCTCAGCTTCTCTAACCATTGCTCCTACACTGGTGGCACTTCGCAATAATTGCTTTGAAAGCACATATTCTCTTCTATCGCTGATCAAATGTTGACAGATTTTAACCACCTTAATTGCAAAAGCCAAACTTTTTTCCTGAATTACATTTTGCCGCATCAAATCAAAAATAACAATTCAATTAACAATTAATCATTAAACAAAGTGAAAAAATTAATTTAATTCGTATGGCTGAATCAATACCTCAGCCGGAATGGTTAATCGCTTACTTAATTTTCTAATGATGTTGATGCTCAGAGGTCTCTTTCTAGAAAGTATTTCTGATGCTCTGCTTTTAAGTCCAATTATTCCTGCTAAATCTTGCTGACTAAGTTCTAGCTGATCCATTCTAAATTTAATCGCTTCTATTGGATCTGGATCTGGAAATTCCCCTACCATTTCATTTTCATACTTTTCAATTAGTAATATGAGAATCTCTAATTCATCTTGCTCTTTGGTGTTGGGATGGGCATGAAATAATTTATCTGCTCTTTTAAGAACTGACTGATATTCATTATCATTCTTTATTAACTTTAATTTCATAATTATATTTTTTGAGCATCTATTTTATCATATTCTGAATGAGTTCCAACAAATCTGATCCAAACTATTTGATTTATAAAAGTAACTCTAATAACTAAGCGATATTGATTGCCTTTTATTTTAAAAATGATTCTGTCATCACCAATTATCTTACAAGTTCCAAACATTGATTTCACCTCATTAAAACTACCCCATGAAGCTTTGCTTGTGAACTTATACCATGCAAGAAGACTTTGCTTTGAATCAGAATGAATTTCCCAAAAATTCTTTAATGTACTTTTGGCTATCACTCTCATTTAAGCAAATATACAGAATGAATATTAAAGTTCCAAATTTGGGAATAAATAATGAAAGTCAGATTAATTACTTTTTATGGAAAATGTCGAAGTGTTTTTTTTTTCAAAGACTCCTTTACAACAGCCTGATAGGTATCCATTTTAAAAACTATCTTTGCTTACGATATTTTAAAAATCATGCCGGAAATTTCGAGGTTTTTAGGATAATAATTAGAATGTTTTACAATGAACGTAATCCTCCACATTTTCATGCTTATTATTATGACTTCAAGGCAGAAATTGACATTCAATCACTAGAAATTCTTAAAGGTTATTTACCAAAAAGAATTGTAGCTTTAACTGTTGAATGGGCATTAGATCACCGTTTAGAATTAATGAATGATTGGGATTTAATGAGAAATGACCAGCCTCCAAAACCAATAGAACCTTTAGTTTAAAATTATGCAAGAACTCTCCAGTATACTCAGTGTAGAAGTTTTAGAAGACTATAATCTTCTTATAACTTTTGAAGATGGGTTTGCTAAAAAAATAAACATTAAATCATTTATAAAGAATGGGGTATCCTCTTCTTTGAATGATCGAAATTTCTTTAAACAGGTCAAGGTAGAAAATGGGTATATCACGTGGCCTAATGGATTTGATTTTTGTCCTGAGTTTTTAAGAAACTATTTGTGATCGACTTGAGCGGTCTTATATAAGTTACGATTTACAAATTACAATTTTAGGATTTACGATTTAACCATTACTACTCAATCAGATTACCACTTTTTATAATATGTCTTATATTTACACCTAGAAAACTACGATACTATGGCGGAAGTAAAATACACTGAAGAAGACATCAGATCCCTCGACTGGAAAGAACATATCAGACTGCGACCAGGAATGTATATAGGAAAACTGGGCGATGGAGCTTCTCCGGATGATGGTATCTATGTTCTGATCAAAGAAGTAATTGACAATTGTATAGACGAATATACCATGGGCTACGGGAAACAAATAGAAATCAACTGTGAAGAAGGGGCTGTTATGGTCCGGGACTATGGCAGAGGAATTCCGCTTGGGAAAGTAGTCGATGTGGTATCGATAATCAATACCGGTGCAAAGTACGACTCCAAAGCTTTTAAAAAATCTGTTGGTCTCAATGGAGTAGGTACTAAAGCAGTAAATGCCCTGTCGGATTATTTTTATGTGCAGGCATTTAGAGATGGTAAAGCAAAAGCTGCAGAATTTAAAAAAGGAGTCTTAGTAAAGGACCCTGCGATCAGCAATTCAAAAGAAGAAAACGGCACATTTGTAAAATTTATCCCTGATGTCAGCATATTTAAGCACTACGAGTTTAATATGGCTTATATCGAAAATCAATTGTGGAACTATGCCTATCTGAATGCAGGCCTAAAAATTAAATTCAACGACAAGACTTTAATGTCCCGCAATGGTTTGCTTGATTTATTAACCCGCAAGACCGAGGGAGAAGAGCTTCGATATCCCATTATCCATTTGAAGGGCGATGATATTGAATTGGCTATTACCCATGGCAATGAATATGGCGAGCAATATTATTCATTTGTAAATGGTCAAAATACCACCCAGGGTGGCACTCATCTGGTGGCTTTCAGAGAAACTATAGTGGAAACAGTGCGCAATCATTTCAAAAAAGATTTCGATGCTAAAGATATCAGGGCATCCATAATTGCATCGATCAGTGTGCGGATAGAAGAGCCTGTATTCGAATCACAAACTAAGACCAAACTGGGCTCGCAGCAAATTGCACCGGAGGGACAAAGTCTTAAGTCATTTATACTTGATTTTGTAAGCAGACAGCTGGATAATTATCTTCACAAAAATACAGATGTTGCCAATGCCCTGCTATCCAGGATACAACAATCAGAACGAGAAAGAAAAGAAATTGCGGGGGTTCGAAAATTAGCGAATGAGCGGGCCAAAAAAGCCAATATATACAATAAGAAATTACATGACTGCCGGGTGCATTTAGTGGATAAAGCCGACGATGAAACTAAACTAGGCACTACTCTATTTATCACCGAAGGTGACTCCGCCAGTGGATCCCTGGTAAAAGCCCGAAATGTACAGATTCAGGCTGTATTTAGCTTGAGGGGAAAGCCGCTCAATTGCTTTGGCATGAGTAAAAAAATAGTATATGAAAACGAAGAACTCAATCTTTTGCAACATGCCCTGGATATTGAAGATGGCATAGAAAATTTACGGTTTAACCAGGTCGTGATCAGTACTGATGCTGATGTAGATGGTATGCATATACGATTGTTATTGCTTACCTTCTTTTTACAGTTTTTTCCAGATTTAGTACGCAACGGTCACCTGTTTATATTAGAGACCCCATTATTCCGGGTCAGGGATAAAAGTCAAACATTTTATTGTTATAGCGAGAAAGAAAAAAAAGAAGCCGTTCAAGCACTTCGTGGCAAGCCTGAAATCACTCGTTTCAAAGGATTAGGAGAGATATCTCCAAATGAGTTTGGAAGATTTATTGGGGCAGATATGAGGTTAGAGCCAGTGATCCTGCAGGAGGGTACTGCTATTGATGATATTTTAGATTATTATATGGGCAAAAACAGTCCAGAGCGACAAGAATTTATCATTGAAAACCTGCGCACCAATATTGATGATATCAAGCCGGAAGAAGTACCGGATGTATTGGAAGAGAAATTAGAAGAAGAACTTGTTTAGGAATATACGAAGTACGATTTTTGAATTACGATTTACCATTACTTCTCACTTCCATCAATCAAACCATTTAATATCTTCTGTACCAAAAATCCCGTGTTCTTTTGGCGAAGCTAATGGCCTTGTGGCTCTTACAAAAGTTTTAAACCTGTTTTCTGCGAAAGTAGAGTCGCCCCTTTTGATACTTTGTATTCTTACATGGCCTGTAGAATGAATGATTTTCCCATTGCCCAAATACATGGCAACATGAGTGATCTTTTCAGGAAGTGAATCTGTAGCTTTTCTGCCAAAGAATAGAAAATCTCCGGGTTGTAAATTTGCAAAACTAGTGTCGGTCTCTATGGGAAGGCCTACTTTCACTTGCTGAGAAGCATCACGCGGCAGGATCAGATCGTGCCTTAAAAACACCATTTTAGTAAATCCGCTGCAGTCCATAGCATTTGCAGAGGTGCCTCCCCAGAGATAGGGACGACCTAAATAACCGCGAGCAGTATTGAGAATAGAAACCGCATCTTGCTGTTTTGATTCCTGTGCCTGCCATAATTTTAGGGGAACGATATGGTCCGATTTTATATATCCATTTCGGCCATCCGCAAGTGAAACTTTGTTGAATTGATCACCATTACTTCCATTATCGATGACAATGGCGCCTGCAGATAATGGACTGATCACGTTAGCCGTAGTTAGTGGCTGATCTACTATATAGGTTTGATCCTGAACGATAAATGCTTTGGGCTCTGCTAACCACTCGCTCAATTTATTCGAGTCTAAAGGATGAACGGCTTCTATATCTATCCAGCCCAAATAATCATCCGGGGTCTGTGCATATACCCAGCCTCCCTTTAACTTAAATAATCTAATTACCGTACCGCAAAGTACCTGGTTAGACAATTCGCTGCTATGCGCAGGGCCGGATCTCATATTTGCTACTGGAACGGAGATCACACCATATAATTCTGACCCAAGATCTTTGGAAGGCCATATTTCAATGCTATCAATAATATTCAATCCCTGCAGTGCGAAAAGCAATTCGATTTTCGCTTTCGGAATAGCAGTCTCCCCTTTCAATATAATGCCGGCCTTGGTTGCTATGGCCGTAACATTAAAAATGGCTGTTCGCTTGTCCGGCGCATATTGATTTTTAATACTCTGGATGGAGTCTATAAGCTTTTTAGGAATGGAAAGATCCTGTTTACAGGTAATAAATAAAATGGAAATAAAAACTGAGAGGAAGATTTTCACCAAACAAATTTAACTTTTGTTTGGATTAATAAGAAAATGCTTTCGTAATGGTATAAACGCTTTTTAAGAAAGCGGCTAAATCGCATTTTGATGGGCTAGAAATTTTAAATTGCGAAAATTTCAGAGCCATTAGGCTCGAAAAATTTATTAACAATGGATTTTAATCCATTGTCAAGTTGAGCACACATTGAAGAGCTGTAGGCTCGGCACATATAATATAGGTCGAACCTGCAATTCTATTATGCTCTAATAATATTGGGGACGCCTTAAAACCTTTTCCTCTCATTCCTATTAAATAAAACGAGGCAATGCCCCTATGAAGTTTTTTATCTATTTTTTGAGCAAAGCTAATAAGCCCATCAAAATGAGAATTAGCCAAGAAAGCCAGCTTTATTCATTATTGATTGGGGTATCCTTCATGGCTCAGGTCGAATAAAAATTTTGTTCGAGTTGCTCAAACGTATATGCATTAGACATGTTTGCAAAAAAAACATAAATTTTTTAAACCCAAAGCATTCATTAGAAATGAATGCTTTATCCTTCGGATTGACGAAGTAATTGTAAAGCAATTACTTGTCAGGGTTAACCCTGATATTGAAATGAATGAATTATTTCCATTGGCCTTTTTCATAATTCATTCATTTTCAATCATCAGATAGTTCATTGAATTTCTAATGAACTATTTGGGTTTAATTAGCTTAATTGATCAAGTGTATTATACTTTAAAGAGTCTCCTATCAAAGATAAAAGGATCTGTTTCTATCACTTTCAATTTTACAAATTCCGGATGATGCGGATTTATTAAGAAATTGAAATCACCTGGTGTCACAGATGATGGCACCTGAAGGATGCAATGTTTTTTTTCAAATAAAAATTGATCACCAATAACTTGAGTAGAGTTTGTGTATGGAAAAATATTCCAATTTTGAGGCAGACCGGATGCATCTATTTTTTCCAGAGATAGTTGGTCAGGAATAAAAATACTGTGAATCAAATAATCAGAAGGCAAAGTTCCGAGAGAAAAATGAACAGCAACCTCAGCCATCGATAAAGACCTGTTGCTTGCAGTATATATAACCTCTAGACCGGCAGTGTTCCATCTTCCTCCTTTTAATGAAGCCCCTTTGCCTTCTAAGGCATTTGGATACTTCTTCTTAGTCAGGCGGAATACTATCATCTATGCAAATATTCCATGTTCAATGCGAGTAAGCTCTCCGATCACTAATTCTTTCCCATAAGAATCCTTCATTAAGTTAATCGGTTTGTCATTTCCTAATGCAAACGAAGGGGTTTCTAACCAAGTTTTAAATTTTTCCATTGAACCAAAAACTTCTAAACCTAAAAGGCTTACTTCAGCTATCTCCAAAATTTTTTCGGAATGTATTGGTTTAAATGATCTTTCGTCTGTTTTATATCTGGAAAAAGTCTTTAAAGAAATCTCTAGAAATTCAGACCACTCTGCCACGGTCAACGGGGTAACCTTTTGAATTAGCTCAAATAATGAGTAAGGTATTCCAGCCCTAATCAGTTGAATTACTATGTGTTGATCATAAAATAAACCTGAAAGACCTATTTTCATAGAGAATGAATTGCCAAGCACAGCCTTAAGAGAAGCATTTATTTTTTTCTCATCTCTAAGCGCAACCGATAATTTAGCAATCATATTCTAGACATTTGTCTACAATATTAGGACAAAATTCCTCAAAAGTCAAGTTCTTAAATGAATATTACCCATTTAGTGCTGCGGCACCACCTACTATCTCCGACAATTCCCTGGTAATAGTTTCCTGGCGGGCTTTGTTATAATTAATGCGAAGTTCTTTTAAAAGATCTTCAGCATTTTCAGTCGCTTTATCCATGGCTGTCATTCTGGCTCCGTGCTCAGAAGCTGAAGTATCGAGTATAGATCTTTTCAATTGAATTTTGAGCAGGGCAGGAATCATAGATTCTAAAACTACTTGTTTGTCAGGTTCAAAAAGATAGTCGGCTTTAAGCTTTGACTTCCCTTCAGGCAATTTAATTTTTTGTACCGGCAAATATTCTTCTACAGTAGGGAACTGCATGGCAGCATTCTTAAATCTACCATAAGCAAGTTTTATCTCATCGTATTGGGTAGATTCAAACGATTGGATTAAACTATCGACTAGTATATTGATGGATTCTGTTTTATGTGATTCTATCAATGTCACATAGTCCCCTATCACATTGCAATCCGAATAATATTTTCTAAAATAATCAAAGCCTTTTTTACCAATACAAAGCACACTCAACTTTCCCGCTTTTCGTTGCTCCGCATAATTTTCATGGATAGTAGCTATGGCCGCTTTGATAATATTGGTATTGAATGCACCACATAGTCCTCTGCTTGAAGTCACCACTATTACTAATGCAGATTTTATCTCACGTTGTTTGGCGAGCCTAATTTCAGCCTCAGACCCAAGACTATTGATTACATGGCCCAAAATTTCATTGAACTTAACAGAGTAAGGCCTGAGCTGCACGATGGCCTGTTGGGCCCGACGCAATTTTGCAGCCGATACCATTTTCATCGCTTTAGTGATCTGCTGTGTATTGATCACCGATTTTATTCGTTCCCTTACCTCTTTAAGATTTGCTGCCATGCGATTTTATTTTTTACGATATATACCTGATACCTCACTTGCCAGACTTTTCAATTTAGATTCTCCATCAGCAGTGAGCTGGCCTTTTCTCAGTTCTGTCAAGGTTTCAGGATATCTTTTCTCCAGGTTGGATAGATACATTTCTTCAAATTCTTTAATTTTATTTACAGGCACTGCTGACAATAAATTATTTGTACCCAGGTAAACCATTGCAATTTGTTTTTCTACTGGTACAGGTGAATATTGAGGCTGTTTCAACAATTCTACATTACGCTTTCCTTTCTCCAATGATGCCTGAGTAGTGGCGTCGAGATCAGATCCAAACTTTGCAAAAGCTTCCAAAGCTCTGTACTGAGCTTGATCCAATTTTAAAGTACCGGCCACTTTTTTCATAGCTTTTATCTGGGCATTTCCACCTACCCGGGACACCGAAATACCCACATTGATAGCCGGTCGCACACCTGCATTGAAAAGATTTGATTCCAGGAATATCTGGCCATCTGTAATAGAGATGACATTGGTAGGAATGTATGCACTCACATCACCAGCTTGTGTTTCAATGATGGGCAATGCGGTTAAAGATCCACCGCCTTTTATTAGTCCTGCATTTACCAGTGACTCTGGCAGGTCATTCATATTTTTAGCGATTTCATCATTGCTGTTGATCTTCGCCGCACGCTCTAATAGTCTGCTATGCAAGTAAAATACATCTCCAGGATAAGCCTCTCGTCCAGGGGGACGACGAAGAAGTAATGATACCTCGCGATAAGCCACTGCCTGCTTAGATAAATCGTCATAGATGATCAAAGCTGGTCTGCCTGTATCTCTGAAAAATTCTCCTATGGAACATCCGGCAAAGGGAGCAAAAAATTGCATGGGTGCCGGATCTGCCGCTGATGCAGACACAATCACAGTATAAGGCATGGCTCCATACTCTTCTAATGTTTTAGCCACATTAGCTACTGTAGATGCTTTTTGACCTGAGGCAACATATATGCAATACACGGTTTCTCCGCGCTCATAAAATTCTTTTTGATTTATAATCGTGTCAATCGCAATCGCTGTTTTACCTGTCTGACGATCACCGATGATCAACTCCCGCTGACCTCTGCCGATCGGGATCATACTATCAATTGCTTTTAAGCCAGTCTGTAAAGGCTCTGTCACAGGCTGTCTATAGATCACACCTGGAGCAATTCTCTCCAATGGCATAGAATAAGTGACACCGCTGATAGGCCCTTTGCCATCGATAGGATTTCCCAAAGCATCCACTACTCTACCCAGGTACCCTTCTCCTACATTGATAGAGGCGATCTTACCTGTACGACGCACTATACTTCCTTCGTGAATGCCATCCCCGGGTCCCATTAATACCACCCCTACATTGTCTTCTTCCAGGTTTAGAGCCACAGCCTGCACGCCATTTTCAAACTCTACCAGTTCACCTGCCTCTACCATAGAAAGGCCATATACTCTGGCTATCCCGTCACCTACCTGTAGTACAGAACCCACTTGCTCTAGTTCTGATTCGGTCTTCAATCCTGAAAGTTGTTGTTTGAGGATTGCTGAAATTTCGTCTGGCTTTATATTTACCATAATTATTCTTTTTATCGGTTGTCAGATTAAGTTCTTTTTAGTTTTGGGACAATAGTTTTTTACGTACTAGTCTTAGTTGATTTGAAACACTTGCGTCGTAGAGTTTGTCATCGTATTCCAGAATAAAGCCTCCAATAATGTCTGGCCTTACTTTGGTCTCGATCGTAATATTATCCCTGGTAGTGGACGATTGTTGAAGTTTGGATTCTATGTCGCCTACTATGGCTGCATCCAATTTTTCCGCCGTAGTCAGTCTTACCCGGGTGTTGTGGTTCATTTCTTCATATTGTTTTACAAATTCATCAGCTATTTCAGGCATATTGGATTCTCTCCCTTTCCGAAGAAGAATATCAAAAAAGCTGAAGCTAAGCGGATCCAGGATCTTCTCAAATAATATCCTGAACACTTTTGATTTTTTACCTGAGGGTACGATAGGGCTTTTACACAACAGTAAAAAATCTTTGTTTTTGCAGGCAGTTTGTACTTGCTGCACATCATGATATATGAGATCCAGTTTGTTTTGATCCTTAGCCAGATCAATCAAAGACTTTGCGTATCGTGTTGCAATTCTGGCTTGTGACATTAATTAAGATTTAAATCGTCTACTAACTTTTTGGCAAAAGACTGCTGGTCCGGGTTAGATTGCAATTCTTTGCGAATGATTTTTTCAGCAATATCTAACGCTATTTTACTCACCTGGTCTTTGACTTCTGTCATAGCTAGTTTCTTCTGATTGTCTATATCCGTCATAGCAGAGCTGATCACTTTGGAAGCCTCCTCTTTGGCTTTTTCCCGAGCCTCGGATATAATAGCATTTTTGGTTTCTTTTGCTTCGGCTAAGATCCTGGCTCTTTCTTCGCGGGCCTCGGCTAAGATTTTCTCATTCTCAGCCTTCATTTTGCTCATTTCTTCACGTGTATTTTTTGCGGTGTCTATGGCATCCTGAATATCATTCTCTCTCTTTTTCAATGATTCGGCAATAGGCTTGAACGCAAATTTTCCAATCAATAGCCAAAACAAAAGAAAGTATATTACAGTCCAGAAGAATTGTCCAAATTCCGGTTTGATAGGGCTAAAATCAGCGAGAAAGATCATATTTTATTTTTAAAATAATTTTCTATAAATTTAAAAACCACCTGACAAAACCAATCGTCAATACCAGGCGGTTGTTTACTTTGAATAAAGTTTAAGCAGCAAGGTAAGACAAAATGATAGCGATCAAAGCGGCACCTTCTACGAGGGCAGCTGTCAAGATCATGTTTGCACGAATATCGCCTACAGCTTCAGGCTGACGAGCGATAGCTTCCATAGCTTTTCCACCGATGGTACCTACTCCGATACCGGCACCGATAACTGCTAAACCCATTCCAATAGCGGCAATTGAACCTGTCATAATTATATTGATTTAAATTGTTTTCAAAAATTTGGTTAACTCCTTCATTCTCTTAATTCCCTTTCATTTCTTAATATCTTCATTCGCTTCATTTCTTCTTTCCCTTAATTTCTTTAGTGGTGTTCTTCAGCATGGTGATGTTCCTCCGTTGCAGCGCCTAAATACGAAGCCGTAAGTAATGTGAATACATATGCTTGTATAAAAGCTACCAATAATTCAATAGCCATCATAAACATGGAGAGCAATCCCGAGCCAATAGAAGTGCCAATAGATGCACCTACATTCTGGCCTGATTTACCAAAAACGAAAATCAATCCTACGAAAATCACCAGTGTCATATGCCCTGCGGTAATATTGGCAAACAATCGAAGCATCAATGTCAATGGCTTGATAAACACACCTAATATCTCAACAGGAGTTAAGATCGTTTTTACCCAAGCGGGTACACCGGGCATCCACAAAACATGCTTCCAATAATTTTTGTTTCCATTAATGGTAGTCAATACGAACGCGATTAATGCAAGCACCATAGTTACACTTAAGCTTCCTGTCACATTGGAACCTCCGAAAAAAGGAATTTGACCAAATAGATTAAGGCCTAAGATGAAAAAGAACAAAGCCAAAAGGAATGGAAAAAACTTCTCATATTTAGCTCCTATGAATGGCTTGGCCACTTCGTCTCTTATAAAAAGAATGATGGGTTCTATCAGGTTCTGAATACCTTTTGGAGCCCTTCCAGGATTGTTTTTATAGGCTCTGGCAATGTTTAAAAACATCCATCCCAGCAAAAGGCAAACGATCAGCATGGAAAGGGCATTTTTACCTATAGAAAAATCATAAAATGATGTGATGCCTCCTCCGAATAAGCCGCCATCTGCTGTACTTTTTTTGTCTAATTTATATTCTTTACCATTGACACTAACAAACGAAACTTCCACTTTTTTGTCGTTCACTACTTCTTCCTTATTCAAAAAGCCAGAAACTTCTACCTCTCCCTGAGGGAAAGATGGATCCTGAATACGATGTACTAATCCTTCATGCAATACAAATTGATGGTATGCTTTATGACCAGCTCCATGACCAACAGCGTCAAATCCAAATTTAGAGGAAGAAAACATTTCCCAGCCCTTCCCTTTTGTGTACAAAATACAAGGTAGCGGGAAATTGAAGGGGCCAATATTGTACACATTTTGATCAGAAATATGGTGAAATGCAGTCTGTCCCGGATCAAAGGGGTGCTCATGTTCCTCACCCTCCATGTTATGTGCCATTTCAGTAGAATCGGCTTCAGTAGACGACTGACCTCCATTTTCATGCTGAGCGGATAGTTTCATGCTGAAACCTGCAAATAAAAAACTGAATACCAGTAATTTAAGTAACAAATTTTGATTTAATTTAACCATGTTTCGTGAAATCGAGTGCAAAAGTACTAAAAACCCTGATCTAAATGGAGTCTAAACCAGAGTTTTTTGATAAGATTTTAATGAGGGGAACTATTTAAAACACGCAGAGTATATAGGGGTTTTGTAGACTTAAACACATAGGGCGCATAGGGGAATTTCACATAGAGACATAGGAGAGGTTTAGGGGGTAGCTAAATTGGTGTCAATTTAATACAGTGGTTTGAAGTAAATTGAATTCGGCCGAATAAATTCAGGTGCACAAAAAAAACCTATGTGTCCTATGTGCCTATGTACCTATGTGGCAAAAATCAAAAACCCTCACTTCAACTGCTCCAGCACCAGCTCCCACATATCTTCATAGGGCAAGATCTCCTTGTCAGCGGCATTGGGAAAGCGCTCTATTTTCACTGATTCCAGTTTTTTGAGCCATTTCTCGGTGCGGAATAAAGTGCCCTTCTTTTTAAAATCGGCGCGGATCATTTCATTGAGCATGCGGAAAAAGCATTGCGAGCGGAAGTTTTCGTCTTTACGCAGGTGTCGATAAGAGTATAGCTTGAGGGCCTCCATGCGATCTATTATTTTAGTGTATTTGCCGTCTTTGAGCAAGAACAGTATCTGGATGAGGAGAATGGAAACATTAGCACCGGATTTGTCTTTGGAATATTCCGGTACTTGATTGAGGAATTTATTGAGGCGGAAGTCGGGAGTGTCTTTGGTAGGGATGATTTTTTTGAGTTCGATGAGGTAGTGGATATAGGCTTGGATGATGAGGAAAAGCTCTGTAATAACTGGGGGTTGCTGCTTGAATTTTTTTTGCGAAACTGCAAAAGAAAACCTCTCATGGGCAAGATCATATTTATGAGAATGCAAAAAGGTTTCGATTAAATATAGAATACATACATACCAATTAAAAGAATTATTATTTAGTTTTTGAAAGTATAATTCATTTAGATCTATAGCAGATTTTGAATCTTTTGTAATCATAGCAATCTTAAGCATACTCACTAAATGGAGTTCCACAATATTTGAGGAAATAAATGATTTCGCAATAATAAGGTCCAAAACATTTTTTGCCCAATATTTAAATTTTTCAAACTCACTTCTATTCAAATAGTAGCAATCCAACTTACAACAGTGAAAGACTTCACATGAGCATCAGCAACTATATACCTAACAAGGTTCATCATGCAAAAGAACCTATTCAAGTGAAACGAATCTGGCAAAACTACTACCCTAATAAAAAAGCAACTGTAAACGTATATCAGGACTAATATTAACTTTGTAAATGAATAGCAGGATTAACAATATTAACTGTAAACTATTTTCAGGACGAGTCAATATGAATGATACCAAACAAGTAAAAACAAAAAAAAGAGTTGCAGACCACGGAGAAGTGTTTACAAGTGATCGTGAAGTAAACGCAATGCTTGATTTTGTAAAGCAAGAAACAGAACGTATTGATTCTCGCTTTTTGGAACCTGCCTGCGGCAACGGTAACTTTTTAGCCGAAGTATTGAAAAGAAAATTAGCAGTAGTTGAAAATAGATACCGTAAAAGTCAGCTTGAATGGGAGCGAAATTCTTTAATAGCAATATCAAGTATTTATGGTGTAGACATTTTAGAAGATAATACTTTGGAATGTCAGGAAAGATTATTTGCAATATTTTCTAAAATATATGTTGCCAATTTTGGCATCAATTCCAAAATAGAACTATTAAAAAGCATAAAATTTATTTTAAAGAGAAATATTTTGTGGGGTGATGCTTTAGACTTTACCAATCCGGTTACAAAAAAACCAATCGTTTTTTCTGAATGGAGCATGATAAATGAGAACATGCTGAAAAGAAGAGATTATGTTTTTAAATTCTTGGTAGAACAAACTCACCAATTCTCCATGTTTAATGATGAAGGAAACGCAGCGGCAATTGATGAACCAGTAAAAGATTTTCCACTAATTCATTTCTTAAAGCTCGGCTAAGATGATACAAACAAATTATAATCCTGATGTACTTTCCTGCCTTGCTAATTTGAGCAATGACGAAGTGTTTACACCACCGGGACTAGCTAACGACATTTTAGACTTGCTGCCAGCAAGTATTTGGCGAAATCCGAATGCTACTTTTTTAGACCCTGTTTCCAAAAGTGGAGTCTTTTTACGGGAAATAGCAAAACGTTTAGATAAAGGACTTGAAACACAAATACCCGACAAGCAAAAAAGAATCAACCACATATTTACAAAGCAGATTTTTGGGATAGCCATAACTGAACTCACTTCTCTACTTAGTAAAAGAAGTGTGTATTGCAGCAAAACAGCCAACAGCAAATATTCTGTTGTGGACACATTTGAAAATGAGCAAGGCAATATTCATTACAAAAAACTGAAACATACTTTTAGCGATGCAAAATGTACTTATTGCGGAGCAAGCCAGGAAGTATATGACCGTGAAGATGCCTTAGAAACCTATGCTTATAATTTTATTCATACAGACAAACCTGAAAAAATATTCAATATGAAATTTGATGTAATCGTTGGCAATCCGCCATATCAATTGAGTGATGGTGGGCACGGTGCTAGTGCAAAACCTATCTACCACAAATTTGTAGAACAAGCATTTAAACTAAATCCAAGATTTGTCTCTATGATTATACCTGCTAGATGGTTTGCTGGTGGCAGAGTAGGTGAACTTACAGATTTTAGAGAAAGAATGCTAAAAGATAAGAGGTTGAGAATAATCCACGATTTTCAAGATGCAAGAGATTGTTTTCCGGGTGTTGAAATAAAAGGTGGTGTAAACTACTTCTTGTGGGATAGAGATAATCAAGGTACTTGTAAAGTTGTAACACATTCAGGCAATAAAATAATTTCAGAAGCAGAACGGTATTTACTTGAAGAAGGGGCATCAACATTCATTCGTTACAATGAAGCCATTCCAATTTTAAAAAAGGTGCAATTAAAAAAAGAAAAAAGTTTTTCTGATTTAGTAAGTGCAAATGACCCATTCGGATTTGATGTTAGGGTTGACGGAAGTATGAAACGGGTAAAGCCGAAATATAAACTAAATCCATTCGAAGGGTGCGTAAACTTCTACTACAATGGATGGAGAAAGGACGGACTTGGGTACATTGATTCTAAATACGTAAAGAAAAATGTAGATTGGCTAAATCAACATAAGCTATTTGTTGCAAAGGCAATTGGAACAGGAGATAGTAAAACAGATATAATTAAACCTTTCATACCTGAAAATCCTTCTTGTACAAGTGAAACCTACCTTGTAATTGGGCCATTTAAATCGAAACAAGTTTTGAAGAATGCACTCACATATATTGAGACTAAATTTTTTCATTTTATGGTAGCTCTCAAAAAAATAACTCAAGAAGCTCGAAGGGGTGTTTACGAATTTGTTCCCATGCAAGATTTCAATGAAGTTTGGACAGATGAAAAACTCTATAAAAAATATGGCTTAACCAAAGATGAAATTGCTTTTATTGAATCTATGATTCGTCCTATGGATGGAACTCAAATTAACGGAGGCGATGAATAAAAAAGAATTCTTTCCACCACGACCTTCAGCTAATCCGACCATTTATGCTTACGAACTGGTTGGAGTTACTACGCATAAAGGTTTGCTAAAAATTGGTTTTACCGACCGAGATGCAAAAAGTCGTATTAAAGAACAACTAGGCACAGCCAAAATTGAACATAGAATTGTGTTTGAAGAATCGGCTATGAAGAAAGATGGCAGTTCGTTTACTGACCATGATGTGCATCGGCTTTTAAGAGAATGGAAAGTAGTAAATGCAAGTGGCGAATGGTATAAATGCAACTTAAATGATTTGCGTAGAGCGATTCATCAAATAAAGACTGGTGAACAAACTGAAGAAAATCGGGTGCTAAATTTCATCATGAGACCTGAACAGGAAGAAGCCTTTAACAAAAGCATCCAGTATTTCAAAAGCTATAAAAAAGAAAATCCAAAACAAACGCCTCACTTTTTATGGAATGCAAAAATGCGTTTCGGGAAAACCTTTGCCAGTTATCAATTAGCAAAAAAATTAGGCTGGAAAAAAATACTGATTTTAACTTTTAAACCTGCAGTTCAGAGTGCATGGGATGAAGATTTAAAAACCCATGTTGATTTTAAAGGATGGCAATTCATTGCAAGAAACGGATTGAAGTTTGAAGATGCCGACCCTAAAAAACCAATTGTGTGTTTTGGTTCTTTTCAGGATTATTTGGGGAAGAACACTAGCACGGGTGGAATTAAAACCAAAAATGAGTGGGTACATGCTACCAATTGGGATTGTGTAATATTTGACGAATATCATTATGGTGCATGGCGTGAAAATGCCAAAGAATTATTTGAAGCCGAAGGCAAAAAAGAATTAGAATTTGGCGAAGGTGAAGGCATAGAATATTTTGATGAAGAAACAATGCCAATTACTACCAATCATTATTTGTATTTATCAGGCACACCTTTTAGAGCTATAGCGTCAGGCGAATTTATTGAAGAACAAATTTTCAACTGGACATATTCAGACGAACAGAAAGCAAAAGAAAACTGGAAAGCTGCAAACAATCCTTATGCAGCATTGCCAAGAATGGTAATGCTCACTTACCAGCTACCAGACACTATACGACAAATAGCCATGCAAGGTGAATTTGACGGATTTGATTTGAATATTTTCTTTACCGCAGAAGGAGAAGGACGAAATGCCCGGTTCAAATATGAAGACGAAGTACAAAAATGGCTTGACCTTATTCGTGGTGATTTTAGAGAAACCACTGTTGACAATTTAAAGATGGGTGCAAAGAAACCGCCGTTACCGTTTTCTCATGCACCATTACTCAAAGTTTTGAATCATACGTTTTGGTTTTTGCCAACTGTAGCATCATGCCATGCAATGGCAAACTTAATAAAGCAACGACAAAACAAATTTTACCACGACTATACAATTGTTGTGGCAGCAGGAACACAAGCTGGAATTGGTGTAGAAGCAATGCCACCAGTGTTAGATGCCATGACCGATAATCCACTGGAATCAAAAACAATCACACTTTCTTGCGGAAAATTAACAACAGGGATTTCTATAAAACCGTGGACAGGGATTTTTATGTTGCGAAATTCTTCCAGTCCAGAAACTTATTTTCAAGCAGCTTTCCGTGTGCAAACACCTTGGGTTATTAAAAACCCTGATAGCAAATCACCCAACAAAGAAGAAATACTAAAAGAAGAATGTTACGTTTTTGATTTTGCACCAGACCGGGCATTGCGACAAATAGCTGATTACAGTTGCAGGCTGAATGTAAATGAAACAAATCCAGAATCAAAGGTTGCAGAGTTTATAAACTTTTTGCCAGTACTGGCTTATGACGGAAGTACAATGAAGCAAGTGGATGCCGCAGGTATTTTGGACATGGCATTGAGTGGCACTACTGCAACGCTTTTAGCAAGGCGTTGGGAAAGTGCATTGCTTGTAAATGTGGACAATAACACACTTGCCCGTTTAATGGCAAACGAAGAAGCCATGAAGGCTCTAATGAACATTGAAGGTTTCAGAAATTTGAATCAAGACATTGAAACCATTATCAATAAATCAGAAGCAGTAAAGAAAGCAAAGAAAGAAGCTAATGACAAGCAGTTATCGGACAAGAAAAAGAAAGAGCTATCTGATGCTGAGAAAGAATACCAAAGCAAACGAAAACAAATTCAGGAAAAGCTTATCAAGTTCGCTACTCGTATTCCCGTATTCATGTACCTGACTGACTATAGAGAAAGAAGTTTGAAGGACGTAATAACAAAATTAGAACCCGGACTTTTCAAAAAG
Organism: Chitinophagales bacterium; assembly: GCA_038251405.1. GTDB lineage: Bacteria > Bacteroidota > Bacteroidia > Chitinophagales > Saprospiraceae > JADJLQ01. The sequence goes on from JBBSBH010000017.1 coordinate 27,265, forward strand.
GTAACAGGTTTGACAGTTAAGGATTTTGAATTATTAGTAAGCCTTGGTGTTTTCAATTCAGCATTAATGAATGATGCTGTTTACAAATTCAAGCGTTATGAAGATGCCAGTTTACAATACATTGGTGTCAGCAAACATAAAGACGAAGATGTTGGGCTTTACGACACAGTATTGAGTGCAAAGGATTATCAGGAAAGTTTTGTAAATGAAGATTAATTCATCTAAAATGCAACACACCAAGTCAGGAATATTTTCAAGGCACTTAATAATAAAACAATAAAAGAAATTTAGGTAGAATGAAATATAAGTATCAATTAATAATTCTTGGAAGCGATGTTACTATCATTGAAGATATTTTAGAATTGTTTACAAAGAAATTAGGAGAACTAAATCTTCTGAGTGACTCTTTAAAAATTATTAATCGAAATAATTTTGAAGCTGAATATTTAGGAAACCAGCCAGCCTTTGTATTTTATTTTGGTGACGTTAATGGCGATTTTAAGGATATTAATATTGCTAAGCGATTGCTTAAAGAAGGCTCTATGATTTTACCAATTTATTTTACTGACGAATCATTCTCAAAGGAAATACCCAAAATTTTAGAAAACCAAAATGGCATCCAATATAAAAAAATAGAAGAAGACAGGATTGTAAACATAGCATTAGAAGCATTTGAATTATTAAGAAGCACAAGAAAAGTATTCATAAGTTATAAGAGAAATGAATCAACATCTGTCGCAATTCAATTATTTGAAGCTTTGGAAGCACACAATTTCGATGTTTTTTTAGATACCCACTCAGTTGGAAAGGGAGAACCTTTTCAAGATGAATTGTGGCACCGTATGGCTGACTGCGATGTTATTGTACTTCTTAATACACCTGAATTTTTAAATAGTCATTGGTGTAAAGAAGAGTTTGCTGAAGCTGGAGCAAAACAAATAGGAATTGTTCAATTAGTCTGGCCAAACCATAATGTAAAAATGGATGACAATTCTCATATTAGTTACCCTAAACAATTGAGTAAAGAAAACTTTGAAAATGATTTGTTCGATAGTAAAGATTTATCAAAATTAAAGTCTGATTTTGTTGAAGAAGTAATTAAAGATGTTGAATCAATAAGAGCAAGAAATCTTGCAGCTAGACAAGATAGTTTAATCACTGATTTTAGAAGTATTGCAGAAAAGCTGGGTAGAAATATTACCGTTCAGCCTGAAAGGTTTTTAACTGAAGACCTTCCAAGTGGAGAAAGAAGGATATATATACCTACCATTGGCATTCCGCAATCGACAAGCTGTCAAACAGCCGAAATAAGGAATGAACTATTAAGTTATGGCAAAGCCAGTATTAGGCTCATATATGATGATTTAAGAATTAGAGAAAAGTGGATTCGGCATTTGGAATGGTTGAACAAAAATTTGAATCTTGATATCAAAACATTAAAAAAACAAGATTTTGAAACATGGCTACAAAAGAATTAAAGAATATTTTTTTATCCGCAAGTATTCCATTGCCGGAAAGAGATGCAAAGTATTTTGAAACTACAGATATAGTTGCAATCAGAGATGCTATAATTGCTCTAACAACTGTTGTACTTCCAAAACATAGAATAATTTGGGGTGGGCATCCGTCAATCACTCCATTAATTTACTATGTAATGGAAAAATTGGGCTTAAATATCCAAGAACATATAAAACTATATCAATCTCTATGGTTTGAAAACATGTTTCCAAAAGACAATAATAAATTTGAGAATATTGTATTTACCGAAAAACTTCAAGACATTCCTTCAAGTATTCATTTAATGAGGGAACGTATGCTATCTGAAAATGAGTATTCAGCAGCTGTTTTTATAGGTGGCATGAATGGTATAGAAGATGAATATAAAATATTTATAGCCAAACATCCAGATGCTTTAGTTTTACCAATCGCAAGTACAGGTGCTGCCACAAGAATCGTATATGATAATCTTCTGCCAGACAATTTAAAAAATGAAAGACTTGTAAAAGACTACGGGTATATGTCTTTAATTCAAAACTTATTAATGGATAAAATATAACGCAATGGGAAGAAATTTTTTCGTTTCATACAAACATTCTGATACACAAGTTCAGGATTTAGATATTTATGAGGTAGAAAATCGGTTCGGAACCAATTATAAAAAAAGAATTACTACTACAGCCCGTCATTATGTAGATAAAATAATCGAAAAACTTGAACATGAAGATGAGCATATATATAAAGGCGAAAATGATGGTGAAAGTTTGGAGTCACTTGCCGACTCAACTATTGGTTCAAAACTCGGAGACAAAATATTTTACAGCAGCGTAACCATTGTTTTAGTATCAAAGGGGATGAAGAATTCTTTTCTGTCTGAAAATGAACAGTGGATGCCTTGGGAAATTTCATACTCTTTAAAAGAGCAAAGTCGTCAAGGTCAAAACAGTAATACAAATGGAGTAATCGCAGTTATATTGCCAGACGAAATAGGAAGCTATGAATATTATATTACAAACAATGTCGAGTGTAATTGCAGAACACTAAATACACCATTTCTATTTCAAATTTTGAGTGACAATATGTTTAACGCAAAAAAGCCGGATAAAAGAGTTTGCAATGATATTTGGGTTTATTCAGGAGATAGCTCTTACATACAATCTGTAAAATGGAATGATTTTATTTCGAATCCGACAAAATATATTGAGAAAGCAATTGAACTCCGAGACAAAAAAGATGATTTTGAATTGACTAAAAATATTAAATAGCTATCATTTTCCGACACCAAAAATTGCAAGCTGAAATTGAGTAGTATAAAACTGGCCGACACACCAAGTCAGGCACATTTGCAAGGCACACAAAGCCGACACTCAAAAGCCAACCTTGCAAAAGAGCCTGCCTTGTCCTGAAATAGGTTTAAAACAAGAATATTTAGATAGGCAGCAAATCAAAACAGTGAAAGAAGCAATTGCTTACCTGCATAAAGCAATCCAACTTTACAACAGTGAAAGACCTCACATGAGCATCAGCAACTATACACCGGACAAGGTTCATCATGCAAAAGAACCTATTCAAGTGAAACGAATCTGGAAAAACTACTACCCAATAAAAAAGCAACTGTAAACGCATATCAGGACTAATATTAACTTTGTAAATGAATAGCAGGATTAACAATAATAACTGTAAACTTTTTTCAGGACGAGTCACTTCATTAATTACCAACTCCTGCATATCTGCACATGGCAAGATTTCATTTTCTGCACCATTAGGATGGCTAAATATTAGCATTCGTCCAAATAAATCCAGGGTGCACAAAAAAAAACCTATGTGTCCTATGTGGCAAAAGACCCTCACTTCAACTGCTCCAGCACCAACTCCCACATATCTTCATACGGCAAGATTTCCTTGTCAGCGGCATTAGGATAGCTCTCTATTTTCACCGATTCCAGCTTTTTAAGCCATTTTTCTGTACGGAATACGGTGCCCTTCTTTTTAAAATCGGCGCGGATCATTTCATTGAGCATGCGGAAAAAGCATTGTGAGCGGAAGTTTTCGTCTTTCCGCAGGTGGCGATAAGAGTATAGCTTGAGGGCTTCCATGCGATCTATTATTTTATTGTATTTGCCATCTTTGAGTAGAAAAAGTATTTGGATGAGGAGTATAGAAACATTAGCACCGGATTTGTCTTTGGAATACTCCGGCACTTGATTGAGGAATTTATTGAGGCGGAAGTCGGGAGTGTCTTTGGTGGGGATGATTTTTTTGAGTTCGATGAGGTAATGGATATAGGCTTGAAGGATGAGGAAAAGCTCTGTAATAACTGGGGGTTGTTGCTTGAAATTTTTTTGATCAAACGCCTTTGTAAATCTATCGTATGCAATTTGATATTGTTTAGAATGGAGATTGGTAAGTATGAAATAATAGAATCTCACATACCAATTAAAATTTATATTATTTATTTTAGAAAAATACTTTTTCTCCAACTGTAACAGAGTTAAATAATCTTTGCTTATTAAAGCACCTCTAATTAGTTGTATAATAATCTGATCCAAAATTGTCTCTGAGAAAAATTGCTTTGCAAGAACTAAATCTAAGGCATAAAAAGCCCAATAATTAAATTTCTTAAAGTCACTCTTTTCTCTAAAATAATTCAGTACAATTGGCGCACATGATAATATTAACTCCACAGAGGGATCTGATTCTAAATAATAAATCGCATCCTTGACAATTTTATCATAATTTTTCAATTGAATGATTTTTTTGTCTTTATCCTTCAGGGCATTTTCCTGAAAAATCAAAATATTTAAATAATGCTCCATCTCGACTTCTCTTCTGAAAAGCTCGTTCAATTCATCAAATAGATTCAAATAATGTTTTAGTTTTTTCAATTTTACTTCTCTGGCATATCTTTTTTTTAAGATCCTTAATAGTAATAATGATAAATCAGTAAATTCGTATTTCATCGAAATAGGAATTGTATTTTCTGCCACCTCATTTGCCATTTTAATTGCTCCTCGTTCACTAAGCATCCTAGCTGACAAGGCTCTTTTAGCAATAGTATAATACGCCTTTGCTCTTTCACTGAATTTTGGGGAATTTGTATCAACAAAAAATAAAGTGTTTGCGAGCTTTTCTTTGAATCTCATTTGAAGTTTTTGAAAACCCCATTCTTGCTCAGAAGTTTCTAAAAAAGCTGACTTTAATTCATCCATAGTTTCAAATTCATTATTCTTAATGACTTGAAACAACTTACCCATTTTTGAAACTTTCGCTCCAAAATCTTCTCTTGTAAATAACTCCAGGTGGTTTACACTGGCTTTATCTAAAATTTTTACAATCAACTTAAATTCGTCAATCATCTTATTATTTCTAAATTACTGTCTATCAAGTACTAATATATATATTATCGGAATTTCATCTAATTTATGTATGTCCATAAAGTGTATTAATTGAAATTGAAGTTCCCCTATTTATAGTAGATATTTGCAATAGAATAGTAAAAATAGAAAATTGTAATTAAATATTTATATAATATAAGATTATAGGTTGAATAGCAAAATGTTGTAATTCAGTTATTTAGGGTATGTAATTTGAAAGTAATACCTATCTTGGTATGTCCTCAAGATTAGTTTTTTGATACTTTATTAAAGGATATGTAGATGTAGATTTGTTTTAGTTTTCAAATCAATTTAAACCTAAATAAATTATGATACTTTTTTTAATTGCCTTTGTTGCTCCAATAGTAGCTAAAGTTTGTTCAGCCGTTGGTGGTCAATTAGAAGGCTTCTAAACTGCTCTTTCAAAAAATCTAAAATCGAAAGCGATTTTAAATATATACGCAACACATTATCAGCACTTTATCAGCACATTAGATGACCCCTTTGAAGAAAGTCATCTTAAAATAAAAAATTGCGTCTTTGACATCGTATAAAAATATAAACCTCTAAAAATTAAGGTTTACAGGGTAAGTTGGTTCTCCTTGTAAATTTCTTTAGGTTAATTGTAAAGCCTCGGGCCGGAAAGCCGAGGCTTTTTTTCCTTTAGACACAAAAACAAATTTTATAAGGTAAGTTGGTTCCTTATAATTTCTTTAGGTTAATTGGAAAGCCTCGGGTCGGAAAGCCGGGGCTTTTTTTCTCCTATTTATAAAAAAAATAGTTTACAGGGTAAGTTGGTTCTCCTTGTAAATTTCTTTAGGTTAATTGGAAAAGCTCTGGATTACAGTATTCAGGGCTTTTTTTATTCCCGTATCCTCCATTCTATATTTTTTAGATGATTAAAAAATCGATCCTTCGAAAAAATTGGAATCCTATTTTTTCAATTCCTCTGCCAGGTATTTTGCAGTAAGGCTGTCTTTTGACTTTATTACATGCTCGGGGCTCCCCTGAGCCACTATTTTACCACCATATTTTCCTCCTTCAGGGCCGATATCTATTATGTGATCAGCTACTTTGATCACTTCCATATTATGTTCTATTACCAATACCGTATTCCCCCGATCTACCAATCTGTTTAACATATTCAACAGGTGCTGGATATCTTCAAAATGAAGGCCCGTAGTGGGCTCGTCCAATATGTACAATGTATTTCCACTGTCGCGTTTGGAAAGTTCTTCCGAGAGTTTTACCCGCTGGGCTTCACCTCCTGACAGCGTAGTCGCCTGTTGGCCAAGGGAGATATAGCCTAAACCCACCTCATGCAGCGTCTTCATTTTGCGATGGATATTGGGTATGGATTCGAAAAAACCGACCGCATCCTCCACTTTCATATCTAGTATTTGGGAGATATTTTTTCCTTTCCAGAGAATTTCTAAAGTCTCCCGATTGTATCTTTTTCCGAGGCATGTTTCACATTCGACTTGCACATCAGGAAGGAAATTCATTTCTATCACCCGCATACCACCGCCTTCGCAAGTCTCACATCGCCCGCCTTTCACATTAAACGAAAATCTTCCTGCTTTATAGCCCCTGATTTTAGATTCCGACAAGTTGGTAAAAATATTGCGTATGTCTGTAAACACTCCGGTATAGGTGGCTGGATTGGAGCGTGGCGTACGACCAATCGGAGACTGATCGATATCGATGACTTTGTCAATATTATCTATACCTTCAATCTGTGTATAAGGCAAAGGCTTTTGAAGGCTGTTATAAAAATACTTTCTGAGTATAGGATAGAGCGTTTCATTGATGAGGCTACTTTTACCACTGCCGCTCACCCCTGTTACACAAATGAAAGTACCCAGAGGTATTTGAAGATTTACATGGTGCAGATTGTGACCAGTAGCTCCTTTTAGTTTGATGTATTTACCATTTCCTTTTCTACGGGAAGCAGGTACTGCAATTTGCTTCTTATTGGAAAGATAGTCTGCTGTTTCGCTGCCTTGTTTTAAAAATTCTATGGGAGTGCCCTGAGCTACTACATGGCCACCATGTGTACCGGCTCCGGGCCCCATATCGATGAGGTGATCTGCTGCCAACATGATTTCTTTATCATGCTCCACTACTAAGAGCGAATTCCCTATATCGCGGAGGTCTTTAAGCGATTTGATCAATCGTTGATTGTCGCGGGCATGCAATCCTATACTGGGTTCGTCCAAAATATAAGTGACTCCCGTTAGTTGAGACCCGATCTGGGTAGCCAAACGGGTACGCTGGGACTCTCCGCCTGATAAAGAATTGGCTGGTCTATTCAGACTAAGATAATCAAGTCCAACATAGAGTAAAAAATTCAGGCGTAGCTTGATCTCTTTCAAAACATCTGTGCCTACTTGTTGCTGGCGCACAGATAGTTGATCCTCAATGCCATCCAGCCATTTTGCTAAATCGGAAAGATCCATTTCAGCGAGTTCAGAGATATTTTTTTCGGCGATTTTAAAATGGAGTGCTTCTATTTTCAGTCTTGCCCCTTTACATTCCGGGCATTCAGAAATGGTCATAAATTCCTCTGCCCATTGCCTTATTTTTTCACTGGTACTGTCTTTGTGCCATCTTACCAACATATTGGCCAGACCTTCACTGGCCAGGTTATATACAAAGTCATTCTGAGCATACTTGGTTTTTACTTCATAGCCATCATCGCCACCATGTAAAATGATTTCGAGTGCTTCAGCAGGGATTTTATTTACCGGAGTGCTGAAAGTGAATCCATATTTTTTCGAGATCACTCTTAGCTGCTGGAAAGTCATATTTTCGCGCACTTCTCCCAATGGGGCTATGCCTACTTCATTGATGCTTTTAGAGTCGTCGGGTATTACCTTATCGATATCGATCTGGTGCAGTTTACCCAGGCCATCACAGGCAGGACATGCGCCATAAGGTGAGTTAAATGAAAAAGTATTCGGTGATGGATCTTCATAAGAAATACCATGCTCGGGGTCCATGAGGTTTTGACTAAATGGAGTGACCGTTCCAGATTCATCTTCTACCATGAGCAAACCATTACCCATTTTCATAGCTAACTGAATAGAAGATGCTAACCTGTCCCGCTTGGTACTTTGCACCTGGATGCGGTCAATCACCACTTCAATATCGTGCACTTTGTACCGGTCGACCTGCATACCCGGCCTCAGATCTATGGTACTGCCATCTACCCGAACTTTAGAATAACCCTGCTTGCGCGCCTGCTCAAATATTTCGCGATAATGACCTTTACGACCACGGACAATTGGTGCTAATAAAGCAATTTTTTGATCCTTAAAAGTGGTAAGTACATGATCAATGACCTGGGCTTCACTGTATCGAACCATTTTTTTACCAGTGGCGTAGCTGTAGGCTTCGCCTGTGCGGGCAAATAGGAGTCTGAATAGATCGTAAATCTCGGTGATGGTACCTACTGTAGACCTGGGATTCCAGCCGGTGGTTTTTTGTTCAATAGAAATCACCGGGCTCAGTCCTGTAATCAACTCTACATCAGGCCTTTCCATAGTACCTATAAATTGCCGTGCATAGGCGGAGAAAGTCTCCATATACCGGCGCTGACCTTCGGCGTAGATGGTGTCAAATGCCAAAGAAGATTTACCACTGCCGCTCAAGCCAGTGATTACTACTAATTGATTTCGGGGAATTTTAAGACTTATATCTTTGAGATTATGTTCTTTTGCTCCAATAATTTCAATAAATTCTTCTTCCAGATCCTGAGCTTTTGACATGACCCGCAAAAATAGGTGATTATGGGGTTATGAAAAAGGGAATTTTAGATATTGTTTATGATGATTATAAAGTAGGTTTCTTCTTTCCCATTCGTTTCATTTTAAGAGTCTATTCAATTGATATATCATACTTATATAATAATCCTAATGCCTGCGGCATGGAAAATTTGGCTTTGCGAATCTTGTTGCTTTCAGGATCTATCAAATAATTTCTGGAAGTTCGGAGGTCAGCCCATTCCAGGTTAGTATTCTCAAAATGCGCACCTGTAAATTCACATACATCAAATAAAGCGGTATGAAAATCTGTTTCTGAAAAATCAGTCTCCCTAAAATTGCAGTGTAAAAAATGAGCATTACGCAACTTTAATTTATACAAGGATGCATAGTCAAACTGGCATTTGCTAAAATCTACGGTATAGTAAAAATCGCCACAAAGATCGAACATGATCCCGATGAGTTTACTGTCGGAAAACTTACAATCTGTAAAAGAAGTCCTGATCACTTTGGCATTGCTGAAATTGCAATGTTTAAATTCACATTCATAAAAATTGGAGTGTTGGATAATACCTTCGGAAAAATCACAATGAACAAACTGACATTTGTCAAAATTACCTTCAACATTTTCTTCGAAATAGAGCTGCTTTTCAAAAATTTTATTTTCCTCTGAAACGGGTTGCATGAAAATCTGGATTTAGATAAAGATAAAGAAAATGATTTTCCTTGTATCGGCTGTATCATAAAAATGCAGAATTTATTTATATAGAAAGTCCTTTCTTCATTTCCCATCCTTTAAATTAAAGAGGGGTATAAACACTTTTATTAGCTTCTTCTCGCCTTTAGCAGAGGTAGGGAAACTTATTACTGTATTTTATCATTACAGAGCTTGCGTGTCTGGCATCGATTGCGTACTTTTATGATATTCTCAGAAATTAAGACAGAGACCTGGTGAAAAAAGAATTATACATACTTTCCTCCTTCCTGATTTTAGCGGGACATGCCCTGGCTATAGATAGCTTCTCCTATGAGACTCATGTAAGGCCATTGCTGGAAAAGTCGTGCATAAAATGTCATAATACTAACCGGCCAAAGGCTGATGTAAACATTGACAATTACAAAGAGCAAGATAGAGTAATCAAAGATGGCGCGTTTTGGCTAAAGATCAGAGATGTGATCAAATCTGGAACAATGCCCCCAAAAACGGAGCCTAAACTCTCGATGACAGAATATGACCAACTGGTAAACGGAATTGATAAAGTCTTAAAATCTTCCCTTGAGAAAAAGACTCCCGGTGCTATTGTCATTCGAAGGCTGAGCCATGCTGAATATCATTATACCGTTTTAGATTTACTCCATGTTGATTTTAATGCTAAAGATTTTTTCCCATCTGATGGATCTGGAGGCGGTGGATTTGATAATCAGGGCAGGGCCCTTTTTCTTACCCCTTTGAAACTGGAAAGATATTTTGACGCTGCAGATCAAATCGTAGACTCTGTATATCAAAACAAAGAAAACTGGAACAGATGGATTGATTTTAAATTTGACCCTTCAGGATGGACCGGGATAAAAAATTGGTTTCGCTCCCTCTTTAACCCAAAATATGCTGACCTCAACAACCCTGAAAAAGCAGCCGAAATAGTGATCACCCCATTGGCTACAAAAGCCTATCGCAGATTTTTGAAAGAAGATGATAAGCAACATTTAGTAGCCTTATTTAAAGAAGTATACGATCAAAAGACCCTGGTACACAACCCGCAGCGATTTGAGGAAAGTATAGCTCAGGTAATGAAAGCCATATTAGTATCTCCAAATTTTTTATACAAAACAGAAGAAGAATCAAATATTATCGGGCCATTTCCATTGAGTCATTTTGAAGTGGCAAATCGACTTTCTTATTTTCTGTGGTGTAGCATGCCTGATCAGGAATTATTTGATTTGGCCTATAAAGGAAAGCTCCACGATACATTGGTTTTGACACAACAGGTAAAACGGATGTTGGCAGATCCCAGGTCAAAAAGATTTGCTGAAAATTTTGCCGTGCAATGGCTGGGCATTACCAAGCTATTGGATCACCAACCTATGGTAGATGAAGGGAAGTTTCCTGGCTTTGATATGAAAATCAGGAAAGCATTGTATGATGAGACGGTAGAATATTTTTATCATGTACTCACCCAAAGCAAAAACATGCTTGACCTGATCCAAAGTGATTATGCAATGTTGAATAAAAACCTGGCTATTTACTATGGAATTGAAGGAGTAGAAAATGAGGATATACAAAAGATTACGGTGTCAAATGGCCTAAGAGGCGGAGTATTAGGCATGGGAAGTGTTTTGTCCGTCACCTCTCTTTCATTGCGCACAAGTCCTGTGCTTAGAGGGAAGTGGGTAATGGAACAGCTCCTGGGAATTTCTCCGCCACCTCCACCTGCTGTAGTTGCAGAACTTACGAGCGATCCTGCCAAGCATGAAGCGCTAGGATTAAGAAAAATATTGGAGATGCACCGCTCCAAGCCGGAGTGCAAAGGCTGTCATGAGAAAATGGATCCGCTGGGCTTGGGGTTAGAAAATTTTGACCCTATAGGTAAATGGAGAACCACCTATGAAAAAGTACCCATTGATGCATCGGGTGTTACCGTTGATGGAAAAATATTTAAAGGTCCTGCCGAGCTGAAGACCATATTAATGGATGAAAAACAAAAGATAGCTCGCAATTTTGCTACTAAATTTTTATCTTATGCATTAGGCAGGTCTATGTTGTTTACAGATGAGCCCGCCCTGGTAAAATTAGAAAACACGCTTTTAGAAAACAATTTCAATCCTGAACCTTTCATCATAGAATTAGTAAAGAGTTATCCATTCCTGATGAAAGTAAATGATTTTGAGAAAAAAAGTATTTAGGTAATTTTAATAAATTTATAAAAGGCATGGTGAAGAATTGGGAAATATCACGACGGCGAATGCTCAAGGGTGCTGGTGCATGTATTGCATTACCTTTTTTAGAAGCTATGACTTTACCTTCCATAGGCGCTAGATTACTGCAAAAATCGCCTATAAGGACAGCCTTTTTTTACATGCCTAATGGTGTACATCCTTACCATTGGACTCCAACAGAATTTGGTTCGGACTTTACATTGACCAGGCAGCTTACTCCGCTCGCCTCTCTAAAAAAAGATATTTTGATCTTAGGAGAATTGATGAACAAAAATTGCATGTTTAAGGGCTCCGATGGTCATTATGCCAAATCTGCCAGTTTGCTTACCTGTACTGCCATCAAGCAAACTATCGGCGATAATATCAGCAGTGGTGGGATCTCGGTAGACCAACTAATTGCATCTAAAGCAGGTACTGATACCTTGTTCCCTTCCTTGGAGTATGGGCTTGATCGAATTACTACTGGAGTGGATATCAATGTTGGATTTACAAGGCTTTATGGCTCCAGCATTTCCTGGCGTACACCCAATCAACCCTTGTCTAAAGAGATAGATCCCCGACTGGCATTTGATAGATTATTTAAACCGTATGTACCCGGGGTGAAGCTCAAAGCTGATCCTTTTAAGAAAAGCATTTTAGATGCGGTCCAGGAAGATGCGAATGCATTAAAAAAATCACTGGGAAGATCTGACCAGGATAAATTGTCAGAATACCTGGAATCAATAAGAAGCGTAGAAAAAAGGCTTTCGAGTGAAAAGAATAGGGAGAAGTTTAAAGCGAATATTACCAATGATATCAAAAAAGAATTGATACGGGTAAATCAAAATATAGATGAATATGTAGAGATGTATGCGGGAGTAGACATCACGGAGAAGACCCGGCTTATGCTGGATATAATGGCATTGGCTTTCTGGAGTGATGCCAGCAGGGTGTCGACTTTTATGTTTGGCAATTCTGTGAGTAATAGAAATTTCTCTTTCCTGGAAGGAGTAAAAGGCAACCATCACAATTTCTCTCATCATATGGACAAACCTGAAATGATGGAAGCCTATCTGCGGATCACTACCTGGCATGTAGAGCAATGGGCCTATTTCCTGAATAAACTAAAAAATATCAAAGAAGGTGACAAGACCTTATTGGATAATTCCATGATCGTATTTACATCTGATCTGAGAGATGGCAATCGGCATGCTCCGAGAAATCTGCCTATTATGGTCGCAGGCAGCGGCGGAGGCAAATTAAAAATGGGTCAAAATCTGGCTTTTGCCAAAGAGACCCCGCTGGCCAATTTATATTTGACCATGTTGCATTCATTAAATATTGATATCGATCAGTTTGGCGATAGTAACGCTACATTATCACCAATCATGGCTTAACTCATTTATTTTTTTTATTACCTTTTTAGATTAATATATTTGTAAGTGCTGACCCATTTTGAGCGTCTACTAAAAAAGCCAATTTCCATCGTGCTGATTGCCCTTATTGGTCTATCGCTTTTTTTATTAAAGTCTGTTCATCTCCAGGATCTTTCACCATGGTTATTATCATTAGGGAGGCTGCATCCACTAATACTGCATTTTCCATTGGTACTCGTAATGGGTATTTTCTTTGTAGAACTTTTAAAATTATATGGAGGATTACCATTTAATGACCGATTCATTTTTTACTCCTTTTTAATTGCCATACTATTCAGCCTGATCACTATTTTTTCTGGATTCCTATTGTATTCAACAGGGGATTTCTCAGGTATATTAATGGATAATCATTTTAAAGGGGCTTTATTCATGGGAGCATCTTTATTTATATGCTTTGCATTGTTCAATGTTTATCAAAATGATCGAAAGTATTACCCTGTTTATATAATTAGTTTACTAGTTACTTCATTAGCTACCACTTTTACTGGCCATCAGGGGGCATCTATTACCCATGGAAAAGATTATTTGACCGAGTTTTTACCCATGATGAAAATGAAAGGCGAATCACAAGCATCCCAAATAGATTCGACTAAATATTTATATAGTGATATCATACATCCAATATTCGAATCAAAATGCGTAGGCTGTCATTCCACTACGAGGTTTAAAGGAAAACTTTCCATGTCAAATTATGCAGATCTTTTCAAGCCCGGCGCTAGCGGAGTAATGCCCATTGAAAGAAATGACACCTTTAAAAGCGAGATTTTTAGACGAATTAGCTTGCCCGATACTTCTGATGAACATATGCCGCCTGCTGGAAAAACGCCATTGGATAAAAAAGAAATTACATTGGTAAAATATTTTATTCAAACCGGGGCATTTGAGAAATTACAATTGAAAGATGTGCCCATGCCCGAAGTAAATATATTGGTGAATCAACTTGGTCCTTCTTTGAAAAAATACAAATTCAACCAGTTAAAAGAAAAGCTTACTCAGCAGGAATTGGATAAAGAATTGAATGCATTAGCCATAGATTTAGATTTGACTATTAAAAAGGATGCCGAAAGTGACGGCAATCTGTATTCGATTTCGAACAAATTTCCTCCCGCACCATTTGACAGCAAAAAACTGAAGGAATTAATTCCTTATTTAGAGCACTTCTCTAAAGTATCGCTGGTGAGCACTCAGCTTGATGATGCTGATCTCTATTTTATTTCTCAAATGACTAATGTAAAGGAATTGTATTTGCAGAAGACCAATATTAAAGGACCAGGCCTGATCTATCTTAGTAAAATGACTAATCTTGAAATTCTCAATATATCATTTACAGCTACCAGTGATAAGGATATTATAGACCTATTAAAATTTCCATCTCTAAAAGAAGTATATCTATACCAGACTAAGACTAGTCCTGATGTGATTAAGGCTCTGGAAAAGTATAACCCTGCATTAAAGATTCATTCCGAAGAGGGGCCTTATTTTTAGGCTTACTCAATTCTTTTTTAACTCTATCAAATAATGCATTTCTTCAAATTTCAGGCGAATGAATACTTCGAATCCAATCTTTTTTAGCCCTGCGATCGACTCACTGATGTCGGCAGGAAAATCAAATTGGAGTATATGATCTACAATGGGCTGAATCTCTGCTTTGGAAAAACGACTCCATGAATTTATATAATTTAAATAATCGGTTAAATACTCCGCTCTACTAGTTCCAGGCTTTCGGAAAACATCAGTATAAATCATTTTACCATGAGGCATTAACCTTTTAAAACAAGTATCAAGCAAGTTCATTTTATCCGAATCCTGAAGGTGGTGAATTGCAAAACTGCTATGGATCAGATCAAATGTATTTTCTTCAGTTTCTAATAACGAAAGCATATTTCCTTGTTTAAAAATGGCAGGAAATTTAAATTTTTGCATATTGGCTTTTGCCAAATCTAGTGCAGCGTCAGATAAATCATATCCTGTATAGCTGTCCATATTTGATATTTCCAAAATGGGCACTAAAGGTGCTGCATCTCCACATCCTATATCTAATAGATCTATTGGTTTTACATGCTTTGTATTAAAAATATCCCATGTACATTCAGCAATTGAATGGTGGTGCATATAATCATGATCAACTATTTTTTGATAAAGAAGCCAATTATTTGAAAAGACCTGTGCTGAATTTTGCTGCATCGCCCACGAAGATAACCTGTTCTTTAAATGGTAAATTTTCTCTTTACAATTCTAGTAAAATTTTTATACAATTATCCAACTTTTTATCGAAAATCTCATATGCATTTACTCCTTCTGAAAGTTTCAATCGATGAGTAAATATTTTAGAAAGCAAGGATTTATTCTTCGAAATAATGGGCAAAATTTCCGGCATCAAAGATCTGGCCGGGCATCTTCCACTTTTATAAGTTACATTTTTATTGTAGACATCAGCTGGTTTAAAAACAAAATAATCAGTAGTATGCACACCGATGGTGCTGATGATTCCCCCAGGTCTTACCAGGTCAAAGGCCAGTTGTTGCGCTGATTCATTACCTACGGCTTCTATGATTACATCAGCGCCACGGCCTTCAGTATGCTCTTTAATTATATCAAGTGTATCATCTTTCAAATTCAGAGGAATTCCTCCAAATAACTTTGCTGCGTTTAACCTGTATTCTACGCTATCAATACTAAAAACTTTTTTGGCGCCCAATTGAAATGCACTAAATGTAGCTAATAAGCCTACTGGTCCACATCCAACCACTACTACTATATCATCATTTTTTATCTCCCCTGATTTTGCTCCAAAATATCCTGTACTTAGAATATCACCTGCTAAAATGGCCTCGTCAGGATTTAAATCATATGATCTGTAATCAAGTAAGGTAGATTCAGCCATGGGTACTCGTACATACTCTGCTTGGGCACCTTGCAATCCAACTCCATTTTCGCGCCAACCATATATTTGATTGTGGATGCATCTTGCACTTAGGCCACGGAAGCAATAGAAACAGGTCCCACAGGTCGTGGTAAATGGACTAACCACTTTATCTCCTTTTCTAAGTGATTTCACATTTGATCCAATTTCGATTATTTCGCCGGTAAACTCATGACCCATACAGGTGTGAAGATCTATACCCGTCTCTCTTCCATGATAAATATGCAAGTCTGATCCGCAAATGGCACATGCATCTACTTTAACAATTACATCATCGGGGACTTCGATGTGGGGATCGGGTATCGATTCATAGGTAATCGATTTTATGCCGGTAAAGGTGAGCGCTTTCATTATTTTACAAATAATCCTTTAAAAAATAAATATATCAGAATGCTTTTAATTGCATGTCATTTATGATAGCTACATCACCTTTTTGCTTTATGACAATTACTCCATTTGACAATGCATTTTCTGCCACATCCTTAGGAAAGGATAAGCCTCCCATACCCAAATAAATAGTATGATTTTTATATTGAGGGAATAGTCTTCTGAAAGAAACTAATTTTTTATTAATCAATTTATCTACATCTCCCGGGTGTACTTTGTGTTTTGTTTCTATAATAGCAATGCTAGATCCATTATATAAAACGATATCAAACTCATCAGTAATCTTATTTCTGGTACTGGTCACATTTGCAGCGATAGAATCAAATTTAATATTACCTAACTGCATTCTATCTTTTAGAGCATTAAAGAAAAACGCTTCTGTTACACTTCCAAGATTCACACCAATTCCATGAAGCATATCCCTTGTCACTTTTAGCTTACTATCTGTTTTTGCCAATTGGGCATCTGTTTTTATTTGAGACGCTGTGAGTTGTTCAATTAATTTTTCTATTTGGGCTATTCGACTCATATAGCAAAGTTACGCTAAAATCAAGATGCTCCTGAAGGCTTTTCAGTTTTAAATGCAATTTATATTTGAAACTTTTAATCAATATTGATACATTTGAAACTATGAATAAATTAAATCGAAGAAAATTTGTAAAACAAACCAGTGCTTTTGCTGGTGTTAGCATATTACCATTCTCCATATTTGGAAAAAATGCTCCATCTAATAAGATCGTATTAGCGGTAGCCGGTGTTAATAGCCGGGGTGCCTGGCATGCCGAATATTTTTCAAAACTTCAAAATGTAGAAGTTGCCTATCTATGCGATGTAGAAGATGGCGCCATTGCCAATGGCTTGAAAGCAATGTCCTTTACTGGTAAAAAACCTGGGATAATAAAGGATTATAGAAAACTCGTAGGGATGAAAGATATCGATGCTATATCCATAGCTATGCCCGATCATTGGCATACTCCTGCAGCCATCATGGGCGTAGCCCATGGGAAACACGTATATGTAGAAAAACCTTGTGGATTTAATCCGGGAGAAGGTGAGCTGCTTACTATGGCGTCCAAAAAATATAAGCCTTTAATACAAATGGGAAATCAAAGAAGATCTTACCCTACTTTGCAAGATGCGGTAAAAAGAGTAAAAGAGGGATTGATAGGAAATCCATACCTGGTAAAAGCATGGTATACCAATAAAAGAAAACCAATAGGTATAGGTAAAAAAGTAGCCGTCCCAGCTACATTAGATTATGAATTGTGGCAAGGGCCTGCTCCGCGGATTCCGTATCAAGACAATTTAATTCATTACAACTGGCATTGGTTTTGGCATTGGGGTACAGGTGAGGCATGTAATAATGGCACCCATGAAGTAGATTGTGCAAGGTGGTTCCTGGGCGTTGATTATCCTACCAAGGTAAGCTCTACAGGTGGCAGATATGCCTATAAAGATGATTGGCAGACGCCTGATACACAAATGGCAGGTTGGGAGTTTGATGGTGGAAAAAGTATTGTATGGGAAGGTCGTAGCTGCAATGATTATCAAATCGAAGGAAGTGGCCGTGGATTTATGGTATTTGGCACTAAAGGCACATTAGTAAATGATGGAGCCGGATCTTATAAAGTATATGATCTTGACAATAAATTGATTGATACGGTCGACGCCAATGTAAAAGCAGATGCCTCTAATACGGTAAGTCCTGCAGCAGAATTAGATAAATTACATCTCGAAAATTTTGCCGAAGCTATTCGTGGTAATACAAAAATAAATTCTCCTATTTCTGACGCTTCAAAAAGCGTATTGCTCTGCCACCTGGCTAATATATCTCATAGGGTAGGCAATACGTTACATTGTGATTCCAGTAATGGGCATATAAAAAATGATGTTGCTGCTATGAAGCTATGGAATAGATCATATGAGAAAGGTTGGGAGCCTAAAGTATAATTTTCTGTATACCAGACTACCTGAGACTGATTCAGATTACCTCCCTTTGCTTCTTAGGCTTGGATAACATATATGGGGCTATAGTTCTTTTTTATCCAAATCTACCACAGTATTGATAAGTATGAGGTTTATTCATAGCATAGGTTATTTTTATCTCTTTGTTGATTAAAATAGCCTTTTATGAAAATCTCTACTATTGATTTAGCCATCATACTTCTCTACCTAAGCGCTACCGTAGTAATCGGATTATTACTTCGAAAGCGTGCATCCAAGAGCAAGGAAAATTATATGCTTGGAGGAAACACACTGCCATGGTATTTGCTGGGACTGTCAAATGCATCAGGTATGTTTGATATATCTGGTACAGTGTGGCTGGTCACATTACTATTTGTATACGGTATCAAAAGCATTTGGTTGCCCTGGCTCTGGCCAGTATTTAACCAGATATTTTTAATGATCTACCTCTCTATTTGGCTCAGAAGATCTGGAGTTTCCACCGGGGCAGAATGGCTGACTACCAGATTTAGTGGTAGAGGAGCGCTTCAATCGCACATGATCATTGTGATTTTCGCTATTGTACTGGGACTCGGATATTTAGCTTATGGATTTATAGGTATTGGAAAGTTTATTGAAATATTTATTCCATGGGATGTCGTATCGGCCTATGTTCCTTTCCATGTGTCTCCTGAATATGTGCCCCATTTTTACGGAATTTGCTTTACTCTATTTGCTATTTTTTATAGCCTTATTGGAGGAATGTTAAGCATTGTTTGGGCAGATGTAATTCAATATTCATTGATGGCCATATCAGGAGTAATCATAGGAATAATTGCTATGATGGCCATGGCCAAACATAATTTGGTAGTACCGGAATCCTGGACTAATCCATTTTTTGGTGGTAAGTTAAACTTAGACTGGAGCAATATTATCTCGGAAGTAAATGGAAAAATCTCAAGCGATGGGTACGAGATATTCAATCTCTTCAGTATTTTTTTTACGATGATGCTTTTCAAAGGGATATTGGTATCATTCGCCGGACCGGCCCCTACTTATGACATGCAAAAAATCTTATCTACCAAATCTCCCCGCGAAGCAGCATTGATGAGTGGTTCTGTAAGTCTGATCCTTATGCCTTTCCGTTACTTTATGATCGCTGGTTTTGCCGTATTGGCTTTAATATTTTACAACCAATTAAATTTAAATGGAACAAATGGGGTAATTGACTTTGAGCAAATACTTCCGGCTGCCATCAGTCAGTTCGTCCCTGTAGGATTGATGGGTATATTATTAGCTGGTTTGATTGCCGCTTTCATGGGCACTTTCGCTGGTACACTAAACGCTACCCAAGCTTACCTTGTCAATGATATATACCTCAAATTCATAAATCCAAAAGCAGATAATGTAAAGATCAAGTCTATCAATTGGCTTGTAGGCATCATCATGGTTTTGATCAGTTTTGTAATTGGATTCTTCGCAAAGGATGTAAATGATATCCTTCAGTGGATCGTATCAGCAGCTTATGGATCATACGTGGTCTCCAATGTATTGAAATGGTATTGGTGGCGATTTAACGGTTCAGGATTTTTCTGGGGCATGGTGGGTGGATTGATCTGCGCACTATCATTTAGATTTATTTTCGCAGGTGTCTTAGATCTGAAAACTTTTCCTTTGATGTTATTGATTTCGGCCGTTTGTGCTATTATAGGCACTTATACTTCGCCCCCAACAGATGAAGAAACATTAAAGAGTTTTTATAAAAATATCAGACCCTGGGGCTTTTGGAAACCCGTTCATGAAAAAGTCGTGGCCGAAAATCCCGGGTTTGTTGGCAATAAAGAGTTTAAACGGGATATGTTTAATGTAGTTATAGGTATTATTTGGCAAACTTGCCTGGTAGTATTCCCGATTTATCTTGTTTTATTAAAAACCGTTCCATTTATGATTTCATTGGGCATTGCTATCCTTTGTACCATTATTTTAAAGAAAAATTGGTATGATAAATTACCCAATGACTAATGCTAAAGCCGAATACAAATCTACCACAGTTTGAATTTTTTAATCAATGAATAATAAATTTCCCGACGATTTTATCTGGGGCGGTGCTACTTCCTCATATCAAATAGAGGGAGCATGGAATGAAAATGGAAAAGGTCCTTCCATCTGGGATGTATTTACTATGATCCCCGGAAAAGTAAAAAATTTTGAAAATGGGAATATAGCCTGCGATCATGTGCATCGATACAAAGAAGATGTAGCATTGATGAAATCACTTGGACTAAAAGCGTACCGATTTTCGATTTCGTGGCCTCGTGTATTGCCTGCAGGAAGAGGTGAGGTTAATCTTAGAGGCATAGAGTTTTACCATAATTTAATCGATGAATTATTAGCCCATGATATAGAACCGTGGATCACGCTTTATCATTGGGACCTGCCTGCAGCTTTGGAATTTGAAATAAATGGATGGCTGGGTGAAGAGATTTCGGATCTCTTCGCAGCGTATGCAGACCTTTGTTTTAAACATTTTGGTGACCGGGTAAAAAATTGGATTACTATCAATGAAGCATGGGTGGTAGCGATCCTGGGATATGGTCATGGTGTATTTGCACCCGGGAAGAAATCAAATGACTTACCCTATATAGCCGGGCACCATTTGATATTGGCTCATGCTAAAGCAGTACAAGTGTATCGCGAAAAATATCAGCCTACCCAAAAAGGAAAAATTGGCATTACTAATAATTGTGACTGGCGTGAGCCCCTTTCAGAAAGTACAAAAGATAGTGAAGCGGCTCAGCGGGCATTGGAGTTTTTTCTGGCCTGGTTTGCTGATCCTATTTACAAAGGTGATTATCCCCGGGTAATGAAAGACCGACTAGGTAATCGCTTACCTTCTTTTACTCAAGAAGAAAAGCAAATGATCAAAGGCTCCTCTGATTTTTTCGGGCTCAATCATTATACTACTATGATGGCTGCTGCTGCTACAGAAAAGGATACTGGTAGTGTATATGGTAATGGTGGTTTGTCTGAAGATCAGGATGTGAATTTAAGTGTGGATCCTGCCTGGAAAATGACTAGCATGCAATGGGCCATAGTACCCTGGGGCTGCAGAAAATTATTGCAATGGATAAGTGCTCGCTATGATCATCCAGAAATTATCATTACTGAAAATGGCTGTGCCTTCAATGAGGAATTAATAGATGGTATAGTAGATGACGCTGATCGAATAGAATTTTTCAGAGGCTATTTATCCGAAATACAAAAAGCTATCGATTCAGGTGTACGCGTAAAAGGGTATTTCATCTGGTCTTTGATGGACAATTTTGAATGGGCCCTTGGTTTTGATAAAAGATTTGGCATCACATATATCGATGAAAACTTAAACCGGATTCCAAAGGCAAGTGCGTACTGGTATAAAGAAGTAATTAGAAGTAATGGGCTGGCACTTTAAAAGAATATCCATTTAAAGGAATAAGCAGTGCCGCCTATAAAATTGTTTTCAGCATTTGTATATACATTGTATGTTTGCGATCTATGAAAACAACAGTCAATAAATGGGGTAATTCATTAGCCATTAGATTACCCAAGTCAATAACAGAAAAAATAGATATTCATGAAGGCTCTGTAATTGAACTCTCTGAGCTAGAAAATGGGATTTTAATTAAAAAAAGATCGAGAATTTATTCTTTAGAAGAAATCGTTAAATCTTACTCAAAAGATTATCAGCCCGATAGCGATTGGAGCACTACAGATTCTACCTTCTGAGCAATGGTAACCAAAGAATATATTCCAGATCAGCTGGATATTATTATGATAGATTTGGATCCACAAATGGGCACAGAAATTGCTAAAGGAAGACCTTGTCTTGTTCTGAGTCCAAAAATTCTAAACAAGAAAAATAATAGAATATTAGCTTGTCCCATTATTTCCGGTAGCCCAAAAAGTCTACTTCATATTATACTTCCAATTTCATTAAAAATTGTCCATCGAACTCTTTTACTTGATCAGGCTAGATCGCTTGATTTTAAGAGCAGAAATGCAAAAAAATAGATGAATTAGCTGACTTTGCTTTTTATCGATATTTAATCCAGCAATTTTATGAGATTATTAAACTCCAGGATTAAATTAAAAAATCCAAGTTCTACTTTTTCAAGGTTTCATTTTAAACCGATATTTTGCATTAGAATTTCTATGCAAAATCTAAGGTGTTGAAAATGAATTATTTATATTGATTTAAAATAGTAAGAAATAATTACATTTTCAAAACTCAGGTCTGATGACTCCAATAGTCGTATCAGATCCATACGATAAATGTAGGGATGCTGATATTCATCATCCGCACTCATAGGAGGGTTAACCTCGATAAATAGTTGGTTTTCAATTCAACTATTTCATCGACCGTTGGCAATTTTTGCTTCAGCAGCAAAAATTGGGTTAAAGACTTTGCCTTGGTTTCTTCCATTCATCGATTAGTACCTATTTTTGATAGAATATTTTAACTTTCTCATTGATTTTCAATTAATCTTGTTTGAAAATTTATTCGCAGAAGATATATTTAAAAAGACGCTTGCCGTGAAAAGAATATTATTTGTAGGATTTTGGCTAATAACCTTAGCTTTTAATAGTACTGGTCAACAAATTTGGTCGTTGGAGCGATGTGTAGAGCATGCCCGTCAAAATAGTCTTGCCCTCAAACAAGATATGATAGGCGTGGAAAGAGCCCGCCTCTCAACCATCAGGGCTCAGCACAATCTCTATCCAAATCTTAGTGCAAATGTAAATTACAGAGTCAATTTTGGTCGAACTATTGACCCCACTACCAATGCTTTTGAAACCCAGTCAATTGGTCAGAGTAGTGAAGGTCTATCTACTGGAATGGTTTTGTTTAATGGCGGTGCTATTCGCAATGGAATTAGCCAATCAAAAATCAATTATGAGACTTCAAAACTCGATGTACAGCAGTTCTCTGATGATTTAGCATTAAGTGTAGTTCAGTACTACCTGGCTATTTTGTTTGCCGAAGAAAGATTGGATAATGCGAGAATACAGGTGCAAACCACTACTCAACAACTAGATCAAATAGATAAGCTGATAAAAGCTGGCAGCAAGCCTGAAGGTGATCGGTTAGAAATACTAGCCCAGCAGGCCAGGGAAGAACAAAATATTATTACCTATCAAAACAATGCAAACTCCAATAAATTAGCACTGAAACAACTGCTCAGATTACCTTCTGATGAAGATTTTAATATTTCAAGACCAAATCCAAATGCCTTACAGCCTTCTCTTAGTCAAGAGGATATAAATACTATTTTTGACTATGCTACTAATAACAGGGCTGATATGAAGTCAGCAGATCTAAAAGTAAAAAGTGCAGAACTAGGCGTAAAAATTCAAAAAGCTGCTTACTTGCCCACACTTACCATTGGTGGAAATTTGAACTCTGCATATTCCTCTCTGGGTAAAAGAATTACAGGTTTTAAAGAAGTAAAAACTCCGCTTAAAGTAGATTTTAATGGACAACAGGCAGTAATTGATATTTACAATGAATCTCCCATCACTGAAAAAAATCCATATTTCAATCAATTTAATCAAAACCTGGGTTATGGAGCAGGGCTGGGATTAAGTATTCCTATTTATAGTAATTACCTGGCCAAAAGCAATGTAAAAAATGCAGAATTAAATGTGGAATCAGCAAAGCTAACCAGTGAACAAAACAAGCAAGCTTTAAAAAACAATATTCAAACCGCATTGAATGATTACGAATCTGCGAAAAATAGTTACGAAGCATCAAAAAGGACATCTGCTGCCCAACAATTAGCATATAATAATACTAAAACGAAATTTGATCTGGGCTCAGCAAATACATTTGAATTGGTTTCGTCCAAAAATAGATTGGACATGGCCTTGGTGGAAGAAGTGCTTGCCCGGTATGACTTGATATTCAGGTCAAAAGTAATTGATTACTACATGGGAAGAAGTATCACTTTAAATTAAAAACTGACTTAAAACCTATTGCTTAACAAATAATATCTGTAAAAAATGGCAGCTGTAAATATAAAAAAGAAGAAAGCTAATCGATGGTGGATTTGGTTATTAATAGCCTTATTTCTAGGATTGATGGTTTTCGCATATTTCAAAAATAAAAACAAACCCAAAGGCGAAAAAGTCAATGTAGAAAAGGTGCAGCGGCGTACCATTCACGAGACAGTGTCTGCAAGTGGTAAAATATTCCCTGAAAAAGAAATCAAGATCAGCTCCGATGTATCCGGGGAAATTGTAGAACTCCATGTGATGGAAGGAGATAGTATAAAAGCTGGCCAGTTACTTGCCAAAATTAATCCCGATACTTATTTATCTGCAGTAGAAAGAGGTAATGCCAGTGTAAATAATGCCCGTAGCCAGGTGGGAATGAGCCAGGCGCAGATAGAATCTTCTAAAGCCCAAATAGAACAAATACAGGCTAATCTGGCTAATGCTACAAAAATCCATAACCGAAATATTGAACTAAAAAATCAGGGAGTGATATCCCAGGCAGATTTTGATGCGTCTTTAGCAAATGTAAATGCTTTAGAAGCCAATTTAAGATCAGCAAAATCAAATTTGAACAGCTCTACTCAAAGTAGTAAAGCAGCTGAATTTACAGTAAAAAGTGCAGAAGCTTCACTAAAAGAGTTGCGCACTTCCCTATCGCGAACTTCTATTTTCGCACCATCTTCCGGGGTGATCTCCAAGCTCAACGTAGAGCAAGGCGAGCGCGTAGTAGGCACCATTCAAATGGCTGGAACCGAGATGATGCGTATAGCTAACCTGAGTGAGATGGAAGTGCAAGTAGATGTATCTGAAAACGATATCTTACGGGTACGATTAGGAGATACTGCGGATATTGATGTAGATGCCTATTTAGATCAAAAATTTAAAGGCATAGTCACAGAAATAGCGAATTCTGCATCCAATGCAAGCAGTGCTGGAGTTCAAACGCTATCTTCTGATCAGGTGACTAATTTCGTCGTAAAAATCAGAATCAATCAAGCAACTTATAAGCATATGTTGGCTGGAGGCCGGTTTCCGTTCAGACCGGGTATGTCCGCTGCTGTAGAAATCTATACTAATACTAAACCAGATGTGATCAGCGTGCCGATTTCTGCCGTGACTACCAGGGAAGATGAAAAGAAGGATTCTACTTTAAAATCAAAGTCATTAGAGTTTAAAGAATATGTCTTCCTCTATAGCGCTGATACTGCCAAAATGGTACGTGTAAAGTCAGGTATCCAGGATGATAATTATATAGAGATTCTTACCGGCCTGGAGGGGAATGAAGATGTAATCACAGGACCCTATGCTACGGTAAGCAGAAAACTGAAACAAGGCATGAAACTCCAAAAGGAGGATCCCAATGCAAAAAAAGATAAAAAATCAGGATCAAGTGTCTCTGCATCAGTAGATTAAATGGCTTTCGAAAAATAATAAAAGAATTATTAAAAGACTTTTAATTTTTAAGATATCTCTTAATTTTGCAGTCATTTTTTGATGAATATTACGATTTGTTATGGATCAGGCATTGGTTATTTTTATCAAGAATCCCATAGAAGGGAAAGTAAAGACACGTATAGCAGCTGACGCAGGGGATGCCGCAGCACTCGAAATATATAAAAATCTATTAGATCACACCCGAATAGTGGCCGACCAGGCAGAAGCTACCCGCCTTCTGTTTTACTCAGAAAGGGTAGTGAGGCTGGATAAATGGTCAGAAAAAAAGTATAGCAAAAGTGTACAAAGTGGTAACGATCTTGGAGAGAGAATGCTAAATGCCTTCAAGCAAACTACCGAGTATGATAAGAAAATAATTATAGGTAGTGACTGCCCGGGCCTTACCAGCGAAATTATAGAAGAAGCGTATGATGCTTTAGACTTTCATGATGTAGTCATAGGCCCAGCACAGGATGGTGGTTATTATTTATTAGGCATGACTAATCTGGTACCCGAACTATTTCAAAGTATTCCCTGGAGTACAGATCAGGTACTGAACGAGACTGTTAGAGTATTACAAAACAAGAGACTTCTTTATAAATTATTACCTACACTTCGCGATGTAGACACATGGGAAGATTGGCAAGCAGAAAAAGGTAAATTATTGCGAGAGCAGACGATCTAAGAAAATACTCAGCCTTCAGGGTTTGTATTTTCTACTATTTCGCGGACTTTCTTGATCATATCTTTTATTTCCTCCTGGTTCATTTGGCCAGCAAACAAGGCCATTTCAGCATCATTAAACACCGTGATGATTTTTGACTTTATAGACTGATCTAAGTTAGCATTATTGATTTTTTCTTTCCATTCAGATTTTGAGATCGCGTGATCATCAATGCGCAGGTATTCCATAAGGTAGGCTTGCATGATATCGAAGGCGCTATCCGCTATCGTTTTTGAGGTATTTTGTGAAGCAGAAAGTCCATTTAATTTTTCCAGTGAATCCTTCTTTTTCCTGATTAGCCGTATTGAATCCTGATTTTCCAATTCCTTTTTAAATCTTTTTCTACTGTAAAAAAAAGACCCTAACCAACCCAGTAATGGCAGCACTAATAAAATGTAATAAGTTGTAGAACCTATAAACCGAGATTCTCCTGATAGCCTTGGGTTCTTAATTATAGTCAACTCACTATCCTGCAATGGAATATGATTATCATCTTCATGGGCAGCAGATCTCCCGATGCCAGTTACGTTCATATTAAAAATTTCAGGAGCAAGGCTGATATACTTTTCACTATCGGGATTAAAATAAATAAATGTTGGTACTATTTGATAGATCCCTGGCTGAGTGGCCACAATCGGATAGATCAATTCCCGCATACCTATGAATCCATTTAATTTATAATCCGTATTCTCTTTAGTAATCTTGGGCTCATACAATTGAAACGCCGATGAATCCAATTGTAAATAGGGCTTGCCTATTCTGTTTAAATCACCATCACCCTCTACATATAATGAAACGGAAATAGCATCATTTACTTTTACGTTTAATTGATCTACCCGTGTGGCCAGGGAGAAATTACCCACTGCACCTGAAAAATTTTGAGGAACTGGTTGTGGCAATGACTGTACATCTATTTGCAAAGGGTTACTTACCAGATTTACTCCTTCGGTAGCAGGAAGCAGAAAAAAAGATCCTGGATTATTCCGATTGTCATCCACTACTACACTTGCCCGTGTATGTAATGGCTCTATTTCAAATTTACCATTTTGAATAGGGTAAATAGATGCTGCAAAAATCACTTTTGTGACATAGTTTCTACCATTTATAGATTCCCGATTGTCGTAGCTGAGTCTTGGTATATTATTCACATGAAAACCTTTAAATTCCGGTGTATGGATAATATTATAATTGTCTACATCTACCGAGGTATATAACTTGTATTCGATAATAATTTGTTGCCCTACATATGCTTTTTCATGGTTTGCCTTAGCTATTACGAAAATATCTTGTTTACTTAAAGCTTTGGTTTCTTTATTATTCAGACTGGCTTGGGGTGAAGATTTGCTCACGCTTACTTTTAGGGGATCGGTAAGCAATGTTTTGTTCCCCACTACTATCGATGCTTTTCCAATGAATAATGCACCGATGGATTTTGGCGACAATACAAATACATAGGAGATACTAGAGCTACGAACTCCATTGATAATACTTACTGAAGAGGAGGTGCTGGGGCCTTGTATTACTGTCCAACCCCCAAAGTCAGGCGGAGTAAAATTATTTCCATTAGCATTTTCTAAAGTAAATTCTACCTGGACATATTGATCCAGCGCAATAGCTGACCGATCAATATTCGCTTTGAAAGACTGCGCCTTGCCCGTTTGAAAAAATAATGTCGCAATAAATGCAACGACTAACCTCATATTCGTTTAGATTTTCTTTTAAGTGTTTTGCCTTGTGTAAGATCAATAAATTGCCAATCGGAATCCACTTCCGGGCCCTCCTCTATAGTATCAGGATTTGGCTTTACTACTATTTGCACCATGGGTACTTCGATATCACCCAAGGTATTACTACTCTTGATCACTGTGCCAGGCATGGAGAACACTCCTGCATGCTTCGGTTGAATCAAATATTTCTGTTTGTGCACTGCTTTTACCTCTCCATTATTAATGGATGTATTGCTTGAAAAACTTTGCTCCAGGATTACGCCATCTTTTACTTCAGGCTCTAAGAATTGCCCGTCCTGAGAATCAAATGTATATTGAATATAAAATGCATTTCCCAATAAAACGGTATCCCTGCTAACCGCTATCTCTACAGTAGAAGATTGCGCTATTATTGAAAAAAAAGCAAGAGAAAAAACGAAAACGAAAAACGATTTCATAATGGAGATGAATTGAAATTAAATTACAAAAATATAGATCACCAGTCTTTTTTTGGCTTTTTATTCGATAATGGCTTATTGGTCAATTTTTGTTGTACGCGTTGGTCCTCTCTCTCGGTATATTGTAAAAGTTGTTCAGCTTCTTCTTTGGATAGATTTTGTTTCTTATCCTGAGATTCCTGGGGTTGCTTTTGCTCATCATCTTTTTGTTGCTGTTGATTCTGTTGCTGCTGTTGCTGCTGCTGTTGGTCCTGATCCTTTTTTTCTTTTTGTTGATCCTGATTCTGTTGTTTCTGCTGCTGTTGTTTTTGCAATTGTTGCTTTGCCAACACCAGATTCTTTTTAGCGTCCATATCTTCAGGTTCTTTTTTCAATGCGTTTTTATATGCACTGATACTCTTTTCAAATTCTTTTTGTTGAAAGTAAGCATTGCCCAGGTTGTACCACGCTTTACTATTGAGATCGGGATTAACCTTCTTCGTTGCATCTTCATAATAAGTAACAGCTTCCTGTGGCCGGTTTTGCTCCATGATACTATTCCCTAAATTGTATTTTGTAATTTCGTTAGGCTTCGCTTCCAACGCTTTACGGTAGTTTTCTTCTGCTTTATTATAATCTTGTTTGGTATAATCCTGGTCGGCTTTTTTGAGCAGTTGATGTTCAGACTGTCCATTTAAAAAGTATGGAGTAATGGACATCAAAAGACCCGATAAAATTAGTTTATTCATAAAGCTGTTTTCTTAAATCGGTCAAACCATTTTATTGAAAAAAGATACTCTGCTAAAAGCAATATAAAACCTGGAAATAATAAATAAGGAAAATAACTCTCGTATTCGGAATAGGCCCGCTCAGCTACGCGCTGTTTAGTCATATTAGAGATATCATCTTTTATATTTTTTATAACCTGGTCTCCTTGCTCAATCGAATAATATTTACCATGAGTATCGGTAGCTATAGAAGTTAAGATCTCTGCATTTAACTTAGTTTGAACAGGTTTGCCTGTTTCATCTCTTTTATAGTCTTCGAGACCCTGTGTTTGTATAGGTATTAAACCACCATTCAAGGTACCCGTGCCTATAGTATAAATGGCCACATTTTGGTCTTTTGCTTTTATAGAAAGATCCGCAGTCCATTCATCATGGTCTTCCCCATCCGATAGTAAAACAATTACTTTTTGAGCTTCGTCATTTTTTGGAAAATTTTCAAGGCAGGTCTTGATGGCATCTGAAATATTGGTTCCCTGAGTAGTAATTAAATCAGGGCTTGCACTTCTAACAAACATGGCCGCTGATCCATAGTCCGTAGTTAGTGGTGATTGCAAAAATGCATGTCCCGCAAAAAGCACGATTCCTACCCTATCGCTGGCAAGGCTTCGAATAAGTGATTCAGCCCACAGCTTTCCACGCTCCAATCTATTCGGCTTGATATCATTACATAGCATACTATTGGAGATATCCAGCACCAGGTAAATATCAGTAGACTTTATCTCCACTTTTTCCTTTCTGGTACCCCATTGTGGATTGGAAAGAGATAATACTACTAAAGCCAAACCTAACAGCCAAAGCCAGCTACGGAATTTTTGAATTCTAAAATCGAGTGAGGGCAGCAATCCTTTCCACAATGAATCAGAAGCAAGGCCTGCTAATTTTGAATAGCTGCTTTTTCTATGCCAATAACTCATGGCACCTGCAATAGCGATCGCCACTAATAAAACCAGTAGTATGGGATGCTCAAGTCTAAACATATTTCATCAGTCAAATAATACCTTTATTACAAAATTGCGCAATAGAAAGTGAAGTAACAATAATAATAAACCAGCTCCAGCAAAATATTGGAATATTTCGGTATACCGGGTAAAGCGGGTAACTTCTACCTCCGTTTTTTCCAATTTATCTATCTCATCATAAATTTTCTGCAAAGCGGTCTCATCGGTTGCCCGAAAATATTTCCCGCCCGTCATTTCACTTACCTGGGTCATCAACTTTTCATCAATTTCTACCCTGGCCATAGCAAACACATATTGTCCATCACCTCTACGGGTTACCGGGGTCAAAGCCTCACCCATGCTACCCACTCCTACGGCATATATCTTTATATTGAACTCTTTTGCTATTTGTGCAGCTGTGAGCGGATCTATATAACCCGAGTTATTCACTCCATCAGTCAGCAATATTATAATCTTACTTTTAGAAATGCTCGACTTTAATCTGTTTACTGCGGCTGAAAGTCCCATCCCTATGGCAGTTCCATCATCTAATTTTCCTACATTAAGATCTTTAAGGAAATTTTTCAATACTTCATGATCTGTGGTTAAAGGACATCGCGTATAACTTTCACCTGCAAATACGGCCAGGCCTAATCGATCATATTTTCTTTTATCCACAAATCGCTGCGCAACCTCTTTACTCACACTGAGGCGATCCGGCTGAAAATCCTGAGCCAGCATTGAACTGGACAGATCAATAGCTAAAAAAATATCAATGGCATTTGCTTTGATCTTTTCTTCTTTCCAGATACGTTGTGGCCTGGCTAATGCAAATACAAAAAGTAAAAATGCAAATAACTGAAGGAAGGGCAATGTCTTATACACTACATTCTTCCAGTTAATACCTAACCCTTCAGTGACATACCCAAAATGAACTGATTTGTCGTTCGTATTACTATAAGTTCTGAAAAATTTAATCAGGAAGGGAAGTAATGCCAGTAAGGCTAACATCCAGGGATATAGTAACCGATAATTAGCCAGTCCTTCCATTAGTTGGCCATGATTGATTCGTTAGATAATGGATCAGACTTAGTAATCAATACCAATTCGATGGCTTTGTCGAGTGCAAGGGCATTGGCGCTTTCTTCAGGGATACCTTTGGCAAATTTTACCCAGTCTGCAATATTCAAAATATCATCAGCAGATTTGAGTAATTCTTCATCGTGAATATGCAATTTTACATCTCGCATAATTTCAATGCTGGTAGATTCCAGCGCAGGGATATGATATTGATTTTCTAAATACTCCCGGAAAATATGGGTGAGTCGACTATGATAATCTTTGATTTCGCCTTTTTCCCAAAGTCTGCTCTCTTTTAAAGCGCCTAATTTTTCCAGGGCGATTTCATACGGTTGCTTTATAATTTCTACCGGGACTATGACTTCCTCTGACTTTTTACTTTTTTGATACTGAATGTATTTATAGATTCCAAACCCAATAGCTGCAGCAATAATTGCAAGGATCCATCCGAGGTAATCAGTCCATTCTTTTTTTTCCTCAATAATTCCTTTAATCGGCCTAAGCCCGGTACTATCAGGTTGAATTCCAGACACTTCTACAGGAATAGTATACGTATATAATGTATCAGCTCCTGCTACTGCCGAAAGAGAAGGTATCCTGAAAATACCTGCTTCATAAATTGAAAATCTTATTTTTTTTACGATAGTAGTATTTGTTGCACTTTGCGTCTTTATCCATTGAGATTGATTCACTATTTCAAAGAATGTACAGGTATCCAGATTCACGGTATTGAATATGGGGGAAGCTCCATTTAAGGCGGTGATATAAGTAAGGGTAAGGTTTTGCTGATCACCAAAGGACATAGAAGTACTGTCTACTCTTGCTACAAAACTATTCTGTGCTTTGGAGGTTAAGCTTATGCAAAATAATATGTACAATGGCACGTACTTCATTTAAGCAGCTTTAGATCTTTTTTTGAAAAAAGCCAATAATGCTTCTATATAAGAATGATCTGTCCTCAATTGGATCAGGTCTGATTGGGATTTGATAAATACCTCTTTTGTGGTATTTAAATGATGCAAAAATTCCTGACTGTATTTTTCACGAATGTGTCTATCAGATGTATCTAACCATCTGATCTGGTTGGATTCCATATCGAATGTTTTGATAAATCCAATATCAGGAAGTTCCTCTTCTGCCTGATCATAAATCTGAAGTCCTATCAGATCATGCTTGCTACCCAGTATTCGAAGTGCCTGTTGAAATTCAATGGCTCTAAAATCTGACAATATAAAAGCAATACTTCTTTTCTTAATTACATTATTAAAAAACTGGAGTGCTTCATTCATATTAGTTCCTTTCCCTTTAGTCTCCGTGTAAATCAATTCCCGAAGGATGCGTAGAATATGTTGCTTTCCCTTTTTGGGTGGAATAAATAATTCAATTTGATCTGAAAACAAAATCAGGCCTACTTTATCATTATTAGAAATCGCAGAAAAAGCAAGTACGGCACTGATCTCAGTAGCCCATTCTCTCTTCATTTGATGGAAAGTGCCAAAGTATGCCGAGGGGCTTATATCTACCATCAGCATAAGAGTAAGCTCCCTTTCTTCTTCATATATCTTTACAAATGGCTCGTGTGTACGTGCTGTTACATTCCAGTCGATATTGCGCACATCATCACCGTATTGATAGGGTCTCACTTCGCTAAATGACATCCCCCTTCCTTTAAATGTACTGTGGTATTCACCTGAAAACAGATGCTTTGAAATACTTCTTGTCTTGATTTCTATCCTTCTTACTTTCTTTAAGAGTTCCGCAGTATCCATAAAAGATTATGATTAGAGTGGAAAGTACTTGGTAGACAGTGTTTGCCTGATTTCATAATAGGGTAATATTATTTGCCGAAAACCATACACCAGATCAAATGGCGCTGTAAATGCAATGCCTTCTTTCTTGATTGTCATGGTAGAAAAATCACTGACCTTTAATGACTTATAATCAAGCGAAGACGAAAGTTTTAATTTTTCTAACTCTTTATTGAGCAACTTATTTTTCAAAGATTCAAACTCATTCCTATCAGCTATTATTTCAGTTAAACCCAATAAAGTTCCCCTCTTTAAATCAAAGAAAAATGGAATAGTAACTATATTTTCTTCCCATGAATTTTTAATATTCATAGTACCAGAAATATACTGATCATTGAGAAAATCCACTTTGGGCCAAATGCTCATTCTGTACAGCAAACGATCGTCTTTGGATACTCCCTGGTCGGTCAATGATAACTGCTTCTTGTTTTGAATATTATTGAGAAATGAATCGATAAGATTTTTCGTCCAATTGGAGATGGGAGACTTATCTATTTTGGGATAATTGATATCTACTGCGATGATATGATCTGCATAGGTCTCCTGAACAATGGGTATCTGGTTGGTGATTTCAAGGGTCTGATTGTATTCAATATTACCCAATTTATACCGGACTTCCACTCTTTTATCATTGACTTTATAGGAATGTAAAGTACCGGCTAAATGATGCAAATAATCTTCCAATTGCACCTCCTGGTTGTACACTTCATCGTCTTTTATCATGGATGTCCCCTGCAATGTTTTATTCAGCATTTTATAGTAAAACTTGCAGTCTAATTGATCGGCAAATTCCTTTTGCATGATGAGTTGCGCTTCCGCAGGATCATTCTTAGGAGTAAAAGACTTTATCCACAAGTCATTAGTCGTAGTTTCATTACCTTCTTTTAAACTTAGGCGGGCATTAAAACTATGTGAAGAATTGTACCATGTGCCCTGGGCACTATTTCCATTTAATTGCAACACTATGAGCCCGGTTATATTTGAATTTAAATCTTGTTCTTCCAATCTCAATTCATTCATTATCTGCTTTCCGGAAATGATGTATTTGCTTTTATTTTCACCAAAATATAAAAATCCTTTGCAAGATTCGCCATCTGACAGGAGTTCCAATTTTACAGGAATCGCATCGTCCCAGATTCCGGAATACGTTTTTTGCCAAACTACCGTTTTATTCTTGAAAAATAAATCAGCTAATCTTTGGTCAGCATTCTGTGAATGTGTAAATAAGGGAAAGATTATATAAAAAAGTATGTATTTCATTATGGTACTTCTACTTTTGATAGGATTTCGGAAATAATGAGATCTGTATTTTTGTTTTCAGCTTCTGCTTCATAAGTAAGGCCAATCCGGTGTCTCAACACATCCTTAGCAATATACCGAACATCGTCAGGTATTACGAAACCTCTTTTATTTATAAATGCGACCGCTTTGGAAGCCAATGCCAGGTTGATACTCGCTCTTGGAGAAGCACCATATTGAATAAAGTTTTTGATTCCTTCCAGTTTGTATTCCGTCGGATTACGGGTAGCAAATACGATATCAATAATATACTTCTCTATTTTTTCATCCATGTAAATAGCTGACAATACATCCCGTGCCCGCAAAATGTCATTCGTACTGACCACCGCATTTATAGCTCTTAATTTTTCTTCACCAAGATTCAAACGAATGATTTGTCTTTCTTCTTCTTTAGAGGGATAACCTATGAGCACCTTAAGCATAAACCTGTCGACCTGTGCTTCAGGTAGTGGATAGGTGCCTTCTTGCTCAATCGGATTCTGAGTAGCTAATACCAGGAATGGCTCATCCAGTTTAAAGGTGTCTTTACCAATCGTAACCTGTTTTTCCTGCATAGCTTCTAAGAGCGCGCTCTGTACTTTGGCAGGTGCCCGGTTAATCTCATCAGCCAAAATAAAATTGGCAAATATGGGGCCTTTACGAACTTGAAAATCATTCATCCCCTGATTGTAAATCATAGTACCAATGATGTCTGCCGGTAAAAGATCAGGAGTGAACTGAATTCGCTGAAAGGAAGCATTTACTGCACTCGCTAAACTTTTAATAGCC
Source organism: Chitinophagales bacterium (assembly GCA_038251405.1). Classification (GTDB taxonomy): domain Bacteria; phylum Bacteroidota; class Bacteroidia; order Chitinophagales; family Saprospiraceae; genus JADJLQ01. Next base: position 62,518 of record JBBSBH010000017.1, read on the forward strand.
AATGTTTTAGCCAATCCGGGCAAGCCTTCCAGTAATATATGTCCTTTGCACAGCAAACCTATCAGCAATCGTTCTATCATGATATCTTGTCCTATAATAGTATGGCTGATTTGCTCTTTTATTTTATCAATAAATCCAGACTCTTGTTCTATACGAGCCGTAATGGCAGGTAAGTCTATATAACTGTTCATAAATATGGTTTTATAATTGCCTGCAAAAATCGTTAAAATTTGAGTAGAGTGTGGGTGAAATTTACTTTTTACAGAGGATTAACCGTTTGTTAAGACTTTTAATTAGTTATTAAGGAGAATACTTCCTTCTAAAGTCGGATTAAAAGCCTGCTTGTTCGATTGAAACTGACCCTATTAAATAAAGTAAACACACCATGATGAATAAGAATATAAATATCCATTATCCAGTATAATGCAATCATAAAATTATCTACTTTTATTCGAATTTTTACTTCTTAAATTGGACACATTATGAAAAAGAATATCGAACTTTTTTTTGTATACTTTTTGATACTTTTTTTCACATCCTGCAATACTTTGCTGGCTCAAAAAGCGGCTCATTTTGCCTCTAAAGGAGCCTTTCTAGAAATCTCCGATGCTGCAAGTCTAAGACTTCCTGTGATGACCCTAGAGTGCTGGATCAAGGTCAATGATCTGGGCAATACGGCCATAGCATCAGGTGAGCAAAATATATTTGATAAGCGCCAGGATGCATCAGGCTTTAATATCAGACTGGCAGGTGACAATTTTCCATTGCCGATATTTAGTTTTTTTTTGCCAGATATACAAGCACACACGAACGCTATTCTTGACAAAAAGAAATGGACTCACCTGGCCTATATCGTTTCAAATGACTCTATCAAGGTAGTAATAAACGGGGTAGTAAAGGTTGTATCCAAAAAGCAAGGCAGTTTTTCTATTGCTTCCAGTGCTCCATTGAGAATAGGTGAATATCTGGGTTATCCCGATGGCTCGCTGCCTTTTATTGGTGATATAGATGAATTGCGTATTTGGGATTACGCCCGTACTGTTGATCAAGTGACTACTGATATGAATAAGAAGTTGACTGGGCAAGAGGCCGGGTTGAAATTATATTTGGATTTTGAATCTATTTTTGGCAATCGTATCAATGATCTTACATTAAATAGGAATAACGCCATTATAACTGGTGCTTTTACCTTAGTCACATCCAAGGCTCCCATCGGTTATATACCATTGCCAGCACCTTTAGGATTCAGAGCATTTGGAGAGAATGGTGCTATTACTCTTGAATGGGAGACCGTTGCCAATGCTACAGAATATAAAATATACCGTTCTGAAATATTTGATTTTACTACGGAAGAGACTACAGTTCTGGCTTCCGTAAATACCGGCATAACTAATTTCATAGATAAAACAGCTATTTCTGGCAAAAGCTATTATTATTTCGTAGTACCCTTCAAATCTAATCAAGAAGGCTATGCTAGCGCGAAAGCAGTGACCCGAGTCATCACTCCGGAAAACTATACCACAGGCGTGTATTATTATCCATGGTATATACCAGAAGAAAATTTTCATCCTTGGCCTGGGCAGTATGTAAGATATTTTATGAAACCTAGCCAAGAGCCATTACTTGGGCATTATTCTGAAAAAAATGCTGTGGTAGTAAATAAACATCTCAATTGGATGTTAAAATCAGGAATTGACTTTATGGTTTCTAGTTGGTGGGGCCCAGGATCAAATGAAGACAAAGTATTAAAAAACACACTGTTGCCTGAGATTGAAAAATCTTCAATGAAATTTTGTGTATATTATGAATCAACTATACTCGGGCAAGGGGTTAATGGAATAGACATAAGTGGAAGTAAAGAGGATGATTTGATCCAACACTTTAATTATCTGGAACAGAATTATTTTACATCTCCAGCTTACTTTAAAATAGATAATAGACCAGTAGTATTTTTATATTTGGCATCTATATATCAGGGCAATTATATTCAAGCCTTTCAAAAATTACGCGCTGCAATGACAGCTAAGGGAGTACGTTTGTTTTTGATAGGTGACTTAGATGGCTGGCGACCTATAGACCCAACCAGAGCAGCTATTTTGGATGGAATATCTCCTTATATCATGTTAGGTGAAAATGGATATCCAGTGAATACAGATTTGCTTGCAAAAACTTCTATCGCTCATAACCAAAGACAACAAGAAAGTCAAGCTATTAATAAATTGTATATTCCTAATCTTTCACCCGGTTTTAATAATATATGTGTGCCCTGTAATTCTGGCTTTAACCGACCTAGGCAAATAGCTCCTCTTTATCCAAATGAATCTACCTTAGAATATAATATTAAAGTGTCGCGACCCTTTATAGATACCAAGCAAAAAATAGTGATGATCACCAGCTGGAATGAATGGCATGAAGATACACAAATAGAGCCTGCTATTACCACGGCACCTACCACGGTAGACAACAGTCCAAGTGGAAAGGGGTATACTAATGACTATGCCTATGAAGGCTATGGATTTAAAAACCTGAATCTGGTAGCTGATTTACTTGGCAATATCAAGACACTTGTTCCAGTGCAAGAAGTAGACAGAGCAAAAGATCAAATAAAAGTTTTTCCAACTGTTTTTCAAAATCATATATTCATTTCCTATGATGAGGCGGTACCTCAAAATCAATTCATAAGATTAGTAGATATCCGCGGCCGCGTCGTCAGTATTGAAAAAGTAGGACAATTCGGTGACCGGTCAATAACATTACAAGTAAAAGATGTACCACCTGGTGTATACATACTTCAATTAAATCAAAACGTACAAAAAAAATTAATTAAATTTTAAGCGGGACTAATTTTATAGGTCATCCGCTCTTTAAAACTATCTCTCCAGCACCGATATAGGTTTTTAAGTTGCATCGTTTGAAGTTAAAGTTGATGCATAGCAAAGTAAGAATGTAGACATGGCTTGAGGAGCACAATTCATAGGGATAAATCTACTGTCGCATAAAAACGTGCGATTTATCATGCGACTATCATCTCCTTCAGTAGTTACATTCGATAAATAATAATAATTTTAGTCTTAAAATATCGGTTAATGAAAAATATATTCCTCCTCCTACTTACGCTGCAATTTGTTCATTTACATGCTCAGAAACCTGTAGATAAAAGATTGGCAGGGCTGGATACCATGGTGGCGCGGGTGCTAAAAGATTACAAAGCACCTGGAGTCTCCATCGCTGTAGTCGAAAAAAACAAAATAGTCTATACGGGTGGGTTTGGTTATCGCGATCTGGCTAACAAACTTCCGGTTACTGAAAATACCCTGTTTGCTATAGGTTCTTGCACGAAAGCGTTTACTGCAAGTATGCTGGGACAAATGGTAAATGACGGTGCATTGGATCTGGATAAACCAGTGAGAAATTATTTGCCAGAGCTAAAATTTTACAATGAATATTTAAACGATCATGTCACTATACGAGATATGATGACTCATAGGACAGGCTTACCCAGGCATGATTATAGTTGGTATGGATCTACGGCTACCAGAAATGAATTGCTCAAACGAATAGAATACCTGCAACCTTCTGCCGAATTAAGAGAAAAATATCAATACAATAATTTCATGTTTATGAGCCAGGGTGTGTTACTGGAGAAACTTACTGGCAAGTCATGGGAAGCAAATATAAAAGAGAGAATATTCGATCCACTTGGAATGTCTCAAACGGTGACCACTATGGCTGACCTTGAAAAATCAGCAGACCGGTCACTGGCTTATGCGCTGATTAGAGATTCCTTTGCCATGCCTATTCCTTATAGAAACATTGACAATATAGGCCCCGCCGGAGCTATCAATAGCAGCGCAAAAGATATGGCGAAGTGGCTGATAACCTGGATCAATGACGGAAAATACAACGGAAAAGAAATAGTGCCTGCATCCTTTAGAAACCAAGCCATCTCCATTCAAATGGCCAATGGTACGGGACCAAATACTGAATTTCCTGCTGTAACATCATTCGGCTATGGGCTAGCATGGACAGTTGGCACATATCGCGGACATTACAGAGTAGAGCATGGCGGAGGTATAGATGGGTTTATTACAACTACTGGTTTTTTTCCCAATGACAGTATCGGGATTTTTGTATGTTCTGCTGATGGGAATATATCCTCACCCATTCGAAATTGGATAGCCGATAGGATGTTGAATTTACCATATCAGGATTGGCATGGACACATGCGGGATGCATTTGTAAAAGAAAAATTTGCCGCTTTGATGCAGCCTATTAAAATAGACTCTACTACTCTGATTTTGAATACCAAACCATCTGCGCCAATAAGCCAATATACTGGAAAATATACTAATAAAGGATATGGCACCATTGAAATAACCGAAACTAATGGGAAACTCAGTCTCGCATTCAATGGCAGTGTGATACCTTTATCTCATAAGCATTATGATGTTTTCAAGGGAAAGCCCGATGGCATACTTTACCAGGGCGCACCAGAAAATGATTTTCAGTTTCAGCTGAGCAAAGTTGGCGCGGTAGATCAGCTCATAATTACTCTTGAGCAAGGGGTGGATCCGATAGTCTTTACGCGAGATAATGAAATTAAACTCACCCCTTCAGACTTTGCAAAATATACTGGAGAATTTACACTCGGTCCGCAGGCCGTAAGTTTTGTACTAAGGGGCACATCATTGTATGCATTATTACCGCCTCAGCCTGACTATGAATTGATTCCGTCTGCAAAAGATGAATTTAAACTAAAAATTATAGATGGATATTTCGTAAAATTCAAAACTGAAAAAGACGGCAAATTCGCTGAAGCAGCTTTCGTACAACCTAATGGGACTTTTGTAGCAAAGAGAAAGTAATTCACTTATAATTTTACTGCACCATCTTTATCTCAAATTATTTCTTCAAAAAAGACGAATACATCCACACCAATTTCTCCTGCATTCGAATGTAATCGCTCATAAGAGCATTAGTGCCCTCATCTTCTGCTTCATTGGATAGTGTCAGTAATTCTCTTTGCAGGAGAATGATGATTTGAAAAGAATGGAGAATCTCTTCAATAGCTTTAATTCCATTACTAATTTGAACGCTTTCTTTGATTTTAGCAGTTTCTCTGTATTTAGAATAGTTATGATCAGGCGCGTGGCCCAGTGTTAGAATCCGTTCAGCTACTTCATCTATTTTTAACAATAGATCATTATACAATTCTTCAAATTTTACATGGAGCTCAAAAAATTTATCCCCTTTTATATTCCAGTGATATCCCCTGGTATTTTGGTAAAAAATAGAATAGTTAGCTAATAATACATTTAATTTTTCTGTCAATTTTTTAGCTTTCTGTATATCAATACCAATTACGTTTATTTTTTTCATTTTTAAAAATAATTTAAAGTACCAATATTAGACTGGCCAAATAATGCCTTCACTTCTCAAAGTTAAACTAAATGGAAGTCTTAGCTGGATTTTTGCTGGTAGAAATATTAAAAAGAGAGTACAAAGGACAATAGCTCACAAAGCTTGTCAAAATAAATATTCCTGCAAAGACAAGCAATACAATGGCCAATGTACCTGAAATTAATTTGGTAAAAAATAATCCCACAATTACTAAAGCGAATATGACTCTGATAATTCTATCGTTCGAACTCATATTTTTTTTCATACTATTGAAGTTTATTTAATTGAATGATAAAACTACACAGATAAATTTTTGTTGTCTGTTACTTTTGATACATATCCCGTAGAAGTTTTATCTGGTTGCGATATAGCAACACCTTTTGATTATTTTCCAGGGTCTTTAATAACCTTGAAATCACGACTCTACTGGTGGCCAGGTCCTGAGCTATTTGCTCGTGCGAAACATTTAAAATGGAAGATCCCGATACTCTTGATTTTTCTTTTAAGTAATGAATTAATCTATCATCTAATTTTTGAAACGCTATCTGGTCTATAGTTTTGAGCATTTCATTGAATCGATTTCTAATGGATCTCATGACAAAACTCTTCCAGGTGAAGTATTTCTGCATCCATTCGTTCATTAAAAATATGGGTACTGCTATGATTTCTGAATCTTCTTCAGCAATTGCTTGTATTTCGCTGGGGAATTCTTGCATGCAACAGGTAAGAGAAAGAGCACAGGTTTCTAATGGATTGAGGTAATACAATAAAAGTTCATTTCCATTTTCGTCTATTCGGGTGATTTTTAATGTGCCTGAAATAATCAGTGGTATCAATCGAATTGGCTGGCCAATTTCTAAAATCACATCACCCTCATGAACCTTTAATAAAGAAGCTTTGGCTTCAAGTTCTTTTATTAGATCTGGTTCAAATAGTGATTTTATATCAGCAGAAAACGGCATACTGCTTACCTGTTAATCACATTTTTAAACCTTGGTCTTCTAGGTGTAAGATCTCCTAATCTCGCCTTTTTCTTTTCTTCATAATCTGAGAAGTTACCTTCAAAAAAGATCACATTGCCATCATCTTCGAATGCAAGTATATGGGTTGCTAATCTATCCATAAACCAGCGATCATGCGATATCACCAATACAGCACCAGCAAAATGATCTATCGCCTCCTCTAGCGCACGAAGTGTATTTACATCTATATCATTCGTTGGCTCATCCAGCAAGAGTACATTACCGCCATCTTTCAATGTCATGGCTAAATGAAGACGATTTCTTTCACCACCAGATAGCACACCTACTTTCTTCTGTTGATCACTACCTGTAAAATTGAATCTTGCTAAATAAGACCTGGCATTGATTTCTGTTTTTCCAATCGTAATGATATCGTTCCCCTGACTTACTACATCATAAATGGTTTTTTCAGGATTCAGATCTTTATGCGTTTGATCTACATATGAAAGATGGACCGTTTCACCTATAGTTACTTTGCCGGTTTCGGGCTGCTCCAGACCCATAATGATTCTAAACAAAGTAGATTTTCCTACCCCATTGGGTCCTATTATTCCCACCACTCCATTTTTGGGTATGGAGAAAGTAAGATTTTCAAAAAGTATTCTATCACCAAATCCTTTGGCAAGGTCCTGGGCATCTATTACCACATCACCCAATCTCGGCCCGGGTGGTATATATAATTCAAGATTGGCTTCTTTTTCTTTTACCTCTTCATTGATCAATTTATCATAAGCATTCAGACGAGCCTTACCCTTTGATTGGCGGGCTTTGGGGGACATGCGCACCCATTCCAGTTCTTTCTCCAGCGCTTTCTTGCGTTTAGATTCTTGCTTCTCTTCCTGCTCCAATCGCTTGGTTTTCTGCTCCAGCCAACTGCTATAATTACCTTTGTAAGGAATACCTTCGCCCCGATCCAGTTCGAGTATCCAGCCAGCTGCATTATCAAGGAAATATCTATCATGCGTCACGGCTATTACGGTGCCAGCGAAACTTTGAAGATATTGCTCCAACCATAGCACACTTTCAGCATCCAGGTGATTAGTAGGCTCATCTAGCAAGAGAATGTCAGGATTACTTAATAATAGGCGACACAATGCTACTCTTCGCCTTTCACCACCTGACAATACTTTTATTACTTGATTTTCCTCGGGACATCTCAGCGCTTCCATAGCAGTATTGAGCTTATGATCTAGCTCCCATGCATCTTGCTGGTCGAGTTTCTCCATGAGATCAGCTTGCTTCTCAATGAGTTTATTCATTTCATTATCTTCCAGTGGTTCGGCAAGTTTATTGCAGACAGTTTCGTATTCCTTCATCAAAGCAACCAGGGGGCCCACACCTTCTTCAACTACTTGCCTTACCGTTTTTTCAGGATCCAGCTGAGGCTCTTGCTCCAGCATTCCTATTTTATAATCTTTGTCAAATACTACTTTGCCCTGATAATTTTGATCTACACCAGCTATGATGCGCAACAAACTAGACTTTCCTGAGCCATTGAGACCCAGCACTCCGATCTTCGCTCCATAGTAAAAGCTGAGGTAAATGTTTTTAAGTACTTGCTTGTTAGGTGGGTATATTTTACTTACTCCCTCCATCGAAAAAATGATCTTCTCTCCTGCCATATTATTTTGAAATTGGGTGGCAAAGATAGGTAATTGCAAGATGATGGATTATTCAATAACTTCGAAAAAGAAAATGAATAAGGTGAATACCATGCAGTCTATTAGAAATACGTTGATAATAGTAACCCTATTTTCTATAGCTATGGGCTTTATGGAGAGTGCAGTGGTGATTTATTTAAGAGCGCTTTATTACCCCCATGGTTTTACATTTCCAATGGTGCCCACAAGTGATACTATATTCAGGACTGAGATATTGAGGGAATTGGCAACCATTATTATGCTGGCTAGTATTGGCATTATATCTGGCAAGAGACTTGCAGGACGATTTGCTTTTTTCATTTTTAGTTTCGCCATTTGGGACATATGCTATTATCTATTTTTAAAATGGCTAATCGATTGGCCTGAATCATTATTGACATGGGATATATTGTTTCTAATCGCATTGCCCTGGTATGGTCCTGTATTGGCACCCTGTTTAATCTCCCTTACCATGATGGTATTGGCCATACTTATACTTTCTGCGGAACAAAAGAATAGTAAGGTGAAAATAATGAAACCTGATTGGATTTGGATGATAGTCGCGTCTATTGTATTTATCGCCTCGTTTACCATAGAATTCATAAAATGGTTTATAAAAGGCGGCCATGCTCTCAATACTATGGGATTTGAATTTATACCCAATAGCTACAATTGGTGGCTTTTTTTAACGGGAGAACTGGTGTTGATAAAAGTTATAATTGGTTTATATAGAAGATATTTCGTGAACACAAAAGGCTAGCCCCTAAATTCATTATTTTCCATATTTTGATTTGCTTTCAAGTATTGACCATAAGTATCTTCTACATAATGGAAATAGAAAAGACCAGAGACATTTTAGTGTTTTGATTTGTTTTCAATTTTTGACTAAAAAAGCCATCCCACTGAAATTGGGGTGCAGAGATAGTCAGAGAAGTTGGGAAGTGGAAAGTTGAGGATTACCCCTTTAAAATTGTCCTAATCCCTTTTTGACAAAGATCAGTGCTCAGGCTAACTGTGATCATATATAGTAATTCATTATACTACTAACTTGACTATAATAAAAAATATAGTAATATTCAAATACAAGTAAATGACACTATTATGAAAAAAATCCTTGTTCCAACTGATTTTTCGGCATGCGCTGAAAATGCAATGAATTTTGCAATACAATCTACAAAAGTATTTCCGGTAGAGGTGGTTTTGCTGCATGCATTCGAAATCAATGGAAATATGTATACCGATTATATGGGTGTAAATAGAGAATTCAATGAGACCCTGCTAAATGAAGAAGTTGAACGGTTGGAAACTTATAAAAAAAATATAGCCGAAAAAGACAGCGTGGATGTTACAACGTTTTTTTTCAAGGGAACTTTCAAGGATGCTATTGAGCAAGTCAAGGCTGAGCATGATATCCGCCTGATAGTAATGGGTACCAGGGGGGTGGGTTTTTTGACAGAAAAACTTTGGGGCAATAAAACAGCCGCTTTGATCAGCAGTTCTGACATACCAGTACTAGCGGTTCCACTGGAATATACCTGGAAAAAACCTCAAAAAATGTTAGTGTCTACAAATAATTTTGAAGAAAAATCTACCATACTTGATTTTATTTTTGATTTGGCAGCATTATATGTGGCGCAGGTTTATGTAGCGGTATTTACTGACGAAGAAGATGATAAGACCGCAATATATATAGAACACAACCGCCAACTTCCTGCGTATGAGAAAATGCTCAGAGAAAAATATAATGAAAAAACGCTTGTAGGAGTAAATCTTATTGGGAAACAATTTGAGAAGACTTTGCAGGACTATATTGATAAGAATGGTATCGATATCCTGGTGATGATTACCTATCAAAGAAGCTTTTGGGACAAGTTGTTTCAGCCCAGCCAAACCGAAAAAATGAGTTATCACAGCACAATTCCGCTACTTGCCATTCCCGCGAAGGAGGGATGAAAATTAAAGCTTAGCAATTCTCATTGAAAGGCAAATAAACAACACAAGTGTATGGATTGGTAATGAAAATGACTAGTTTTCAAAACAACCTCGGTTTTTGATTTGAATTCAATTTTTGACCATAAGTATCTTTGACATAATTGAACAATAAGCATCACCATTCACTGCTTGAATTCTTGAATTCCCTTTTAATACCCCTATTTTCTTTTACTCCAAACAACTGATAAAAATCAATTTGCTTAATGATCTTCATAATCAGAATAGTAAGTATTGATTTATAACTCTGCATTACTTTAAATATCTGCAACATGGTTAAAAAAACAAAAACCCATAAATACGTTTACTCTTTCGGTGGTGGCAAAGCCGATGGTAATGAATCGATGAAAAATTTACTGGGCGGCAAAGGCGCCAACCTGGCGGAAATGGCCGGGCATCATGAATTGCGGTTACCGGTTCCCCCGGGTTTCACCATTACCACGGAAGTTTGCACCTATTATTATAATCGTCAAAAAAAATACCCGAAAGAATTAAAAACACAGTTGGCTACGGCACTGGATAAAACTGAAAAGCTGATGGGTAAAAAATTTGGTGACAAAAAAAACCCTTTGCTGATCTCCATCCGTTCCGGCGCACGGCGTTCCATGCCCGGTATGATGGAAACCATTTTGAATGTGGGCCTGACTGAAAAAACAATTCATGGCCTGATCGCTCAAAGCGGGGATGAACGTTTTGCCTATGATGCCTATCGCCGGCTAATCATGATGTATGCAGATGTAGTGATGGAAAAAGGTGGTGGCATGGAAGTGCATAATAATAAAGGCATTCGCAAAATACTGGATGAAAAACTAGAACATATCAAATACCAACAGGGTTACGCCAGCGATACAGAGTTGACAGCACTTGAATTAAAAGAACTTGTAAAAGATTTTAAAAAAACCGTCAAAATAATATTGGGAAGCGAATTCCCTGAAGATCCGTTAGAGCAACTCTGGGGTAGCATAGGAGCTGTATTTAGCAGCTGGAATGGCAAGCGGGCAATAGAATACCGCATCATAGAAAAAATTCCGCATGAATGGGGGACCGCAGTAAATGTACAGGCGATGGTATTCGGTAATATGGGAAATGATTGCTGCACCGGAGTGGCTTTCACCCGCAATCCCGGTAACGGCGAAAACCAGTTCTATGGCGAATACCTGGTAAATGCACAAGGAGAAGATGTGGTGGCTGGCACCCGTACCCCTGCTCCGATAAATAAATATTCTGCAAATGCTCAGAGCAAACATTTGAAAACGCTGGAAAAAATAATGCCCAAACTATACAAAGAACTATTCAAATATCAGCGGCTACTCGAAAAACATTATAAAGACATGCAGGATTTAGAGTTTACTATTGAAAAAGGAAAACTATATATGCTGCAATGCCGTGTGGGAAAACGAAACGGTGTCGCTGCAGTCCGGATGGCAACGGATATGTACCAGGAAAAACTCATTGATCTCAAAACAACTATAATGCGGGCAGGGCCCAACCAGCTGGTAGAATTATTATTACCTATGCTCGATCCCAAAGTGGAACTGCTCACCAAACCCATCGCCAAAGGATTGCCTGCCGGACCAGGTGGCGCCAGGGGCCGGGTAGTCTTTTCCTCTGCTGAAGCAGTGGAATGGGCCAGCCGCGGAGAAAAAGTAATCCTCGTCCGGGATGAAACCTCACCCGAAGATGTGGATGGCATGCATAAATCACAGGCTATACTTACCACCAAGGGCGGGATGACATCACATGCTGCATTAGTAGCCCGGGGATGGGGCAAATGCTGCATCGTGGGTTGCAGTGAAATTGAAATACATAACGACACGAAAACATTTCATACCAAGACTGGCGCCATCATCAAGGAAGGGGACATGATCAGTCTAAACGGCACTAAAGGGGTGGTGTATGACGGTGATCTTCCTTTGGTGGATATTGACATTGAAAAAAATAAATCCTACAAGGTGTTGATGCAATTGGTAGATAGGGTAAAACAAATGGGCGTACGTGCCAATGCAGAAACACCTGAAGATGCCGCACATGCCATGAACTTTGGTGCAGAAGGCATAGGCCTATTCCGCACCGAACATATGTTTTATGGCGAAGGAAGTGAGAAACCATTATTCCTGCTACGGAAAATGATCGTCAGCAAAACAGAAAAAGAAAGAAGAGAGGCGCTGGACGAATTGTTTGTCTATGTAAAAAAAGATATTAAAGATGTTCTGCTTGTGATGCAGGGCCGTCCGGTTACCGTCCGGCTGCTGGACCCACCATTGCATGAGTTTGTACCACATAATACAGAAAAACTCCATCAGCTGAGCAAGGAACTCGGAATCAGTATGAGTTTATTGCGAAGAAGGGTGCTGGCACTGCATGAAAACAATCCTATGCTGGGGCATCGTGGGGTGAGGTTGGGTATCAGCTATCCCGAAATTACCGAAATGCAGGTGCGGGCCATACTGGAAGCCACAGCCGAACTAATAAAAGAAGGGAAAAAAGCAATGCCCGAAATAATGGTACCTGTCACCTGCACCGTCAATGAATTGACCCATCAAAAGAAGATAGTGGATAAAGTGTATAAAGAGGTCTGTGCCAAAATGAAGATGAAAAAAATTCCTTATTTGTACGGAACCATGATTGAAACACCGAGAGCCGCCATCCTTGCCGAGTCTATGGCATACGAAGCTGACTTTTTCAGCTATGGCACCAACGATCTTACCCAAATGAGTTTTGGTTTCAGCCGGGATGATATCGGTGGTTTTCTACCAAAATACCTTGATTTGAAAATCCTTCCTTACGACCCTTTCCAGACTATTGACCAGGATGGTGTAGGTGAACTAGTGATGGATGGCGTACAGCGGGGACGGAAAATAAAGCCAAAATTAAAAGTAGGTATTTGCGGTGAACATGGCGGCGATGCCGACAGTGTAAAATTCTTTCATAAGTTGGGATTGAATTATGTAAGTTGTTCTCCTTTCAGGGTGCCGATAGCCCGGTTGGCGGCGGCTCAAGCGGCGATTGAATTTCCAAGGAAATAATTCCCGATCTTGATTGGAAATTGTTCTACATATGTTTTGATTTGCTTTCAATTTTTGATAATAAGTATCATTGATAGAATCCTGGCTTTGTGTGCAGAGGTATCTGTGCCAATGTAAAAGCTTTTAAAATTTAAGGGTTAGGTGTTTTGTTTTGTTTTGTAACAGTATTGGTGAGCATCCGCCGCGGCGAACCAAAGCTCTTTACCGCCCTAAATAGTTGCACCAGTAACCGTATGTTTGTGCTAGTTGGGGAGGGCGGTCTGCGAGGCGACAGTTGGCTTGCGGGGCAGTTTATGCCAACACCAACGGCGGAAAAATAAACTTACCCATTATATACCGACTCCAGCACAATATCCGGTATCAACGACTGATATTCCATATGCGATTTATGCGACTGACTTTTCCATCTTTTGCCTTCCTCTCTTTCCATATATGTCAGATAATCCGGTGCCCCCGGAAATTTTATATTGTCGGCCACCACTACACTGTGTTTATGTAGCCAACCTCTGTCCATAATTAATTTAAGGTCGGATAAATAGAATTCTTTGGCATGATCGATAAATGCAAAGTCGATAAATTCATGACTTTTTTTTGAATTTTATTTGGCTTTAGCTTTGGCGTAGTGATTGAAAGGGTTGCAAAATGATTTTTTTTTAAAAGGGTGATAACAAAAATACCGATAAAATCATGATAAAGAAGATTTCTATAAATGTATTCTGGTTGCTTTTCTTCGGATTTTTTATATACAAAATACTTCCGAAGTACGAGTACCTTATTGATGGTATCCCGTCTTTTATGGAAAAAGACACATTATTTAAAAAGATCATTTTTTGTTTGCATATTTTTTCAGGTATCCTAGTTTATTGCACCGCAGTACTTCAGTTCACGCCATCTATACGGAACAAATACATTTTATTTCACCGCAGATCCGGCAAATTATATATCGTCGCCTCATTGGTCTGTATTACTGCTTTATATTTCATGATACCACAGGGGCTTTGTACACCCTGCCGGCCTTCTCACTATATAGTCACCAGTTTATGGTTGCTGTTTGTATTCCTGGCTTATTATTTTATCCGGCAAAGAAAAATTATTCAGCACCAACACATGATGATACGGAGTTTCATCTGTGCTGCATATTTTGTTACGGTAAGGGTGATTGACCAGTTTGGTATGGGGCCATTTAATGCGGCATTCAAAAATAAATCAAGAGCATTACTGGCTTCCGATATTGTTGTTTGGTTAGTGCCTTTGATTGCATTTGAATTTTACTGGCGATTTATTTTATCAAAAAACAGGCTTACTCCATGAACACTTCATCTTCACTTCCGCTTCAGCTAAACGAAAGGACAGTTATCATTGATATACTTCGTGGCTTTGCCTTACTCGGTGTCATCATCGCAAACCTGGAAGGTTTTATAACTTTTGCATTACCTGATGCACAGGTGGAACTTATGACAAATACACAAGCAGATAAAATCATTGGGCATTTTCTGATACTTTTTATTGATAATAAATTTATCACTATTTTTTCTCTGCTGTTTGGTTATGGCTTTGGGGTAGTGATTGAAAGGGTGGCGGCAAAAGGAATAAATGTAAATTCTTTTTTTATCAGGCGTATGCTCATCCTTCTTTTATTTAGCTTAATACATGTGGGTTTCTGGTGGGGTGAAATTTTAAATGTGTACGCCAGTTGTGGTTTATTATTATTGTTTTTCAGAAAATCATCTGACAAAAAATTGTTGATATGGGCGGGCATATTATTATTGATTTGCACACCACTTATACATGGCTTAAAAATGTACCTTTTGCCATCCAATTCAGCAGAATTAAATAATTTACTGAATGATTATGTAACCAGTGTAAAAGGTAAAAGCATTTCCGAAATCTTTCAGGCGAATTATAAAACGGTCTGGTATATATTCTTTGAGCGTTGGTCGCAATACAGAGATATGTGTGAAGTGTTGGCAAAATTTCTGATTGGATATTATGTGCTGCGGATGGGTTGGTTGAAAAAAATCGAAAACTTTTTACCTTTCTTTAAAAAAGTATGGAAAGTTAGTTTGGTAATTGCTTTACTCTACCTGCTGGAAAAGACAGCTTTTGAAATTTACGGAATTGAGTTAAGCAGCAAGGAAATGAAGATTGCTGAATTCATATTTGCCAGGGTGGGCATTTTAAGTCTTTCACTTTTTTATTGCACTTCGATTATTTTATTCTATTACCGGAATAAAGGATTGAAACTGTTTCAGTCTTTCCGATGGGTAGGCATGATGTCGCTCACCAATTATGTAACCCAAACTCTTTTTTATGTTGTATTATTCTATGGCCTTGGTTTTGGAATGCTGGGCAGAATTCACTTGCAGTGGGTTATACCGATTGGTGTAACATTTTATTTCCTGCAATCACTATTAAGTAAATATTGGCTCAGGTATTTCAATTATGGGCCGGTAGAGTGGATATGGCGGCAATTAACTTACGGTAAAAAGTTTCCGATAAAAAGAACACAAGCATTTTAATTATACATGACTCCAATCGTACGGGTTTTCACTATTACCAGGTGATAACCCTAATTCATCGCCATCTGTATCAACCCCTAATCCTAATACGGTCTGGTTAGCATAACAGAAATAAGCGGTTACCTGGTTTACTTCCAGTATCTCTCCATCATCAATACCGATGCTTTGCAATAATTCAATATCGGCTTTTGTAATAGAGGTGAATAGGAACGTTAACTTTTTTGCATACTGCAGCAATAATAATTCTTTATCCGAAAAATGAAGTTCTGGTTCATCATTATCCAATGCATGTCGCACCTGTTTTGCTTTATCAGGGTTTGCTATCAATAATTTCTGCAATCCTGCAAAATGATGATCTACACAATAAGCACATTTATTTAAAAGGCTTACGTACACACCAATTGTTTCTAAAAACCATTTGGGTAATGTATTGCTGCTGTGATGCAGTACATTTTTATACAACTGCATATGGCCTTCGAGCGTGTGCGACCGCAGGCTGTGCGCCATCAGTATATTATCAACTCTTTTATCAGGATTTGATATACGTTTATAAATTTCTTTTAGCTTCCCGTTTGCATCTTCGGGTGCAATGGTTTTTATCCAGCTCATTATCTATGATTAACATTAAATATCCTGGTTGCGGTCATAAGGAATGATATTATCCCATTCTTCAGCAGATGAACGGGCAACAAAAGCAACAACAGGTTCTGTATCGCTCATATTATACACTTCATGGGGCACACCGGGCTTGATATAAATAAAATCGCCGCCTTCATTTTCCAGCATATTTTTTAATCCAGGGCCAAATTCATGTCTTACTTTTCCGCTGATGATATAGAGTATCAGTTCAAAATCAACATGAATATGTGCAAAAGCAACACCGCCCGGTGGTATAGTGGCAATATTTGCTGATAATTTTGTAGTACCCACATTCTTCGCCGACATTCCCTGTTTATAATGTATACCGTTCCAGTTTCGTTTTGCACCGCCACCACGTATGGTAAGGATGCCGTCATGATCTTCTACAGCACACAGCTGAACATTGTCTTTATCATCTTTCATAAAAATGGTTTTAATAATTAATTAGTCCTCTTTCTTCATCAATACCATACGAATGGGGACCGGGCTTCCTCTTTTTTTTCGTTGGAATTGAAGGAGAACAGCAGGAACGCCAGCAAAGAAAGTGATATTACTTTTTTTATCATAAATTGTTTGGTTTAAAAAATCATTATTACCTTAAGATAAGCATTTTTTAATGTTACAAACAAGAAATAGGCCCCCTCTAAAGTATTCATTTGCTATACGCTATCTGATCCCGCCATTCAAAATAGGATCCTGAATCTGTTGAATTATTACTCGCTTCCATTTTTCTTCAACATTCAATTCGTACTTTACTTCAAATTTTTATTTTGAAGATCCTCATCATTGAAGACGAAAAAGCATTGGCAGAAAGTATTGTTGATTATATGAAGGGAGAGGATTATCTCTGCGAAACAGCCGCCGATTTTATAACTGCATTGGAAAAAACAGAAATGTTTGATTATGATTGCATCTTGTTGGATATCGGATTGCCAGGCGGCAGCGGCCTGAAGATATTAAAGGAATTGAAAGCAAATAATAAAGCTGACGGAGTGTTAATCATTTCTGCAAAAAACTCACTGGATGACAAAGTGGAAGGCTTGCAACTGGGTGCAGACGATTACCTGCCCAAACCCTTTCATCTTTCGGAACTCAGCGCAAGGATCGCAGCTATCATCCGGCGCAAAAATTTTAGCGGCAACAACCTGGTTAAATTTAACGAGATTGAAATTGATACTATAGCAAAAACAGTAACTATCAAAAATAAACCATTTACCCTTACCCGCAAGGAATATGAATTGCTCCTGTACTTTATCAGTAATAAGGGTAGGGTTATTTCTAAAAATGCCATTGCAGGGCATTTATGGGGCGATAATATGGACGGTAGCAATGATTTTATTTATACTCATATAAAAAACCTTCGTAAAAAAATGATTGAGTTTGGAGACCACGATTACATAAGATCGGTTTACGGAATGGGATATAAATTTACAGACCAATGAAATTGCTGGCGAAATACAACCGCATCAATGTATTGGTAACCATATCTATTATACTGATCAGCAGTGTTTGTTTTTATATCATGATAAGGCATGTACTGATCAACCAGTTGGATGAAGACCTGAAAATTGAGGAGCAGGAGATCATAGATTTTGTAAAAACAAAAAATAAATTACCCGACCCCTCCAATTATAAAGACCAGCAAATAGAATTTATTGAAACCAATGGTATCGTTTCTGACAGGGGGTTTAGTTCAATTGTTCTCTTTAATAAAACAGCTAATGAAAAAGTACTTTCAAGGCAGTACCAGTTTTCCATGGAGATCAATGGTAAAATGGTTACAGTCCTCATCCGTAAATCGCAGGAGGAAACGGAAGACCTGATAAAAATGATTGCGTGGATAACCCTGGGGATTGTTATTTTACTGTTGTTGATACTTTTTCTTATCAATAGATTTTTATTATCCCGGCTTTGGAAACCTTTCAATAATACATTGGCCCAGTTAAAAGAATTTAACCTTTCCTCTAAAAACAAAATAATGCCTGAACGTACGGATATAACTGAGTTTTCCGAATTAAATAAGGCTGTTTTACAGATGACAGAAAGGGTAAAGCACGATTATGAGGTATTGAAGAATTTTACAGATAATGCCTCGCATGAAATGCAAACCCCTTTGGCTATCATCAATTCCAAACTGGATGTGCTCATACAAGATGAAGCGCTTAGTGAATTCCAGATTCAACAATTACAGGGTATTTATAACGCTATGGACAGGCTATCCAACCTCAATCAATCTCTATTATTACTTACCAAAATTGAGAACAGCCAGTTTAATAACAAGGAGGACATTTCAATGGACAAATTGATTACAGAAAAAATCTTAGAATTTGAGGAAATGGCTGAAGATAAAAATCTGGTTATTACTAAAGAAATACAGCCCATAAGCATATCAGTCAATAAACAGCTGCTGGATGTCCTGTTAAGCAATCTTCTGGTGAATGCCATTCGCTATAATATTCCAGGCGGTCATATTTCAGTTACCCTTTCTGAAACTAAGCTTATTATTTCCAACGATTCTTTTCTACCCGAACTGGACGGGCAGAGTGTCTTTCAACGATTTTACCGCCATGCTGATACAAAGCTGGAAGGCAATGGCCTGGGGCTTTCAATTATTAAACAGATCTGTGCTGTTGCGGGTTATGATTGTAAATACAGCTACCAGGACAACCGACATAAATTCAGCGTTGATTTTAAAACAAATAAATCTGCCTGATGATGAAAAGTATCTTCAGTTTTTCTTCAGAATTAAAAAATACTTTGCAGTGCAAAACCAGCTGATCAGATGTCACTCAAAAAAACAGGTATTTTTTTTTCCATAATTCTCATTTCAGTTCGGCTTATAGCACAGCAGGTGGGTACGATCATCACCGGAAACGTGATTGACGGATCTACGTCGCAAACAGTAGAGTTTGCAACAATACTCTTATTGAGTTTGCCCGACAGTACTTTTGCTAAATCAGCAATTACGGATAAAGAAGGAAAGTTTATTATTGAAAATATTGAACCCGGAAATTACCTTCTCCGCTGCAGCTTTATAGGTTTTGCAAATACAAACCTAACTATATCGATTAATAAACAGTCAAGATTGAATCTTGGGAAAATTGAAATTGTGGCTGAAGCGGTCACCATGAAAGAAGTTACGGTGTCAGGGAAAAAAGCTGTGTTGAATACTTCTATCGACAGGAAAGTATATAATGTAAGCCAGGATATCATGGCCCAAAGCGGTACCGCCAGCGATGTGCTGAAAAATATCCCTTCGGTAGATGTGGATATTGACGGAAATGTAAGCTTAAGAGGCTCCGAAGCTGTGCTGATACTGATCAATGGAAGACCATCGCCCCTGATGGGCAAAACCAGGGCAGAAGTGCTACAACAGTTTCCGGCCAATTCCATTGAACGAATCGAGGTGATCACCAACCCATCGGCAAAATATAAACCTGATGGCACCTCGGGCATGATTAATATTGTACTTAAGAAAAATGTAAAGACCGGCTGGAATGGGAATGTGATTGCTAACCTTGGAAACCGAAGCAGGTATAATACAGGTGTAGGGCTTAATTATAAACCCGGCAAACTAAATGTTTTTGGTAATTACAGTTACAGGCAGGATAGCCGATTACGCCAGAATAATACAAATAGGGAATACCTCGATTCGGTAGGCAATACTCAAAGTTTTTACACCGAAGACAATCAATCACCCAACCGGCCATACTCACACCTGCTGACATTGGGCGCCGACTACCCGGTAAATAGTCACAATAGTTTTGGGATATCAGGTAATTATCATTACCGAAAAATGATTAAGCATGATGTGACTGCATATAATTTTTTTGATAAGGACTATATGCTCAGCAATAACTATGATCGTTTAAGATATGATCCCGAACTGGAAAAAGAAACGGATGCTACGGCTTACTGGCAACATAATTTTCCTAAAGAAGATCATGAGTTGCGTATGGAACTGAATGTATCCGGCTCAAACGAAGTGGAGGATAATCATTATACCAATGTGTATTATCTATCCGCAATTGCTTCGTCTTTTGATAATACGATTATCAAACAAATTAATCACCAGCAGCAACTTAACCTGGAATATACCAACCCACTGTCAGACAATTCAAAACTGGAGGCAGGCTATTCGGGCTCTTTCACACAGCTGGATATGAACTTTTTTGGGGAGTATTACGATAATCCACAAAAAAAATTTGTAAAAGATATGGTAAAGAGCAATCAGTTTCTGTACAAAGAATTCATCCATGCTTTTTATACCACCTACCTGCACAGCTACCAAAAATTCGGATATGAAATTGGTTTAAGGGCCGAGCCAGCAAGTATAAACAGCAACCTGGTCACCAAAGATTCGCTGATCAGTAATAATTATTTTAAAATTTTTCCTACCATTCATCTTTCCTATAAAATACAGCATAGTGAACTCCAGCTGAATTATAGTAAACGTGTCAACCGGGCAGAAGGTGATGACCTGAATCCTTTTCCGGAATACCGTGATCCCAGGAACCTGCGTGCCGGCAATCCTAAACTACTGCCCGAAATTATCCACTCCGTTGAATTCGGATATAAGTGGCAGAATAAAAAGTTTTCGTTTGTACCCAGCATTTATTACCGGTATAAACTGAATGGATTTACTACCGTAACGTTACCTGTTAATGACAGCGTGTTACTGACCACACAGCAGAACCTGTCCAGTGATCAGTCTGCAGGCCTGGAACTTATCTTTTCTGCCAACGCAGGAAAATTCTTCTCTGCCAATCTCAGCTCTAATTTCTTTTATGAAAAGATAGATGCAACAGCCCTGGGTTATAACGATAAAAAATCCATTGTATCCATGAGTTTAAATTACAATAGCACGTTTGTTGTTACACCAGTCACTTTTTTACAGCTTAGTTGTAATTATCGATCGGCAAGGCTTACGCCACAGGGAAAAAGGTATGGAACCTTTGTGATGAATGCAGGCATGCGGCAGGACCTCTTCAATAAGAAAATGTCGGTCATACTTACGGTTTCAGATTTATTTAAGACGCTAAAATATAAGACCGAGTTGAACTCACCCTATTTTAACGAGCTGTCTGTTGGAAGGCGCGATGCACAAATCATTTACCTCGGCATCAGTTACCGTTTTGGAAATGCGATCAAGAAGTCAAACGAAGTAAAACTGCAGTTTGATAATAATTTATAACTCCAGTTTTTCTTCAGAATCTGGATTTAAGTTTACAGCTCAATAAAAAATATACAAAAGATGAAAAAGTTAATAATATTATCATCGCTGGTTGCAATAATTACATTTTCAGCCTGCGCCCAGGGGCTGGACGCTTCCAAATTACCGGGTGCAGTTAAAACAGCCTTTGCTAAAAAATTCCCGGGCACCACCGCTGAATGGGGGAAAGAAAATGCTAAAGAATATGAAGCAGAATTTAAAATAAATGGCAAATCTGTTTCCGCTAATTTTTTAACAGACGGAAGCTGGGTTGAAACTGAAATGGAGATAAATAATGCTGAACTTCCACAACCTGCAGCAGATGCCGTGAAAACAAAATATCCCGAAGCAACTCTTTTAAAGGTCTATAAGATTGACAATGCCATAGGAGAAACTACCTTTGAGGCAGAAATCAAAACAGGTCTTAAAAAGAAGGAATTGGTATTAAAAGCCGATGGCACCTTTATAAAATAAAATTTAATCATTAAGTTTAAACCGGAAAGAGTTGTTTTTTCCGGCTTAACTTTAATAAAAAGAAAAAATGAAAAAATTAACTTTGCTTTTAACTGCCCTCTTAGCAGGAATAGCTATAACAAATGCACAACAGCCTACTGGCATGCATATTACCCATACTTTTCACATCGCCAGTCCCGGCGGTTGGGATTACCTGGCCGTAAGTCCGGTGAATGACTGGCTTTATGTGAGTCATGGTACGCAAGTAAATATTTTAAATAAAATGACCGGCGATTCTGTTGGTGTGATTGAAAACACAACTGGTGTACATGGAATTGCTTTTGATGTGGCCGATAAAAAAGGATTTACCAGCAATGGCAGACTAAATAATGTAACGGTATTCGATCTGTATACCAATAAGGTTTTTAATCAGATTCCGACGGGTACCAATCCAGATGCAATCATGTATGAACCCTTTTCTAAAAAAATTATTACCTGTAATGGACGCAGTAAAAATCTCAGTATTATCGATCCTGGCATGAATTCACTAATTGACAGTATTGATGTTGGAGGTAAGCCGGAAACAGCTGTAAGTGATGGTGCTGGAAAAATATTTGTAAATGTGGAAGACCAGAATGAGATCGTTGAAATTGATGTGAAGACATTCAAAGTACTTCATCATTGGAGCCTTGCTCCTGCAGAGGGCCCAACCGGGCTGGCCTTTGATAAAGCAACAAAAAGATTATTTGCCGGATGTGATAAACTACTGGTGGTGTTAGATGCCAGTACCGGAAAAATAGTGGACAAACTTGTCATTGGTGATGGATGTGACGGTGTGGTATTTGATGAGGATTCAAAGAATATTTATACTTCTAACGGAGAAGGAACTATGACGGTAATACATGAGGACAATGCAAATAAGTTTACCGTATTGGAAAATGTAGTTACTAAAAGAGGTGCAAGAACAATTACACTGGATAAAAAAACTCATTTGATATATATGTCCACTGCCGAATTTGAAGCACAGGAACCAGGTCAGCAGGGAAGACCAAAGATGAAACCCGGTACATTCCAGGTATTAGTGGTAGGGAAATAAAATTTATATTCTCCCTAAATTATTTCTTTGGATGAAAGTTATTTCTATAGTAGTTTTTTTTGCTCTGTTTAGTACGTTAGGTTTTTGCCAGAAGAACCAATTGGAATTTTATATCGATCAGGCATTGGCAAACAGCCCGTTGTTGAAGGATTATCAGAACCAGGTACTGGCAAGTTATTACGACAGTCTGCTCATCATGGCTGCCTATAAACCCCAGGTAATAGGCAGCAGTTTTAATTCCTATGCACCAGTAATTCAAGGATGGGGGTATGATAATGCCATTACCAATGGCGCCAATGTCTCTGCATTGATAGGAGTCAATAAACAGCTGGTAAATAAAAAGACGATTGCTGCTCAATTTCAAAATATACACTTGCAAAATGATGCATTGCTGAATAATGGAAAAATAACTGAACAGGATCTTAAACGGACCATTATAACTCAATATATCACCACATACGGCGACCTGCAGCAATTGAATTTTAACAGGGAGATAAATACATTGCTTTCTAGCCAGGAAATAATCTTAAAAAAACTTACTCAAAACAATGTGTTTAAACAGGTAGATTATCTTGCTTTCCTGGTAACACTTCAGCAACAGGCCCTTGTTATCAGGCAACAGGAAATGCAATATAAAAATGACTACGCCCTCCTGAATTATTTATGTGGAGTTACCGATACAGCAAGCGTTGAATTGAATGATCCGCAAATAAAGTCAAGCCTTTTACAGGATATATCCAATTCGGTCTTTTTTAGACAATTTGAAATAGACAGTCTAAAATTGATCAATAGTAAGTCGCTGCTGGAAATTAACTATCGGCCAAAAATCAATTTATTTGCCGATGCAGGCTATAATAGCAGCCTGGCTTTCAAACCTTACAAAAACATTGGAAGAAGTTTCGGTGTCAGCGCTACCATTCCCATTTATGACGGCCAACAAAAGAAAATACAGATCAGCAAAATTAATATGGACGAAAGGACCCGCTATAACTATAAAGATTTTTTCGCAAAACAATATAGCCAGCAAATAGCCCATCTTACTCAGCAAATGCATGAAACTGAAAACATGATTAGCACTATTAGTGACCAATTAAAATATGCACAAAGCCTTATCGAAGTGAATGGTAAATTGCTGAATGCAGGAGAGGTGAGGATTGCAGATTATATCCTTGCATTAAATAATTATATGGTCGCAAAAAACCTGATCACACAAAATACTATTAACCGGATGCAAATCATAAACCAGATAAATTACTGGAACAGATAAACAAATTGTAATGAATAAATTTTTTGCGTATTCTCTATTGTCGCTGGCCATAGTTTCCTGCAAAGGCAAAGAGCCTGTACCCACTGAAGAAGCGCCCGATGCAAGTACTCCTGTTACAGTAACCAGCATCATCAATGCTCAGATGGAAGAATCTGTGGTATTAAATGCTACATCTGCTTTTTTACAAAAATGGACAGTAAAAGCAAATGCAACAGGGTATTTGAAATCGGCCAACGTACAGTTGAACAAAATTGTTAACCGTGGCCAAACTTTATACACTGTTAAAACAAAGGAAGCTGAAAGTATAGGTAACAGTATAAATATCCTCGATTCAAGTTTTCAGTTTACTGGCGTGAATGCCGTTAAGGCAAATGGAAGCGGTTTTATTTCGCAAATAGATAAACAGGCAGGTGATTACGTACAAGATGGTGAACAGCTTGCAGTAATAACCGATACCAGGAGTTTTGTTTTTTTACTAAGCATGCCTTATGAGCTCAGGCCTTACATTATAAATAAAAAAACGTTAAACCTTATTTTGCCAGATGGTGAAATACTGCTGGGTAAAATAAGCGGCTCCATGCCGTCCATGGATCCGGGCTCGCAAACCCAGAGTATTATTCTAAGAGTTAACACCAGCCATGCTATTCCTGAAAATTTAATCGCTAAAGTAAATGTGGTTAAGTCTGCGAGGACAAGCAGTTATTCTCTTCCCAAATCGGCTGTACTGGCAGATGAAACGCAAACGGAATTCTGGGTGATGAAAATGCTGGGTGATTCAGTAGCAATAAAAATTCCTGTTAAAAAAGGGATTGAAACCAATGACCGAATTGAAATTGTTGACCCGGTATTCTCGGCAACAGATAAAATTCTGATCAGCGGAAATTTTGGGTTAAGCGATACAGCCAGGGTAAATATAGTCTCCGGAGTTAATAAATAATGTAAACCATACAACTTTGCAAAAATTCTTCATCTCACATAAAAACCCACTAACCGTTGTATTGGTCATGATCATTTTGGGAGGCGCATTTGCTTACAGCAAAATGCAGTCATCATTATTTCCAGAGATTACTTTCCCTAAAATAAAAATTATTGCAGATGGCAGCCTGCAGCCAGTAGATAAGATGATGATCAGTGTTACCCGTCCGCTGGAAAATGCAATCAAACAAATTCCTGATCTTAAATCCATACGCAGCACCACCAGCCGGGGCAGTTGCGAAATTTCTGCTTATATAGATTGGAAAGCCGATGTAGATTTAAGTCAGCAGCGCATTGAGGCCAGGATTGGTGAAATAAGAAATGTGCTGCCAGCCGATCTTTCCATCACCGTGGAAAAAATGAATCCATCCATTTTACCGGTAATGGGATACACTTTAGAGAGTAATTCCAAGTCCCCGATTGAATTGAAACAACTGGCCGTGTACACCATCAAACCATTTTTAAGCCAGGTAGATGGCGTCTCATCAGTACGCATCATCGGCGGTAAAACGAAAGAGTATTGGTTACTGATGGATCCAGTAAAAATGAGTTCACTGGGTATCACGCCTGAAGTAGTAAGTACCGCACTAGGTGCTACTAATTTTATAAAAAGCAATGGATATTTGTCTGATTACCGGTACCTGTATTTAACCATTACTGATGCCTCCGTGCATTCTATTGATGACTTACGGAACATGGTAGTAAGCAATGACGGCAGGCGTATCGTATACCTAAAAGATGTAGTGGATGTGCAGATTCGCGAAGGTGTGGAATACACAAAAATAAATGCCAACGGGCACGATGGTATATTGGTTGCGATCGTAAAACAGCCCAATTCTAACCTGGTCGCCATTTCTGCAGATATGGAAAAGAAGATAGCTGAATTACAGAAGATTTTGCCGAATGGTGTAACCATACAACCCTATTATGTGCAGGCCGATTTTGTAAAGGAATCCATTAAAAGTGTGAGTGAGAGTCTATGGATTGGATTACTGCTGGCCATTATGGTGGCCATTATTTTTCTTCGCTCATTCAAAGCAAGTGCCACCATACTCATCACCATACCCATTACATTGGGTTTAACCCTGATCGTGTTATATACCATCGGTTACACCTTTAATATTATGACATTGGGTGCTATAGCCGCTGCCATCGGATTAATCATTGATGATGCCATTGTAGTGGTGGAACAGATTCACCGCACACAGGAAGAGCATCCAGAAGAAGATACTAGCAAGGTAGTGCAAAAAGCAATTCAGTATTTATTCCCTGCCATGGTAGGTTCTTCCATCAGTACAATTGTAATTTTTATTCCCTTCATTTTAATGAGTGGCGTAGCGGGAGCCTATTTTAAAGTGATGACCGATACCATGATCATAACTTTGGTCTGTTCATTTTTTGTAACCTGGATAGGGCTGCCTGTTGTGTACCTGATCTTGAGTAAAAAGGGAAAAAGATTAGCAATTGAACATAGGACGGTAAGTACAAATCATCAACGCTGGGTTTCATTTTTTATTAAACAGCCCTGGATAAGTTTTGTCTTTCTTGCCCTGTTGGGGGCTTCCGTTTACTTCATTCTTCCAAGACTTGAAACAGGCTTTCTACCCGAAATGGATGAGGGAAGCATTGTATTGGACTATAATTCGCCACCGGGCACCTCACTGGAGGAAACAGATCATATGCTGAGGGAGGCTGAGAAAATTATAACAGCTATTCCCGAAGTGGAAACCTATAGCCGTCGCACAGGCACCCAAATGGGTTTCTTTATTACAGAACCCAATCGAGGTGATTACCTGATACAATTAAAAAAGAACCGCCATAAAACAACGGATGAAGTAATCAATGATATACGTGGAAAAATTGAAGCTACACAACCAGCTCTGCGTATAGATTTTGGGCAAGTGATCGGCGATATGCTGGGCGATCTAATGAGTTCAGTGCAACCTATAGAAGTGAAAGTATATGGCGATAATGCAAAGAAATTACAGGAACTTTCAAAACAAGTAAGTGAAATCGTAACCAATGTAAAAGGTACTGCCGATGTTTTTGATGGTATCGTAATTGCAGGTCCATCGGTAACTATCGAACCCGATTATACAAAACTGGCACAGTTTGGTATAACTCCAGCCAATCTGCAGAGTCAACTTCAAAATTCATCTGAAGGAAATATTGTAGGTAATATTTTTGAGAACGAACAGGTGAATACCATCCGGCTCCTATATCCCGGCAGTAGAAAAATCAGTATAACAGATTTGAATAGCTTAAATATATTTCTATCAGATGGAAGATTGAAACCTATCACCGAACTGGCTACGGTAAAAATAAACAGTGGCGACGCAGAAATTGAGCGACAGAATCTTCAATCCATGGGCGTCATTACAGGAAGACTTGATAACCGCGACCTGGGTAGTGTGATAAAAGAAATTCAATCAAAAATAAAATCCTCTATCCATCTACCGCAGGGTTATCATATCGAGTATGGAGGAGCCTATGCCGAACAACAACAATCCTTTAAAGAACTATTAATGATACTCATCGCTGCAAGTCTGCTGGTATTTGGAGTTATCCTTTTTTTATTCAAGGAATTTAAAGTGGCATTACTCATCCTGATCATTTCTGTATTTGGCATTTCGGGAAGCTATCTCGCACTTTTCCTCACTGACACAGCATTAAATGTGGGCAGCTATACCGGTCTGATAATGATCGTAGGAATTATCGGTGAAAATGCCATTTTTACTTTTTTACAATTCAAAGAATCCTTATTGGAAAAAACGGTCGATGGGTCCATTATCTATTCCATCTCTACCCGGCTGCGGCCTAAACTAATGACAGCCCTGGGTGCTATTATTGCCTTATCGCCATTAGCATTGGGCATTGGAACCGGTGCACAGCTACACCAGCCATTGGCCATTGCGGTGATAGGCGGATTCATTGTAGCGTTGCCTTTGTTACTAATGGTGTTACCGAGTATGTTGAGGATTCTCTATAAGAATATTCAAATAGAAAACCCAACAACAGCCGATTGAAATGTTCTTTGTTGTTGATGGGATTTATTTGGCGAAATCTCAAATTCTGAGAAATAAAATCATATGTCAAGATTTGCCTTTATTATCGGTACACCTGGATCCATATAAAAGGAAAGCAGTAATAAACTTAATTATTTACAGTACGCCCAAAAACTCAGATAGTTAGAAATTCTTATCTCCATTTCAGGCTCAGCCCAACAGCTATATACTAAAAAACTATCTGATGCAGATTTCCCGTTGATTATCTTCAATTTTTAGTAATTAAATATACTTAAATATCCATGATTTTTATCAAGTGATTCTGAATCAAGAATAGTATACTCTGCTCTTAAAACTACTATTTTAAGGTCCTAATAAAATTCACAAGGTTCCATCGATCGTCTGCATCGGGTAATTTTTTCTTAAAGCTGGGCATATCATCCCGTCCTTCAGATGTTCTATAAAACAAAGTGCCATCCGTTTCGCTTTGCACATCTGCTTTTGAAAAATCACCCGGTTCGGTTTTTAATTGGGCGGCCTTTGAACCATCACCCAATCCTTTAGATCCATGACAGGATTTACAGTGCGTACTCCACAATGCTTTCCCGGTTTTTAAAGATTCTGCATCTGCAGCTATTGGATTTTTCATATTCTTGTCTTTATCAGGTACAGGCCATGGTTTGCTGTTAAGGTTACTGTTAAAGGTAAAACTGATGCTGATTAATCCTATAACAACCAACAGTGTAAAAAGTATTTTTTTCATAATTCCTATATTTATTTTTTTAGTGCGTAATTATTTGTATTTATTAACGGCAACAAGGTATATTTTGTTACAAAATCTGAAACTGATTTATATAATAACTATCCATGATTTTAATCATATCCTGATTTAATTTAACGACAGTTGAATCCATCCTAATCAATTTTTATTTGAAATAATGCTTTGTAAACCACTATTTCAGATAAAAGGAAACTTCAGTTTCAATATTCATCATATCAATAAGTTGGGGTAGTTTTATACTGTTGAAAACATACAAGCCATAGGCATCTTTTTTAGTGTTCAGATCAATCACTTCAATAGTATTGTCTTTTTTTACAAAACAAAGGTACCGGTAGTTTTCAGCTTCCAGGATTTTTATATCGGGCCAGGTACTTTTCATAACCATCCGGGCATTCCGCATTTGGTAAAAAAACTCATGCATTATACCGTCAAATACCATGGAATCAGTCTGGGCTTTTATTTTCTTCAGCTGCAGTGAATCCGGGTGATAAAATACCGCTGCTTTAAAGTTAATGATCAATGTGTCGTTGAATGAACCAGGTGGTTTGGGTAATAATTTAAAAACGGTATCAACCTGTCCCGGCATATGGTGAGTTTCTACTGTTCCTGTATACGTATTACAAGAAAATGCAAATAAACCACAAAGCAACAGTAGTAAAAATCTATACATAGCCAGGTTATAAATAATTTCCAATAAGAAAAATAAGAAAAGAACCCCGAAATTTAATTCGGCGTTCTTTCCATTTCAGAAAACTAATTGCGATCAAATTATTACCATTAATAGTTCCATAACCTGGTGATATTAAAACCAATCACAAAATTTCCGCCCTTTACTTTTGTGCCTTCAAAATCGGTATATCCAAAAGGATTATTTTTGTTGTACAGGCTATTCTGCTGCGGACTCAGATTGTAATAATTACCCAAGAACAGCTGGAATGAGTGACTGCTTGTATTCATTTCCACTCCAAAAGAAAAATTTGGATTTGGATTATTGGTGGCATGTTGGGTAAGTGGTTGATCATAGTTTACCATCAAAGAAGTCACGTTTGTCAGTTTATACCTGGCAGAGACTGCTATAGCAAAATGATCAAATTTCATTTGCTTAAACGTTGCCGTACCTGTACTGTCATTTTTTGTATAATATCCATTTACAGAATTCTGATGTGACAAACTCGGTGCAACTTGTAAAGAGAGCTTATCTGTCACTTTACGGGCGATGATCAACTGGTGAAAAAACGAAAATCGTTGGGACCTGTACTTAAATATACTGTTGTCAGCATCTTTACGGGTATCATAAGCCATATTGGTATAAAAACTTACACTTACCGGATACCTGTGAGGTGTTTGGGTGATTATGGAATACTTGGCATTACCATCCCATAACATATTGCGTTTGGTTATCCCAACACCAACCTGTAATTTATTAATAGGTACATAATTTACCCCAAGCCTAATATTGGAAGGAGCAAAGAATCCCCAGAAATCCTGGTAGCCTTTTTGTACGCTACCAAAGCGGTGCATTATATCCATTTCCAATGTTTTTTTAATCGGTACCAGTACGGTCTGATTATCGATAATCCAAATGCTCTGGAAGGTGTTTTTTACCGGCTTTGACTTTACTGTTACTTCAGTAGGAGCTTCTATATTATCCTGCGCCACTATCCCTGATGCAATAAATACCAGGCAAACAAACATAATCAAGAGCCTGTTCGATGTTTTTATATATTGTTTCATTAGATTAAATTTTTAAAGATCACTTAATTATTAGGAGCCCCGTTTCTTATCCAGTCGTACACTTTCTGCCTGTCGGTAGCCTTTGGAATGTATTCCCTCATTTCGCCATTGATCTTTTTGTAGAATATACTTTGCTTTGGAACAATCAGGTTAACAAATCCCCCATTAACTATACTCAGATAGGAGGATTCTGTTGTCATATAAGGTTTATGAGATCCTGAAACATGACAACCTGATAACGCACATTGGCTGTTAAAAAGCGGTTGTAGTTCCGTCTTGAAACTAACAGCCTGTGGTGTGCCATCAGGGTCAACTACGGTGTCTGGCAGTATTATATCTCTATAACAACCTGTTATACTTAAACCCCACACTATTATCATGATCAGCCCCAGGAATATTGATAATTTTTTCATAATACTTTATTTTTTTAATTACTTATTGTGGAAGTTCATGTTGCATTCGATATCAATTTTGTCTGCTATACTGGTACTGGTAATACCATAATCTCTGCAGTTAAATTGAAATTTCAATTGCAGGCCAAAAACATCATAGGTTGCATTAATATTAGCTTTTGGTATGTATTTGAGTTTACCTACTATGGATTCTGTAAGCGGTGCAGTCAGTTTTCCCTGCCAGGTCAGGTTGAGTGTCACTATATAATCATTGCTCAATGGGTCTAGCTCAACTTTGGTTGTCTGAATTTTGGCCAGGTTAGTTGTGGTTAGATTTTGTGCTCCGGCTACAATGGCTGAGGTTCCCATTCCTGAAATATTACATCCTCCATCCCGGCCGGGTTCCCCAGTATTGGATGTATTGATCTGTACATAACCGTTGAAATAGGTCTTAGAAGGATCGCTTTCATAAAAAGCCCACGAACTGTCGGGTAAAGGTTGGCCTGCAGTGCTATAATTAAGCATTTTGGAATCCGTAATATTATGCATACCAAACTGGTTAAAACGCCCGGTTAGTAATCCGGATGCGCCAACATAACTGGTTGCCCACAATACACTGGAATGGGCTTTGTCCAATTTCCACTCGTTGCTGTTACCCGCGGTCATACTGCCAGGTATGTGGACATTGGTACCCCTGGTTGGATTAAATCCTGTGGAAGCTGGTGGTGGCATAAATGAATCATCATGAGTACAACTCACCATATATCCAAAGCCACTGATAATAACAAGCAGTAATAACTGTAGTATGTATTTTGACTGTTTCATAAAAAGATTTGTTTAGTAATTAATTAAAATCGCTCTGTAAATGTATCTTAGGATGGAATAATAAAGGCTGACGGCTCTCAATTTTAGGCATGACAGGAATCATAAAGAAAAATATTCTTAACCTGGATCGTTAATATTTGTTTAATCTCTCGAAATAAATGCTTTACCCAAAGCAGCTTGAATAAGAAGAAATTCGGCTTCGCCCACTACTTTTTATTGAATTTTATCCGCTTAAAAAGCAGGAATAAAAATCCAGTAAAAACAAAAGCAACAATGTTAATAAGTAAGCTATATGAATACATGTGCATATCGTTCTTCAATACACCGTTTTCTGAGACACTGAATATAATCAGGTATAAATCCCTGATTATAAAAAAGACAAAGACAAAACTATGCAACAAACTTAGGTAGGTTTTCTTTTGCATCATGGGCAATAAAAATCCAATGGAAAGCAGCCCCCATATTCTTAAAAAAGGTATAGTGGAGGATGATCGTATATGATCAATAGAATAGTCGGGATATAGGTTTTTTAACTGTAACCCGAGATATAAAATTCCAACTACAGCATAAGCAACTGGTAATATCGCACTTAGATCCCCGGAGAAATATTTCGTTATGGGTTTTGACTCAGCAATGGAAAGGACTAGGAAATACAATAAAGGATATCCTGAAAAAAAAAGTAAAAATTCAAGTCGTTCCATATAAATAAAAAAACTGTTATCCATTTCGTACTTTACATTTAATAAAAGATAATTAAAATTATGACATCCTGAACATAAGTGCCGCAAAATCCGCTATGCTACGTGCTCTTTACTCTTGTTAAAAATATTTCATCCAAAAAGCAGGGGCGCTTTTTTAATCAAAATAGATATTATTCTTTAAACCCAATTTTTGCAATTGAAGCAAAAATTGCCAACGGTCGATGAAACAGTTGAATTGAAAACCAACTATTTATCGAGGTTAAATCTCCTATAAGTGCGGATGATGAATATCAGCATCCCTACATTTATCGTACGGATCTGATACGACTATTGGAGTCATCAGACCTGAGTTTTGAAAATGTAATTATTTCCCGACTTGTACCTCTATAGAACAAGAAAATTAAAACAATCAGATTATCAATGAATTGCAAATAAAACTTCGAATTTTACCGCACTAAGGTCGGTATTATGATAAGAATTAGAGTAGTCAAAACAGGTTCTTTAGCCA
>JBBSBH010000018.1:0-93626 GCA_038251405.1 Chitinophagales bacterium
ATAATGGGTGGGGGTCTACATTGAGCCTTTTGATTTATCGCTATTGTAAATCAATACCTTATGCCCTATTTTGTACTTATAATGTTAGTGATTGATAATTTGGTGTTAGTCTTTGATTTTTGACCTGCAATATGGGTTAAGGTTGAAGCGAATGAAAAGTAGAAAGTATTTAGAAACATTGATAAATGGGAATTGGTAGACACGCCCCGATTGCAATCGGGGTGATCAGTAATGGTCGTGCAGGTTCAAGTCCTGTGCTGGTACTTTATGATAGAGTATCTTGATCAAAAGGGCTTATCATATTCCAAAATAGGTACCTGATCACAATATCTGGATCCTTCACAACTAATTGCAGTATATACTTCCATTCTTACTTTCCATTGATTTCCAAGGTAATGCCATTTTGCATAGTAGGTACCCTTTACAGTGACCGGTCCATCCGGTTCAGACCATTGGCCCACCCAGGTTCCTGATTCAGATGCCATTCGCCACTTAGGATTTGTTTTTATTTCTAAAGGAGTACGTATATATTTTAATGAATCCTTGCTACTAAATTCTTGTGCATACGAGTGCCTATTGGCGGCTATTCCTGTTATTTCTTCATTTCGTGAAGTAATCGTTTGAAAGTCTTCACACCATATGATAGATATTCCATCGGTGTCATGAAATTGAATGGCTTGATTAGAAAGTTCTCTTTTAGATCTAATGATCATTTCCTCCTCAGACATTTTGGTTGTCGTTCTGTTTTGAAGCTCTTCTTTGGGATTATTATTCGCAGTATTTTGATGGCAACTCAGTATGAAAGTTATAAATAGAATACATATATACTTGATCATTTTGCAATGCGGTTAATAGGTCGAAAATAGAGATTTTTATTAAAATTCCTGTTTCGTTATTGCCCAATCCTTTGTTACTTTGTATTTTATGAAGAAATTTGGTCTTATAGGGTTCCCGTTGAGTCATTCATTTTCCAAAAAGTACTTTTTAGAGAAATTTCAAAAGGAAAATATTCAGAACTGTGAGTACGAATTGTATCCAATAGAATCAATCAGTGAATTGCCAGCACTTATTGACAGAATAGGATCTGAATTAGTAGGATTGAATGTTACGATTCCTTACAAAAATGCTGTGATTCCATACTTAGATGAATTATCTATTGAGGCCGAATCTATCCATGCAGTAAATACTATTCTATTTAAAAGCGGTAAAAAATATGGTTTCAATACTGATATTCCAGGATTTGAAGATTGCCTTTTGTCATTTATTCCTGAGAAATGTAAGCACGCGTTGATATTTGGAAATGGAGGTGCTGCCAGAGCCGTAAAATATGTCTTGGAGAAAAATAAAATTGACTTTACTGTAGTCTCCAGAACAGCTTACGAACATCAAATTTCTTACTCCGATATTACGAGTACCATACTTAAGGGTAGTAAATTAATTATTAATACCACTCCTCTTGGCATGTACCCAAAGGTCGATACCTTTCCGGAAATTGATTATTCTTTTATTTCAAAGGATCATTATTTATTTGATTTAGTGTACAATCCTGCCAAAACTCTATTTTTACAGAAGGGGGAAAAGCAAAGTGCCCATATCATGAATGGACTACCGATGTTGATAGGCCAAGCTGAAGCTTCCTGGAAAATCTGGAATACTTAATGACTACTATGCTTGATTTTAATAATACAGAAATCGCTTTTGAACAATATACTGATCGAGAGTTAAAGGAAACGTATAGATTATTCAAAATGATGAATAATGCCCGGTTAGTGAGAGTAGGATCCACTCTTGGGATGCTGGTCAGCAAATTAAAAATTCCAATTTTTGATCCTTTGATTCGTGCAACCATATTCGATCATTTTTGTGGTGGAGTAAATCTATTAGATTGTCAGAGTACTATAGATAGACTTTATAAGAATAAGACAATGAGCATTTTAGACTATGGAGCGGAAGCCAAGGAAACGGAAAAAGATTTTGATATGGCTAGTAGTGAAATCATTAAAGCTATTCAATTTGGGGCAAGCAACTCTTCTGTTCCGGTAGTAAGTATGAAGATCTCATCGATTGCCAGGAATGGATTTTTAGAGAAATGGCAGGGGAGAAATGGACTGGAAACAAATGAGCAGGGAGAACTAATTCGAATAAAAAAGAGAATGCATAAAATCATGCATATGGCAGCTGATATGGGAGTTGGTGTTTTCATTGATGCAGAAGAGACCTGGGTGCAGGATTCCATGGATGCTTTGGCTGAAGAAATGATGGAAGCATATAACAAGAAAAAAGTAGTAGTCTACAATACCTTTCAAATGTATCGAAAGGATAGACTGGATTTTTTGAAAGGATCGTTTGAGAAAACAATAGCCAGAAATTATTATCTGGGTGCAAAAATTGTTCGCGGTGCATATATGATTAAAGAACGAGACTTAGCGCGGGAAAAGGGATATGAATCACCTATTCATGATACTAAGGAAGATGCTGACCATGCATTTAATGAAGCTATTGAGTTTTGCATTGATCACTACGACCGTATTTCATCCTGCAATGCTTCACACAATACGCAAAGTGCCTATCTGCAGGCAAAACTGATTGTAGAACGATCGATCCCTAAAAATCATAGTCATTTGAACTTTTGTCAACTAATGGGAATGAGTGATAATATTACATTCAACCTTGCACACCAGGGATTTAATGTAGCTAAATATGTAGTGTATGGGCCTATTCATGAAGTGATCCCATTTTTAATCAGGCGGGCTCAGGAAAATACCTCCATTACTGGTGATGTAAGCAGAGAGCTGGCTTTGATTTTAACTGAAATGAACAGGAGAAAAATTTCTTCCAGTTCTTAAAAGGGTAGGGGCCAGAGCACTATATCTACCCTCCGGTTTTTGAGCTTTCCATCCCACGTGCTGTTGTCAAATTGTGGATCATTGAAACCGTGATCTTTAATAAAGACTTTATTGGTAGGTATGCCATCTTGTTCTAAAAAATGATATGCTGACTCACTGCGCATTTTGGAAAGCCATTCATTGAACCTGGCCCCACCTATATTATCTGTATGGCTGTGAATATGAATTTCGAAATTGGATAAAATTTCTTTACTTAAAAATTCCCGCACCTTTTCTTTTTCTTCTTCTTCAATATAATAGGACCCACCGCCAAAAAAAATACTAATCGTTTTATATTCAGTCTCAGAAGCCTGCCCTCGCAATGCGAATGGAATAATCAGGAAAAGAAACGAAATAATTTTCATAACAAAATGAAGTAGAATTCAGAATTGAAAGTTAAAGAAAAATCAAGACAGAAATGTTAACAGGGCTAAGTCTCATTTGATGCACTTATTAGCTTTTCTCAAAAAACAAATGAAAAACTTCATAGAGGACAGAGCTTATTGTAAAAAATTTAAAATACATCCAATACACTCAGGCCACCAGCACCGATTCTTTTCCTGGTTTCTTCAGTAATATATTTTCTTTGATCTATTTGTTGAGGCTGGTCTGAAGCACAGAAATAGCTATGTATGCTCCTTCGGACTTTATCGGTAAAATTTGTAGTACCTCCATGCCATACATGTGAATTAAATACAAAAACAGACCCAGCAGTAGCCTGGATCAATATTTCTTCCACGTGGGGTAGCATCGGATCTGTCATAGCCTGATCGGGAAGTTGATTTGATTTGTGAGAACCGGGCACTATTCGCGTAGCACCATTATTAAATACAAAATCATCTAAAAGCCAAATTGTATTACAAACTTTATATTCACTGTTAACCACCGTATTTCTCCAATCTACATGAAGCTTTTGAAGTCCTTTCCCGGGCTTGGCAGCTCTGTAATTCAATGAAGATAATTTGAAGGCATGACCTATTACAGCTTCTACTGCTGCCAGGACTTTTGGGTGTGTATAAAAAATATCAAAGACCTCTCCTTTGTTTACCAAATCTGCAAGGCGATCTGCACCTTCTTCTTTAGGGTGGCGAATGTATTTAGACTCAAGTAACTCAGCACCTGCCTGGTCACCTTCCGCTAGCAGTAATTCTTCAATTCTTTGGTTAATATTATTTACTTCCTCAAGGCTAAGTAGATGACCTAGTTCTAGATATCCGTTTTGATCAAGGAATTCTATTTCAACATTTGTTAACATAGCAATAGATTATCAGATTATTAAACCGAAAGGGTGTTAATAAAATTACGACGCAAGGCTAAAGGTAGGTGCGGGATTCGAAGCCAGCGAGACTCTAAAAGTCTAGTAGTTTATCAGACTGCTGCAATCATCCACTCCGCCAACCTTGAAAAATAATAGAAAATTTTCAAGGTTAACCTATTAATGAAAATAGAGGTATTCCTTACTTCCCCTCAAACATACCCTCATATCCTCCACCACTTTCCCTGGTAGCTTTTTGAGGAGCATTAAGATTAAGGTAATCTGAGGATGCCTGGCTTTTTCCTCCTGAGAGCAAAAAAGAACTTTCTTGTTCCCATTTTTCGAGCATTTTAGCGCCTTCCTCTTCGAATACTCCGTTTTGAAGGTCTACACTGTTCATGAAATTTGAAGACAACTCCATGAATCTTTCCATTTCTCCTACTTTAGCGGCTACATCATCGGCAATGTTTTCTAGTGCAGCATCAAACATAGCACGTTTGTCTTTGTCTCCTGAAAGTACAGACATAGCTGATCGCATAGCACTGTGAGAGGCACGAATAGCTTTGCGCTCTTCTTCCTTTATTTTTACCTGATCTTTAGTATCCTCCAATAGTACTTCAGAATTAGAATACATTTTGGTAAGCACTCTGTAAAGGATATCCATTTTACCCCGAAGTTCATCATACTTTATGTTTACTTCTTTCAATCGGGCAGCTTTGCGACTAGCCAATATCATTTGATTTTCCTGGCCCAGTTCTTTAGCTTTGGATGCCATCAGCATATTTTGATTGATCTCTTTTGTATTGTCCTCTACCATGGTGGACAATTTTCTTATTTGACCTTTTAAATTGCCGATCTGGGTACTCATCTTAGAAAGATTGTCTTCCAGGTCGTCAACATAATTTTTCAGGATACCAATAGGGTCAATAGTTATGAATATACCTGTAATCCATCGCATGACACTTTTGTATGCATAACCTACTAAAGTTCGCATTTTAGGATCCAGCACCATATATATAATGGCTCCCAATACCAACAGCATCAAGGCTAAATAAATCATATTACTAGCCAAGGCTATCAGTGTGGGCAAGGCTTTCATCAATAAAAAGCCACCCCCAGCTAATAAGGCTAATAAAAATAAAGTACCGGTCGTGCCTTCAGGTCTCTTCCAGAATGATTTTGGTGCCGCTGGTGCGGGACTAAATGGTGTTTCGGCCATAAGATTAAAATTGAATATTAAAGATTAAGTATTAAAATTATAAATATTTATTGAAAGTATCGATATCGGTTTTGAGCTCCTTTTCAAAATGAATGTAAGTTTCGTCAAAACGCTCTTTGGTTTCCTGGATTTTTTGCTTTGCTTCCTCTATTTCTTTATCAGCGTTATCGATATTGGCCTGGAACTCCTTGATTTGCTTTTCCAGCTCAGCCATTTGAAGTTTGTGAGATTTAATTTTTTCCTGAAAAAGATTGGTGTCGTTTTGTTTTTTGTTAACCCTAATGTTTTTTTGTTTAGCATGGGCATTATCAAACTCAGATTTCTCATTTTGAAGAATTTGATGATAATGTTCAATGCTTTCCAATAGGTTTTGCTTAGTAACACCCATGAATTGAGCAGTAGCAAAGGCTGATTTTATTGCCATTTCCTCGGACATATTCATGGATTGCTGAAGAGATAATACAGATTGCTTAAATTTTAAATAGTCAAACCCGGGCTGAGTATTCGCTTTTAAGGCGTTAAATAAAAACTCCAGACTTTTTGGATCAAGAGATTCTGCATGGAATAAATTTTCTAGCTCAACTGCCATTTTTCAAAAATTTTCTAAATTGGAAAACAATTATCGTTGCTTTATATGAGACCTCGTAACGATATCGCCAGGAGACGATATTAATCATACCAATGTATTAAAAATTCAGATAAAAAAGAATTTGAGTTTCTGAAAGCTAAAATATACCTAGAAATCTCCCGGTAGATTCAAAACGCTAATCAAAGGTATGGCGGAACCTGCAATTCCCTTTACATTACCGTAAAACTGGGAGGTATTGATCAATACTTTTTCAATTACTTTTTCCCGTTGCGCCCAAATCCTATTCATGGCTATTTTTTCTTTTTGGAGATCTCCCTGCATTTGATTAAATCCTTCCACAATTGCTTCAATTTGCAGCTTGAAATCATTGCCTGTTAAATAGTTATAAAGTAGGTTGAGCTTATCTGTTCTATTTACCTGACTTTGAAGGGCTTCGCCTACCTGAATAAGTCCGTGTCTTAGGACAGGAACGAGCGCTTTATAGTCCTCAAAGCTACAGATCCAGATTCCTTGTTTTTCGCCCATTCTATCCATGTCTTTAGGCATAGTCTGGGTAATCAATATCCCGATATCGGCTCCCACCTGCCTCATGTCTTCCTTGAGTTTATCTATCCAATTTATCTGAAAGTCTTTGGTCCGCTTACTTTCAAAATAAATAGATCCAATATTTTCCATCGATCTGGTATGTACC
Source organism: Chitinophagales bacterium (assembly GCA_038251405.1). Classification (GTDB taxonomy): domain Bacteria; phylum Bacteroidota; class Bacteroidia; order Chitinophagales; family Saprospiraceae; genus JADJLQ01. The sequence continues at coordinate 6,640 of JBBSBH010000018.1, forward strand.
CGCTGAATGCAATCGGCACCCCGTGCACCTTTACGCACTTCTTCTATTTCGTCCATGGGAAAACTTTCTTTTAAAAACTCTTCAATTGCCTGCTCCTGTACTTCGCCTTGCAATTGCATAGATCCTTGTTGAGATTTTCGTTGGAGCGTTTCTATTATTTTTCTTTGGTCATCTAATTGCTTTTCATATTCTCTTTGCTTCAATTCAGTTCTTCTTTGCTCTTCAAGCCTTATTTCTTCTCTGGATTTTTGAATATCAGCACTCATTTTCTCCTGCATTTGCAATTCAATCTGGGACTTCAAACTTTCCATTTTTCGTTTTAATTGCTCGTTTTCTATAGCGGCTTTAGTCAAATATTCTACTCTGTCTGTCAATTCTTTACGCTCTGTCTCTACATTAAATAGTTTAAGCTGGAGTTCCTTATCTTGTTTTTCCTTAAGTTGCTCTATTATTTTTGATTTCTCCTTTTCTAATCTTTCGACAAAAATTTCATTTTCTCGTTGTTTTTTAAGCTCTAACTCTCTTTTTTGGACATCCAGCTCCTTTATCTTTTGCTGAATATTAGCTAAAAGCTGCTGCTCTTTCTGTTCAAATTGCCTTTCTAAATCCTTGGAAACCTGGCGACTGATGATTTCTTCCGCATCAAAGCTGTGGCCACAAGAAGGGCACGATATTTTTTGCATATGCTATGAGGGTATTTAATAAGGCGCAATATATATAAAAATATTTAATGTTAGTTTATTTTACAGATCTGGTTAAATAAACCCTATTGGGCATGCCGGTACAACTTAAAATCAAGGAAAAATAATATATTTGTGCCGCTTTTTAAAATAGTATATACAAAAAACTTAATATGTTAGGTAAAGGTTTAGTGAAGTTTTTCTTCTTTTTGCTGGCAGCAGTTTGTCTGATGCAATATCTCTTTATGCTGCCTACCAGTCGGGTAGAAAGTAGAGCTAGTAAATACGCTCAGGAGAATAGTAAGGACTTGCCAGATAGTCTCGATGCTGCGGCAGTATTTAGAAATGCCAGAACACATTATTTGGATTCTGTTTCAAATGATATCGTATTTAGTATTCCAGGTCTTAAAAAATATACCTACGAGGAATTAAAGCGTCAGCAATTAGCTTTAGGCCTTGACCTTAAAGGGGGTATGCAAAGTGTGCTCAATGTAGATCTTAAAGATGCATTGATTAGATTGTCCCGGGATAGTAAAGACCCTGATTTTTTGAAAGCATTGGATAATGCTGAAAAGGCAATGACTTCTGATAACAGAAACTACATTACTCTTTTTGGGGAAGCCTATGAAAAATTGGCACCCGGCAAAAAACTTGCTTTGATATTCCAGCGAGATGCTGGTCTCAAGTCTCAAATCAACTTGGAGACCTCTAACTCTACCGTATTGAATATCCTGAGAACAAAGGCCAATGAAACTGTAAAATTGACTTTTGATCGGCTTAAAAATCGTATTGATAAGTTTGGAGTAATTCAGCCGAATGTTTCTCTTGACGCTGCCCGTGATCAGATTACGGTGGAATTGCCTGGTATTGAAAACCCTGAACGAGCCAGAAAATTACTCCAGACCACAGCAAAGTTGGAGTTTTATGATGTTTTTAGAGCTGGAGACCCTGCATTGACCTCACCTAGTATATTAAATGCTTTGGTAGATGCAGATGGAATATTGAAAAAGTCGCTAGGTGAAGTAGATTCTACACAAGCTGTTGATTCCATCTTAAGAGTAGATACCACCTATTCTTCTGTGCCTGATTCACTTGGTAATTTTACGGACTCTACTATGTTATTAGATACTGTTTTTGCGTCTGAAGATCCTTTGGCTAGTCGTGGTCCTCTACTCAGAGATTTTACTCCAAACTTCGTAAACCAGGATAGAACCAACTTTACTTTTACGCCAGCAGTAATGGGTGTAGGAGAAGGAAAGAATAAAGAAAAGATTTTAAATTTGCTCAATCGGCCTGAAATAAAGCAAATGTTTCCGAAAGAGCTAGAGTTTAGATGGGCCGCAAAACCTGTAAGCCTTACAAGTACAAGTGGTGATCAGAATAATATGTATTATTTGTATGCCATCAAGCATAAGAAGGGAACGGATGTAGCTCCAATCGAAGGAGATCGAATCACCGATGCAAGACCTAGCAGTAACAGAAATGGCCAGACCACGGTCACGCTTAAAATGGATAATGCCGGCTCTAAAGTATGGGCAGATATGACCACTAAAGCTGCTCAGGATAACAATAGGGAAGTTGCTATATGTCTCGACGATGAAGTGGTATCCTGCCCGGGTGTTAATGGACCTATCACTGGTGGTGATACTGAAATTACAGGATCATTTACCGTACAAGAAGCAACTGACCTGGCTAATATTTTACAAGTTGGAAAATTGCCAGCAAGAACTAGGATTATTCAGGAATCCCTGATAGGACCATCCTTGGGAAAGGATAATATACGAAAGAGCCTCTGGGCTATGAGCATTGGCTTTTTACTGGTATTAGCGTTTATGCTTTTCTATTATGGAAGAGGAGGATTGGTGGCTATCATAGCGCTTATTGCAAACCTATTCTTTATCGTGGGAGCCCTTGCATCACTGGGTACGGTACTTACATTGCCTGGAATTGCTGGTATCGTGCTTACCATGGGTATGGCGGTGGATGCTAACGTAATTATTTACGAGCGCATTCGTGAAGAATTAAGGGCAGGAAAATCTTTGCTTACTTCTATTGCTGAAGGATTTAAACATTCTATGTCTGCGATTCTGGACTCTAATGCAACTACATTATTGATTGGTATTGTATTGATTTATTTTGGGATAGGACCTATTAAAGGATTCGGAACTGTATTGATAGTGGGTATTGTTTTTACAGTATTTACAGCTTTGCTAATGAGTCGATTGATTATAGATTATTGGGTAGGTAAAGGAAACGCCATTGATTTTTGGACTAAGTCTACCAAAGATCTATTTACGCATTTCAATTATAATTGGATTGGTATGCGGAAGAAAGCATATATGTTTTCAGGCATATTGATTCTTATTGGCTTAATTTCAATATTTACCAGAGGATTTGATCTTGGAGTTGACTTTAAAGGTGGGTATTCTTACAATATTAATATGGGTAGTACTCCAATTACTTCTGAACATTTGAGAACTGCCCTTTCGGGCTCGTTGGAAGGATCGCCTATAGTAAAAGCGGTGGATGTTGCTAATAATTACAATGTTACTACCAGCTATTTAATAAATGATCAGGCCGCTGATGCACCTGATAGAGTGGTAGAGAAAATATTTGATGGATTAAAGACTTTACCTGGAGGGGAAAACCTTACTTTGGATAATTTGAAAAATCCTGAAGGCAAGGGAATACATATTATTAGTTTTACGAAAGTGGGGCCTACTATTGCCGATGATATTCGTACTAGTTCCCTTTGGGCTACTATTGTGGGATTAATAGTTATATTTCTTTACATTTTAGTGAGATTTAATAAATGGCAATATAGTTTAGGTGCCGTATTGTCATTATTTCATGATGTAATGATTACCATTGGGTTGTTTTCATTATTACATGGCATCATACCTGTTCCTTTAGAAATAGATCAGGCCTTTATTGCTGCCTTACTCACACTTATTGGGTATTCAATAAATGATACGGTAATTGTCTTTGACCGTATTCGTGAGTTTTCAAGTACATATTCAACGCTCACATTACCAGAGATAGTAAACAAAGCGGTAAATACTACGCTTACCAGAACCATAATCACTTCCTTGACCGTATTTTTTACCATTGTAGTATTGCTGTTTTTCGGAGGTAGCTCTATTAAAGGATTTGCATTTGCTATGACCGTTGGTGTGGTAGTGGGTACTTATTCATCTATTTTTATCGCATCACCTATTTTAGTTGATTTTGCTTCAAAAAAAGGTGGTGATATGCTCAACAAGACTAAACCAGGTGGTGCTAAAGCAAAGCCAATGGCCGAAAAAGTAAAATAAACATTAAAAATAAACTTAGTTTAAAGAGCTCACTTGATTACTAAGTGGGCTCTTTGTATTTTTAGACTGGAATATTCGTTATTTGTAATAATTAATGCAAAAAATTTTAGCCTTATTTCTGATCATTTTCATTGGCTTTCAGTTTCAAGATTGTAAAGTGGTGAAGAAAGCAAAGAGTGGTGCTGATGCATTTGATGTAAAACAATATTTTTTGGCCGCCAATCTTTATGAGAAAGAGTTTGAAGCTGTTTCCAATCCTATCTATAAAGCAAAATTGGCTTATGGTGCAGCAGTTTCTTATCAAAGGATGAATGAGACCCTCCTTGCCTCACAGTGGTTTAAACAAGCCGCAGATCTTGATTTTGGTGATATTGCCTGGAAAGAATATGGTAATTCGCTCATTCAACTTGGTCTTTACGATCAGGCTATTCAGGTATATGAAACATTGCTAATGAAGAAGGGAAGTTCTGAAGAAATAAAATTGTTGATATCCAGTGCCAGACAATCTTCCTTGTTAGCCAAAGAAAGCCTTAATTTTTATACAGTAGCTCCAATCGATTTGAATACTCCAGCCGGCGAATATTCACCTTCCATTACGCCTGGGGGCGAACTGGTATTTACTTCAGATCGGCCAAACACAACTAATACAGAGATATACAAATGGACAGGCAGATCATTTTCAGATTTATATGTTGGTCAAAAGACTGGTGCATCAGCTACACCTATGGATATTGCAATAAATACCATCTATAATGAAGGCACGGCTAATTTTAATATCTCCGGTGATATCATGATCTTTACAAGGTGTGCTAAGACTATTGTTTCCGATGTAGGCACCTGTAAATTAATGATGTCGAAGTATGAGGCAGGCAAATGGTCAGAGCCCATCAAGCTTGATTTTCAGAAAGAAAATATTAACTATGAAGATCCATGTTTTGCTGCTAATGACTCTGTGATTTTCTTCGCTAGTGATGATGAAAGAGGCGAAGGCGGATTTGATATCTATTACACCGAGTGGAATGATAATAAATGGTCTAATCCGGAAAGATTAGGGAAAAGAATCAATACAAAATACAATGATAGATTTCCATTTATGTATCAAGATACTTTATACTTTGCATCTGATAGAATAGGAGGTTTAGGAGGACTGGACATTTATAAATCCTTTGCCAATGCAGAAGGGGAATGGCAACCGGCTATCAACCTTAAATCCCCAATTAATAGCAACGAAGATGATTTTGGCTTAGTGATCGACCCCAGCTCCAGTGAGCAAGAGTTGAGGGGATTTTTCTCATCTTCTCGCAGCGGCGGCCAGGGTAAAGATGATATTTACTCTTTCTTGAGGACTATGACGGATGAATCTGTTTTGGCAAATAATGAGCCCAAAAAGGATACACTAGTAAAGAAAAAGGAAATTCGCTACCAGCTGTTTCTTAATGTAAAGGTAAATCAATTGATACGGGAGAATGCAGATGATCCAAATAGCAAGGTAGTAGAAAAAAAAGCGTTGCCCAACACATCGGTCTTACTTAAAGAAAATGATAAGCCAATTCAATTGAGAACCAACGCCAATGGGAATGCTTTCACAGAAGTCGGCTATGATAATGAATACTTTGCTATCGCCATTGCGCCAGGTTTGCTCAATTCAAGTCAGACATTTAATACGAAAGAAATTAAAGACCCGGATAACCCTATTAAGACTATCAGTGTAGAAATAAACCTTGACAAATCATACGCAGGTAAAGAAGTTATAATTGCAGATATTTATTACGATCTTGATAAATGGGATATAAGACCCGATGCTGAGCCACCATTGAATGCCTTGGCGCAAATGTTAAAAGACAATCCCCGTATAAAGATTCAACTGTCCAGTCATACTGATTGCCGGGCTACTGAAGAGTATAATTTAGAATTGTCCAATAAGCGGGCAAAATCCGCAGTGGATTATTTAATAAAGAATGGAATTATTAGCGATAGATTAATTCCCAGAGGATTTGGTGAGTCTCAGTTAGTGACCACTTGTATTTGTGAGCAATGTACTGAGGAAGAGCATCAGGCCAACAGGAGAACTACTTTTATGATTCTTAATTGATTTGTAATTTTTTAAGATCACTCCAAACTTGTTTTTTAAGCAAAAGATTACTATCAATTTTTTCAAGTGAGTCGCTCCAATAAATTTCGATCGTAGATAATAAGACCAAATCATACTTTTTAATTTCAATAAAGATTCCCAAATCCCTTGGAGAAATTTCGAAAGCCCATATTAATTTAATTTGAGGCTGTGACCAAAGTGTGGAATAGTTTTCAGGAACATCAGGTTCTGCTATCAGGTGAATACAATCTTCTTCCAGCCATTTAAACCCCCCTATCATTTTATCTAAAAAAGCACCTCCATCAGGTGATATTTTTCGATGAACCAATACAATTTTAGGAGAGACTTTTGTAAAATCTTGCTTGGGTTCTGGAATTTGATGAAGGGTAATCTTTTCTAGAAAATACATGCCGTGCTGGATTTGGATATACGTATTACTGAATGACAAGATATGAAACTATTGCCTCGAGATTTATTTTTTGATCGCCTTTTACTATAAGTACTGGCGTTGATGTTACAGGAGCCTGACCAAACATCAGGAAACTTTCCCATATATGATCTATAAACCAATCCGGTTCTCGTTCCCAGCGTAAATCTTTCCTTTTTTGTTTAAAAAAGAGGTTCTTACCTATATTGACAAAAATAAGACGGTCATACATTTTCAATATTCTTTTATTATGGAAGGCAAATAATCCTTCTACAATTACGATTTCATTGGACTTGCTTGCCAATATTATGGTTTGATATAGTTGGTTCCAATTCAAAGAGTCAGGGTGTTCCCAGTCAATGTGCTTTTTGATGGTAGGTAATCCTGTTTTTTTTACAAAATCATCCTGATTGAGTATGGTAATAGTCTTACCTTTGATGTGTTTTTTTAAAAGATTTGCTAAGGTGGATTTTCCAGCTCTGCTTACACCGCCAATACCAATAATCATAGAACAAAATTAATTACATGCCAAACATTCATAAAGCTTTTAAAATACTTATTTTAGGATTCTTATTCTGTCAATGTGCTCATCAGAATTCCATAACCAGAAAAGATGACCAAGATCTCTTAAAATATCCAGAAGAAAAACATCTAAAAAATATTACTCAGCTCACTTTTGGGGGCAATAATGCTGAAGCCTACTGGAGCTTTGATAGTAAGTCACTCACATTTCAATCAGATTACGATAAATGGTCTAATGGATGTGATCAAATATATATCATGTCACCGGGCATATCTGATTTGAAAAATAATACACCTTCCAGAATTAGTACCGGCACGGGTCGAACCACTTGTTCATACTTTTTACCCGGGAATAAGAAAATAGTTTATGCATCTACTCATGCTGCTGGCAAAGATTGTCCACCAGCACCTGAGCGCAATCCTTCTGGAAAGTATGTGTGGGCCGTATATGAAAGTTTTGATATTTATACTGCGGACTTAGAAGGGAATATTTTAAACCAATTGACAAATACTCCTGGCTATGATGCTGAAGCAACAGTAAGCCCCAAAGGTGATAAAATCGTGTTTACCTCGGTAAGAAATGGTGATTTGGATTTGTACACCATGGATATTGATGGGAAAAATGTAAAGCAGGTTACCAATGAACTAGGATATGATGGCGGTGCTTTTTTCTCTCCTGATGGTAAGAAATTGATCTTCAGAGCCTCGCGCCCCAAAACCGAGGAAGCTAAGAAAGATTACCTTGACTTACTGCACCAAGGGCTGGTGCAACCCGTTGAAATGGAACTTTTTGTATGTAATGTGGATGGATCAAATCTAAGGCAAGTCACTCACCTGGGAAAAGCGAATTGGGCTCCATATTATTTGCCTGATAATAAACATATCATTTTTAGCTCCAATCATGCAGCCAGTAGAGGATATTCTTTCAACTTGTATACCATTAATGAGGATGGCACAGGCCTTGAAAAAATTACCCAGGACAAGACTTTTGACTCTTTTCCCATGTTTTCACCTAATGGCAAATACCTGGTATTTGCATCTAATAGATTTAATGGGGGTGGTCATGATACCAATTTATTTGTTGCTGAATGGGTAAACTAAATATTTAATATTCAAATAGTCAGACATCTTTTAAATGAAATTATTCAAGTGTGATCATTGTGATCAACCCATTTATTTTGAGAACTATTTTTGTAGACAATGTAATTCATCTCTAGGCTTTGACCCCTGGCAACAGGATCTACTATCGCTGCAGTTACCAAATAATACTATTTTTTCATCTTACAAAGACCCCGACAGGAGGTATATCTACTGTTTCAATAAACAGTATGGTGTTTGCAATTGGTTATTACCTGAGAACAGTAATTCCATTTACTGCCCGGCATGTAACTTAAATCAAACCATTCCAGATCTTAACTCAAAGGATCACTTTGAAAAATGGGGTAGAATAGAAGCAGCCAAACACAGGCTGATATATTCTTTACTAAGATTTAATCTGCCTATCGTGAGTAAGTTTCAAGATCAGGTAAATGGAGTTGCATTCGATTTTAAGGCTCAGGATAATCTGCAACAAGGTAATCGTCTACTTACCGGGCATGAGAATGGTCTTATAACTCTAAATATTGAGGAAGCAGATGAAGTAGTAAGGATGATGGCACAACAACAGATGGATGAGGTATATCGTACACTGTCAGGACATTTTCGCCATGAAATCGGACATTACTACTGGTACAGGCTAATCAGAAATACTCCCAACCTGGAAAACTTCCGAACTGTTTTTGGCTTAGAAACTACTGATTATGCTGAAGCATTGAAAGGACATTACAATAAATTAAATTCAGATGACTGGCGACAAAATTATATCAGTGCCTATGCCAGTGCACATCCATTGGAAGACTGGGCAGAAACGTGGGCTCATTATATGCATATGGTGGATACCTTGGAAACTGCCTATTCTTTTGGAATGACTTTAAAACCCAGGGTAACCCATATGGAAAATGAAATGAGTGCAGATTTGAATATAGATCCCTACACTACGACTAATTTTATAGAAATTATACAGAGATGGATACCACTCACCTTTGCCATGAACAGCCTTAACCGCAGTATGGGACTAAAAGATCCTTATCCGTTTGTAATAACCGAAACAGTAAAAGGAAAGCTGCAGTTTATTCATGAAATGATACACTTTCAATTTAAATAATAACGAAAATTCTCTTTACGTATTTATTCATTTAGTCAAATAATCTTTAATCGTGGTTTCCATCTGATCTAAATTTCCTGAAGAATTTTTATCGAATTTCTTTCCGGTAACTGCTTCATAAAGTTCAATATACCTGTTTGAAATTTCTTTGATAAATTCATCGGGCATATCAGGGATGGTCTGACCTTCTTTTCCCTGAAAACCGTTATCCATCAACCATTCCCTCACAAACTCTTTTGATAGTTGTTTTTGATGTAAGCCCTTCGCTTGTCGATCAGCATAGCCATCTAAAATATAATACCGGGAACTGTCAGGTGTATGTATTTCATCAATAAGCAGTATTTCACCAAAGTACCTACCAAATTCATACTTGGTGTCCACTAAAATTAATCCTTGTTCTGCTGCCATCTCGGTGCCTCTTTTAAATAATGCAAGTGCATAGCTTGACATCATTTCCCACTCAGGCAGTGTGCACAATTCTAATTGAATAGATTCTTCTTTAGAAATATCTTCATCATGTCCTACATCTGCTTTGGTACTTGGGGTGATCAGAGGCTGAGGAAATTGATCGGCTTCTTTCATACCTTCGGGCATAGGGATCCCGCAAATGATTCTCTTACCACTTTTATACTCCCGCCAGGCATGACCAGCTAAATAGCCTCTTACTACAAATTCGATTTTTACCGGATCGCATTTTTTTCCAATGGAAACACTGGGATGGGGGCAACTTTCTAACCAATTGGGAACAATATCTTTCGTAGCATTTAAAAAATGGGCCGCTACCTGGTTCAGTACCTGACCTTTATAGGGAATGAGTTTTGGCAGAATATGATCAAATGCCGAGATGCGATCGCTAGCTATAGATATAATCGAATTTCCTATAGTGTAAACCTCGCGCACTTTGCCTCGATAAACTTGCTGATATTTAGAAAAATGAAAATTTGTTTTTCCAATGGTTGAATACATGGTGTAAAGGTAGAGTGAAAGTGAGAAACTTGGGAATAAGGGACTCTGGAAAGTACTCGACTTTGAAATTTTGACTATATGTTGCTAGTAAGATTTCTATCAAAAAGAATATCTTTTAATTCTTTAAGTAAAGCATATTCATGGGGCAATACTTGCTTGAAAGCTTCTTTTGCTGTGATATAAGCTCCTTCTTCCAGTTTTTGAATTTCTTCTTCAACTCGTTGGATATCATGTTTGATAAGCCCCCGAATAGAAGGCAAATCGTGCCAATCAGCTTCTACAGCCAGATTTTTTATTTGATCAATTTGGTTAGATTCCAACTCTATCATTTTACCTTCTTTATTGAAAAAGCGATTTGATGCATCTTTTGTGATACCGGAAGGCAATTTCCATTGGTCATTGTCTCTTACCAAAAAAAATTCTAATCCTTTATCATGAAAGCGATAAAAAACAAATCTAAAATGATTGAGTATCTCTTGCATAGTGAGTAAAGATATACCAGAAATACGAATTAATTAACCCAGTGTGATCAGATTAGCAAAAAAGTTTGCCCTATTAATTTGTTTCTACTGTTTTTTAAGAGGTTAAAAATATTTGAAACTATGGCCGTTTTCAATTTTCTGCAAAGTCTCATAGATCAGATTAATCACATTTTCAACATCTTTTTTATGCGACATTTCCACCGTAGTATGCATATATCTCAACGGAATGGAAATTAATACGGAAGGAACGCCATAAGAAGAATAAGCAAATGCATCCGTATCAGTCCCAGTAGACCTCGATGAAGCCTGGCGCTGAAAAGGAATAGATTTTTCTGTTGCTGTGTCTGTAACTATTCGCAATAGCTTTTGATGAACGGCTGGAGCGTAAGTAATTCCAGGGCCATCACCACATTTTACATCTCCATCTTTCTTTTTATTCATATGTGGCGTACTGGTATCGTGAGTGACATCTATCACTATCGCCGCATTTGGTTTTAGCCGATGTGCAATCATTTCTGCGCCACGAAGGCCAATTTCTTCCTGTACAGAATTTACAATATGCAGGGTATAAGGAAGCTGGATCTTGTTTTCTTTTAATTTTCGAGCTACTTCGGCAATGGCAAACCCTCCTAGTCGGTTATCCAGGGCTCTACCTACGTAATAATTCTCGTTGAGAATGAAAAAATCATCTTCGTAAGTCATAACACAACCTACATGGACTCCCATTTTTAACACTTCTTCTTTGTCTTTGGCTCCCAGGTCAACAAATAAGTTTTCTACTGTGGTTTTAGGTTCTTCATTAGTGGTGCTACGGGTATGGATAGCAGGCCAACCGAAAATGCCCTTCACTATTCCACCATCAGTATGAATATTGACTCTTTTAGCAGGGGCTATTTGATGATCAGAACCTCCGTTACGAATCACATGAATGAGGCCATTGTCTGTAATATAATTTACAAACCATGAAATTTCATCCGCATGGGCTTCTATCACTACCTGATAGTCTTGCCCAGGGTTTATGGTAGCATAAACCGTCCCATAATCATCCAGATCCCAGGCATCCGTAAAAGGTTTTATATAATCGAGCCAGAGTTTTTGCCCATTGGCTTCAAAACCAGTGGGTGACGGATTGTTAATATAGTTTTTTAAAAATTCTTCCGGTGCTAAAGACATGTATTATTTTTATTTGATGAATAAATGTTTACTGATTGGAGTGTAAAGCTGACCAGGATTGTGGATTTTGGTTCCATGAAGATAAAAGTAGATGTTCTTCCACACTGATAACTCCCAGTTCAGACGCGATTTTAATTAATGAGCTGTAATTAGTGATCGTATCAAATGGACAGTTTGCTTTAGAAAAGGCAATAGAACACACTTCAAATTCATAAGTAAATATGGCCAGGACTCCAGCAACGATGCCCCCGGCATCTCTAAAAGCTTCTACTGCTTTGAGGCTACTTCCTCCAGTAGAAAGCAAATCTTCTATGACCAATGCCCGTTGACCAGGTTCGAATCTTCCTTCAATTTGGTTGCCCATGCCATGCTTTTTTGCTTCTGATCTGATATAAATCATGGGCAATTCCAATCTGTCTGCAATTAATGCTCCATGGGCTATTCCGGCAGTTGCCACTCCTGCTACTAAATCGAATGGAACAAACTGCCTTGACTTTTCTATAAAGGCATCGATGATATCAGATCTTAAAGTGGGATAGGAGAGTACGATCCTATTATCACAATAAATGGGTGACTTTAATCCAGAGGCCCAGGTAAAGGGCTTTTGTGGACTTAGTTTTATTGCTTTTATTTGCAATAGTTCTCTTACTATTTTATTTGAAATCATGTATGAAACTTAGCGCACAAAAATATAAAATATGGGTAAATACTTCGTGGATGGTTTTTCTGTCTACAAAGGAATACAAAAATAGGGACATCGATGATCCTATTTATTTATTGCTTCGGGATCCAAAAACGAATCAAATAAATGGCATTTTACATCAAATGCAGTCGGGTTTAATTCAATTTCCAACGGTGATTCTTTCCAGGAACCGAAAAAGTCTTTGGAATAAATTTCTACATGATTCAAACAGGGTATTTGCTGCCGGGGGGTTAATCAAACGCGAAGACGAAAAATATTTATTTTTTTACAGGAGGGGATCCTGGGATTTGCCCAAGGGAAAAGTAGATAAAAACGAGACTTTTAAGCAAGCTGCACTAAGAGAGGTTAATGAAGAAGTGGGGCTATCCTGTACTATTTTGAAAAAGATGCCCATTACTTTCCATACTTATATATTAAAAGATAAGCTGGTTCTTAAAGAGACCTACTGGTATGAAATGAGCTGCAAACGAGGTCAAGTAAGGCTTCAGCACGAAGAAGATATTGAAAAATCGAAATGGGTAAGTAAGGATAAAGTGAATCTTGTCCTAAAAAATATCTATCCTAATTTGTCGTCTCTTCTAGCGGAGTATTGGAATAAAAATCTTTAATTTAATTAGCTATTCCATCATAAAGCCATTCTGCCAAAGCTTGCCTGTTGGAGGTAAGTAAAAACCTTTTCTGATCATCAAGATTCTGAATATTACCCAACTCCATATAAACGGTGTTAGCTATTGTATTTCGCATTACAAATAGATTGCGACAGCTTACAGTACCAGTATATTGTCTGCCACTAAACTCTACATATTTTTTATCTAAGGTTTTTTGTAAGTTTTTAGCCACAGAAAGACTTGTTTTATTGTTTTCCTGATAATAGAAAAATACATCCTGTCTCAGATCTTTATGTCGGGAATCTACATGAATATGTATAGCCAGCTGATCATTATCAGAAACACCTTTGTTGCGATATTTTCTATACAAATCATTGACGGCCTCCGTCGTTTGGGTAAGCCGCAGTTTTTGATTGAGTACCAGGGGCTGACCAGTGATACATCTTTCATCGTGATCGATTTTTAGATATGCTTCATTTCTAATGCCATCGTCAGGATCCTGAACTATTAAATGTACGTTGGCGCCCTGTTCCATCAATTTTCTAGCCAGTCTCAGGGTAATGTCATAGGCGTATTCATCCTCACATAAGGTCATATTATTACCTTGATACATAGTACCGGGATCCGGACCACCATGACCGCTTACCAGATAGTAAACTTTATCTTTAAGGATATCGCTTTCAATTCTAATCTCGGAGAATTCTCCAAAAATAGGTACGGATCTGGTGCGCAATGACATGGATGACGAATTGGTCATATTTTCATTATGTATTGCATTTCTTTCATCGGGGATAGATTCAGTATTTGCTGAAACTAGATTTTGGGTTTTAACAGGGGCTGTATTAGCAGGTTTTATTTTTGTAGAAGCTGGATTCTTTTCCGATGTAGATTTCACAAAATTGGTTTGTGAAGATTTTGTCCGAGTTTTGGATTGAACTGATTTAACCAGACTTTTTCCACAATCCAATTCGTTGTAAATTACCCAAACGATTTTATTTTGTGTATAGGGTGATTTTTTCAAATGCAGCTGATACATGGACTTATTGTAATTCATGATTTTAACTGCAATGTTCCTATCAATATTTGGAATAGAAGATGCGATGCTTCTACCGTTAAAAGGTAATTTTAAAATGGGCAAATTGTATTTCCTGCCGATTAAAAGTCTTTCAACTGTCTTTAAATTGTTTATTTCTTTGAAATGATCAACATTGCAGTTAGTCGGAGAAATATTATATCGTTTAAAAATATTATACATACCGTCACCATTTTTAGCTATAGTCTCTACATAATTTATACCTGCAGTTAATTTAATAGTGGAAATAGTGAATATTAAAATAGTAATTTTTAACAAATCCTTTTTACTGTTTAAGAGAATCATAAGTTAATGTATTGATAAGCAAAGTTAAACAAATGTACCTTTATCGTAATATATTATTCAATAAAAATGCCAAATTTTCTTAATTTATCTCATAATCAAATTAAATAATGTTAAATTTACTGCCGAATATTATATGCTTTCTCAGATTGTAAGCTTAGTAAAAAAGGATTTCACTACTGAATTCAAGAGCCAGGAAAGAATTGCTGGGGTGATATTATACCTATTTTCCACCATTTTGGTACTCTACTATTCACTTGTAAAAGTTGAAAGATTCCTATGGGTAAGTATATTTTGGATTCTGCTTATTTTTTTAAGTATCAATGCATTAAACTCTTCCTTTTCAAAGGAAATCCGCACCAGGCATTGGTATTATTATAGTTTGGTACATCCATTGGCTGTTTATTTTAGTAAGCTAATCTTTAATTTTATCTGGCTTTTTGTCCTTACCACCTTGAGTATATTAATATTTAAGGTGTTTTTTGATGTTCCACCTTTGAGATTCGGATTGTTTGCAGTCACCTTGATTTCATCTACTTTAGGCATAGCCTGCATATTTACTTTTATTTCACTCATATCAGGGAAATCCAGTGACCAGTCGACAGTGATGTCAGTATTGGCCACACCCCTCATTTTCCCCATTATGATGGCTGGTAGCCGGTTAATGATGAATGCTTTTGGCTTATTGAGTGATACAGATTATTCTGCTGATTTTCTTAGTATTATTGCCATCGATATAGTGGCAATTGGCTTATCTATACTTTTATTTCCTATTTTATGGAGAGATTAAAAAATTTGTTTTCTGGGCTCAAATGGTGGAAGTGGGCTGTTTTGTTAATCATGCCTTATGTGATTTTGATGGGGTTTTTAGTACCCCTCGGCCAGGGAATTACTTCTATTACTCCAGGTAGTACAGCCACAGGCGCAAATATTAATTTCAGAATTTCTGCCTACAATAGCCAATTTTCACCTGATAAGTCCAACACTGCCTGGCTGAAATATCATGATTTGCATCTTCCAGCGAAACTAGTAAAAGTGCTTTCGCCTCAAGAAGCTGAAGTAATATTTGATATTCCAGTCCTGCCCGACAAAAGTGTAAAATTTGCTGATCTTAGCCTGATTATAAATACCCCGGAAGGTCCAGCTGTATTACCTTCTGCCGTTAGTTTGAGAAATATCGCTCTTGATTCAACTACAATTATTAATGAAGTATGGTCAGATAATAAGCTGAATATCAATAAAGAGGCAAATTTTAATTACCCTTTCAGAAATCTAATGGCTGAGACCATTCGCAATATTTATTTCCATGTACCACTTTGGTTTGCTATGACTTTTGTGTTTATGTTTTCGGTATTCTATAGTATTCGGTATTTGCGAAAGAAAGATATAAATGATGATCAAAAAGCACTTTCACTGATAGCTGCTGGTATGTTGTTTGGTATTTTAGGATGCATTACAGGTGCGATGTGGGCTAAATATACATGGGGGCAATACTGGAGTTTTGATGTGAAACAAAATATGGCAGCCATTTCTTTGCTAATTTATAGTGGGTATTTTTTGCTTCGAAAATCACTGTCCGATCCAGATGCCAAATCTCGAATTGGAAATATTTACAGCATTTTTGCTTTTTGCATGCTTATTCCACTAATCTTTATTATTCCGAGGAGATATGATTCGCTTCACCCCGGTAATGGTGGCAATCCTGCCCTGGGAGCAGATGATTTAGACAATACTATGCGTACGGTTTTTTATCCAGCTGTTATTGCCTATATCTGTCTTGGGTTTTGGTTAGCAGAGCTGAATTATAGGATCATAAAAATTAAAAACAAAATTGAAAGCCATGAAACCTATTCTAAATGAGTATTTTATAATGCTTTTTCAAGCAGATTTTTTGCGTAGTATTGGGAAAATCTATGTAGTCGCTATTGTAAGTCTTATAGTTTGGTTTGGAGTAGCCTGGTACCTATTGAGATTAGAAAGGAAATTAAAAGATGTTGAAAATCAAATTAAATCATTCAAATCATGACCAAGGAAAAGCAAATATCATTTTATGACTCCGTAAGTCGAAATTTTGATAAAGCAGCCATACATACCCAGTTACACAAAGGTCTTTTATCGCAGATAAAGGCTTGTAATTCAATATATCATATTAATTTCCCTGCTATTATTGGTGGTGAATATAGAGTGGTTGAAGCGTACAGAGTACAACATAGTCATCACAGGCTACCTACTAAAGGAGGTATACGGTATAGTATTCATGTAAACCAGGAAGAAGTAATGGCATTAGCATCCCTGATGTCTTATAAATGTGCCATTGTAGATGTCCCTTTTGGAGGGGCGAAAGGAGGAGTGAAAGTAGATCCGACTAAGCTTAGTTTAGCAGAAAATGAGCGCATCACCCGCAGGTATACTATGGAATTAATTAAAAAGAACTTTATAGGCCCCGGTATAGATGTGCCTGCGCCTGATTATGGTACCGGAAGCAGAGAAATGGCATGGATATATGATACTTATATGACTTTTAAAGGAGGCGAGCCAGACGCCATTGCTTGCGTTACTGGCAAACCCGCCCATCAATATGGAATTCAAGGCAGAGTAGAAGCCACCGGCAGAGGTGTGTACTATGGAATAAGAGATTTTTGCGACGATTCTATCCAAATGAAGGCATTGAAGATGACTAAAGGGATCGAAGGAAAAACTATTGTGATTCAAGGGCTTGGAAATGTAGGAAGCTTTACAGGTTCTATCTGTCTGGAAGAAGGAGGTGCCAAAATAATAGCCGTTTCAGAATTCGAAGGATCGATTTATAATCCAGCAGGTATAGATATTAATGCCCTGGTAGAATATAGAAAGGCCAATAAGTCAATTTTAGGCTTTCCAGGAACAAAAAAATTGAGAGATAGAATGGCAGCATTAGAGTTGGAATGCGATATTCTGATCCCTGCAGCCCTTGAAAATCAGATTACAGCCGCAAATGCACCCAGAATCAAAGCTAAAATCATAGGAGAGGCTGCTAATGGCCCAGTAACTTCTGATGCCGAAGAAATATTACTTAAAAAAGGAGTTGTAATTATTCCGGATATGTACCTCAATGCAGGTGGCGTTACCGTTTCTTATTTTGAATGGCTTAAGAATTTGTCCCATATGCGATTTGGAAGAATAGAGAAGCGATTTGACCAGCAACGATATGGCAAACTTGCTGATTCAGTGGAGAAACTTACTGGTAAAATAATCGGTGAAAGAGAAAGAAATCTAATAGTGCAAGGTGCAGATGAAATTGATTTGGTCAGATCTGGTCTGGAAGAAACTATGGTCAACTCTCTTCAACAAATATTGGAAATAAAGAATAATAATAGAAAAATAAAGACACTCCGGACTGCCGCTTTTGTTTGTGCATTAAATAAAATAGCCAGTGATTATGAGAATATGGGTGTTTTTCCGTAATTTTATTTCTTTTAACTTCAATTTCTACATATTAAAATCAATTAACCTAATTAAATATTTCCTACAATGACTGATTATCGATTAGACAAAACGGATTATAAAATCCTCAGAATTCTTCAGGAGAATTCCAAAATTACCAATCTCGACCTCTCAAAAACTATTGGACTTTCACCTGCTCCAACCCTGGAGCGAGTAAAAAAGCTTGAGCAGGCAGGTATCATAGATTCATACCATGCTAAGTTGGATATAAAAGCTATGGGATTGCAAGTAAAAACTTTTGTATTAGTATCCTTAAATTGGAAAAATCAAGACACCATGGATCGATTTCTTGAAAAAATCAAGAAAATCGACGAAGTGACTGAAGTTTACATTATCACTGGTGAGGCCGATGTTTTGATCAAAATTATTTGCAAAGACATTCCTACTTATGAGCACATTCTGTTTAAGAAATTATCTCAAATTGAAGAAATTGAAAGGCTTAAAAGTATGGTGACACTTTCTACCGCGAAAGAATCTGAAATATTGCCGTTACAGTACGACTAATTCATGAAAGATGGCCTTTCACTGTTGTGGAGACTTACTTTACTTTCCAAAGATTCTATAACTGAAATTCCACCATCCTATCTATTGGGTACGATGCACAGTGCAAGTCACGAAGCATTGTACCATGTACCACTGATCAAACCTTACATTAGTGCGTGTACCCATTATTTTGGGGAAACGAACCTCGACAGCATACTAAATAATGCACCCTTACTTTTTAACTCTCTGGAGTGGACTGGATTACAATCAGTTCTATCAAAAAGCACCTATTCTAAATCCGCTTTTTTATTGTCTAATAAGTACAATATTCATCTGGATGGTCTGACGCACCTACCGCCGATGATGATTTCAGCGATCATTAGTGAGGCCTTACTGGGAGTTCATCAATCAACAATTTATACAGGAGCACTTGATCAGCAACTTTGGAACTTTGCCAAACTAAGCAATGCATATGTAGATGGCATAGAATCTGCGGCAGAGCAAGAAATAATCTATAAAAAAATTCCAATCAAATTCCAGGTGGCGCAATTAATAAAACTGCTGACCCATATTTCAAAATCGCGAAAAGCAATACAAGCAATAGCAACGGCCTATAAAAAAAATGATTTGTTGAGCATTTTTCATTTGTCTAAAAAATCTTTAGGTCCGGTACGGAAAATATTATTGCATGATCGAAATAATGTAATGACAGGACGCATAATTCAACACTTGAACAATAATGAAAGTAACTTTGTTTCAGTTGGTGCTGCTCATTTACCAGGTAGTAAGGGAATACTTCGTTTACTTAAAATAAAAGGCATTAAACTCGAAGCAATTACCCTATAATTTAACAGATCAAAATTGAAAATAAATAACCGGTTTCCTATCGTTCTTTACTTTTCCATGGCGTTCGTATTGTCCACGGTGTGCATAGGTGTACATGCTCAAAATTTTACCATCAGTGGTTATGTTAAAGACGCAGAAAACGGGGAGACCCTCATTGGCTCCAATATTTACCTCAAAGCAAAGCCGGAGACTGGTACTGCAACTAATAATTATGGCTTTTATTCTATTTCGCTTCCTGAGGGCAATTATGATTTGGTATTTTCATATCTGGGTTTTCAGGATCAGATCAAGCACATTGAGTTAACTAAAAATATAAAACTGGAGATCAATCTCAATTCAGGAGTATTGTTAAAAGAGCTGGTGGTAGAAGAAAATAGCAGCATTGATCAGGTACAAAACACATCCATGGGCCGCATAGAGATGAAGACAGAGGACATTCAAAAATTGCCAGCCCTGTTTGGAGAAGTGGATGTATTAAAAGCATTACAATTATTACCCGGGGTCTCCGCTGCTGACGAAGGCAGTGCTGGTTTTTATGTACGCGGAGGAGGGGCAGATCAAAATTTACTTTTGCTAGATGAGGCCCCTGTGTACAATTCCGGTCATATGCTCGGTTTTTTCAGCATTTTCAATAGTGATGCCATAAAGAATACGACTTTAATCAAAGGAAATATGCCGGCTAACTATGGAGGCAGGATTTCAAGTGTGATCGATATTCAGATGAAGGAAGGTAATAGCAAACATTTTGCTGCCGCAGGGGGAATAGGGTTGATTTCCTCCAGGCTTACTTTGGAAGGGCCCATTGTCGATGAAAATACTTCTTTTATCATTTCTGGTCGTAGAACTTATCTTTTGGATTTAGCCCAACCATTTATAAAAAAGTCAAATTTTGCAGGTACCAATTACTATTTCTATGACCTGAATGCCAAACTTAACCATCGGTTTTCAAGCCGTGACCGGGTCTACTTAAGTGCCTATTTCGGTCGGGATATTCTCAATTACAAATCTAATGAAAGAGGTTTTAGGCTAAATATGCCATATGGTAATAATACGGCCACTTTGAGATGGAATCACCTCATCAATGATAAGATGTTTATGAATGTTACGGGAGTCTATAATGGCTATGATTTTACCTTGACAGGGGAGCAAGATATATTCCAATTTAAAGTGTTCAATGGCGTAAAAGATGCCCAGGGGAAACTTGATTTTGACTATTATCCAAGTCCCAGTCATTCCATAAAATTCGGGGGCAATCTCATTCATCATAAATTTACCCCAAATGTGATCAATGGTAAAAGTGGGGATGTAGAGTTTACTAATGATTTCCAGGCAAAATATGGTCTCGAATCTGCCATTTATTTTCAGGATGAGATAAAAGTAAATAGGCAACTCACGGTAAATGCAGGTTTGAGATTTAGTGGATTTGATCAGATAGGTACTTATAAAACAGAGTTGAAGACCTATAAAGACTTTGAGTCGATTAAAGCTTTTTCAGCTTTAGAGCCGCGACTATTGGCCACTTTTTTACTAAATCCCTCTACATCATTAAAATTTGGATATACAATTAATGCTCAGTACTCTCACCTGGTATCGAATAGCGCCAGTACTTTACCTACGGATGTTTGGGTGCCAAGTTCTACTTTAGTAAGCCCTCAACGGGGAAATCAAATAGCCTTAGGATGGTTTAAAAGCACAACTAATGGACAATACAATTTGTCCATAGAAGGGTTCTACAAAAAACTAAAAAATCAAATAGATTATAAAGAAACCTATACCAGTAATTCGAGCATTGAACTGGAACAAGCATTTGTATTTGGAAAAGGGGCAGCCTATGGCGGTGAGCTATTCATTCAAAAAAATAAAGGCAAATTGACTGGATGGTTTGGATACACGTACTTACAAACATGGAGAAAATATGAGGATATTGAAAATGGGCGAAAATTTCCTGCCTCATTCGAAAAACCTCATGATATTGAATTAATACTCAATTATGAAATTTCAAAAAAATGGAATTTCAGCTCTACACTATTGTATAGCACAGGTAGGCCTTTTACTCCATTGCGAAGTGTATACTTTATTGATAATGAGCTAGTGACGCGCTATGGCCCGCGCAATAGCTCGAGGTATCCTGACTACCACCGTATTGATTTTAATGTTACTTATACGCCACATCCGGAGTCTATCAAAAAATTTAAAAGTTCCTGGGCCTTTTCTATTTACAATGTGTACAATCGAAAAAATCCTTTCTTTATAAACTATGATTTTGAATCTGACTTATCCTCCGGCAAAGTAAAGGCTACAGCCTACAAAGTGTCTTTATTCCCAATCATACCATCGATTACCTGGAATTTCAAATGGAATCAGAATTGAAAAAAGCGAGCCACTTTTTTAGTATTATTTCCACAATCTTAGCAGGATTTTTGATTAATTCCTGTGAGACAGAGTTTATACCCACAAATATAAATCTTGACCCAGAGATTGTAGTTGAGGGTTATATTGAATTAGCTGATGACGCACTTCCACCTTATGTGTTATTGACGAGTTCAAGACCATTTTTTAACACCATTAATCAGAGTCAATTAAATGATATTTTTATTCACGATGCCGATGTCCAAATAGTATACGATAGTCAAACCACTAAATTACAAGAGCTATGTCTCAATGATTTGCCTCCGGCCTTAAAGAGCCAGGTAGCCATTAGATTAGGGATAGATCCGGATAGTGTAAAGACCAACCTATGCGTTTATGTTGACATTAATGGGATAGTTAAGCCAATGGTTGGCAAATCCTATAATTTGAAAATAAAATCAGGTTCTCAAATTATAGAAGCCACCACCACTATTCCTGCCTATGTACCACTTGATTCTTTATGGTGGAAGGAAGCACCAGGCACACCGTCTGATACATTGCTTCAACTTGAAGTTATAATCCATGATCCTTTCGGTGAAATGAATTTCTATAGATATTTCTGCAAACTAAATGACGGCCAATTCCTTACTCCATTCAATTCAGTTTACGATGATCCATTAATCAATGGTAAGGAATTTGAATTTAACCTGGTCAGGCCTAATAATACTGGTGAAAAGTTTAATCAATCTACTTTTGGACTTTTTCATATTGGCGATAGTGTATGTGTAAAATGGGCTACTATTGATAAAGCACATTTCAATTTTTGGAACACCTATGAATTTAATAAAGGTAGCCAGGGGCCATTTTCTACTTATACTACCATAGACTCAAATATAAAAGGGGGATTGGGCGTATGGGGCGGATATCATTCTAAGACTTATAGATTGAAAGTAAAACGATAAGTTATTAAGCATCACTTCAATAGACTGAATTATTTATTTTGCGTACGGCCAATCCGGAATAATTTATTACCTTTGCGGCCATTTTTAATCACAACTACTAAATGTTTATCATTATATGGCAGTTAAAATAAGACTTCAGAGACATGGCCGTAAAAAAAGGCCTTATTACCACATCGTAGTAGCAGATGCAAGATCTCCTCGTGATGGTAAATTTATTGAACTATTGGGAACGTATAATCCAATAGTTAAACCGGCAACCGTAGACCTGGATAATGAAAGAGCCCTTGATTGGCTGATGAAGGGTGCTCAACCCACGGACACTGTTCGTAATTTACTTCGATTTAAAGGAGTTCTGTACAAAAAGCATCTCCTGCGTGGAGTTAAAAAGGGAGCTATTACTGAGGAGCTAGCAGAAGAAAAATATCAGACTTTTGTGATGGATAAGCAAAAATCCAATGATGTGGAAATTACTAAAAATGCAGCTTCAGTGAAAGCCTTTCATGAGGCCGTATTTGGCAAAGCAAAACCAGTAAAGCAAAAAGCAAAGCAAGGCGCTGAATCTAGCGAAGGCGATGCTCAGGAATAATACTTAGATTTACAAGGTAGTTCTAAAAAGAATAAATTTGGATCTGGTAAGGCCTTTAAAAGTCTTACCAGATTTTGTTTTTAAAAAACTAAATAATATGGAAAAACTGGATTCAAAATATATCAATACTTTAGAAGAAATTAAATCAAGAATACAATCCTCAGATACCCTCGCTGCCTTACTTGAAGATGAGTCAGAGGCTTCTTTTCAAGCTTTGAGGGACGAATTTGAGCCTGAAATAAATACAATTTATCATGAAGTAGGCACCTATAAACCCTTACAAATCTTAGATTTAGAGCAAATAATAATGGATGGGGGGTTTGAAGGAGTGTATTTACCCAAAATATTGGGTTATACAGTACTTAGAGGAGATGTAGATGAATATGGAAAGTATAGAAGGCCCCAGGATCAATTTGGGCTTGCAGTAAAAGCAATTGCCAATTGTAACAATTTTGAATTGCTTAAAAATAAAACAGGTCAAACTCTTCAAATTGGTTTTTCTTTATCTAGTGATATCTGGGTTTCAAATCTTGTGGAACATCTTGAAAATAAAAGAAGTAGAGTCTTTTTTGAAAGTATTCGGTCACAACAGATTCATGACGATGAAGCCAGAAAATCAGCTTTGGCAAAATATGGTCGGCAATTTGAAGGAGCGCCTTATCATTCCGCTGAATTTCCTAACTCTCAGGAAGACCTTAAAAGCCTATACATTCCGTTGAAGGATTTCTTGCTCCATCGGGTAAAGCATTTTACTGATAATTCAAGTTTATTGCTTTATTTGAGCAATTTTCTTAAGAATGAAAGGTTGTATCATTTGTCAGAATACTGGAATCTGGTATATATCATTGCTAATTTTTATCCTATGGAAGGAGCTGATCAGATAGTGCTTCAAAATCTGGTCAATGAAAATCGTCGAAATGATAACACTTTCAGTGAACAGTATTTCAGATTCTTACATCAAATGCATAAGGAAGACATAGTTTTTAATGCGGAAGTTGATAAGAATGTTGAAGGCATACTGGATGAAAATATTCATGATGATGTAAAACGATATTATGAATTAGCAGATGTGATTCACTCTAAAGGATATATGCATGAAGACACCATAGAGGCTGTGCGAAATTTTTATGAATCTAATGAGGGGCTGTCAGTAATAAATGCCACCGTAAGAAATACCATTCTGGGTTACTTCAAAACATTGCTTAATAATCTGGATGAGGGCGAATATCAAAATTACTTTGAGATCAGCAAGATCTTCCATATTTATATGAAGATCTTTTCAAACGAAAAATTCAATCAGGATGTACAATCTCTCAACCAGAAATTCGTACATAAACTGCTGTCCAAGTATAATGATAAGCGGGGAAAAGATTACCAGGAGATCAAAAAATTCGTGACCAGTAATTTTGCTGAGCTGGATTATATGAAAGAAAAGGATATTACGGAATTGTTTAAAACCAAGCGAAAGAAAGCATCAGTTTAAACATTCGTTGCCTATTTTGAAATAAAATTCCGTGATAAGCTAACATTCACATTTTATTAATAGTTATACGAAAACCAATAATTGATTTGAGGCGTTTAGTAATAAAGTGTTAAAAGATTTTACTTCAGCCATCAAGGCATACTGGGAAGCATGGAAAATCATAGTAGATCAACGACTATGGTTATATTTATTTGTTACTGGTTTTATCAGCATTTTTTATGGCTTATTAGTTGGAGTGAGTACATGGTATTGGTCAGATAATTTGAAAGATCTCGTTCTCAACATATTTCCTTCTCAATATGATTCAAAGATTTTATCCAGAATCAGCAGTGCTTTAGTGAATGTAGGTATTGCCACCACCGGCATTGTAATATATAAGTATGTAATACTCGTATTGTTATCACCCATTTTATCGTCGCTATCCCGTAGAATAGAAGAAGCTGTTGCCGGGTATTCCATGTCCTATAATGCAGAATCAGACGAAACTGCAATTAAAGATTTTATTAGGGCTTCATTTTTTGGTATCAGAAAATTTTCAAAAGAAATTTTATTTACAGTTGGGTTTTTATTCTTAGGGATTATTCCTGTACTGAATTATTTGATTGCTCCACTCATATTCATTATTCAATCTATGTACGTTGGATTTTGCACCATGGATTTTAGTTTGAACAGATATTTTAGTGTAGCTAATAGTTCTGATTTTATCAGAAAAAATCTTGGAATAAGCATCGGTATTGGTATTGTTTTCATGATCCTCATCTTAATACCTATTGTGGGTTTATTTTTTGCCCCTGCACTGGGAGTAGCAGCAGCTACTTTGAAAACAGTGCCTCGGGTATACCGGCCTACGTACGCTTAAGTTTTTACGCATCTTTTTTTAAAGCATCAGTCTCACCTTTTTTAACTTTTATCTTTGTAACTTTGATTCTTATTTATATTGATGGGGTTTGGCGCTTATATTTTAGAAACTTTAAGACAACACGGAAGTGCTGAGCTCGGCCCAATGGGCCATTTTAGTTTAGATTACACTCCGGCCAAATGGATGGTGCATAATCAATCCTTTGCAGCGCCTAAATCAAAATTAGTGTGGACTTCTAATCCAGGGTCTACTGGTCAGGATTTTGTAAAAATAAGCCAGACAATTGCATTTTTACATGATATATCTTTTCAGTCTGCTCATGAATTTGTAAATAAAGTAGTTTCAGATTTTAACAATTCTAATCAGGTAGATCTAGGTTCCTTAGGAATATTATCCAAACAAACGGATGATCAAATATTTTCCAGTTTTCAGATGAATCCTGCATTAGAATCTTCATTGAAAGTAAGTAATCTTAATTTAAAGCCACTAGCTATAGAGAGAGAAGCAGATACGAGTATAAATTGGTGGTTAGCTCTTGCATCAGCCATTTTTTTAGCTACATTATTTTGGGTTATCGGATTATTGGCGAAACTTCCCAATCAATCGAATACAGCGGAACTTCAATTTACTCAGGATTATTCCTCTTCAAATATAAAGGAGACGAATATGGCACCGCAATTCAGTACCGAAGACCTATTAGTAGACAGTAACCAGAATATTGAGCCTTCAGATTTTATTATTATTACGGGCACCTTTTGTGAAAATAAAAATTTAATTCGGGCTAAGTCCCTCCTTACCCAGAAAGGGTATCATTTATATGAAGAAAAACTAGAAAATAATTGCACCAGAATAGGTATATTATTTAGTTCTTTACAAAATCGTGACCAGGAATTGGCCACTGTAAGAAACACTTTAGAGCCGGGTGCATGGATCCTTGATCAATAATATTTTATGTCCCAAAATGTAATGCCTTTACAAATTACTTCTAGCGATCAATCCCTGTTTTTTTTAATTGCGGGACCATGTGTAGTAGAAAGCAAAGAACTGTTATACGAAGTAGCCGAAAAAATGGTCGATATTACCTCTCAATTTAATATTCCATACGTTTTTAAATCTTCTTACCGTAAAGCAAATAGAAGCAGTAAAGATTCATTTACAGGAATTGGAGACGAAAAAGCGTTGGAATTTTTAGCAGAGATTAAGCAATATTTTAATATACCCGTTCTCACGGATATTCACACCGAGGAAGATGCAAGACTGGCAGCAAAATATGTAGATGTACTTCAAATCCCTGCATTTCTATGTAGACAAACTAGTTTATTAGAAGCAGCTGCCGAAACGGGCAAAATAATAAATATTAAAAAGGGCCAATTCATGAGCCCGGAAGCCATGAGATTTGCGATAGATAAAGTGAAGGCTAAAGGCAATCCACAGGTATGGTTAACCGAGCGGGGCACTACTTTTGGTTATCAGGATCTAGTGGTAGATTTTCGTGGGATATCAATAATGAAAGCCTTTGATGTTCCGGTTATATATGATGTCACCCACAGCCTGCAACAGCCCAATCAATCTTCAGGAGTTACAGGTGGTAGACCGGAATTAATAAATGTGATGGCATCGGCGGGTATAGCAGCCGGTGCAGATGGCTTATTTATAGAGACTCATCCTGATCCTAAAAATGCTAAATCAGATGGTGCCAATATGTTAGCTTTAGATAAAATGAAAGACTTGATTTCCAGGCTGGTAAAAATCAGAGAAGCAATCACCTGAAATAGTACTAATGAATCCGATCATCGAAATAGTATTGACTCCAGAGGAAAAGACCGATGAACATAATATGGAGCGAAAAATTGGTTATGCTTTAGGCTCAGCTTATGATGCGAAGATCTTTTATAGGATTCTTAAGCGATCTTTGGATGCCAGAAAATCACCACTTTATCGATATCGTATTGAAGTATCGGATAAAGAGATTCCTTTACAGCCCTCTCTAAAGTCTACTTATAAAAATGTGACTAATTGTAAGTCAATTATAATTGTAGGTGCTGGACCAGCTGGTTACTTTGCTGCATTAGAGTGTTTAGCACTTGGATTAAAGCCTATAATAATAGAAAGGGGTAAAAATGTCAGAGATAGAAGACGAGATCTTAAAGGAATTCAGCAAGATCATATTGTAAATCCAGATAGCAACTATTGCTTTGGTGAAGGCGGAGCAGGTACTTATTCTGATGGAAAATTGTATACACGGTCAGGAAAGCGAGGAGATATTAATAAGGTGAATACTATTTTCGTAGAACATGGTGCTTCCGCTGAAATTTTATTCGATGCACATCCCCATATTGGCTCCAATAAACTGCCTGATATTATTCAAAATATGAGATCAACCATTGAAGAATTTGGAGGGCAAATACATTTTGACCAAAAAGTTATAGATTTTAGTATTCAAAATGGAGTAATAAATGGTGTCACTACAAATTCCAACGAGTATCATGGAGAAGCTGTAATTCTGGCAACAGGCCATTCTGCACGGGATATTTTTGAATTAATGCATCGTAAGAATTTATTGATAGAATCAAAATCTTTTGCACTGGGAGTACGCATAGAGCATCCCCAATCATTAATAGATTCCATTCAGTATCATCAGAAAAATCGACATGATCAGTTACCTGCAGCGGCCTATTCACTTGCTTGTACTATTAATGATCGCGGAGTATTTTCATTTTGTATGTGTCCGGGAGGTTTAATGGTGCCAGCGGCTACCTCGCCAGGAGAGATAGTCATCAACGGTATGTCTCTTAGCAGACGCGATAGCAAATTTGCAAATTCAGGAATTGTAGTAGGAGTACATCCATTAGATTTCCAAAACTCGGAATTTGACCCATTCTGCGGTCTCAATTTTCAAAAAAGAGTGGAGCAACATGTATTTCAGGCAGGTGATGGTAGCCAAAAGGCACCAGCTCAAAGATTGACTGACTTTATGAAAAGCAGAATATCTGCCAGCTTGCCAGACTCCTCTTATATCCCGGGTCTTTGGTCTGCCCCCATCGATGAAATTTTGCCATCAGGGATAGTTTCCCCACTTAAAGAAGGAATCAAACTATTTACTTCAAAAATGAAAGGCTTTTATACGGAAGAGGCTGTAGTAGTTGCCACGGAAAGTAGAACGAGTAGTCCCATACGCATTCCCAGAAATTCATTATCTATGCATCCTCAATGTGCAGGTTTAATACCATGCGGAGAAGGGGCTGGATATGCAGGAGGAATAATGTCAGCTGCCATGGATGGACAACATTGTGCAAGGGCGGCCTACCATTATGTTTTAGCTAATTAACAATATGAAAGATATTTTAGATTTATTGGGAAGGATATTTCTATCCATGATTTTCTTTTGGGAGGCTTATGATTCCATTGCATTTTACGATTCAGTAAAACGGACTATGACAAACTATGGCATCACCTGGAATCAGGATTTATTATTAATTGCCTGTATTACTTTTTTGATCGTTGGAGCCTTGTGCTTGTTATTGGGATACAGAGCATCCATGGGAGCCTTGCTTTTACTTTGTTATTGGATACCAATTACATTTATTGTCTATTCATTTTGGAATGATCCTGTTTCAGAAAGAAGAATGCAGTCTATATTATTCATGAAAAATATGGCCATCATTGGCGGATTACTCATGGTAGCAGTAAACGGATCTGGAAAATTCAGTATTAAAAGAATGATAGCCGCCAGCAGGCCACCTAAACCAAGATGGTAGACTAAATTATTTTATTATCCCAGTTTTGACATTATCTGTTCAATAAAAAAATTGAACAGGCTCGGCTTAAATAAAATGGTCATGCCAAATCCGGCAACGGCGCCCCAAAAGTGAGCGATATGATCTATCATCCCATGACCTGATTTAGCCGCATAAGAAGAGTATATCAAGAACAAAACACTGGCAATCACACCCGGAATGGGAATTACAAAAAACAATAATAACTGTACCCATGGATAAAAAATCACAAATGAAAACATGATCCCTGATACTGATCCGGATGCTCCTACACTGGCAAACCCGGCGTCGTCCTGATGTCTGTGAAAGGTCATCATATTGGCAAAAACCCCACTGACCAAATACACCAGCAAATAATTTATTCGACCGGGTATATTGCCGAATAATGCTACAAACTGATTTTCTAAAATCTCACCGAAAGTGTACAAAGCATACATATTGAAAAGTAAATGCATGGTGCTGCCATGAACAAAAGTTCCGGTAATCAACCTGGAATATTCATTGTTTCTTTTTTCCGCATACGGCCAATGCTTCAATCTATCTAAAAGATCAGCTCTTTGAAGAGCTTGCCAGGATATAAGAACATTGATGATGATTAAAACGATAGTTACAGACATGAATATTAGTTATTCGTGATGATATGGTTCGTGCCGCAAAATAGTGAAACCCCTGTACAACTGCTCTAATAAGATAAGCCTTACCATATCATGGGAAAAAGTAAGCCTGGACAATGAAATTTTTATGTTTGCTCTGGAATATATTTTTTGATCAAACCCAAATGACCCACCGATAAGAAATATATATTTTTTGTGACCACTGATCATCATTTTATTTAATTGATCAGAAAATGAAATGGAGTCAAACTCTTTGCCTTTAGCCTCCATAATAATCAATTGATCTTCAACCAAAAGTTTTGATAGTACAAACTCTGCCTGGAGTTGTAAAGAATGATTTTTGTCAGCCGTTCGCATAGCCTTAGATTCTGGCCATTCTATGTATTCAAAAGAGATATAGTGTTTTAATTTTTTCTGATATATACTTAGCCCATCGTTGAGGTAAGTGTGTGCGCATTTGCCAATCGCCCAGACTTCAATTTTCATAGAATAAATGTACGATAACTACCAGCCCTCAGCCGCATCGTCACTTCTGGGATCTGCACCGCCTTCTAGTTTGCCATCAGGTCTTACTAAAACTGCATCTACCAGACCTATAGATTTTATATCGCGGCATTGGTGGCCCATCTCCGTTAGTTTAGCCTTCGTATTTTCGTCAAAAGTTTTAGATTCTGTCATGATTTCATCCGGAAGCCACTGATGATGAAACCTACTGGCAGCTACGGCTTCTGACATGGACATATTCCACTCTGCAACATCTAATATCACCTGAAATACAGAGGTGATGATAGTACTGCCTCCCGGGCTTCCAAGCACCATGAATAATTTTCCATTTTTCTCCAGAATAGTAGGGGTCATGCTACTAAGCATTCTTTTACCTGGCTGAATTGAATTAGCTTCTGCACCGATTAATCCAAACATATTAGGCACGCCGGGTTTTGCACTGAAATCATCCATTTCATTATTCATCAAAAATCCAGCGCCATTTACTATTACTTTGCTGCCATAGTTTCCATTAAGTGTAGTCGTCACAGAAACAGCATTACCTTCATTATCTACCACAGAAAGATGCGTGGTTTCAAAGTGTTCCAGGGCCATTTTAAAATTGCCGGCATACATACTTTTACTTTCAGTTGCATGTATAGGATCAAAATCATGCATTCGGAATTTGATGTATTTTGGATTTAATAAAGTATCTTTTGGAACGGGGAAATAATCTTCATCGCCCAAATATTGAGACCGGTCAGCATACACTCGGCGCTCGGCCTCTACCATCAGATGGATAGTTCGAGGGTCTCTAAATCCCCATTCTTTTAATGGATAAGGTTCAACCATTTTTAATAATTGTGCTAAAGCAATTCCCCCACTGGATGGAGGTGGCATGGATATTATTTTGTATTCTTTATAATTGGTGGTGACAGCCTTTCGCCATTTGGAAGTATAATTTTGCAGATCTTCCAGGGTAATAATTCCACCACCTGATTTCATCTCTGCAATTATTTTTTGTGCTACGTCCCCTTCATAAAAGCCTGCTCTTCCTTTAGATTGGATTTGTTTTAGTGTCCAGGCCAAATCATGCTGGACGAGTATATTACCTTCCTTCCATGGGATGGATTTTACAAAATCATTTGCTCCATTATATTTTTCTAATAAGGGTTTTACACTATTTAATCTATCGGCTTCTGCCCGGGTAAGAGCAAATCCTCTATCTGCCAGTAGAATAGCCGGAGCTATTAATTTCTCAAAAGGCAGTCTTCCATATTTTTTGTGTGCCGAAATTAAACCATCAATAGTTCCTGGAACTCCAGACGCGAGATGGCCTTCTATGCTTTGTCGGGTGGGGTTACCCTGAGTATCCAAATACATATCTTTCGAAGCCGCAGCAGGTGCTTTTTCTCTATAATCTAAAGTAGCAATCTCACCTTTTGCAGATCTGTAAACCATAAATCCTCCTCCACCGATATTGCCTGCTCTTGGATAAACTACGGCAAGCATTAGCTGTACAGCTATAGAGGCATCCACGGCATTACCTCCTTGTTTCATTATTTCGATACCAGCTTTAGATGCCAGAGGGTGTCCACTAACTACCATAGCTTTACCGGAAAATGCCTGTTTGTGAGTAAATTTCCAATATTCGTTTACATAGAAAGCAGATTTACAACTACCAATAATGAATAATAAAAGCAGGGACTTGACAAGAAATTTCATATTCAAAAAAATGTAAGTGAATGTATGAAAATTTGAGTCAAAGTAAAGCTGTAAAATTATAAGATAGTTTTATAATCTGGAAACGGTCAGCCCACCATCTACCATAAATACATTTCCAGTAGAGTAGGGGAAAGCTCCGGTTGCAATAGATACTACAGCCTTTCCTACATCTTCTGGCTGGCCCCATCTTTTTTGTAATGCTAAGCCATCTTCCAACATTTGATCATATTTTGATTTTACGGCAGATACCATATCAGTCAGCATTACTCCTGGTCTTATCTCAAAAACAGATATTCCATGTTCTGCCATTCGTACAGCGTACAATTGAGTCATCATTGCAACCCCTGCCTTAGAAATACAATATTCACCCCTCGCTGCTGATGCCACTGTTGCTGAAATAGATGAAACATTAATAATATTTCCTATGAATTGCGGATCATCTTTTTTCAATTCTATCATCCAGTTTGAAATAGCCTGAGTAAGAAAAGTAGGCCCTTTCAAATTAATATTCATCACCCGATCATAGCTTTCATCTGTCATTTGCAGAATATCTGTACGTTTTATTGGTGCCACGCCTGCATTATTTACTAAAAGATCTATTCTGCCAAAATCATTTTTGAGATTATTAATCAATCTGTTTCGATCATCCATGTTGCCAATATCTCCCTGGAAATACAAGACACGGGTACCGTATTGACTTAATGAAACTAAAATATCATTTACTTCATTCTCGGAACGCACTCCATTAATGGCCAGATCAAATTTAGCTTTACCTAATTGATGGGCGATACCCAATCCAATGCCACGACTGCTTCCTGTAACTAATGCAACTCTATTCATTTCGTAAAATTTATTTCGAAAACAAAATACTAACTTAACTCTACAAAATCCAAAGCCTAAAAAATTCAACTTAGATTGATCTAATCTATTCTAATGGAGCTATTTATATAAATAAAAAAGAGGTTGTCTTTGCAGACAACCTCTCAGAAGTGGGTTTTTCATTTACATCTCAGGTTGAATTTCGACATAAATGCGGTGATTCCTATGAAATCAATCCGATTTAAAAACCCTTCCGGTACTGACAACCAGAACTTGTCAGGTTGTTTCCAGGCAGTGCATCTATACTTTAGTATAATTGCATAACCATATTCGAACCAAGGGTTTACTGTCTGGGATGCTAGATATTCTGACCGGACAATTAACCTTCATTACTTCAAAGAAAGACCTTGAATCGATTCTTAAAGATATGCTAAAATTTTAATTATGTCAATATCAATTAGTTAAAAAATTAATATTTAAATATAATGATTGTATGATTATGTAAGCTAGAATTGAAAATCAAGGCATTGCAAATAGTATAAATGTTTTACTTTTGCCCCACCTTAGACGGGGTGTAGCGCAGTCCGGTAGCGTATCAGCATGGGGTGCTGGTGGTCGCTGGTTCGAATCCAGTCACCCCGACTATTTTATAAGATTCTATTTAGTAAATTATAATTTCATCAATGTGTATTCGCTTTTGCTCACATTCTGGGTAACGACATAGTCGATGCCTTCATCTTTTAAAACTATTTTTTCAGCTTCCGATAATAGAAGTAAATGTGAATTGGCCTGAGAATATATGCTTTGAAGGCTTTGATATTCACCATTCAGACCATATGCTAATTTTACTCTTTTATCCCATTCTTTCAGGCTTTCATTATTGTGCGGTATTGCCTTCCAATCCACATAGGTAGACCTTTCAGCATTATATTTAAAGGCTGTAAACTCGGGAGGTACTAAAAAAATAGCTTTTTGATTGGTAATTCTTTTCACTTCTAACGCAAACTCTACTTCAGCTCCTGATTTTGTAAACGGAAATTCATAAGTGTTCGAGGAAAATGCTCTCAAGGTCTTTAGAGATAAAACTACTAAACTGAGAACAAGAGCGACCTTCAGGTACAAAGATTTCAAGTTGGCTTTTTCAATTAAAATGATTAGTCCCAGGACGCTGAAAAATTTTAACCAAATGGTAGCTTTAAACCATTGAGTCATAATGCAAATTTTAGGAATAAAAAGTATAGCAATCGAATAGAACATGCAACCAAGTATTATGAAAATCAA
This sequence comes from Chitinophagales bacterium, assembly GCA_038251405.1. GTDB lineage: Bacteria > Bacteroidota > Bacteroidia > Chitinophagales > Saprospiraceae > JADJLQ01. Next base: position 40,934 of record JBBSBH010000018.1, read on the forward strand.
CATTTTAGCTATGCCTTTATTTACTTTTATAAAGGCTATACTGCCCACTAAATAAATCGGTACCAGGAGTAAATAATTTCTGAGGCCAAAGTGCGAAGGAAAGAAATGGTGTGCATTTCTCAGAAGCATAATTTCTGTGAATTGATCAGGTAGTAGGCTACCTTCCAAATTCCAAACGAGCAGTAATATATAAGGTGTGACAAGTAATAAACTACTAAAAACCAGTTTAATACGGTTCTCGGAATGGATAAGAAAAATACTCAATAATAAAATTTGTGCACCAGCTAATGGATGGAAATAAGTGGCTAAGACTGATAAAACCACACTCTGCTTCCAATGAGATTGGAAAGCGTACCACATCGCCCATACACCTAGAGCCTTGGCAATTAGGCTGCCACATACCATATTATAATACAATTCATTGCCTCCCAGATTGATATTGTAGGAAATAAGAAGGACTCCACAGATAACTAAAAATTTTAAAATCTCAGACCTCAGAAAATAATTACTCCAGGTATACAATCCTGATATCAATAATAACGTGAGTCCTCCATGAATAAATAAGAAGCACCATGCCCATACAGCATGGGGGATGAGCGACACCAGGTGTGCCAATAGCCACCTTTCATTCATTCTCGAGCCTATAGATGAAATGTAAAAATCATTTGGAAATAAATCTGGATTTTGCAAATGCAAAGCATAAGGCATGAAATCAACCTGGTCGTTGGTTCCAAAAGCGTACCCGTGGACCAGAAGTAAAAGCAAATAGATACTTATGACTATAATCCATGAATAATATGTTTGAATCGATTTAATAAGACTGCAAAATTGCACTTAAAATATCCATTGATAAAACATTAAGCTTAGGTGATGTTTTCTACTTTGATTTTAGGATATTTAATTCTATAATTAGCAGTTTCATAAATAAGATTGGCTATCAAGCCTGTCCATCCTGTTTGATGAGAGGCACCTAGCCCTTTGCCATTATCCCCATGAAAATATTCATAAAAATGATACAAAGTTTTTAAGTCCGTATCTCTATCGAAAATACTATCTGGACCATTATAAGGTCTATTATACTTCTTATTTTCTGTAAATATTTTTATTAACTTTTCAGAGATCTTAGTAGCAACCTCTCTGATAGTAATGATCTTTCCTGAATAAGATGGGTACTCCACCTCATAATCATCTCCATAGTATTTTGAATACTGATTTAAACTGTCAATTATAAGATAGTTCAGGGGAAACCAAACAGGGCCGCGCCAATTTGAGTTTCCACCCATAATGGAGAGATCTGATTCTCCCGGAGTATAGGCTACGGACAATGTTTCTCCATTAAAGTGCAATGAATATGGATGCTTTTTATAATACTTAGAAAGTGATCTGATGCCATACTTAGAAAGGAAGGCCGATTTATCAAATAAGCATTCAAATACCATGCGCATTCTGTGACCTCGCAACAAGGAAAGTAAATGTGTTTGACCTTTACCTTCCACATGCCATCGGGAGATCAGTGAAGCGAGGTCTGGCCTGTTTTTTATAATCCATTCCAGTCTTCTTTTAAAATCAGGTAGTTTGGATAATAATTCATCATCTATCACTATCACGGCACACAACGGTATTAGCCCCACGAGGGATCTCATTTTGAGAAATATAGTATCTCCTTCTGGTGTTAATAATTTATCATAATAAAATTGGTCATCTTCATCCCAAAGGCCCATTCCTTTTTCGTCTAAGGGTTTATTTATGGCTGCCGCAATGTGTAGAAAATGCTCAAAAAATTTGGAAGCCATATCCTGGTAAGATGATCTATCCAATGAAATTTCACAAGCTATCTTTAACATGTTTAAGGTATAAATTGCCATCCAACCAGTGGCATCCGCTTGCTTTAGTTTAGTTCCAGGTAATTGAGAGTTGCGATCAAATACACCTATATTATCCAGACCAAGAAATCCTCCTCCGAAGATATTATTGCCTTCTTCATCTTTCTGATTTACCCACCATGTAAAATTTAGTAGTAATTTATGAAAAATCCTTTCTAAAAATTCAAAATCACCCACGCCTCCGTTTTGTTCTTTATCAATTTCATATACTTTTAGTGCCGCCCATGCATGTACAGGAGGATTTACATCTGAAAAATTCCATTCATAAGCAGGTATCTGTCCATTTGGGTGCATATAATATTCACGCAACACTACAGCCAATTGTCGTTTGGCAAAATCAGGATCAATGTAGGCTATGGTGACTGCATGAAAAGCTAAATCCCAAACCGCAAACCAGGGATACTCCCATTTATCAGGCATAGAAAGTATATTACCCATGTGGGCATGCTTCCATTGGCTGTTTCTTTCCCATTTCCTGTGCTCGAATCCTATAGAGTTTTGGGGATCCCCCTTAAGCCATTGGTCAATATTGAAATAATAAAATTGTTTATTCCACATCATACCAGCAAATGCCTGGCGCTGAATATTTTTTTCTTCCTCCGTTTTTATATTTTTTTGAATAGCATTATAAAATTCATTTGCATCTGAAATCCTTTTATCAAAGGTTTCCTGAAAGTGTATAAATGGTTCCTTGATCTTTTCCAGGTTTGTAAATCTTAATCTGATTTCTACTGATTCTTCCGGCTGTAATTTTCGCTTAAACACAGCCGACATTTTAGTACCTTCTTTCTCAGGATTAATAGTTCCTATTTTGCTTTTTATTATATAATCATTGATGCCATCTTTAGGAAATTCACAGTCAGAGGCCCGTTGAAATATTTTATCCGTATTGGTTTCATTTTCACAAAAAATCAATTCATCTGCCTGATCACAATATAAATAGAATGGATCTGGATAAAATAAGTGGTCTAATGAAACCGATTGCTCATCAATGGCTTTGATTATAGGCTTTTTTTGTAATTCTTCATAGCCCCAGGACCAATAATTTCTGCACCAAAGGGTCGGTAATAAGACTAATGGAGCCTCGGATTGGCTTCGATTGATAGCGGTGATCTTGATATAAATATCATTTCGATCAGCTTTGGCATATTCGATGAAAATGTCAAAGTATTCTTTGTTTTTAAAAAACTCGGCTTCAAAAATTTCAAACTCATTTTGAGCCTTCCCCCGTTTCTCATTATGGGCTATTAGCTCCTCATATGGAAATGCTATAGTTGGATATTTATAGAGCATTTTCATATAGGAATGAGAAGGGGTGCTATCTATATAGTAATATACTTCTTTTACATCTTCGCCATGATTACCCTGATTATTGGTGAGCCCAAACAGTCTTTCTTTAAGTATTTTATCCTCATGATTCCAAAGTGCCAAAGCAAAACAAATAAACTGTTTATTGTCAGAAATGCCGCCGATACCATCTTCACCCCATCGGTAAGCTCTCGATCTGGCCATATCGTGTGTCAAATAATTCCAGGCATCGCCATGCGTACTGTAGTCTTCACGTACAGTACCCCATTGTCTTTCTGATAGATATGGGCCCCATCTTTTCCATCCTTTATTATCCGGCCTTTCTTGCAGTCTTTTCTTCTCCTCGTTCATCGTAATTTCTAATCTGCTAATCTAAATGTAATATTAAATTTGAATCCTATTTAAATACCTGAACACGCATAAAATGAATGGACAAAAATGGCACCTTTTATTCTTTTTCAAAATCTAATAATTATCCGGGTATATTTTATATTTGTCTGATGTCATTAATCAGAAAATCCATGACTGAATTGAACCGGCCAAACCTGGAAGGTTCTAAATTGAATGCTAAGCTTCCTTTAGTGGTGATACTGGAGGATATAAGATCAGGCTTGAATATTGGATCTGTATTCCGTACAGCAGATGGAATGAACATTGAAAAAATAATTCTTACCGGTATCAGCGTAATACCTCCTCATCGGGAGATATTAAAGACCGCTTTAGATTCTACACTTTCAGTTCATTGGGAGTATTATGCATCGACTACTGATGTGATTTTAGCATTAAAAAATAAAGGATATAAGATAGCTGCTGTAGAACAAGTACATCATAGCAAATCCCTGGAAACATTGAATGTTAAGGATTCATTACCACTGGCTTTAATCTTCGGCAATGAGGTACGTGGCGTAAGTGATAAGGCGCTGGAAATGAGTGACTTTGGAATTGAAATACCACAGCATGGCATAAAGCATTCATTGAATATCAGTGTGTGTGCCGGAATAGTGCTATGGCATTGCTACGCCCAATTATTAAAACCTAAAATTCATTGATTTATGCAAAAAATTTTAATTGTATCCCTGATTTTATTTTGTACTACCATACTGGCAGGCTCGTCTTTTTCGCAAAAAAAGGTATTGCTATATACTAAAAACGGAAAGGGATATGTGCATGATAATATTCCCAATGCTATTAGCATGTTTGATTCACTTTCCAAAATGATGCACTTCCAACTTACCGTGTCAGAGGATCCAACAATTTTCAATGAGATTTTTTTAAAGCAAATTGATCTCATCATTTTTTCAAGTACTAATAATGATGTATTTGATACAGATATCCAGCGACTTGAGTTTCGTCATTATATAGAAGCAGGAGGCAAATTTTTTGGAATACATTCCGCCGTTGGTACAGAACGAAACTGGACTTGGTTCAAACAAATGCTGGGCTGTACATTTGCCTGGCATCCACCATTTCAAGCATTTGATGTAATAAAATTAGCCCCAAACCATCCTAGTTTAAAAAGTATTCCTATGAGATGGGAAAGAAAAGATGAATGCTATTTCTTAAAAGAATTATTTCCGGGGGTGCAGCCCATTTTGGCAGTTGATCTTCTTTCCTTAAAAGCAGACTCCACTAACCTGTCCAAGGTGGCAATAAATAAGGGTACCTACGGTCAGTATTACCCTATAGCCTGGGAGCAAGATTTTGATGGAGGGCATATATTGATCTCTACGCTGGGCCATGACAAAAATGATTACAAATCAGGGGCTTATGTAGATTACTTAAAGCAAAGTATCACGTACTTGCTTTCTTACAATAAATTGAAAAATTATCAAAAAGTGCATTCAATTTCCAAAGACGATCCTGCAATAAATCTAAAATAAAATGATATGGTAATAAATCGAATTTTTAGGCTAACCTTATTTCTACTTATTGCTGAATCAATAGTTGGTCAATGCCCAAAACTGATCTGGTCGGATGAGTTTGACGGTGCTGACCTGGATCAAACTAAATGGTCGTATCAAATTGGTGATGGCTGTGATATCAATCTTTGTCAATGGGGAAACAGTGAGTTGCAATGGTACACTAACAGTAGAGAAAATGTGGATGTTTCCAATGGAACATTAAAAATAAAAGCGCTAAGGCAGAATATTCAAAACAGGGCTTATACTTCTGGAAGAATTAGAAGTTTAAATAAAGGGGATATTAAATATGGAAGGATAGAGGCAAGAATGAAAATGCCTGTAGGGCAAGGCATTTGGCCCGCATTCTGGATGATGCCTACGGACAATGTATATGGTCCCTGGCCCCAGAGCGGAGAATTGGATATCATGGAACTTTTGGGACATGAGCCTGATCGAGTTCATGGTACTATACATTTTGGAAATCCATGGCCCAATAATGCATCGTCAACTAAGTCACTAAAACTTCCGGTTTCAAAATTGAATGAAGCATTTCATGACTATGTATTGGAATGGAAGGAGGGAGAAATTAAATGGATTGTTGATGGATATGTATACTCTACTAAAAACATGAATGATGTAGGTGGCTTAAGATGGCCGTTTGATCAAAAATTTCATTTCCTTTTTAATCTGGCAGTTGGTGGGCAATGGCCTGGTTCGCCGGATGGAAGTACCGTTTTTCCTCAAGTTTTTGAAATAGATTATGTGAGAGTATATGAGATGTCAGGAGGTGAAACTATAGCAGGTGCTGTGGAAGTGAATGCGGGCGAAAAGAGTTCTGTGTATACCGTTAATGGTGTTAGTCCTGGATCTGGTATTACCTGGTCAGTACCTGCAGGTGCAACCCTGGTGGAAGGTCAAAATTCGGAAAAGATAAAAGTAGATTGGGGCACTGGTTCAGGTGAAGTAAAAGCGCATATAAAATCTGCCTGTAAAGAGTCGGACCTCAGTATTGAAGTCAAGGTGCAAACTGCACTGCAAACAGATATCGTCCTTGAAAATTTTGATGATTTGGCCAGACTAAAAATGACTTCTGCTACCGGTATTTTGACATCCAAAGTTCCTAATCCCGGTAAAACACTTACCAATAATTCTGAATTAAGTGGAAGATATATAAGAAATGGAGGTTCGCAATATGATGCCTTATTTTATGATATCAGCGATGTAAAATCAGCCGGTGATTTTGTGACAGGTGAAAGAAAATTTTACATGGATATCAATACGAATGCCCCTGCAGGTACTCAAATTTTATTGCAATTGGAAGATAAAAATGCGGCTACATCCGGAAATTATCCTATAGGCAGACACAGTAGATACGCCACTGTAATTACTAAGAGTAATGAATGGACAAGACTGGCATTTGATTTTTTGGATAAACCCAGCAATAATGTTTCAGACTTTACTATCAATCAATTGGTTTTATTATTCGCTCCCAACAGCAATACAGCCAATACCTACTATTTTGATAATTTTGAAATCTATTCAAGAAAAACAACTTCTTTAAAATCTTATTTAGATCCAGGTAAGTTGAAAATTTATCCAAACCCATTTACAGATCATGTGCGCATTATCCCAACTGGTATAGCATTTAGATCAATAAGTTTATTCAATAATCTGGGAATAAAAATGTTCGAAGATTTTATTAATTCCGATAGCATTTTATCTCTTGATTTGTCCACCCTATCACAAGGTGTTTACTTTGTAAAGCTTATGGATCAAAATGGATTATTTTTAATGAAACCCATTTTGAAATTAAAATAAGTAGATTCTGTTTTAAGGCTAAAAGGTTAACTCAAAAATATCCTCATTTTCAGTTATATTTTTTTCCAAACTTCCTTATATTACACTTAAATAAATTGAAAAAATATCTATAGCTAATTGATAATGAATAAGATGCAATATTGTTTCTGGCAACATATTTGACTATTTTATATAAATATATTATCTATTTTTGCCCTTATGCAATTGAACTCCATAGAGATTAAAGGTTTTAAAAGTTTTGCTGATAATACCATTATTCATTTCAATGAAAAAGTAACAGGTGTAGTTGGACCAAATGGTTCTGGAAAATCGAATGTGGTAGATGCCATTCGCTGGGTGCTAGGAGAGCAAAAACCAACAGAACTCAGGTTGGAGCGTATGTCCGATGTGATTTTTAACGGATCCAAGAAACGCAAACCAGGGGGTGCGGCTGTTGTATCCTTGTCTTTCGACAATACCAAAAATCTATTAGGTACTGAATATCAGCAGGTTACTATTACCCGACTGTTGTATCGAAGTGGTGAAAGTGAATATCAGATAAATGGGACAGCTTGTAGGTTGAGGGACATACATTCCCTGTTTATGGATACCGGTATTGGATCTAATTCTTATGCCATTATCGCTCTGGGGATGGTAGACGAAATATTGCAAGACAAAGATCATAGCCGCAGAAAAATGTTTGAGCAAGCCGCTGGGGTCACGAAATACAAGCAGCGCAAGCACGAGACCATGCTCAAATTAAAAGCCACTGAAGAAGATCTATCCAGAGTAGATGATATTTTGTTTGAAATAGAAGCCAACCTGAAAGCACTGGAAAAACAAGCAAGTCGTGCTGAAAAATATAATGAATTAAAAGCCCAATACAAAAAATTATCATTAGAACTTACTTATCTGGAAACACAAGAAATTTTTACAAAAAAGGCAACTATTGAGAAAAGCCTTGAAATAGAGTTAACAAAACTAAGAGAGGCAGAAACTAAGCAAACCACTGCTGAAGCAGATCTGGAATATAGCAAAAAAGCGATTTTAGATGAAGAACACTCCCTTAGTAGTTTTCAAAAGGAATTAAATGCACTTATCCATCAATTGCAGGAACACGAAAACAGTAAACGTATAAACAAACAGAAGATTGAATTTCTCCACCATAACAAGGAAAAACACAGTATTCAAAGGCGAGATTGGGTAAATCGCTTGACTTCTCTCGACCAGGATATTTTGAATAAAAATGAAGTGCTGGAACAACTAAAAATTTCCGCCGGGATTCTTCAGAATGAGTTGACCAAGATGGAAACGGATAGATCTCAAATTGAAAATCAGCATGGACAAGTTAAATCATCTGTTGAAGTACTTCAAAAAGAGCAACAGGATATTGAAAAAGATTTGTTTGAAAAAGAAAAACTTCAGGCAATCAATCAAAATAAAATTGAACACTTAATACAATCACTGAAAAGAATAGTAGAAGAAAGTCAATCTCGCGAAATACAACTAGATTCTATTAGTACAGAATTAGACTCTATTCGGCAAATATTGAATGTATTGGATGAGCAACTTAAAAACGAAGAAGCGAAAGAATCCATTAGACTTGAATCGCTATCGGAAATAAATAAAAAGGCAGAAGTACTTAGAAATCAGAAAGCTAACCTTGAAAGAAAACTCGATGCAAAACAAAATGAGCACCAATTGCTAAAGAGCATGGTAGAAAGCCTGGAGGGCTACCCGGATTCCATAAGATTTTTACATAAAAACTGGAAAGAAGATCTGCCTATTTTAGCAGATCAAATTTATGCTCCGGAAGAATATCGGGCTACCATAGAGCAATATTTAGAACCGTTTTTGAGTCACTATATCGTTCAAAGTTATGATGAAGCTGTTTTTGCAATCCAAATGTTGTCAGATGCTCAAAAAGGCAAGGCTAATTTTTTTATACTTGACGCTATTACCCCGCCTGATGAGTCTGCCAATCAGTCAGTAGAAGGTTTAGTTCCTGCCCTGGACATACTGCGATTTGATGCGGTATATGCTAATTTATTCAAGCGATTATTCAAGCAGGTCTATATTGATTTGAACGGCTTGGATAAAAACCGATTTGATGAATATGACGATAGCAATATCACGGTGCTTTCAGCTAACGGTGGAATGGTAAAGAAGCAATTTACTTTATCAGGTGGTAGTGTTGGCCTCTTCGAAGGAAAAAAGCTTGGTAGACGAAAAAATCTGGAAATATTAGAGGAGGATATTGCAAGTCTGGAATCAGAACTCGGTGTAAAATTGAATGATCTGGCTGAACTGGATACTGAAATTAAATCTTTGGATCACCATGAGCATACCCAATCGATCGAATCGTTAAGAAATCAATTAGAGCAAAAACGAAAGGATGAAGTACAGTTAAGCACCCGGTTTGAAAATTTGAATGAACTAAAATCGAAATCCAGTATATCTGCTGAAGAATTTGATTCAGCAATTCAAGAACTCCGATTGCAAAGCGATAGTCTAGGTTCGCAAATTCAGGAGAGAAGATCAGATTTAGAAAATTTATTATCGCGGATCAATAATCTTGATTCTGATTACCAGGTAGTTGCTAAATCCTTATCATTAGCAAATGAATCATTTAATCAAAAACAGATAGAAGCCATTCGCCATCAGAGTAAAATTGAAAACATTATTCAGGATATAGACTTTCAGTCAGGTAGAAGATCTGAAGCCGAGATGCAAATAGAAAAGATGGTAGATGTACTCCATGAAGAAGAAATTCAAAAAGAACAAATAGTAGCCGAATTAGAGCAATCTCAATCTATGCTGGTGGATATGTATGAGCAAAAAAAGGTAAAAGAATCAGGTCTCAACAATTTTGAGCAAGAATATTTCCGTAAGCGAAATGCTATTCATCAACAAGAACAAATAATCCGCGATTTACAACGCGATGCAATGAGCCTCCAGACCCTGATCAATGGATATAAAGATCAAATGCGTGATTTTGAATATAGGCTGGCAACCTTAAAAGAAAGATTGAGAATAGAATTTAATATTGAAGAGCTTCCTACTCAAGAGGTTTCTGATGATGAAATTGACTCAGAAGGCATTGATATTGAACCAGGAATTGAAAGTCCTATATCGAAATTTGACACGTTAAAGGAAAAAGTAAGAAGGATAAAAGAACGCATCGAAAACTACGGTGAAATAAATCCGATGGCAGTGGAAGCTTATCGGGAAATGAAAGAGCGCTACGATAATATCAATACACAAAGAATGGATATCATCAATGCCAAGGAATCACTATTAAATACAATAAAAGAAATTGATGAGAGTGCTACTGCTAAGTTTTTAGATGCATTCACCAATGTGCGGGAACACTTTATCAGAGTATTCAGGAGTTTATTTACTGAAGAAGATAGTTGTGATCTTATCTTGTTAAATCCTGACCAACCACTGGAGTCAGATATCGATATTATTGCAAAACCTAAAGGAAAATTACCTAAGTCATTGAGCCAACTTTCTGGAGGCGAGAAAACGTTAACCGCAACTGCATTACTGTTTGCACTCTATCTCTTGAAACCTGCTCCATTCTGTATTTTTGATGAAGTAGATGCACCTTTGGATGATAGCAATATTGAAAAATTCAATCATATTATTCGCGATTTTGCCGACGAATCGCAGTTTATTATCGTAACGCACAACAAGCAAACGATGGCAGCTGTAGATGTCATCTACGGTGTATTTATGGAGGAGCAGGGAGTAAGCAAAGTAAGTGCAGTGGATTTTAGGGAATTCGAGCATATGTCGATGCTTGAAACGGTAAATTGAGCGTAATACTCATATTCAAAACAAGGGTTGTTGAATGATAAATAAACCTAGTTCAAATGGTCTTTTTATTTTATATTTCATTGATTATCAGGCACCAAGGATCAGTCCAATCATATCTGCATCATTTAAATCGATTCTATGGAGGCCTGATGGCCTCTTCCATTCAATTTGCTTAAAACAAAATAACTCATCCCAAATTACGCGTTAGCATAATTTGCCGCTAGGGCTGATGAACAAATTGAATTGAAAATCAATTTGTTATCAGGGTTGATCCTGACATTGATTTTGAATTTTCTTAATTTCATAAAATCAATCTAAACAATTCAAAATCAATCGTCAATTGAGCTTAGAAAAATCTAAAGCTCAATTTGGGATCATTTTTAATCTAAATCTGTTTATTTAGGGATGTCCTTTAAGTAAAATTGATATTTTTACAATTGAAAAAAATTGAAACTAATGAAAGATGTATTCCAAAATTTAAATGTTACGGAGTTGCAGGCATTGAAAGATGCTTTAGCTCTGGTAACGATATTAATAGGAAAGGCTGATAATGAATTTGATGAAAAAGAATTAGAGTTAGCAAAGAAAATAACTCATATTCGAACCTACAATTCTCCAGAATATCTGCATGATTTTTACTTATCAGTTGAAGCAGAGTTTAACAGTACATTAGATAATTTACTAAATGAACTTCCCCAGGATGCGGCTCTTCGAAATAATGAAATTTCGACTCGTTTATCTAGTTTAAACGATATCTTGAAAAAGCTCGACCCTAAGGCAGGAGCGCAATTGTATAGAGGATATACAAGATTAGCACAGGAAGTAGCTAAAGCCTCTGGCGGTTTTCTTGGCTTTTTATCTGTAAATAGTGAAGAGGCAAAATGGATCAAACTACCGATGTTGACTCCTATTATTGCCGATGATGATGAAGAAGAATAAAAGAATGTTTTAGTTGCTTCCTCCTAAGCAAGAATACTTTTTCTCTGGACCACAGCAGTATATATACCGAAAATCATTCCACTAAAAATCAAATCTCCCGCCAGGGTATTCCAGAAAAAAGGAATAGCAAATATATAACATCCAAAAAGCCCTGATATATTTTGAGGCCAGATGGGGTTGTGATACCACACCCCAAAATTGGTCAATAAAAAGAAAATCAACGAAGCACTTACTCCTGATATAAATATTGACTTAAAGCCAATTTTTGTAATAATCTTACGACCTAATAAGGTAATCAAAAAGAAAGAAATATACACCCAGATATTCCCCATCCATACCCAACCGGTATAAGCCTCTGGAAACATATTTTTGTACATACCATTATTCAAAAACAGGTCAGATATCCATAGCGCCATCAGGGGTAAAAAATAAGCAATCCATTTGGGCTGGAGTAAAGCCCCGGCAAATAATGCGGTAGCTCCCAGTGCAGTAAAATTGGGGATGTGTGGAATTAATCTACTTAATATTCCTCCCAATAAAAGACCAAGGACGAGATTGAAATATGGTATTTTTTTCACTAGTATTATTTTTTGAACTTTCTAAATGCAAAATTACTTAAAAAAGAAAGAGTTATAGATAAGTTATCTGAGTCGATCCATTGATTTTACTATTTTATCATCTTTATTTATACCTCTATAGGCCAGTATCAACGCTGCGAATGCAATAATGGGCATGAATGCTCCCAGACCAGGAAATATTTGTGCCTGAGACTTTCTCATTATCTCATCAGCAGGAGCCATAAAAGCATAAGCTCCAAAAAGGTTTCCCAGAAGCAAGGTAATGATTGAAATTATTACAATTTGTTTTTGTAAACCTCTATTTTTAAAAAGGAAGATGGCAATAATGCAAGCCACCATCGTAATCCCCAATAATACTATGGCGATTTGATTTTCACTTGTAAAAGCCTGGCCATCCTGAAATATCCCCATGACTGCCATTTGACTAGATTTCAAAATGGGGGTAAAAAATTGGGTGATGAAAGCTCCGGTGGCGATCAATAAAAAGACAGTTTGAATGCGTTGAATCATAATTTTGGAAATGCAAAGTTAATTCCAATTTTCAATCATCCAATTTACTGGCTTAAGACTCTTCCGTTTGTTTTGTATCCGAAAATGGCAAAGGGGATGGTTAAAGCCTTTAACATATCCTATTTCGGCTCGTCGTAACGAATTAACTTTGCAGATCGTTCTATGGGGCAGATGTGGCTAAGATATTCATTTACAATGCTTTTACTTGGCATTATTCATATTGCTTTTGGGCAATCTGATGCGCCAAAGCCGGCTGGCAAAGAGATTAAAATCATACATTCAGATTTTACTTATTTAGAGTCATCCCCTGGGGTAGAATTAAAAATATTGCAAGGCGATGTACAATTATATCACGATACCACATTTTTGTATTGCGATTCAGCCAGATTAGTTGGATTGATGGTGATGGCTTATGGTAATGTGGTGATCCGAAATAATGACACCGTACAAATATTTTCCGATTCTCTCCGGTATGATGGATCCAAAAGAACAGCTGATCTTTATGGAGAGGTGATATTGGTAAATGGACTGCAATCTTTGTATACTAAACGATTGCATTATGATCTGAATTCATCAGTGGCATCCTACTATACTCCCGCTACACTCAAGACTTCCACTACGACATTAAAAAGCAAACGTGGCTATTACCATTCTAAAGAAAGCATGGCTTATTTTGCAGGTAATGTACAAATGACGGATCCGGAAATTCAACTAAGATCTGATTCCCTGGTTTTTAATACAGCAACCCATACTGCTTATTTTGTCCAACCTACACTAATGGAAAAAGCAGATCGTCAGATTTATTGTGAAGGTGGCTTCTATGATATTGATGATAAATTAGCCGAGTTTACAGGCAATCCACAATTTTCTGATAAAGACAAAAAGACCTCAGCAGATCTCATGAAGTATAATGGTAATACCAATGAAATCAAACTGTATAATCATGTAAAATATACAAGTAATGACAATCGGTTACAAGGTGATACTTTGATATATAATGAGCAAACTAAAATAATGACTTTACTCGGCGTGGGATTTGTAACCACCAAAGATGGCACCGTAAATTCTACCCAAAAACTGGTGTATGATGAAAACACGGGAGTCTTTGTTACTACCGGCAGATCTAATCTTACAGATAGTACCAATCAATTGGAAGCCAATGAAATCAGAAGAGATTCAGCCACAGGAAACCTGCTGGCGACAGGCTTAGTAATTTGGATAGACACCACTAATAAAGCATCTATCATTTGCGATTCTATGCGATTTAATAAAAATGAAAATCGGGTTATCGCAGTTGGAAAAGATAGCCGGCAACCACTTTTTAAATCATTTTCAAATAGTGAGGATACACTCTATCTTAGAGCGGATATATTAAATGTATTTGAATCCGATTCTATTTCAAAGACCAAAAATATACTGGCCTACCATCATGTACAGGTGTATAGATCAGACATTCAAGCCATATGTGATTCTCTTACCTATAATAATCAAGACTCCTTATTTAATTTATTTATCAATCCTATCATCTGGTCAGATACTTCACAGTTTTTTGCCGATACGATCAGGATTAAGCAAAAGGGCAATCACGTAGATAAAATATATTTATTACAAAATGCCATGATTGTTAATTCGGAAGATTTAAAATATTTCAATCAGATTAAAGGCAGGAATATCACTGCGAATTTTGATTCTACCAATCTTTCATTAGTAAATGTGATGGGTAATGCAGAAGCTGTTTATTATATTAAAGACGATGCCAGGGCCTATATTGGTGTAAATAAAATAATTTGCAGCAGTATCGATATCAAGTTTGGGAATAATGAAATTAACAGGATATATTTTTTTACAAAACCAGATGGTACCATGCATCCTATGTTGCAGGTAGATCATGAAAAATTGAAACTTAGGGGATTCCGATGGGACTATATAGACAAACCTGACCGCAATAAAATATTGGGTATAGAGCCTTTCATTTTGAATTGAAACTAATATGAAGTTGTTATTACTATTCGTTATTATTTTTATAGCAATCAATGCATTTCCTCAAAATAACCTGGCGATCGAAGCAAATCAGGAATATACAGCTGGTCATTTTGAAAATGCAATATCCAAATACCAGGACTTATTGCATTTCTCAGGCCCATCAGCTGATATTTACTATAATTTGGGATTGGCTTATCTAAAGTTGGATAAAGTATTTGAAGCCAGGTTAAATTTTGAAAGAGCCTTACTATTGAATCCATCCTCAGGTTTGGTTAAGCGGGGAATTAAACAATCTACAGCTCATATTGAACCCAAAATAGAATCCTTACCCCCTTTTATATTATACAAATGGTTTTCTTCTATTCGCGACTTACTTCCGGGTAATTCCTGGGGTTGGCTTTTCCTGTTTAGTGCCCTGACCTTGGGATTATTCGGTATCTTGAATCAATTGAATACCATCAACACCAAGTCGATATTTATGTATTTGCTTTATGGCCTTTTTTTTCTCACCGGAATTTTTTATTTTTCAAGAATAACCTTCGAGGCTAAACCCAACTGCATCAATTCTCAAAATGTAAATCTAAGAATCGCACCAGATGAAAATAGCCAGATACTATTGCCTTTAGGTATAGGCACCAAAATGGAAATTATTGATAGTTTGCAGACCTGGTACAAGGTAACCCTGGAAAATAACGATGATGGCTGGCTGTCTAAAAATGTTCTTTCCAGAATTTAATGTCATACTTGTATTAATTGCTATTTCGATTCTTTTAGCTTTGCAGCAGATTATGAAATGTATATGCTCTGCAATGCTTGCTTTTTTCTTTTTATCAGCTTGCCATCAAGCTAAACCAGTTTTTACATTGGTCAAACCGGAGGAATCAAATGTCAGATTTGTAAATGATGTGATGGAATATGATAGTTTCAATATTTTAAATACAGAGTTTATTTATAATGGAGCCGGGGTAGGCGTGGGGGATTTGAATGGAGATGGCCTAGAAGATCTGTATTTCGCTGGAAATCAAGTGGGAAATGCCTGTTATTTAAATTTGGGTGATTTTAAATTTAAAGACATTACGGATGCCGCTCATGTACAGAAACGAGCCGGGATGTGGTCTTCCGGAGTGAATATTTTAGATCTAAATGCGGATGGTAAAAACGACATCTATGTTACCAATACATTGATCCGAAATGCAGCTAAAAGGACAAATCTGTTTTTTCTTAATAAAGGTAATAATGCAGCAGGAATACCACAATTTGAGGAGCTGGCTGCCCATTTCGGTTTAGATGATACATCTTATGCATCCCATGCTCAATTTTTTGATTATGACCTTGATGGGGATTTGGATTTATTTATCGGAACTAATTTTATTGCGCGGAGCGGGGCCCCGGGACAGTACATGCAGGATTTCAACCAGGTCTGCGATGAAAATTGTGATAAACTCTATAGAAATGATTGGGATAGCCTTTTGAATGAACCTCATTTTTTTGATGTTTCAGCTAATGCAGGAATGACAATGCACGGATATAGCCACAGTACCCTCATCAATGATTTTAATGAAGATGGTTGGCCAGACATTTATGTAGCAAATGATTATCTCAGTGATGATCTTATCTATATCAATAATCATGACGGAACATTTTCCAATAGAGTTTCCAAAATATTCAGGCATCAATCTTCAGCTGCCATGGGATCAGATTTAGGCGATATCAATAATGATGGTAAGCTGGAAGTAATGACCGTTGAGATGTTGCCTTTTACTAATTTACGAAAGAAGACCCTGATTGGTCCGGGCAATTATGCAACCAATATATTTATTAAGCAATATGGGTACCAGTATCAATATACCCGCAATACACTGCAGTTAAATCAAGGTATGCATCATTCTTATCCTGTATATAGTGATATTAGCTTTCTGAGTGGCGTACACGAGACGGAATGGAGTTGGGCGCCTTTATTCGCTGATTTTGATTTAGATAGTTATCAAGATTTATATATCACTAATGGATTTCCGAAAGATGTGACCGATCATGATTTTGGGGAATATAGAAATGAGACCCGGAACCTGATCAGTGATATGGAATTGCAATATTTAATACCCGTAGTAAAGGTTTCCAATTTTATGTTTCACAATGAAGGAAATCTTTCTTTTAGTGATAAAACTAAAGATTGGGGGATGTTTATTAAATCATTTTCAAATGGTGTTGCTTATGGGGATCTGGACAATGATGGTGATCCGGACTTGATTGTGCATAATATTGATGATGCTCCATTTATTTTTAAGAATAATTCTATTTCTAATTCAAATACCGGCCATAAGCATTATTTGGCCATTAAGTTAAAAGGGGATCAACACAATCTTGATGCCATAGGATCGAAGGT
This sequence comes from Chitinophagales bacterium, assembly GCA_038251405.1. Taxonomy (GTDB): domain Bacteria; phylum Bacteroidota; class Bacteroidia; order Chitinophagales; family Saprospiraceae; genus JADJLQ01. The sequence goes on from JBBSBH010000018.1 coordinate 58,038, forward strand.
TAGTATTTTTTATCAGGAAGATAAATTACAAACCCGCGAAATTCTTTCAGGGAGAGGGTATTTATCACAGTCATCTTATACCTGTATGTTTGGCTTAGATACCATTAGCCAGATTGATTCTATTCTCGTAACCTGGTCTGATGGAAAATGCCAAATATTTCCATCATGCCCGGCAGATCAGAAAATTGAAATTTCTAAAGGTCACTCTGAATGGAGACCATCCTATAAACCGGTTAATGCAGAATTTCAGCAAATAAGTTCATCCAGTTTGGGAATAGATTATTTGCATTATGAGCGGGATTTTATTGATTTTAATATTCAGAAGACTTTACCACATAAACTCTCTGCCTATGGAGTACCCATGTCAGTAGGAGATATCAATAATGATGGCCTGGAGGACTTGATCCTGGGCGGCAGTGCGCTTCAAAATGAAAGAATATTTCTGCAGCACGCAGGCGGAAAGTTTACATCAGATTTAATAGATTTAAAACTTGCAGATGAAAAGGAAGCAGAAGATGCCGGGATGTTATTAATAGATGCTGACAATGATGGTGATCTCGATCTCCTGGTTTCCGGAGGGTCCTATGAGAATTTAATGGCTAATCCAAAAGTGTACGGATTGCGCTATTTTTCAAATGATGGCCATGGTAGATTCCTTAGAGATACGAATGCTATTCCACCAAATATGCGTACTTGTAGTTCTGCATTAAGAGCAGCTGATATTGATCTTGATGGCGATTTGGATTTATTCCTTGCAGGACATGTGTTGCCAGGCTATTACCCCAAAGCAGATCAATCATTTATTTTGATTAACAAGAGTAGTGGGGGTAATGCCAAATTTGTGATTGCGACTGATAAGTGGTTCCCGTCAAAACCGGATCTCGGTATCATTAACGACGCGCTTTTTACAGATTTTAATAATGATAGCAAGCCTGATCTTATCATCGCCAGGGAATGGGGCCCTGTAAGCTTTTATAAAAATACCGGTAATGCCTTTTCTTTAGTTCATGTTCAGGCTTTAGAGCAAAAATTGGGCTGGTGGACCAGTTTGAAAGCAGGTGATTTTGATAATGATGGGGATATGGATTATATCTGTGGCAATTTCGGTGACAATACTTATTTTAAATGCAACTCCAAAGAGCCGATCACTATATATGCAAAAGATTTTGATCAAAATGGCAGCCTTGATCCATTTATAAGTTGTTATTGGCGGGATACTACCGGAGAAAAGAAAGAGTACTTTTTCCATAGCCGGGATGAAATGATAAAACAACTCATCAGTATCAAAAGAAAATTTCAAAACTATAAATCATTTGGATTAGCCACGGTGAAAGATGTTTTTCCAGGTCATGAACTGGATAGTGCCATTATCTTAAAAACTAATACTTTCTCATCGAGCTATATTAAAAACCTGGGAAATGATATGTTTGAAATTTCTTCATTACCTCAGGAAGCCCAAATGGCACCGCTGTATGGTATTCAGTCATTTGATGTCAATAGTGATGGCTATCTGGACCTGATTTTGGGCGGCAATGATTACGGAATGGAACTTATCCAGGGCAGGGCAGATGCGATGAATGGTTTGATCCTTTTAAATGACACGAAAGGGGGGTTTAAAGCAAGCCCTTTTACCGAATCAGGCTATTTCGCCGATGGAGAAAGCCGGTCACTCACCTATGTTACCAATCAAAAATCAGTATTGTTTTTTCAAATGATCAATTTAGATTCGCTGGCCGTGCACAAGCTTCCTTTTTCGGGAAATGTATTTTCTGCCGGTAAAAATGAGTATAGTGGCCTGATTGAGCTACCAAATGGCCAAATGCAAAGGATAGAGTTTTTCCCCGGCGATGCTTACAAATCCCAAACGGCTAACCAGGTATTTCTGGCTCCGGGATCTAAAATAAATTTTGAAAACTCGATTAGTAAGCAGGTTAGGAGTATTAGGAATTAATGAGCTCTCCAATTAAGCAACTCGTTTTTTCAATTGCAAAAACTTCAAACGGCTCTGTTTCCGATTTTTCTTGCTCCTGATGCTTTTTCATTCCTTCTGATTTTACATCAAAGGTAAATTTCTTGTGCTTGATTTCTTTCATATAACCAAGCTTTCGCATCCATCGCATGAGTTGCCCTCGTTCTTGGGGTTCACCGGTGTAAAGCTCCCAGGCAAATTGCTTGGTCCAGTTGTTTTTGAGCATCTCCCGGATGATACCATGACGCTCCATTTCGGAATAATGCTTTCCTTTTTTCTGAATGATTTTCCTTTTCCGTTTATCCATTTTTACACTGTTTTAGTGTAAACCTATTTCAGGACAAGTCAGTGCTCTTTTTCAAGGTTGGCTTTTGTGTGTAGGTTTTGCGTGCTTGCAAATGTGCCTGACTTGGTGTGTTGGACAGGATTTTTTTTAGAATTATAGGGATAAAAATGGTTGACAATACGTAAATATATATTATCTTTGTCAACATGTCGAAAAACTTAATTAAATAAAACAATGGAAAACGTATTTGGAAATAAACTGGTGTCAGCCCGAAAGATGGCTGGGATGTCCTTACAGGACTTGGAAAACAGACTTGAAAAAGTTGTTTCTCGTCAGGCATTGCATAAATACGAACAAGGTAAAATGAAACCTGATAGTCATGTTTTAATTGCTTTGTCAAATGTGCTGAATGTGCCAGTGGATTATTTTTATTCGATACCAACTGTCCATGTAGAACTTAAAAACATAAGCTACCGAAAATATTCTTCAAAAATTTCAAAAACTGAACGATTGTCGATAGAAGAAAAAGCAAAGGAAAATTGTGAAAGGTATTTGGAATTGGAACAATTGATTAATCCAAATGAGAAGTCGGAATACTTTACCTACGATAAAGTAATTGAAACTGCTGACGATGCTGAAACTGCTGCAAAGAAATTGAGAGAAGTTTGGTCGCTTGGTTATGACCCGATTCCTGATGTGGTCGAAATGTTAGAGGATAAAGGTTATAAGGTAATTGAATTGGATGCTCCCGATGGTTTTGATGGAATGAAAGCAGATGTAGATGGTAAGAAAATTATTGTCCTGAAAAAAGCTGTCAAGCAAGGCGAAGATGTAGTGAGGAAAAGATTTACTGCTTTGCATGAATTGGCTCACCATGCTTTAGAATTCTCAGCTAATTTATCAGAAAAGCAAGAAGAAAATCTGTGTCACACTTTTGCTTGTGCTGTTCTTTACCCTGCAGATATGGCAAAAAAGGAATTGAGCAAAGACCGATTCCATTTTTATCAAAACGAATTAGTATTGATTAAGGAAAGATGGGGGATTTCTTTTCCTGCTGTTTTTGCAAGGGCTTTACATCTCGGTATTATCACCAGTTTTATTTATAGAAGATTTAATGTTGGATACAGAGAAAGAAAGCTGCACTTAAATGAGCCCGGAAGGTACATGAGCAAAGAGAAACCTGTTCGTCTTGAAAGGTTAATATATCTCTGCTTGTCAAAAGAAATTATTTCAGTTAACGAGGCTTCATTTTTTGCAGGTAGAACGGTTGGTGAATTCCGTAAACAATTGCAGCAGTTAGTATGAAACTTTTTATCACCGATACAAATGTGTTCTTTGATTTGATTAACATGGAAGCCCTTCCTGATTTTTTTGGGTTGGACTTTGAAATATGTACAACAGATTTTGTAGTGAATGAAATTTTGCATTTGGAGCAAGCAGAACAAATTCAAAATTTCATTCGGTCAAAGCAACTTACAGTGTTTAATTTTTCTTCTGACGAAATTGATGAAGTTGTAAACCTGAAAACGAAACGAATGCTAAGAAGGATTGCCGATAAATCTGTTTTATGGAAAGCATTACAGTTAAAATGTCCATTGCTAACTGGTGATAAAAGTTTAAGAAATGAAGCAGAAGAAAATGGATTAGAGGTTCACGGAAGTATTTGGATTGTGAAGTTGTTGGTTGATGCAAAAATATTGAGTGCGGTAAAAGGCATAGAGTTATTTGAAAAATTAAAAATTGTAAACGATAGTTTGCCAAAGGAGGAAATTGAAAAATTAATTAGAAAATTAAAAAGTTAATAAAAAAATATGTCATTAAAATTGATAGGTACTTAGTCGGATGGATACTTTTCAATTGCAAAACTTCAAACGGTTACGCCTTCAGTATTTGTTTCTCCTGATGCTTTTTCCGTTTATCCATTTTTACATTGTTATAGTGTAAACCTATTTCAGGACAAGTCATCCGGAATCAGAAATATTTTGGTCGAACATTCTAAAAGGAACTATACATGTACCTGACTAGATATTCCCGAACACACCAGGCGCTATTTTATCCCGGGTTAAAATTTGAGTAATAGCCACTATTTTTGAGGCTCGATAATGGATAGAGGTAGAATTATATTAAAACATCCCCGTTTTAGCCTCGACCGTCAGCGTTTAGTCATATTTTTACAAGCTTGCGATACATTGCGTAATTGCTCAGCCAATCTAAGCAGTCTACTATATCTTGATTGACTTTGTTTCTGTGGTCATTTGTATTTAATTTTAATTTTAAAATAATAGTTTTTATTCTAACTGTCAGGCTAAATACTAGCTAATACAGCTAACCCGTTTTTTATAGAGCGTGTTTCATTCTCTCATCATTTAGATCAAATATTTTCTTCTCCATTATTGTCAATAAGTCTAGGTGCTTAATTTGACTTTTAAGATTGTCAACTTGTAAATAATTACCATGTTTAAACTCAACTTTTGCCTGGTCAATTATTCGCTGGTCACCTGAATAAATCTTTTTATCAGCGTTGATTTTAATTGCCAGATGTTTTTCAATTTCTATTAGGTTTTCGAGAGCTTTTTGTCTGAATAGGATGGCATTGTTTTCAGCAAAGTCTTGTAATAAATTTTCTAAGTCAAACTTTAAACACTTAAACGCATCATTTGGCTCATCTGAAAAATTGGGATACTTATTTTGCCCGTGCTTGTCAAGTAGATTTATATAACCTTCGTGTCCTAAAACTACATTGCCAACTGTATACGAAACAAGTCCCAGAGACCATCGAAAATGTAATTCAATTTCTTTGTCACCACAAACAAATTGTCCGAATGCAAAATGTCCACCAGAACCCTGTCCAGTCCCAGCTAGTTTAAAATGAAAACCTTTGGGTTCAAAATAAGGTGACAGGATTTTTATTCCGTCTAAAAGATATTGTTCTGGTGTCAAATTCATTTCGTTGATTGGTTTCGATTTTTAAAATGCCCTTTACCGTACCACAGGCAAAGAAATGCAGGAGGGTGCGGGTGGTTCACTTTCCCAACCGATGCATTGCCAGCAGATGACAAAACTCTAATTTACGATATTCCTCCCAGCTTTTTATTTGCCTGCATGTTAGCCAGCAGGCGCTCTGTTGCTGTTATCAGCTCTTTTTATTTCAATTCGTTTAATGTCGTCCATTTGATATTTCGTATTTCTCCAACTTTTATGTTTGGTTGTGTCGAATGTCCATTAAAGAATATTGCAGGAATTTTCTTTGTCATGTCATTAATTGTAATGTTACCATCTCTTTCAATATCATTGTCATCAGAACTTTGAAGATAAACATCTGTATTATCAGCGCTTAATATTAGACCTTTTATGTCCCAGGGATAGCCCCAGTAATATTTACCATTTTCAACAATTACAGGATTAAAGTAAAACAGTAGATTGACTTTTTCGTTTTTTAGGTCTTGGTCATAAAAGGCATAGTCAATTCCATCTTCATAACCAGTGGCAGAACATATTTCAGGTTCTGGATCAGAATCAAGGTTTACGAACCAAATGAAATCGAAATCCATCGAATACTTTTTTACCGTCTTTAAAAGTTTCTTGTCAGAAGTAATCCAGGCTTCTAAAAAATCTTCATTTTCAGTCTTTGTTGTCGGCGTGTATTGGCAAATAAAGTCAAGTTTCCTGTCACCATTGAAGTCGACACTAAATGTCCTTATGATTTTTCCTTTGATAAAGTTTTTTAAATCAGGCGGGATTTGCTTCAATGTGTCCATTTGTAAAAATGTAGTTTTTAAAGATTTTAAACTGTCATGTCCATTTATTTCAATGGATGTCGAGGGAATGTATTCTATAGAGTTAACACTCGAAAAAATGGTCAAATAAATGCAAAATGATAACGTAAGTAAAATGGTCTGTTTCAATTCTTGTAGTGTTTGTCCTTAAATAAGCTCTAATTTTAGTGAATCCAGCTTTTTTGGATAAGTTTCGTCTATATCGTTATTAAATATCCATAAAACTAAGCCTCACTTATTTTTATCCAAAAATATCTAAATTTTCTAAGAAGTCAGGTGGGCGTCCACCAATTTACTATTCTGGAAGAAGGAATATTTAGGTCGTACCTTTTAAAAGGAACTGAATTTGCCCCTGACTAGATATCCCTCGACACATCAGATTAACTTTGTTTCTGTGGTCCTTTGTATTTAATTTTAATTTTAAAATAATAGTTTTTATTCTAAACTGTCAGGTTAAATACTAACTAGTACAAGTCATCATTCTTCGTAGTAATAGGAGTAATCAATCCCTTTCATAAACATTTCTCTGTCGTTTATTTTATAGATAGTGCGGTTTCTACTAGTTGCATCAACACCCTCGCTATCCAACATATCGGCCAAACGTTTTTTACCATCTGGTGCCAGTAATTTGAACTGGGTAGTGACACTAACCACTTCACTGTTTTCTTTCTTCAACTTAGCCTTTAGGTATTTCCAATAATTACGAATTTTAGTGTAATCGCTTTCATCGTTTAAAACGCCTACAATATCCAATACCGAAAACCACCACTTGGATTGATCGTCATCCCAAAGAGCTCCCATTTCACGGTCGTTAAAAAAGCGGATGGATATTTTCATACTTATTTTATTCTTCATCTTCGCTTTCAAGTTCTTTGCCCATACAGTATTTAATATCGTAGTTGATGATAAAGTCTGATTCTTCATTGCATTCCAACTAAAAGTCGGCAAATGCGATGCACATCGTCCTTACCTTCAATAACAGTAGCACCTTCAAGGCTGTCTATTTTATCTTCAACTTCTTTCCAACCTCTCAAGTTAAAGTAACCCATACCAAAGTCTGTTCGCTGCGATAATTCCAGCGTTTCATTTAGTCCTTTTATTAAGTGATTTTCTATGTTGTCGTATATTTTCGGCATTTAAATATGAGTTAAATTAAGGTTGTCAAAATACGAAATTTTGAGCTTGTTTTTGTCGTAACACTCTGTCCCTTGGGCGGTGTGAGATTTGGCTCTTTTGGTTTGTCCATGTTTACACGGTTTTAGTGTAACCCTATTTCAGGACAAGTCAAATTCTAAAATTTGTATCCTATATTTAGGGGATTAGCCATTATTAAGTCTTCCAAATTATTCTTATATTCGCTATTATAAGTTTAAGTTGACTTAACTAATCTTATTTACCTCATGTTGCAAATAAACGATGCTCTTATCCACGGCGTCTTTGAAGAAATAGTAAAGCACAGGCCTGCCCTTGCCAAATACCTTATTGCCGATGACGAGGAAGATGAAGTAGATGTGCGCATATTGGCCGATCAGGTAATAAAAAGTTTTCCCTGGCCTATTGGAGTTGAACTACGCAGATTATTTTCCGGCAGTATGAGATCCTTAGACCGTGGCCGTCTCGACCAGCTTTTTAAAACAATAGAGCGAACCATGCAGTTCATGAGTTTTGTAATGGTGATTGAACTTTATGAAGAAATTTTTAACAAAAGGCTGGAACTGGATGAGAAATTCAGGAGCCAGTTTGTTCAACGGTTCATGTTGCTTAGTCTTGGCAGCTTCACTTGGATTATTCGCGCAATAGGCACACTGTTCGAGAAAAATGATATGCTTTATTTTATGCCTGAGATGAAAGGCATGCTGCATGATCAGTTTTTTAAGAATCTCGACTTCTGGGTGCCTGAGCGAAACGAGATTGGTCATTACCAGATTAACTTAACCCAGGAAGAAATCGAAAAACGATGCGTAGAGTATGCAGACAAACTCACTTACATACTTCAACAAATTGCTTACATCACCAAGTATAAACTGGTAACCATTCGTGAAATAAAAGTAAACAAATCAAGGCATCGGGATGCCACATATGAACATTGGATGGATATTCTAAACAGCTCGGATTCTGACTTTAAATCACAGGAGGCAATTTTGGATGATTTTTCCGACTCCAAGGCCGTTCTTTTAATGAAGTCCATTAAAGAACCCAAAGAATTCCTCAATCTCTCTCCGCTTGTAATCGATACCCGAACGGAAGTAATCGACTCCAAAGATAAGTTCAATATCAAAAAGGATATTTTCATGTACACCAAGTTTCGTGATAAGAAGTTAATGTACGTGGGTACCGAAGTAACAGAAAAATGCGATCTAACCAGCCTGAGTAATTACGCCCAGTTGGTAAGTGATTTTGAAACACTCATGTCAAAACTTGGTGCGTATAATACTCAACCTGCTTCATGATGAACGTATCACCTTTTAAATTTCTGGATAGCTACACCAAGGAAGACAGGGATATTTTCTTTGGTCGTGAGCAGGAAGTGGAAGAGATCTATACTAAAATTTTCCAGAGTAAAATCCTGTTAGTGTATGGAGCATCGGGTACGGGCAAGTCTAGCCTTATCTCGTGCGGACTGGGAAATAAATTTGAAGATACCGATTGGCTTCCGGTAAACATCAGGCGGGGAGTAAATATCAATGAGTCAATGAAACAACAGCTTGAAAAGGCGATGCTCACCCCACTTTCAGCAAAGGAATTTGGTATTACTAAAATATTGAAATCGATCTATCTCGATCACTTCAAACCGATTTACCTTGTGTTCGATCAGTTTGAAGAACTTTTCATATTTGGGGATAAAGACGAATGGACTGAATTCATCGAGACCGTGCGTCAGGTGTTGGATTCTGAATTGCAAGTGCGCTTTGTATTTATTATTCGCGGTGAGTATTTGGAATATTTAACTGAATTTGAGCAGACTCTTCCGGAAATTTTCAGCAATCGCATTCGCATAGAAAAGATGACAAGGGCCAATGCGGTGAACTGCATTATAGGGCCGTGTAAATCTTCGGGCATTGAAGTGCAGGAACATTTTCCCGAGAACCTGCTTACTAAACTGAGCCCTAACAAAACCGAGATAGAACTTACTTACTTACAGGTTTTCTTAGACCGTATCTACAAGAAAGCCAATGACCATGCAAATGAACAGATCACCTTCTCCAATCAGCTTTTGGATGAGTTGGGCAACGTGGGTGATGTGCTCTCTCAATTTCTCGATGAGCAAATTGAATTGATTCCGGATTCGGATAAAGCACTGGCACTATTAAAGGCCTTTGTCTCCACTGATGCTACCAAGAAGCAAATCACAGCCAGGAATGCGGCCGAATTTGTTAAATCCATTGGGCAGGATTTCGGTGAGAAGCAAGCAGACCAAATTATTCAGCAGTTAGTGAACCGCAGGATATTAAAGGACAAAGACGAGGCTGGCCGTTATGAACTTCGCCACGATAGTATTGCTGCCAAGATTTTTGAGAAGATAACTACTTACGAGCGCGACCTCATTGAAGTGAACCAATTTATTACGTACGCCTTTAGTGAGCATGAGAAGAGGGCGTTTTTACTTAATGCGAGTGACCTTGCATACATTGCCCCTTACGAATCCAAACTTAACCTCACCGGCAAGATCAGGGAGTTTATTGATAAGAGTAAATCAGCAGTGAAAAAATCAAAGCGAAATCGTAAAAGGATTATGATTACAGTTACTGTAATTTCTATTTTGCTGGCTATATCACTCCTTGCTGTTGTATATGCATTTGTGCAAACAAAAGCCGCCCAGGTTGCTCAACGAGATGCACTGACTCAAAAAGAATTGGCCGAGCAAAGTAAAACATCGGCTGAACAACAAAAGACAGTGGCAGAGCAACAAAAGACTTTGGCAGTGCAAGAAAGGACACAGGCGGAGCAACAAAAACAGGAAGCCGATCGCCAGACAAAAATTGCGCAGGAGCAGTCAGCCATTGCCCTCATACAAAGACAGGAAGCCGAAAAACAAAGGCTTCTTGCCAACCAATTGCAATTAAAAGCGCAGTCCGGTGAACAAAGCGCCTTAGATGAAAAAGCAAAAGCAGATGCTGCAAGATTAGAAGCGGAGCGATTTGCAGAACTTGCTGACAAAAATTCTAAGGAAGCATTAAAAGCAAAAGAGGAAGCCACTCGCTTCCGCATGTTGGCAATAGCTCAGGCCATGGGTGCAAAGGCTGTTCAATTACAGGATAAAGATCAAAAGATGCTTGTCGCACAGCAGGCTTATTTGTTTAATCAGCAATATGGCGGCTATGCCTATCAGGCAGATATCTATAGTGGGCTGTACTCAGCACATAAGGCAATGAACGGGGATCAATTCAATTCGGCTCCCGTTCACAAAGGTTCCGTGAAAGGTTTGGTGGCCATTGCCCCTAATACTTTCCTTTCGGTGGGGAATGATGGGAAAATATTTAAGGTCTCACCATCAACTGATCCCATTGCCATTACCTTAATGGATAAGCATTCCTATGTATTTCAATCCATGGCCCTTAGCCAGGACAAAAAAATGTTGGCTATTGGCTCTGAGGAAGGAGTGCTCTTACTATATGAAATTGCAAGAATGCGCAAAATCCGGGAGGTGCAAGCACATCAATCTTCTTTATGGGCAATGGATTTTGATGAGGCTGGCAATTTATTTACTGCAGGCAGTGGTCAAACTTTAGTGCGATGGGCATCAGAATCCTTTCAACCTACAGAGGTAGCTAAATTAGGCTCATTAATAAATTCTATCTCATATAGTCCGGTGCGAAAGTCTATAGCTGTTGGCCTGGCAAGTGGAGATGTCATTCTTTTTAGTAATTCTGCCGAGGGAGTTAAATCAATTGGCAAGGTTCCAACTATGAAATCAGTTACGGCTGTTAAGTTCAACCGGGCAGGTTCAGTTTTGGCGGTTGGAATGGAAAATGGATCGATCTTATTGTGGGATTTAGCAGGTTCTGAGTTGAGCCAATCATTAAATGGCCACCAGGCCAGGGTGAGTGATTTGCAATTTGATAATACCGATAAATTCTTAGTCTCATCAAGCTATGACGGTTCTTCCATGATTTGGAATATGGCCAATATCAATTCACGCCAAATTGTACTCAGTGATCACGGAGGGTGGGTTTTGCAAAGTACATTTAATACCGATGGGAAGTACCTGGTTACGGGCGATGCCATTGGAACTATACGGACATTCTTTCTGGATATGAATTCTTATTCCTCTGGCCTATGTACCACTGTAAACAGAAATCTCACCAGGAAGGAGTGGGACAATTTTGTAGGCCCGGACATTCAATATACTAAAACCTGCCCTGACAAATGAGAATACCAGTCGCCATATGGATAGTTTCTTTATCAATGAGCATCAGCAGCCTCTTCTCCCAAACCGATTGCTCTCAAACCTTGCTAAATGCCGGAAAGGCTTACTATACCGGACGATTTGATGAAGTGCAAACATTATTGTCCACCTGCCTGACCAACGGTTTCACGAAAGATCAAAAAACAGAAGCTTATCGGCTTTTGACTCTTTGTGCTATCTTCTCAAGGAATTTTGATAGGGCCGATACTGCATTATTACTCATGTTGCAAAACAACCCCCAATATGAATTTGCAGCTCAAGATCCACCGGAGTTTAAGAGGCGGGTGGAGGATTTTAATGTACATCCTTTGGTAGAAGTAACTGCAAATATTGGCTTAGTACAACCCTTATTCAAAGTTACCGATGTTTATAACTCAAGACCGTTGCCGGCTAACGTGATTTATACCGGATCAGCAGGCGCTTACTATGGAATTGCTGCGGCCTACTATTTAAACAAAAACATTTCCTTGCGGGTGGGGTATGAGAGACAACGTTATTCTTTTACCATTAAAAACAAAGACAGCCTTAACACTGGATTATTGACAGAAGCACAAAGCCGATCACAATGGCAAACCGCCATAGGGTATAATTATATTTTTAAAAAATTCAGTCTTCAAGCATATACCGGCGTTACCTATAGTACCTTACAAAAGGCCGATGGCTACCTGGTTTTAAACAGGAATAATTCAAGCGACGAAATTGATTTAAGTTACTCCAACCTGCCGCTGCGCACGAAGAATCAAGTGCGCCCACTATTAGAGCTAAAAGCAAACGTACCACAAAAAGACAAATGGATGTTTAGTTTAAGTATCAGGTATGAATTGGGTATCCAGAATATGACAAATGCTGACAATCGATTCTCAGACCCCGGCCGGGCGACCACCCTTGAGTGGATTGAAGACGACTTTAAAAGTAGTACGCTCCAGGTTTCTTTCGGCATTTCAAAATTATTTTATCATATAAAGTTGAAATGATGGTGAAAATAATATTAACAAGAATTTTCAAATCAAAGTTAACTATAGACCTTTGGTTTACCTGCATGATTTTCAGTCTATTGATGAATACGGGTTGTCAGAAAGCAGAATTAAATGTAACGGAACCAAAACATGGACCAATATCGATTCAAATGCGCAATTTTAATGTTCCGTTAAATGGCGGAACGTTGGATGAAACTGCTCCTGATGTCTATTATTTTAAACAAAAGGAAGATGGAAGTTACGTATTCATGCTGACTTATACTCACGATGGGAATTTTGCTACAAATTGGGCGACTGATTATGTATTGGTGCATGCTGATAAAACAGGGATCATTCAGAAAACAGAGGTAATGAAGCTTCCTTCAAAAGATGATATTACCGGAACTTTTGATAATGTATGGGATGTCCCACCTTCATCTTTATTTCCATACAAATTTTCTCCTCTGCCCCTCAACCGCTCAACTTCCGGGCCCAGTTATATTGCCGACGATCATGGTTTTTTATATTTCCAACCAGACTGGAGGTGTTATTGCAAGGACCAATTTTTTAACCTCAACCCGGAGACCGGGAGTGCAGAGTTTATTTCAGTAGGTACTGCACCTGCCTTTGCACGATCTTTTCGAACTTCTGATGGAGGTTTTATTTCAGTAGGGTGGGAAGGGTCACCAGATTTTTCGAAATATTCAAAGACTGGAACACTTCAATTCAAACAGCCTATGCAATACTGGGAAGCAAGGCCATCTTTTGATTTCCTCACAGAGCGCAATGGTGATTTCTTTTTCATTGCAATATATAACAGCGGTTATTCCTATTACGCGTATCCTAACTATAGACCTTACGATCCATCTATTAATAATGGGCTTCTTTTCGAAAATTACAGTGTGAATAAAGCAAAGTCTTTTTTCTACCTTAAAGAAAGTAGAATATTTAATATTGAGATCAGGTTTGGACCAGGGAAAAAGCAGAAAGCACACCGGTTCAACAGGAACAATACTTATGAGGATTATGTGGCTGTCCCTTTCGAGGTATGGGATGTCAAGCACAATCGGCAAGTAATGGTCTCCTTCCGCGATCAGCGTGGAGATGGTGCGTTTGACCTTGTTCCTTTCAACTATGATAGGCGATTTGAAAATGATGACCCAGCACAGAGCCGCGAGATGATTTGGATAAATGGGGGAGGAGTAGATTATGCAGAAATACCAGATCAATTCATTGGGAATAAAAGATTTATGCAGGAAGATGTGCCTGACTTTGTATGGGCTTATTTACCTGAAGGTGCCACCTGGAATCCCGACGCATTGCCAAGTGCTACATTTTCTCTTTCAGGCTCACACTCAAGACCCGGTCCACAGCTTATTAAAGTGAATGCAAATGGCAGTACTGTAGTAAAAGAGAATTTTGCATTGGGACAAGGGGTCCGATTTAAAACACTTTTTAAGTCCGTACCCTATCTGGACGGATTTGCCGTCCTGATTAATGCGCCTCAAGTTACGAATGACCCGTCAGACATTCATTTGGGAGAATTTAGATATCAGCCCACACAACTGGTGATACTGGACGCCAATTTTAATCAAACGAATGTCATCCAGGTAGAGTCCAGGCCAGACGATTATGGTCATCAACTGGAAAGCAATAATAACCAGTTCTTCTATGCCCGAATTACCTTGAACCCAAACAGGAAAGGGGGCAAGACTTCGCTCCTGCTTTCCACTTTCCTGAATGGTGTAGAGATCAAACGTTATCTGGATTTTGATGTGGAAAAGTATCGGATTACACCTACCAGGAAAGGGGGGCTCGCCATCGTAGCCTGGGCCCGGCCAACAGACAATACACGGGATCTTCTTTTTATGGAGTTTGATGAGAACCTAAAGTTGATAACAAGTCATGAAAACTAATATGAGTGAAATGCTTAATGCTGAAAGAAAAATTGGTCACTCTTCTTTAAAGGAACTTTCGTTAATTATTATTCCCTTCTTTTTTATTGTAACAGGATGCCTTAAAGATGAAGTTACTACAGATACTCCAAAGACAGGGCTTGAACAAATTCAACTGCACAACTTTAATTTACCATTAAGTGGCGGGTCCCTCGAAGGATCCGCACCGGACCTATATTATTTCAGGCAAAAAGAGGATGGGAGTTATGTGCTGATGTTGAGCTCCACGAACTACCAGGGTTTCGAAACGAATTGGGCAACGGATTATGTACTGGTGACTACCGATGCAAGAGGGATCATTCAAAAAACTGAGGAGAAGAAGTTTCCTGTTAAAGATGGCATCATAGGAATACCTGACCGTGTATTTGAAGCTGGCACTCCACCCCCCGAATCTCCACTTGCTTCTGAACTATCCTTTTTTTCGACTTCTGCCGTTGGTCCAAATTACGGTGCGGATGATAAAGGTTTCCTCTATTTCAGACCAGACGATCCCTGCAGTTGCCGGAATGTGTTTTTCAATCTCCACCCGGAAACCGGGCAAACAGAATTTTTTTCAACCGGAGGTGAACGCCCACTCGCTCAAATTTTCCGGACTTCAGATGGTGGTTTTATGGCAGTTGGCGGTGGAGGTGCACCTGATTACCATAAATTTTCCTCGTCCGGCGTCCTGGAATTTAAGCAACCCATGAGATATTTTGAAGCATGGCCGGCTTATGTTTATTTGACCGGCAGGAACGGAGATCAATACTTCATTACAACATATGGTCTGCCGTTTCCTGATCCTACGGGGTTTTCAGAAAATACCGCAAAGTCTTTTTTCAATCTTCGATACTGGCAAGCTTTCATGCCACCCATAGATGTTGAGATCAGGTTTGGACCGGGGAAAACACAAAAAGCACACCGGTTCAACCGACACTTTAGTTTTGATGCAGGAGCAAGTTGGCAATACCAGGATTATGTAGATGTGCCCTTCGAAGTGTGGGACCTCACCAACAATCAACAGATCATGGCCTGGTTCCGAGATCAGGGTGAAGATGGCGTGTTTAACCTGGTTCCAATGAATATTGATTGGCGTGGTTTTCCATATTTTCCGGGGCCGTTCAATGACGATCCGGATCAGAGCCAGGAGTGGATAGGTGGGAATTTAATACCCTACTCATCCACGCCTAATGCAGATATTATGTCCCTTGGGCCATTTGGATGGTATGGTTTCGTAATAATGGGCTACCTGACAGCTGGGGCTACATGGAATCCTTCGGCTTTACCCTCATCATCGGTTTCAATAAAGCTTGGACCAAGGCCAGGTACCCAACTGCTCAAAGTAAATGCCAACGGCAGTTCAGTGGTAAAGGATAATTATACGCTGGGAACGGTGCCCTTTCAAAACATGTTTAAGGCGGTTCCCTATCTTGATGGATCTGCCGTGCTTATAAATGTGCCATCTCCTAATTATGTCAATCCACCCGTGCATGGTTTTAGTCCACCTACGCAACTTGTCCTACTGGATGCAGATTTTAACCAGAAGGCTGCACAGAATATGATCTCAAATGTTGCTGACCACTCACACCAACTTGAATACAATAAAGAAAAAGACAGGATTTTTTACGCACGCATGACCAACAACCCCAATGGCAACACGGATAACGCATACAAAGGCTCTCTGTTGCTTTCCGTTATCCGTAATAATAAAGTGGTTGATAAGTACCTGGATGATTTGATTCCATTCAAGCTGGAGAAATATAGAATGACGCCTACTAAAACCGGGGGAGTAGCCATTGCCGCCTGGGTAAGGCCTACAAAAGATACGCGGGATCTGCTGTTCCTGGAGTTAGATGAAAATTTAGAATTGGTGAAAAAGTAATCTTCTGCAAATAATGAATCCCA
This sequence comes from Chitinophagales bacterium, assembly GCA_038251405.1. GTDB lineage: Bacteria > Bacteroidota > Bacteroidia > Chitinophagales > Saprospiraceae > JADJLQ01. Next base: position 74,271 of record JBBSBH010000018.1, read on the forward strand.
GTAATTCGATAGGATGAAACACGAATCTCCACTTCCAGGAATAGGTATTAAAATTTATAATGAGATACTTATTTCGCAAGCCAGCAAAGAATCCTCTTTCATTACAAACGATATCGATTTCAGGCGAAGTAATTTTTTTGAACCGATATTGTTTTTCATCGGTATCGCCTATAACCAGATAAAGTTCAAGAAGGAGATCGCTGTCATGGAAAAGTATCTATCCAATGCCCAGCCACGATTATCCAATTTTGAACTCGGCATCTATTATCACGTGAGGGGTTTCCTGTTCTCTAAAAAAGGACCGAATCATTATCACCTGGTTTTTGAATCATTAAACAAAAGTCTTGACTATCTGCAAGCATCCGACGACCAGGTTGCACGGTATTACCAGGCCCGGGTATCAGATACCTATGCGCAGGTGCTTCAAACCATTGGTTTTTTCAACGATGCATTAGCTTTATTTCAGGATTCCCTAAAAATAAAAATGGCGTTTAAAGATGAGCAGTCTGTTGCCCTCACGCACGGCAACCTGGGACGCTTGAATTTTGGTATTGGAAATTTTAAACAAGCAGTAAAACATCTTGAACTTGACTTAAAGATCCTTGAAAAATCTGCAGGGGAAGAAAGTCTGAAATCAAAAATGATGAACCAGATTGCCAGCTGCCTGATTGAATTGCAGGATTTTCAGGGAGCTATAAGATATATCGACCGCAGCATTCAGTATGCAAAAAAAATCGGAATGGAGGTTGAGTTTTTTGCCCAGTACACCTTGGCTTATTATTATTTGCAAACCCAGGAAGTGATAAAGTCAAAGACTATCATTTCAAATCTTCGTAAACTATTATCCAAAGAAGCGAACGTTCACAACAAAAAGATACTTCAGTCACGTATTGATTATTTATGCGGGTTAGGGGCTTTGTTCAATGACAAACTGTCTGAGGCAATCAACTATTTTCTTAAGACAGAAGAAGTATACATCCACGACTTCACCAATTCAATAACAGAAAAGGCCCACTTCTATTATTACCAATCACAGGCGCTCGATCAGTCGGGGTATAATGACCAGTCATCCATTCAATTAAGGAAAGCGATATCATTATTGGATCAAACAGAAAACTCCGTACTTAGAAAAGAATATGAGGACATACTCAAAGAGCGCCACAAAGATGCCTGGCTACTGCATTCCGCAGGTCGGTTTATAGGACAGGATCAAATCGAAATGATACTTAATGATACGGGCAAAGATGGGTTTCGGGGTAAATCGTCCGACATCGCCATTATGTTTTCGGATATCCGTGATTTTACTAAATTATCGGAAGGGATGAGCGCCGGTAGCCTGATCGAATTATTGAATCGGTATCTCGGCACTATGTCGAAATATATTCACTTACAAGGTGGCATCATTGATAAGTACATTGGTGATGCGATCATGGCATTATATTTTCCGGGCAAGACAGCAGGCTTATCGGTTGCTGAAAGCGCTTGCATTTCTGCCCTGATGATGAAGCAAGAGTTAATCAGATTCAATCGACAATCTCCTTCTGGTTCAAATCAAATACAGGCAGGTATTGGTATTAACTATGGAAATTGTATTGCAGGAATAATCGGCACTCCACAAAAAAGATCGCTTAGCGTCATCGGAGATGCCGTCAACATCGCTTCGCGAATAGAAGGACTTACTAAAGTGATGGGTGCTACCATTATAGTTAGCGAACCTTTGTATAGAAGGCTTCCCCAAAATCATAATTTCATTCTAAGACCCTTAGGCAACTATAAATTGATGGGTAAATCAATTCCCCTGCCGTTGGCAGAGTTGATGGGAATGGATGATAATTCCCGGGAGATAAATTCACAAAAATTGGAAATTAAAGAAGTGGAAAAAGGATTGATGTATTTTTCAGCACGGAAATTCAAGAAAGCTTTAACGATCTTCAACAATCTTTTTGAGCACACCAATGGTCAACTAAGATCTAAAGGATACCAATTTATGGCTGACTACACAAAGGATCTTATTGCGAATGGTGTGCCGATGAATTGGGATGGCACATTTGAAATGATGATGAAGTAATTCAAGTGCACACAAAACGGGGGAGTTGGTGGCAATCGCTATAGTACATGAAACGAAAACCTGTTTCCGTTTTTAGATGCCGAAATTGCATTCAGCGTATATATTGTGTTGGTTGTACATGTTGCCGTTACTGATATTACGTTGCGGAATATCAAGTGACTTGAAGGGAATACCTGCTTTATCAGTTTCTGTATAACCGACGCGATAAATATTCAGTTTAGATTTTTATATTAAGTTCAAGTTGTCCACCAAAACCAAGTTCAATGATTTTTTGAAGTGTCGAAATACGAGCTTCTTTTATATTGTTCTCAATTTTAGAAATGTAAGATTTAGTTGTCCCGACTTTTTCAGCAAGTTGCTCTTGGGTCATTCCCATTTCTATACGTGTGTCGTGAATCAACGCACCAATTTTGAATGCTTCGTAACCTAATTCAAGTTCGTCACGTTTTTTTGTCCCTCGTTTACCGTAGTTCTTTTCTTTGAATTCTTCAAGAGTCATTGAGTTCCTATTTTTCGCTTTCATATTCTGCTTTTATTTTAAGTGCCATTTCTATTTCTTTCTTTGGTGTCTTTTGAGTTTTCTTTTGAAAATCGTTTGTTAAAACAACCAATTGTCCTTGGTCAAAAAATCAGAAAATTCTAAAAATGTCGTTTCCTAATTGAACTCGGATTTCATAAAGTCCATCCATGTTTTCAGTGTGTTTAAGATAGGTTTCTGGAACTCTTTGCAAGTCTTCAACCAAGTCAAAAGTCCAAACAATTTTTGCTTTTACTTTTTTGTTTTGTTTATCGAAGAAGTCTTGAAAGTAGTTTTTGTAAAATGTAATCTTTCTATACTTCTGATTTTTGTCCACGATGCAAAGCTAAGAATGTTTCCCTAAAGTGAAACAAAAATGGTCAGATTATTTTCTTTGGATATCGTTCGTTCCGGTCTGCTAAAATCGCATAACATTAGTATACCCCTGCTTTTTTGGGTTAGTTTCGTCTATATCGCTATTAACTATGACCATAAAAGCCGAATAACACTAATATTAACCAAAAATATCTAAATTTTCTAAGAATTCAAGGAAGGCGTCCACCAATTTACTATTCCCGGAATCAGGAATAGTTTGGTCGAAAATTCTAAGAGGAACTAAACATGTACCTGACCAGATATTCCCGAAAACACCAGACCCTATTTTATACCCACCTTATAATTTGAGTAATAAACACTATTTTTGAGGCTCGAAAATGGATAGAGGTAGAATTATATTAAAACATCCCCGTTTTAGCCTCACCCTTCAGCGTTTAGCCCATCAATTGATTGAGACCTATGGTGATTTTGAAAACACCTGTCTTATTGGCGTACAGCCCAGGGGAGTAGAGCTATCAGATCGGTTATACACGTTAATCGCGGAGCTGCTGCCTATGAACAAAGCTAAGTACGGTAAGCTGGATACTACATTTTATAGGGATGATTTCCGGCTACGGAAGGCCCTGAAGGCCAATGAAACGGAAATGGATTTTGTGGTTGACGATAAAAAAGTGGTATTGATAGATGATGTTTTATATACAGGCCGTACCATTCATGCTGCGATTACTGCGTTGAACCATTTTGGCAGACCCCGGAATATAGAATTATTAGTGCTCATAGATAGGCGGTTTAATCGTGAAGTGCCTATCTGTGCTGACTATGTGGGCTATACGGTAGATGCCGTGGACGAAGCTCATGTAGTGGTAGATTGGGATTTTAAATCTCAGAAAAACGAAGTACGATTGTTTAAGAAAAAACAAGCAGATTGATAATGAGTGAAAAAGCACAATTAAGCACCAGGCATTTACTTGGCATCAAGTACATTACCACCGCTGACATTGAATTGATTTTTCACAATGCCGACGAATTTAAAGAGGTCATCAATAGACCCATAAAACGCGTGCCCACTTTACGGGATGTTACTATTGCCAATGTTTTTTTTGAAAACTCTACCCGTACCCGCATTTCGTTTGAATTAGCCGAGAAAAGATTATCTGCGGATATCGTAAATTTTTCAGCTTCTGCCTCTTCGGTGAGTAAAGGTGAAACCCTGCTGGATACAGTAAATAATATACTATCGATGAAAGTGGATATGGTAGTTATTCGCCATCCTGCGGCAGGAGTACCTGTCTACTTAGCAAAACGAGTAAAAGCAAATATTGTAAACGCAGGTGACGGCACACACGAACATCCCACCCAGGCATTACTCGATGCGTATTCGCTAAAAGAGAAATTGGGTAATTTGCGCGGAAAGAAAATAGTAATAGTGGGAGACATACTGCATAGCAGGGTAGCGTTGAGTAATATATTCTGTCTTACCAGGTTAGGCGCAAAAGTGAGGGTATGCGGTCCGCCAACCTTAATTCCCAAACACATAGCTTCGCTGGGGGTGGAAGTCAGTCATCATGTGGAAGAAAGTCTAAGATGGTGTGATGCAGCCAATGTGTTGCGCATTCAACTTGAAAGACAAGAGATACCTTACTTGCCCAGCTTACGGGAATACGCTCAATACTATGGAATCAATGCAGATATGCTGAAGCGCATTGACAAACCTATTATCATTATGCATCCCGGACCTATTAATAGAGGAGTGGAATTATCATCAGACGCTGCTGATTCTGGCCAATCTATTATTTTGCAACAAGTAGAAAATGGTTTGGCCATCAGAATGTCGGTCTTATATTTATTAGCAAATAAAGAATAATTAGTAAAAAGAATAGAATCAAATGGAAGTAAAAGATTTTAATGTAGAAGTAGTAGAAAAGTCCTATGATGTACCTGTGGTAGTGGATTTTTGGGCGCCATGGTGCGGACCTTGTAAAGCACTGGGCCCGGTAATTGAGAGTTTGGCTGCAGAGGCTAATGGAACCTGGATACTGGCCAAGTTGAATACGGATGAACATCAGGAAATTGCTCAGGCACTGAATATCATGAGCATTCCCGCTGTGAAAATGATTTACCAGGGTAAAATCGTAGCAGAATTTGTAGGTGCATTGCCAAAGCCTCAAATCCAAAAGTGGTTGGCAGAAAACTTGCCTGCCATAAAGGAAGGAGATGAGGTAAATGAAGAGACCGAAGAATCAGCCGATAAGCTTCCTGACCTGGATGAGGTGTTTGCTCATATCAATCAGGTACCTGATCCTGAATTTATCATGTACCTCGATGAATATATTCACCAGCATCCGGAAGATGATAAGGCTAAAGTGTATAAAGCCAGTCATATCGTATTTTCCGATCCGGCGGAAGCCGATGCATTGACCAATCATATCAAGGAAGGAAGTCCATTATTTGACCTGGTACATGATATACGAACACTGGCATCATTTTATCTGACCGATTTTGATGATAGTAAAGTGGGTAAGTTATTGACCAGTGCTAAAGACAATTTAGATCACAGTCGCCAGGATAAAGCCATGGAGCAGATCATCGAAACGATGCATATCGACAAATCTTTTCATGATGAAATTGCGCGGAAAACGGGTATCGCCTTATTTCATATTTTTGGTAAAAACCATTCGGTAAGTAAATCTCAACGAAAATATTTCGATATGGCCATTTACTAATGAACCTGGAAGAGTTTAGAATATATTGCCTTTCCAAACCAAATACCGAAGAAACTATTCCTTTTGGCCCCGATGCATTGGTTTTTAAGACGAATGGAAAAATATTTGCCATTACCAATTTGGCAGAAGAAAGATTTCGGGTAAATCTTAAATGTGATCCTGACTATGCCATTGAATTGAGGGATGAATATGAAGAGATAATTCCAGGATGGCATATGAATAAAAAACACTGGAATACAATCTATCTGGATGGAGATCTTAAACTCAAGTTAATAAAGGAATTGATAGATCATTCCTATGAACTCATAAATTCCAGTATAAAAAGAACAGTAAAGAAAAAGTAATTTTTCAAGTATAATAGTGGATATAGATTTTATCATAGTGGGGCAGGGTATAGCAGGGACCTTATTAGCTTCTGCCTTGGAAGACCTGGGAAAAACCTTTGTAATCATTGATGATAAAAGAAATCATGCAGCGAGTAGATTGGCAGCTGGATTAATCAATCCCATTACAGGCCGTCGATTTGTAAAATCATGGAATTACGATGAGCTGGAGAACTACTTTTTGGATGGATATGGTAAGATCGAAATTAAACTGAAACAGAAGTATTTGCATGTCCACGAAATAGTATTTTGTCTTTCCTCGGTAAAAGAAGAAAATGATTTATTAGCACAGTCTATGGTCTATCACTATGATGATCGATTAGAAAAAATTTATCAAGTGGAAGGAGTTAGAAATCTTACAGGAAGAATTTTATACTCCTTACAGGGATACAAACTCGAACAACGAAAATTGTGTGATGACTTTCGAAATAAGTGGATAAGCGAATCTAAAATTAAGAATGAAAAGTTTGATTTTAGTCTATTGAATACGGAGGCCGATGCAGTGATATATAAAGACATTAGGGCCAAATCGATTATATTCTGCCAAGGCGCATTCGCAAGTGAAAATCCGTATTTTAAAGAGCTTCCTGTAATTCCAAACAAGGGACAATATTTGGTAGTAGATACGCTTGATTGGAAAAATGACAAAACCATTAAGGATCAAATCATCATTACTGAAAAAGATGGTTACCAATGGGTAGGAGCTACTTATGAATGGCAATATAAAACGGCAGAGCCAACACTCCAAGCCAAAGAATTTTTACTGAACAAATTGAATTCATTGCTCGACATTCCATTTACTATAATGGAGCATCATATTGGATTAAGGCCTACTACTCAAAATAGAAGACCAATAATTGCTCAAAACGAACATTACCCTGTGCTTTGGGCTATTAATGGTTTAGGGACCAAAGGAGCTTCTATTTGTCCTTATTTAATAAATCATTTTCTTGATATTTATGAGGGAAAAGCTGAAAATAATTTTAAAACATGAGATCTATTTCTAATTAATCTATTTTTGAAGGATTATTCCTCTATTCACCAAAATAATTTTAAATTCATAGTATGATCAGGAAAATTTTACTTGCCTTATTGGCCATTTTGATAGTCATTCAATTTTTTAAGCCAGCTAAAAATATCAGTAATGATAACACCAATCATATAACTAAACAATACCCCATGACACCTGAGGTGAGCGAATTGTTTGCAGTAGCATGTAATGACTGTCATACCAATAGTACGCGGTATCCCTGGTATAATAATTTTCAACCAGTTGCCTGGTTTCTCAATGACCATGTGGTGGAAGGGAAAAGGCATTTGAATCTTTCTGAATTGGGTAGCAAAAGAATTGCCCTCCAGTATAAAAAACTGAAAGAAATCGTGGATATGGTAGAAAAAGGAGAAATGCCTTTTGATTCTTATACATGGATTCATAGCGATGCCAGGCTTACCGATGTTCAAAAAAATTGGATAACTACCTGGGCCAAAAGTGCCAGCGATCAAATGAAAGCCATATATCCTGCCGATAGCTTAGTGCTGCCTAAACGAAAGTAAGGGACGGGGTATCTTTTATTTCTAAACTTACGGGTTTTACTTATTCCATATTTAAAATTGATCTTAGGTTAGGCGAAAAATTCGCATCCACTCTTATTATTATTAATCACCTTCATTTTCCATATCTTGTTTGTATGCAGGCTGATATCAAAAGACTTTTGATAAGTATAGATCTTGAAGAGAAGGAACAATTACAAAGATATAAGCTGGATCAATCACATACTTTAAAGCAATTAAAAGCGGAAGGATTGGCTATTCATCCCATTCATGTAGTAAAAAAGTCTTTTGGGTATGCAGATTATCCTGAAATATCTTTTCGCATTTCATTTCCAATGGAAGTAAGTCAATTTAGAGATGGAGCAGTAATAGAATGTTTTATGGCAGGAGAAGAGTCCATCAAAGGAGTATTGCTGAGCTTTGAAGGAAGGGTAGGAGAGTTTAGAATATTTGCTCCGGATTTTCCAGATTGGATGGAAGATGATGGCGTAGGTATAAAACTAGCGCCAGATACCCGTACTACCTCCATTATGAAAAAGGCTTTGAAAGATTTGGAAAACAATCCGCCTTTGTTCAGACTTTTTGAGGAATTACACTATAAGGGGCTGGTAAAACCCAAGTCAAATGAATTGGGAAAGGTATCCTTGAAATATATAAATCCCCATCTTAATGAGAGCCAAAAACAAGCAGTTCATGCAGTAGTTTTAAATAAGGACATCACTATTATACACGGACCTCCGGGAACCGGAAAAACTACTACGTTGATAGAAGCGATTCATCAATTGATTTTAAAAGGGGAAAAAGTACTTCTATCGGCTCCGAGTAATACGGCTGTAGATCATATTTCAAAAGGCTTGCTTCAAAGCGGAATAAATTTGCTCCGGGTAGGTAATATTTCTAAAATTGATAGTTTGGTATTTTCTCATACACCTGAAGGGAAATTAATTAATAGTAAAGAACTAAAAGAAATAAAAGAACTCAAACATCGCGCGATAGAATTTAGGAAAATGGCTTTGAAATATAAGCGAAGTTTTGGGAAAGCAGAGCGGGAACAACGGAATTTACTTTTCCAGGAAGTAAAGAATATCAGGGCAGAAATAAAAAAGCTGCAAGCCTATTTTGAAGAGAAATTATTTGAAGAAGCCCAGGTGATTGCCAGTACTCCCATAGGTTTGTATGATGCTAGTTTTAAAAAATTGATATTTCATACCCTGGTAATGGATGAGGCCGGGCAATGCCTTGAACCATTGGCATGGTGTGTAATACCCCTGGCACAAAAAATAGTATTGGCGGGAGATCATTGGCAATTGCCGCCTACAGTACTTAGTCATGAAGCTGCTCAATCAGGCTTTAACCAGTCCATCTTAGAAACAGCTATCAAGAAATTACCAAATGTCTTTTTATTGGATATACAATATAGAATGCGGCACTCCATTGCTGGGTTTAGCAGTAATTATTTTTATCGTGGATTGCTAAAAAGTGCTGGCCACCTGAAGGACACCGGGAGGCACATTACATTTATAGATACTGCTGGTGCAGGATTTACTGAAAAGCATGGGTTAGATGGTAGCAGTCTTCAAAATGAAGGAGAGTTAAATACCATAATTCAATTCATTGAAATTGAAAAAAAATTTAAAACCAATACTGCATTTATTTCACCATACTCAGGCCAGGTGACAGCTGCCAGAGAGGCACTTCCCAGGTCAATTAGAATTAGTACTATTGATAGTTTCCAGGGTCAGGAAATGCAACATGTTATTATTTCCCTGGTGCGTAGTAATGATGATCAAAATATTGGGTTTCTAAAAGATTACAGAAGGATGAATGTCGCGATCACCCGTGCCAAAGAACAGTTGGTAGTAATAGGCGATAGTGCCACCATTGGAAATGATTTATTTTTTAAATCTTTCCTCGAATATGTGGAAACTTTCGGCGAATATAAAACGGTATGGGAGTTTGATATTATCTGAGTCATTCCAAATCAATTTTCACTGGTTACATTTGAAATGTTTTTTTACTTTCCAGACTATCGCTGCCTAGAAAAGATTCGTTTCACTTCTTTAAGATCCATTTGATGTGCAGTAATAGCATCCCATCGTTTTTCTGATAGTTTTTCTACACACTGCTCAATCACCAGGTGAGGTTGAATATTTATAGCTTGCAATCCCTGGGCAAATCGCAAATAATCTATGTCTCCATGGGCAGTAAATACTTCGGACCAGATTCCATTTATTGATTGCCTGATATGTAGCTCTGCAATTCTATGACCATACATTTTTAGTACATCAAAAACGGCTACCTCCGAATTTTGAGAGCCTCTGTATATCCAATGAACATCAAAGCAAAAAGATACATTTTTTGCTGTTGTATTTTGTAAGACATGGTGAAATTCCCGGGCACCTGCTTTAAGCTCCATATCATGGGTATGGTAGGCTAATAGCATATCCCTTTTTCGCAATTCAGTTCCAAGCCGCTCCATAGCATTTGCCTGGATGATGAGCTGCGCATCATTTTTTAAGTCCTGGCCGCCCCATTGGATAGGGCTTGGATTGGTCACTACGATTTTAGTACCAAATGACCTGACAATATCAGCAATCTCCAGAATGCTATTTATGGATTTTTCAACAGCTTCTTTCTCGTGCAAAACACTATTTACATAGATAGATGGCATCGCAATATGATGTGCTTGTATGGCAACTAATATATCTTTAGCATGCTGGCTACTTATGATACTGGGCTCATACGCCGTGATTCCGGATTTGGCAAATTCTCCGATATCCTGATTTAAATTTGCACCCCATTCTTTACCCTCCCGACTGTAAAAAGTAATCCAATTATAACCATTACAGGATATGGGAAGATGTAGTGACTTGGGTCTTTTCAAAGAAACGCCTAATAAAGGAGTTGCCAAAAATAGGGACATCATCTTCCTTCGATCAAATTTATTCATGGCAATAAATATACTTCATCTTCGCAGGTATATTTGCCTTTATTAAGGACATTTACCAAGACGCCAGGAATTTCAAGAATCCTATTTAACTTCAAATTTTAATATATTATTCTGACCAGATTGGATAAGAGTATTATTAAAGGAAACCGATTTGGAATTATCCAATTTGAAGGAATTGAGTTCTAATTGCCCATTTAATATTTCAAGATTTACACGATCACCCAATATTTTACAGGTTCCCCAGGCATATCCGTTACTCCAAAAATAAGAGCCGTTTTTAGAAGTAAATGACATCGACTTCTCAGGTCCGTAATAATGAAAACCACTTAAAGCAAGTACAGCCGACCAACTGGCCATTGCCCTTGCGTAATGATGGCCGCACTCAGGTTCATCAAACGGATTTCGTTTTTCACCATCGAACCGATCCCGAATGCTTTTTATGCATTTCAGCCCATCTTCTATATGCCCTTCATAGATCATACCTACAGCTGCTGCGTATTCAAATCCGGACATAGATTCAGCGAAATATGGAAAAGGAGTTTTTAATCGTCCTTTAGGCCAACTGGCCATTATGAGTCCCGATTCTTTGTCCATTACATAGGATCTCATATTATTGAAAGTATTATCAAATCGATCCATATAATTTCTTTTCATTACCGTTTTAAGAGCTGTCTTTATGTTTTCTTTTTTTGCCAAATAGCCCAAGCCACATACGTGGGCCATGTATTGCCCCACTAATTGATCCACCAGGCATCCGGAGCCTAATTGATAGTCCGGTATTTTTACAGAAGTATCATTGATATTTAGATATTGAAAGCTCTTAGGATCTGTGATCTTTTGTTCATAATATTCCCCATTAAATAAATTTTTATCTACCCACAGGCTCCCTTTTTGGAATACCTGGTCACATTTTGATGCGAACGCCTCATCATTCATTGCTTTTGCCATTACGCTGCCCGCCTTCAAAGCTCCGAAATACCAAAATTGCATTTGGGGATTGGGGCCGTAATAATTGACATCCATGGTATTATGCTGCTCCCCTTCTTCCACACCATCCTGGTTGGCATCCCATCCGTTTACTATCCAGGCATAGGAGATAGCTTCCTTTATTTTAAGCCAGTATTTTTTTAGAAATTCCATATCCCCGCAAAGTATCCAATCTCGATAGAATCGCATCACCGTACCCATTTGTCCGTCAGCGGCCGCTACATGGTCAAGACTTGTATTTATCTCCAATGGCAAGCTGACTCGATTCATCATTTTTCCATTAATTTTTGATCCATAGGTCAATTCAACATCGCGCATGGTTTTCGCTAAGTCACCAAAAAGAAATGAGGTAGCCGTTTCGTAGTTCCATACATGAGTACAGCTTCCATAGCAAGAGCCAAAATTGTCCATAACACCTTCCCAACCTAATAAATGCCCTGAAGGAATCCGAAAAACAGTTTGTGATCTTAAGGTAGATAGATTAAATAAAGCAGCCTCTTTTACTACCTCAGGCAGAGTTGATTGGGTAAAGGCGTTTACAAATTGTATTGTTTTAATTTCATATTCGGCTAAATGCCCAACTTCTCTTTCAATTACATCCCATGCATTTAGGTATTTAGAAGTATAATAATTTCCGATGATAGAGCCTTTATAGTTTGCATCCCATGCCCCATTCCAATCGAGCCTGTTCGGGAAATGCCAGGTTAAATAAAATGTAAAGGTCTGCGTACTATGAGGCAGAATTGTTTTTTGTACAGCGAGTGATGCCATTGGATCATCATCGACAAGAATTGCTTTATCAGTAAGCACGCCATCTTTACTAAAGTCATCCCAAAAATCTAATATCGAATTATTCCAATCATTGGCAGTTGATGATCTGCGATAGCTAATAATACCTTTGTCAGGCGTAGTCAAGGCAATACTACCCCATGCACGATCATTTTTATCTACTCCGTTACTAGTCATATATATGCCTTTTATCTCATTACTTTCGCGAATGGTATTCATATTTTTTGAAGCTCCTGTTGGGATAAAATCTCCTTTCCAATTTCGATTTATCTTACTTCCATCTACTCCAATGAAATTTCGCATGGTACCACATACAGCTACAGTCATTTCTTTATCTGTTTGATTAGTGACCTGGTATCTGAGCACAGCCAAAGGAAGGCTGCTGGCATCTGCATTGCCTGGTATAAATGGATTAAAGCCTTTAATCTTTATATTGATCGGTAATACATCATCGTTTAAATTCACTTGCCCAAAAGGATATGCTGCATCAAAAGAAGCGGAAGAAAATCGGGGCATTCCATGATGATTGACGGGTCTTCCCTCATAATGCATATACTCGCTTGAATGCAGAGGGCCTAATAGCGCTTTTGTCATGGGGGCTTGCCCATATGGTTTTACATATACTGCAAAGAAGGGTGCTTCATTTCCTGGCTGCACCGTGCTGAATTTTTTACCTGGAATATTCATGATTTCCCAATCCCTTAATTCACCTCTGCCACCAAGTGAAACGGTGCCAGTGCCTATGCCACCCAATGGCAGGGCAATATTAAGTAGGTGGTCTTTGTCATAATGCTTTAATATGGGCCATGAGGTCTTTTGTGCAAAACTAAGACCCGTAATTATTACCAATAGTAGGCTAATAGCTAAATTTTTTTTCATATATGTAAAGAATGTGAAATTATGAAAATTCCGGCCAGTGAAAACAAGGATGATTACCATCGCATCGATCTGTTCCAATGCCTTCTATTTGCAGTTGTTGCATTTATCCGGACCAATAGTATATTTTCAATAAGTTTGAGCGCATCAATCTTTTGAATTTGAGATAAATCAGGTGAACCATATCTGGTATGAAGAAAGCTTTCTATACGATTAAATTATTTTTAGTTTTTGCAAAGAAGCCCCTTATAAAGGAGTTGCCAGAAATAGGGACATCATCTTTCTGCGATCAAATTTATTCATGGCAATAAATATACTTCATCTGAAAGAGAATAAGGCCTTTAATCAGGCAATATGGAAACCTGATCACCTAACCTTATTTTTCCTTCCTTTACCACCTTACAAGTGATACCACCATGTCCGCGCATAGCATTAAAGCCTCCATGGCCAAGATTCGCTTCCATATTACTGCAAGGATGACAATATCCTGTCATTTCAAGAATTGCTTCGCCAGCGACAATTTTCTTATTTTTCAATGCATTAAGATTAATTCCTTTGACTACAATATTTCTTCTGGTAAGTGCAGGATCTATGAATTCTTTTCCTAAAAGCGATGCCACCGCCTTCAAATGTTCATATTGAATGAGAGTCACCTGGCGATTACTTTCAGGATTGCCTTTATTAGATCGGTCACCGATAAGACCCCCAACTACGGCCTCCACTTCTTCCAGGACTATCATTGGCGCTTTAACGGCAGGTCTGATGCCCATCCATATTACCTCACCGGATTGGACGAAATTTTCAAATAAATGAAGAAATGATTTTTCTTCGGGAGGAATTATCATGTAATTATTATTAATGAAGTGAATGGAATAAAATTAATTGAAATATTATTTGTTTTCAATTTATTTCCGTTGAAATAAATCATTTCATTTATTCCAGGCGCCAGGCCATCAGACAACCACCCGGAGTCTCCTTATCCCCACCCACCGAAATCACCACATATTGTTTGCCTTCTTGCCAGTAAGTACTTGGAGTAGCATTAGCCACAGCAGGAAGGTCAATTTCCCATAAAAGCTCCCCATTGTCTTTATCAAATGCCCTGAATTTTTTGTCATAAGCGCCTCCGATGAATACCAATCCGCCAGCAGTCACAATAGGTCCACCATAACCCTCTACACCCGTCAAAGGATCACCCGTCTTTTGAAATTCCGGAAGATTTCCGATAGGTACTTTCCATGCAAATTCACCAGTATTTAGATTGATCGCATTCAATTCGCCAAAAGGAGGTTTGATAGCAGGCCTTCCTTCAGGATCATTAAAGTGGCCATATGCTTTTATGTTTAAGTAAGTATTTGTGTCTGGGGTTTCAGATCGGCTGCTAGCTGAATTAGTAGAGGCTTTGTTTTCAGCTATCTCTTCCAGAAATGCATCATTGCGATTTCCTTTTGTTTTAGTCCCATACAAATAATCAATTATCGATACCTCCTTGCCATTTAAAATAGCAGCAAAGGCAGGCATGCGACCACTTCCTTTTTGGATTTTAGTGAGTGCCTCCGCTTGGGTCATTTTTAGAGAAAGACCTACGAGTGAAGGAAATACCGGCTCATCTCCATTCATGTCTTTCCCATGACACGAAGCACAATGTTTGGAATACAATACTTTGCCTTGAACATGCATGGGTATGGAGCCATCGGTCTTATTCTGTTCTGATTTTACCAGCAGGTCTATTTCGGGAGAATCATTAGATTTTACATAGAGTATGCCTGTAGATGGGTAGAAAGCCCCGCCACCCCAGTTTGATCCACCGCGCGTCCCCGGTAACATTAAAGTCCCTTTCAGATCTGGAGGAGTAAACAATCCTTCATATCGGAAGTTCTTAAATTGATTTATCAAATATTCATATGAAGAATCCGAATAGTGCATCAAATCAGATGCAGTCATGAATTGTCGGGAATATGGCTTAGGCATCAGGGGAAATGGTTGGCTGGACCAGGCTTCTTCACCTGGAACATGAGAAGCGGGTACTTTTCGTTCTTCGATGGGGAATAATGGTGTTCCTGTCTCCCGGTCGAAGACAAACAAGAAACCAGTTTTAGTAGTTTGGGCCACAGCGTCAATAGTCTTACCATTCCTAATGAAGGTAACTAGGTTTGGCGGCGCGGGCAGATCATAATCCCAAAGATCATGATGGACGGTTTGATAGTGCCAAATATATTTGCCTGTACCAGCATCCAAAGCCACCACACTATTTCCATAAAGATTTTCACCTTTGCGATCTGCACCATAAAAATCATAGGTAGGGGATCCCAGGGCAATAAATACCATTCCGCGCTTTAGATCCAGGCTCATGCCTGCCCAATCATTTACTCCACCTGCATACTTGTAAGCATCTTTAGGCCATGTTTCATATCCGGGCTCACCAGGTAGCGGAATGGTGTGAAATGTCCATTCCAATTTACCTGTGCGAATATCATAAGCTCTGATATACCCGGGTTCAGCACCATATAACTCTGATACTTCAGCCCCAATAATCAATAAATTTTTATAAACAATGCCCGGTGAGGTAGGTATTACAGATATCAATGCCGGGTCACCACGCAGGCCTTCATTCATACTAACTTTACCCTCTTTGCCAAAGCTGGTAATCAGTTTTCCGGTCAATGCATCGTGAGCAAATAACTGATCACCTGCTGTG
Source organism: Chitinophagales bacterium (assembly GCA_038251405.1). Lineage (GTDB taxonomy): Bacteria > Bacteroidota > Bacteroidia > Chitinophagales > Saprospiraceae > JADJLQ01. The sequence continues at coordinate 90,149 of JBBSBH010000018.1, forward strand.
TATAGTATCCTTTTATCATCACCATCTTCCCAGTAAGTGACGCCCCGATTGATGCCGCCGCCTTCACCACCATTAAATGGATCATATGACCAGATCGGTACACCGGTAGCAGCATGTACAGCATATACTCTATGTCTCGCCGAGGTGGCATATAGTATTCCATCAATAATAATCGGATTGCATTCACTGCTGGTTATGCGGCCATCTTTTCGCACATCATTGGGGACAAACTTCCAGGCAAGCTTTAACTGAAGGACATTCTTTTTATTTATTTGTTTGAGTGGAGAATAGGAGGTGGAGTGGGGGTCTGCTTTGTATACAGACCAGGTGCGGGTATCATTTTGATAAAGGTTGCATTGAAAGAAAAGAAAACAAATCCATGCAGCAGTAATGGTGTGTTTCAATTTTGGTTTAATTTAAAGAAAGGTATTTGTAATTCCATGCGACTAAAATTATTTTTCTCCCTTCAATTTCTTCCGCTTCTCTCCAACTTCCTTAGCCAAGCCAGCCTTATAATTCAATATCTTATTGATCATGACTTTGTCGTTTGAACCAATGATTTGTGCTGCAAGGATACCCGCGTTTTTTGCACCGTTTAAGGCTACCGTTGCCACCGGCACTCCACCTGGCATTTGTAAAATAGATAACACACTATCCCAGCCATCGATAGAATTTGATGATTTGATAGGGACTCCAATCACTGGCAAAGGGGTAATAGATGCCACCATTCCTGGAAGATGGGCAGCGCCACCTGCTCCAGCAATGATTACTTGCAGTCCTCTTGCATGAGCTTTAGTAGCGTACTCCACCATATAGGAAGGCGTGCGATGTGCAGAGACGATATCTACTTCATATCCAATTCCAAATGAAGCAAGCATATGGCATGCCTCTTGCATTACAGGCAGATCAGAATCAGATCCCATGATGACACCTACTTGTATTTTATTTTGTTTGGCCATTATTTATATATTTACTTAGGCAATTACTTTTAATGTTTTTGATACTTCTTTAGCAATATCTCTTACTTGATCGATATCTTTTCCGATGATGGTGACATGCCCCATTTTTCTAAAAGGTTTGGTTTGTTTTTTACCGTATAAATGAATGTAAACTCCAGGCAAGGCAAGGCATTTATCTATTCCTGAATAAATAGCATCCCCACTGTATCCGCTCTCCCCAAGTACATTCAATAATATAGAATGATGCAACGTATCCGCGGATCCCAGGGGTAAATCGAGTACGGCCCGCCAATGCTGATGAAACTGGGAAGTGCTACAAGCTTCAATCGTGTGATGACCGCTGTTATGCGGTCGGGGAGCTACTTCATTGATCAGGATTTCATCATGTTGATTTATAAATAATTCAACAGCCAGGAGGCCGACAATATTCAATTTAGAGATCAGTTCGTGAGCTATTGATTTTGCTTTAGTGTTTATGGTATCATCCAATTCCGCCGGACATTCCTGGTACAACAAGAGATTAGCAGTTGGATGAAATATCATTTCCACCGGATCGTAGGTAATGATTTCTCCTGATACATTTCTGGCAGCCAAAACTGCGATTTCCTTCTTTATATTTACCAGGGACTCAATCACACTTGGAGCATCGAATAGATTGTCCAGGTCAGTGATTTCATTCACTATTTGTACACCTCGTCCGTCATATCCGGCTTTTGTGAGTTTTTGTACAAAAGGAATTTTCAGTTTGCCAGCCTCTTCTAATTGCAAAATCTCGGTAGCATTTGCAGCCAGGATAAATTCTGAAGTGGGAAACCCATGCCTTGAGTAAAATTCCTTTTGCAGACCTTTATCCTGAATCAAAGCCACCGCATCCGGGTCAGGATATACTTTCTTCCCACGACCTTTTAGAACTCTTAGGGCATCAAGATTTACATCTTCTATTTCAATGGTAATCAGATCTTTATCTCTTCCGAACTCCAATACAGCTTCATAGTCTCTAAAATTACCAAGAATTTGTTTGGCACAACATGACGCCGGACTATCGGGAGTAGGATCTAAAACAGAAATATCAAGGTTCCAATCTGCTCCTGCCTGGGCAAGCATTTTTCCAAGTTGGCCGCCACCCAATATGCCTATAGTAGGGGAAATTTTAGAAGCATTCATCGAATAGGTAAAAGTAGATAATTTTTTAAACCCAATAGTTGAATTAAATTTCAAACTATAGTCGGCTCTATAAACAGAATCGTTTACAAAATCTGTGTATGTTTGGGTGCTTTAATAATATAGAAGCTTTTGCAGCCTTGCAGGTTGAATCCAAGCTATTACGCTCCCTGCAAAGGAACAAAAACAAATGCAGTCTATTTTGTATCGGGCACCAATACATTTTACCAAAACTATCCAATGAAGTATGGCTGAACAGTAGAGTGGTGCTACATGCGTATTGTACTATAGTTTTGAGAGTAGGGGTTCATTGCAGTGAAGAAAATGGTATGGGTTTTATGCTTGCTGGTGATCATCTTCTGAATTACCAAGTGGGTCCTGTATGCTACAATTTTTTTAATAAAAAAATTAATTAAAGCAAATCCTTACGGTGTTCTATAAAATTGTTTGAAATTAGTTAAAGCCTTTTTTAGGATACTAATTATAAGCTTTACATTAGTGCTTTAGAAACCAATTTGATTATGATTTCGTCAAAGACATTTGCCATTGGCAGTTTAGTAATTGCTGCAGGTCTAAGTTATTTATATAATTCGTCTTTCAGTCATGATGTGGTGCAGGTTGAAAAATCAAGTACCATTTCATCTGTTGCTGCTGGAGTGCAAGTATATTATGTAGACTCAGTAGCTACGGGTGCAAATGATGGATCCAATTGGGCAAATGCATTTATTGAGTTACAGGATGCCTTATTGATTGCTGATGCCTGTGACACCATTAAAGTTGCTGAGGGTACATATTTTCCTACCGGAACACCTCCTGTACCAATGCCTGATCGTACTGTTTCATTTGTTATACCTGAGTCTGTTGTTGTATTGGGAGGATATGGTCGTGGAGCTGATTCATTAATTCGCAATTGGGTATGTAATAAAGTAATTCTCTCAGGTGATATCGATCATAATGGTGATACCCTGAACAACAGTTATCATGTGGTGCAAACCATAAATGTCGATTCCACTACCATTGTGGATGGATTTTGTATCACAGGAGGTAATGCAAACGGCAATGGTATAGATAATTCTGGTGGCGGAGGGTGGTTTAACAATGGCTCTGGTGCAGGTAATCTTTCGAATCCTACCATAATAAACTGTGTCCTCTATGCTAATGCTGGTGTCATTGGAGGAGCAATGTTTAATAAAGGATTTGACTTGGGGCGCAGTAAGCCAATTATGATCAACTGTTTACTGACTGGAAATAATGCTAACTATGGAGGGGCAATGTCTAATCGCACTTTTAATGACATTTTAGACCTTAATCGGGGAACTAGTAGTCCGATACTCATCAACTGTGTACTGAGCGGAAAT
>JBBSBH010000019.1:0-93156 GCA_038251405.1 Chitinophagales bacterium
CGCCTTCTATTGAAGTAATTTCCAATATATCCACACCTTTAATGCCGTAGGCGTACTCCAATATTTTTGAATCCATGGCTTTTTATTACAATCTACTGATTTTCTGTATATTGAAAAAGTATTCATTATTGCGATGAACCTATTTTATCTTAAAAAAGAAAAGGTAATGAACAAAGTAGACATTAAAAATGCTAAAAACTTTGACGAGTTATTAGACATTAAATACGGAAAAATCGGCTCCAAAAATCGAGATGAATTTGAAGAGAAAGCACAATATTTTGTAATCAGTGAAATATTGAGAGATGCCCGTAAAGAAGCCAATATGACCCAAGAACAGTTGGCTGTAAAAGTAGGGACTAAGAAAAGCTATATTTCCAGATTGGAAAACGGAAAATGTGATATTCAACTTTCTACACTTTACAGGATTTTTGAGTTCGGACTTGGAAAGAGAGTTAGCTTAATGTTCGGATAAAAATGATTAATCCCACATTTTTGATGAAGACTAGGTTTGCAAAGACTTTGAACTATATGGCAATGAAGATATTTTCAAAACTAGTTGCGTAAATACTATTGTTGAGTGATGTAACTGTCGGAGTTGCCGGAAAATTTGCAAGTGTTGGAGTTGATTTTTTTGATGATTTACTTTTTGACAGAATAATCAAGAAGAATTACAAACCCAACCAATTTGTTGAAAATGAATTTAAAGACTTTTTAAATTTAGGAATGTAAAAACAGCCTATAACAATGTGTATGTTCATAGCTGCAAGGCTGTAAACGCAGCTTAACAACAAGTATTAATCGTTAAAAACGAATATAGATATCATCCACAAAAAATCACCCACCCTATACATTCTTCACTGCCTGCCTCGCCAATAATTTCCACATGCCACCTACCTTAGTCCACACCTGCAACACTTTCAGATTTACGGTATTCGTCTTTCCACCTTCAGCCGCCAGTACACCTACAAAATTGTGCCTTACCCAGGCTACATCACCTATTACCGTTACTTCCTGATCTTTGGTATCAATGGAAATAAAATCACTGGCTTTGGTTACTAAAGCATTAACGTAGGTATTCTGGTCTTCAATTTTTCCTCCGGAATGACCATAGGTAAGTTCCTCTGTGGTGAGATATCTCAAGGTAAGAGAGTCAGCATCTACCATAGCTTTATTCAGTGCACTTACAGATTGTTCCACAGCTTTTACTTCGTAATCGAGTGATCGCAAATATTCCAGATGCATAGGTAGTTGTACGCCGGCGCGGGAAGACTCGTCCTCTATAAAATGATATTTTACGCCCGTTTCTTTGGCCGCTTTCATTACTTCAGCAATATTTACATCGCCCGTACCAAGTACTACATTTCTTTCTTTGTCCTGCCTTCCGTTCAAATTATCTACTGATCCTATCATGCGATCTTTTAGGTGAGTAATGGGATATCGACCAGCATACTTTCTCAATAAAGCGGCTGGATTTTGGCCCGGATTACGCATCCAAAAAACATCCATTTCTATATTCACATATTTGGGATCCAGGTGTTCCATCATATAATCATACATAGTGCCCGGTCCATCATAAGGCCTAAACTCATAGCCATGTGCATGGTATAAAAGTGATATCCCCGATTCGGCCAATTGCTTTCCAGCCTTATTGAATACTTCTATCCCTTTGAGCATATCAGCAAATACAAAATTGTCTCCAGTATGCGGGATCCAATAACAGACGGCATATTCGGCCCCATAGAATTTCAAATTTTCTATGATTGCTTTTATACTATCTGCATTTTCCAATTTATCAAAGTTCACTCCAGATGCCACCACATCAAAGCCGTATTTATCCAATAATTTTTTATACTCCCCTCGACTCATTCCTCTTGCCCCCGCACCTTCTATATACTTGATACCCATTGATTTTAGTTTGATCAAGCCCTCTTCGGGACCATTTTGCATATATTGTCTGGCTGTACCCATGATAATGCCTACTTCCTGAGCAGAGGAACTAGAAAGTAAACAAAAGAGACTAAACAGCGTGGAAAAAATTAATTTCATGGTAAGGATTTTTTATTCATTCAAAAATAAGATAATTATTTGCTGATATTAAAGTTTCTAAGTTCCGAATAATTAATGAATTAGAAATAGATAAGGATGTATTATTTTTAAGACTGGCAGATGTCATTATTCTTTCAAAAACATAAGGAAACCATACTTTTTGGTCTCGCACAGATGAAATAACTATGAAAACCAAGGAGATAGAACTATACAAGACCACGTATAAAAAACCGCTTTTACATGTATTATTGACATATGCTGAGATTTTGCCGGTGGCTTTATTGGTGACCATTCTGAGCTCATTTATTTTAAGGAAAAAGTAGTCATTTGATTGCAGATACATTCTTTTATCAATAGGAGACCTTAAAATAGACAGATCCTGCCATTTTTTGTTAACAAATAGAGTGTCCTAATTCGTTACTTTTGCATACCAATTTTATAATATATACCTTAAATAAATTAAAAAAACATGAATACTGTAAAAGTAGCAATCAATGGATTTGGAAGAATAGGCAGATTAGTTTACCGACAAATCTATGATATGAAAGGCATTGATGTAGTGGCTGTGAATGATCTCACTAGCCCGGTAGTTTTGGCACATTTGCTAAAATACGACACTGCCCAAGGAAGATTCCACGCAGATGTAAAACCAGGTGAAGGCAATATTACTGTAAATGGTGATGTAATAAAAGTATACGCTCAAAAAGATCCTTCTCAGATTCCGTGGAAAGACCATGGTATAGATGTAGTGCTGGAGTGTACAGGATATTTTACTGATAAAGACAAAGCTTTCGCACATATTACTGCAGGTGCCCGAAAAGTGGTCATTTCAGCTCCTGCGACTGGCGACTTGAAAACTATTGTTTACAATGTTAATCATCATATTCTCGATGGCTCCGAAACCGTGATTAGTTGCGCTTCCTGCACTACTAATTGCCTGGCTCCTATGGCTCAGGTGCTTGAAGAAAAATACGGAATTGTAAATGGCCTCATGACTACCGTGCATGCATATACCAATGATCAGAACCTACAAGATGCTCCACATGCAAAAGGCGATTTAAGAAGATCACGTGCAGCTGCTCAAAACATAGTGCCTAATAGTACCGGGGCTGCAAAAGCAATAGGGCTAGTATTGCCAAGTCTAAAAGGTAAATTGGATGGTTCAGCTCAAAGAGTACCTATACTTACGGGTTCATTAACTGAGGTTACCGCCATATTGGGTAAAAAAGTTACGGTTGAAGAAATAAATGCTGCCATGAAAGCTGCCTCCAATGAATCTTTTGGATACACTGAAGATCAAATTGTAAGTTCAGATGTGATCGGAATGACATTCGGTTCATTATTCGACGCTACTCAGACTAAAGTGCAAAATGTAGGCGATACTCAATTAGTGCGTACCGTTTCCTGGTATGACAATGAGATGAGCTATGTAAGCCAATTGGTAAGAACTTTGCATTATTTTGCTGAGAAAATCTAGGCAAATTACGATTTAATGATTTACAATTTACAATTTACAATTGTTAGCAAATCCTAAATAGTAGAGAAGCAAAAATGCGTAAATCGTAAATTGTAAATCGTAAATTAATTTTGTGACTATTAATTATTTCATTTTTCATTTTTTCATTCGATTTGATCATGGGCCTTCAATCTTTAGATTTTTCAAATAAAAAAGTACTTATTCGTGTAGATTTTAATGTGCCGCTTGATAAGAACTTTACTATTACAGATGATACCCGCATAAAAGCTGCCTTACCTACCATTAAATATGTATTGAATCATGGTGGTGCAGTGATTTTATTTTCACATCTCGGCAGACCAGAGGCTAAGCTATTACCCGATGGATCAATTGATAAAGCTAAGTTTACATTAAATCACCTGACTAAACACCTTGCTGATTTATTGGAGAGGCCAGTTCAATTTTGTGATGAATTGCGTGGACCTAAACTCCAGGATGTGGCAAAAGCGCTGAAGCCGGGTGAAGTGCTTTTAATGGAAAATACCCGATTTGAAAGCGGCGAAGAAAAATGTGATCCAGAATTATCAAAAGAATGGGCCTCACTTGCTGATCTTTATATTAATGACGCATTTGGAACGGCTCACCGCGCTCACGCCAGCAATGTAGGTGTGTCTAATTGCTTCGGTGCAGATAAAAAATCATTTGGTTTTTTGATGGAAAGTGAAGTATCCAATGCTCGTAAAGTCATGGACCATCCTCAACGACCATTTACTGCTATTATAGGTGGCGCAAAAGTTTCGGATAAAATCTTGTTGATCGAAACATTTATAGATATCGCAGATCAGATCCTTATCGGTGGTGGCATGGCATATACATTTATGAAAGCTATGGGAGGGGAAATAGGTAAGTCATTAGTAGAGTTGGATAAAGTAGACCTCGCAAAAACATTAATGGAAAAAGCCAAATCAAAAGACAAATTACTCTTACTTCCAGTAGATTCGTTAATAGCTGATGCCTTCAGTGATACTGCAAATACACAAGTCTGCAATAGTAACGAAATTCCTGAAGGTTGGATGGGCTTAGACATTGGACCCATTGCCCGCGAGCAATACAAAGAAGTGCTGAGTAAATCAAAAACAATACTATGGAATGGCCCGATGGGTGTATTCGAAATGCCCACTTTTGCAAAAGGCACACTAGGTGTGGCTCAAGCCGTTGCGGAGGCCACAGCTCATGGAGCATATTCTTTGATCGGTGGTGGAGATTCTGTAGCCGCTATTAATCAAGCTGGTCTTGATGATCAGGTTAGCTATGTGTCTACGGGCGGTGGTGCTATGCTGGAGATGCTGGAGGGTAAGTCTTTGCCCGGGATTGCAGCCATCGAGGGGAAGTAAAACAATTCCGATAATATTGAATTACAGCATTTTAGTTTCGGGTTGAAATATAAATGATCCGGTATTTAAATTCCAATACCTGAAAAAATCCTAAGTAATCAACGTGTATTATTTATTGACATAAGTGAATTGCATACAGGCCTATTCATTTTGAAGACCGAAAATAAAGTTGGACGATTTATAAAGTCAGCGTAATGGTATAGGACTCCATTATACATCTTCACTTAAATTTCCAGAATGGCTTCTGGTACGGCTATACACATCATACCCCTGACAGGATGTTACTTCGTTTTAAAATTTAAAGCCATAATAAAGCTTCCATTTCCTGAAAGAAAAAAGGCCCCCATCAGCAATTGCTGAGTGAGACCTCTAAACAAACTGAATTTTTCAAATAGGATTTCAGAAATTAAACCTATAGAAATCTGATTTTTTTATTTAGTATAATCTTTTACTGATGGGTTAAATTCTGTCCAACCAGCAGTCCAATCCGTAGTTTTAAATGCACCTATAAAATCTGTAGCTTCGAAAAAAGAATTCAATCCGGAAACGCTTCCACCTTTTTCCAAACCATCAGCTTTTCCAATAGTCAACACAAAAGAAGGAGCAGCACTGAAAATAGTCTGATTGATTCCAGTATTATCATTTTTCAATAATAATTTATTCCCAAATGCTGATGTCAAAAACCAATCAGTAGGTTTCATACCCCCTATAGAAAGATCACCAGCAGGAGAAGAGGTATTGATGTCTCTAATGGGGTAACCATGAGGATTAGTAGTAGTACCACCACCAAAACCATCTGTACCCCAAGCATTTACACCGGCAACTACTACATTTTTAAGTATTAAATCGCCAGCAGCAGCATTGGCAGCTGTATTCGCTCCATCGATATAAATACCATTAGGATAAGCAGTAACAAAAGTGTTGTATACTTTTAATTTACAATTTCTTCTCAATTGCATTCCATTTTGGAATTGCGGGCTGATAGAAGTCGCATTAGTAGCTTTTGCACCAATCAAACTGAAATTGGATAAAGTGGCTGAAGTAAATGGTGCATTAGCACTTCCGCTTCCATCATTATCTACTTCAAAGCCATTTGATCCTGATTGGTCAGCTTGAGTGGTACCCCTGATGCCTACACCATATTGCATAAAACCCGAGAAACCATTATCCATGTCAAAATCATCATCCAGTCCTCTGAAAGCTACTAAATATTTACAATTTACAGTACCGCCAAACCACTCGAATGAATCATCTAATCCATAAGAAGCTTGCACATGTTCAATCACAGTACCTCTGCCTACAGATCCGAAAGTAAATGAATTTACCTCTTGGTTTGGATTGATTGGCACACCTGCGTATTCTACTCTTACATATCTCAAGATGCCAGAATTGTCATTATCATCAGTGCCACCATGGAATCCTCCATATTGGCCTTCCAATTCTGCCTTACCACCTGGTAAATTATTAGTTGCTTTACCACAAATTACAAGCCCACCCCAATCGCCAGGTTCTCGTTCACCAGGGTTTCTTTCAGAAGTAAATACTATTGGCTTTACGGCTGTACCATCTGCCATTATCTTACTTCCCCGTTGCACTATTAAGGTACCTTTAGATGCTCTTTCACCAATGATAATGGTACCAGGTTCTATTGTTAAAACACCTGTTTTAGTTGGTTGGCCATCAACCGTAAGGTCTTCTCCAACTCTAACAAATCCTTTCAAACGGTAAATTTTATCGGCAGCCCAGGAGACATTTCCAGATAAGGTACCGCTGACATCTATAATTTGTTTAGATGGAACAGTTGCTACTGTAATAGTTTGAGGACCAGCAGTAGTAGTAAGATCTTTATAATCTGTCACAATGAAAGTGAAATTAATAATAGCACCGGCAGCCAAATTCTCTAAAACATATACTTTGGAATAGGAATCGGCCGTTGAACCTGCATTATAAGTTTTATAATCAAAGTCAGCACCATTCTTTAGTACTTGTAAGGATTTCAATCCATTCTCAGCTACAATTGATGCAGTAATAGTTGCTGTACTTCCAGCCAAACCTGAAGAAGGGGCTCCCACAGAAATCACAGGAGCAGGACCTATAGTTTCTTCTTTTTTACATGAGGAAATGACTACGAAACCAATAGCTACAGCTGCTAAAGTCATGCTCATTTTTCTAAATTTCTTCGTTAATTTCATTTTTCAGAATTTTTAATATTGATGAATTTATTATTTGATTTAATTAATAAAGTCTAAAGCTCAAACCTATTTGAGCTACTCTTCCTGGTCTATAGTATTGAATAGTCTGGTCTGATTTTGGATCAAATTTTCCATCTTGATTTCCATCTTGTAATATTCTGGCCGCCGCATTTAGAATATCAGATACACCTGCTTTCAGACTCAGTCTGGTAGTGAGCTCTTTGGTAAAAGAAAGGTCCAATACATTTCTAGGCATTTCATACAAATCAGGGTAACCGTCAAAACCTACAGCAAATATTCTTTTACCAATCACATTGTAAAGAGCATTTACCTGAAATTTGTGATTTATGTCATTGTAAGAAAGTCCAGCATTGATAATATAAGGAGATTGCCCTTGTAAAGGTCTGTTGTCAGATTGACCAGTACTAATACTTCCTAAATGTACTTTTGATCGAATGAAGGTAGCATTCAATATGGTGCTGATATTATTTAAGAAAGCAGAGTTGGTAAGATGGTATAGTGATTTTTTTATTTCTACTTCTACTCCATAGCTTTCACTGGATTTGGCATTTCCGAAAGTAAAAGTCTTAGCACCACCTGATCCAGCTCCAGGAACTACCAATGATTCTATAGGATCCTTGAAATGTTTGTAGAATACTGCGGCACTGATCACTTCATTTGGAGTGGGGTAATTTTCTATTCTGGCGTCAAAATTTTGTACTACTGCTGTCCGCAATGGAGACCCTTTATATACATAGTTGTAATCAAAATCATAATATGCGAATGGTGCTAATTCTCTGAATTCTGGTCTGTTCAAAGTCATTCCGTAAGATCCCTTCAATACGGTTTTAGTGGTAATATTATAATTTATATTAGCGCTGGGTAATAATTTTGATATGGGGTATTTTAAATTAATGGACTCCCCGCCTATCAATGCACTTTCCAAAGTCTGCACATTATTTTCAAATCGTACACCCGTGTTGATAGCTACTTTATTTCCAAGTGGAGTCATCAAAGTCACATATCCGGCAGCCAATTTATTAGCAGAATGATAGGAGTCACTTGGGTTTGTCTGCTCATCTATTTTAATTCCAGATCGATTATTAATATTATTAAACAGATTAGTGATGCTGCCATTAAGTAAATTAAAATCAAAATCTGAGCTGGTACCCCTTACATACCCAAGATTGCGAGCAGCAAAATCTCTGCCTTTATCTTCGTACATGCCTCCAAACTTCAATTGATGATCACCCAATTGTTTAGTAATATTCAAATTTCCAGAATATGCCTTTTCAAGCATATGAGAGGAGAATCTTCCTAAAAAGAATGCTTGAGCGGCTCCAAAAGGAACATAAATTGAAGAAGATCCATCGCCAGAGTCAAAATCTGACCTATATCTCCTATAATCAGGCTGTTCCCGTGAAGATCTGTTGTATCCTATTGTCCAATCTATAGTTAATCCATGGTTTTTGGCGACATGTGTTCCGGTCAATTGACTACTATAAATATTTTTATAAACCTGGTCAAATGAATGGTTGTTTGGAATATAATTAGATTCGAAGTTATTTCCACCTCTGTAGACATAGCTTCCCGTGCTATTTTGGTTGAACAGGTTTTTCCATTCTATTTGGTTACCATTAGGCATTTTAAAAGCCCAGTTGTGCATCACTCCAACTCTAATATTTCTATTATATTGATGATCCTGGTAATTGTATATTTTAGATTCCTGACCCTGGTATTGCTCATTGAAGTCCCCTCTGTTGATATTGAAATTGCTACGACTGTCATTATAAGTAATAGCTGTGGAATTGCCTACTATCCATGATCCTATATGGAATCGGTTATTAGCAGTAACATCTATTTTTTGATCTGGAATAGCCTGGGAACGATTTGCAATCCAGTTATTCTTGAGTGATTTTCCGGCGAGCTCTAAAGCAATATTATTGTTAATTACATTATTAATAGATGCGGGAAATCGAGAAGGCAATGCATTGTATTTATTATTAAATCCTGTCCAGTAATTTTTGCCCAATTCAGGCTGAAAAAAGTCATTGAAAGTGGTGCCTTGCCTTACGCTGGTACTATAGTCTATAGTCATACCCGTCTGATCAGGGATTCCTTTAGTAAATATTTTCACTACTCCACCCGCGAAATCACCCGGCAAATCTGCACTGGGGCTTTTAAAAATCAACATCCTTTCGATTTGATTGGCAGGGATGATATCAAATGAAAAAGATTTCACATCTGTTTCCATGGATGGTGTAAATGCATTGTGCAACATCACATTATTATATCGGGAGTTTAGGCCCCTGATATTTATGAACCGATCACCGATGATCGTAATACCTGGCACCCGACGCACTATCTGAGCTGCATTGCCATCTAATGATTTCTTTATCTGTTGCTCGGAAATACCGCTAACCACCTGCATGGAAGTCTTAATCTCAGAAAGTATGGCCACTTCATTATTTCTAACTTTATCAGCGGTAACTACTACCTCATCCAGCGTTTTTGACTCTTCGGCAAGACCGTAATTGATTTGAGTGACTTTACCAGCTTCTACTGTTACTTTATTAATGGACTCGGTCTTGAAAGAAAGGTATGAAATTTCAAGATTGTAAATTCCTGGTTCTATTCGATCAATACTGAAAAAACCATCAATATCGGTCACCGTACCAATCTCCGTATTTAATATTTTAATAGTAGCACCAATTAGTGGATCATTACTTCTGGCATCAATTATAGTGCCCTGGATCGTGCCTTTTTGACCCCAGGTAATGATGGAGTAAAGTAAAAGTAAAAGTAAAATTCCAGCTTGTTTCATGTTTGTTTGTTTAGATTTCGGTGCAAAACTAAACAGACAGTATTACTACAAGTTTACCTCAATATTATTAAAATGTTAAGCTATAACTATTTGAATAACAAATAATTATATGATATTTAACCGCAACTTTAATAAATTATACTTTTTTAAATACGATATAGACTTTGTTCTAGTCTACCTTAACCTTCTTCTTGTTTTTAACATGCTGGAGGCTATCTGTAGGAGAAGTATTCTCTTTAGTGGTAAATGCTCTCTGATTCTTTGAATTGCCCGAGTCAAAAACATTAGGTATATATTTCCATTTTCCTTTCTCCAGTTTAAACCCTTCATATGACCCATCAGGTACTTTTGTTTTCCCCTGACCAGGTAATAAGCCCTGAATTTCTTGCAAATGATCGCAAATAATCATTTGTTCCTTTTCATCATAGTTAACCCTGACTCCCGCATCGGCGCTATATTCATATAAGATTCTATTTTTAGAAACTCCTTTGTCAAATATGAAAACTGGTTTTCCGAAGCTTGCTTGTCCATCTTTAAAGCTCAAAACATCAATTACCTTCCGGTGATCGTTCACATCATATGCATCGTATCCAAACAGCAAATAGGATTTAGCATTCTCATTATCTTTAAAAGGAAGAATATTATAATAAACAACGCCATACCATTTATCTCCCCCTACCACTGCGTTTTGAGACTCCGGGGAATTAGATCGATCAGCCAGTGAGACCAATTTCAAATTGACCTGATTCCATTGAATGGCTCCAAAATATTTGTAATCCCCATCATTATTTTTTAATTGCCAACTGAATATCCGAAAAGTACTATCCGCAGGATATAGAATGGAAATATTTTCTAATCTGGGAAAATGATATTGGAAAGAATTAGGAGTTTTAAGAGCCGTTACCAATTTGGGAATGAAGTCATGGCATGCCATCATTCTACTTTCGACTAATTCGGCATTTAGTATTCCCCTGGCGTACACCGTTAGGGTATCTTCCAATAGTTGAATAGCATCCTTGTCAGATTTAGTCAAGGGAGAAGATTCCTGAGCGTTTCCTACAGACACCAATGAAACTAATATCGCTATTACCCGGATTTTTCTCATGTTTATATTTGACAGTATCAACGAAAGATTCGGAGACAACTGTTTTAATCAAAGGTTAAAGTCCCATTGCATCGTAGGCATCCATTACTGATTTTACTGAAGAAGCGGAGGATTTCAACAAATTGGCTTCTTCTTCATTAAGCTGAAGCTCGATGATTTGTTTTATTCCGCCTTTACCCAATTTTACCGGCACACCTACATATATATCTTTCAAACCATATTGACCATCCAATTTGATGCAACAAGGAAAAATCCGATTTTCATCTTTCAAAATAGCAGCAGCCATCTGAGCAGCAGCAGCTCCCGGAGCATACCATGCAGAAGTTCCCATTAATTTTACAAGCTCTCCACCTCCACTTTTCGTTCTTTCAACGATTGCATCTAAAGTAGATTTATCCATAAGCTCGGTCACAGGTATTCCACTTACTGTGGTATATCTTGGCAGAGGAACCATCGTATCACCATGCCCTCCTAAAAGCATAGCTTGTATATCTTTTGGAGAAACTTGCAAAGCTTCTGCTATAAAAGCCCTGTATCTGGCGGTATCCAATATGCCGGCCATACCCAATACTTTTTGAGTCGGCAGGCCGGAAGTTTTTTGGGCGGCGTAGGTCATTACATCCAACGGATTGGAAACTACTATGATGATAGGATCAGGGGTATGTGCTAAAATAGATTTTGTAACAGCACTTACAATTTTTGCATTGGTAGAAATCAAATCATCCCGGCTCATACCGGGCTTTCGGGGTACACCTGCAGTAATGATTACAATATCAGAACCAGCAGAATCAGCATAGTTATCAGTTCCTTTTATCCTGGTACTGTACTCATCTATTGGTGCTTGCTGCCAGGTGTCCAATGCTTTACCACGAGCCACATCTCCTGCAATGTCAAGCATTACTATTTCATGGGCTATATCCTTATGGGCTAAAACATTTGCACAGGTAGCTCCTACATTCCCTGCTCCGATTATTGTAATTTTACTCATTATAAAATACTATTTGTTTTTTTATTTGGATAAGATTTGCAAAAATACTCACCTTTATGTATAACCCCAAAAGATATAAATGATTTTGGTCAACCACAAAGCCATAATTTTCGTTTATTTTTGTGAAAATGAATCTTCTTAAGGTACTGGGTTTAATTTTGGCAGCAACCATCTCCACAAAGTCACAATCAGAAAAACCATTTATTTGCGGTACAGAGCATTTAGAAGATATTAAACAAGAAATGCTGCGCAATCGGGAGACTTTTAAAGGGACCGTCTTTCTTAGAAATGTGCTCAACTATATTCCCGTAAAAATACATATGGTTGCCTACGACGATGGCTCCCGACCAATAGCGGTCCTATCGGTATTAAAAATGATGTGCTCACTGAATACAGCGTATGCCGATCAAAACTTTCAATTTTATATTAAAGACATGGTAGTGCTGAATAATACTACTATTACGGAGATGCCTCAATCTTCCGGAGGTGCCCTTCAAATGTCACTCAATAAGGATTCTAAAGCAATCAATATTTTTGTAGTTAACAAAATAAATAAAGATGGGGTGGCTGGATACTACCAGGGGCCGGCCGGAAGCTCTAATGACTTCATTGTTATACAAAAAGATTATATCTCCGATGTCCGTGTAGCCCCACATGAAGTAGGACATTATTTGTCATTGCCCCATACTTTCCATGGTTGGGATTCTGACCCATGGGATGCTACCAAGCACGGTAATCCGGTAACTTCTTTATTTGCTCCTGACGGCCTTACATTAAACGAACTGGCTGATAGTTCAAACTGTGGTGTAAAAAATGTAGGTGACGGGTTTTGCGACACACCCGCTGATTACAATTTTGGGACTAATAGTTGTTCCTTTTCATTGGTAGTAAAAGATAGAATTGGAAATACGTTAGCACCTCAGACAAATAACTTTATGAATTACTTCTTTGGATGCAATGGTTATATTTTTACTCCAAACCAGAAAGATGCCGTAGTAAATAGTTATAATAGCACTGGCCGAAGAGACATCCGGGGAACATCCCCTTTAAATGCGACCGTAATCAAAAATGCAGCTGTTTTGATCAAACCTGTCGGTGGTCAAAATACAGTAAGTGCTGACTCTGTAGAATTAGATTGGAATGATGTGGAAGGTGCAACGAGATATTTAGTGCAATATGATGTAGTCTCTACGTTCGAATTACAAGTAGTGTCTACGATCACTAAAGAATCAAAATGGACTATACGCAATCTTATTCCAGGACGCACTTATCACTGGAGAGTAATTCCATTTAATGATTATTCAACTTGTTACCCGGATCCTTCCAGGACTACATTCAAAGCGGGAGGTGCAACAGCAACCCCTGATATTCCTGAAGTAAAATCATTTTTAGTAGCACCCAATCCAATACAGGAAAACAAACAACTTTCTATATACCTGGAAACGAAAACTAGTTTTAATGGAACACTATCCATCTATGATGTAAGAGGATCCAGGATTCAATTCCAATCTAAAGAAAGGTTTCAGAGCGGCCTTACTACTAAGACATTTGACCTATCAGGATTAAGTGCAGGAGTATATATGGTAACCCTTACTTCGGAGAAAGGAGTCGCCAATCGGAAAATAGTCGTGTATTAGTCTACCATTATTAATATATGAGCTTATTGCTTTCTATCAGTTCCTTTAATGTTTTGGCATTTTTAGCTTCAAGTCTTCCTGACAAAAGCATTCTCATTTCACGGCGAGCCTGAGCATTCTCGAATAATTTTTGATCTTTTTCAGTTTCTGGTACCACCTGCATTATTTTTTTTGGCTTTAGGGTAGATTCATCCAGGGCCACGAAGGAAAAATAAGCATGGTTAGCCAATTCTTTTTCAATACTACGACTGTCGCTCATAAAAGCCTCCACAAATACCTCCATCGATGTATTAAATACCCTGGATACCTGGGCTTCCAGAGTGATTACCTGGCCTAGTCTTACAGGTTTGTGAAATGATATATGATCAACACTTGCTGTTACGCAAAATGCTTCCGCATGTCGATTTGCACATATTGCTGCTATAATGTCCATCCATCGCATGAGGTTTCCACCCATCAGATTTCCGATAGGATTCGTATCATTAGGCATGATCATTTCAGTCATAATCGATCTGGAGGCGGAAACTTTCTTTTCTGGTACCATAAAATAAATGCTCTGGTTTAATTTAGTTTTCAATGTATTTGCAATCAAATTCTTTGGCAAAATGATGCTCCATCAGGGCTTGCACATGATGGCGATCAATTTCAAGCTCTGTTTCTAAATGAAGGCTTGTAACTCCTTTTTCGGGATCTCGTATCCCACAAGGAACTATATACTCAAACGGAGTCAGATCGGTGTGGACATTAAATGCAAGGCCATGCAGAGTGACCCATCTACTCATATGCACACCTATTGCACAGATTTTTTTGGCATGGCCATCCATTCTTGATTTTATCCAAACTCCTGTAAAGTCAGGATGTCTGTACCCTTGAATATTAAATGTTGCTATTACCTGAATGACTATTTCTTCTAACTTTCGAACATACTTATGCACATCATTAAAAAAATAATCCAGATCTATTATCGGATATAAAACGATCTGCCCGGGACCATGATAGGTAATATCTCCGCCTCTGTTTATCTTGTAAAAATCTATTCCTTTGGATTTGAGCCAATCCAGATTCATCAATAGATTAGATTCTTTGCCAGACCTGCCTAAAGTGAAAACTTTTTCGTGTTCGCAAAAAATGAGCCGACCTGGCCCGGTAAAACTGTTTTCAGTTTTATTTCTTTTTTTCTCAATAATTTCCTGATGAATGCTTGTCTGTTGATCCCATGCTTTTTTATAGTCAATCAAACCCCAATTTTCTATGGTTATTGATCTAAGATCTATGCCAGATTCAAGATTTTGTTTTCTGGGCAAATCCAATTTTAATTTATTATCCAATTAATTTATTTAACGCAAAATTAACCGGTATTAAGATATCATTCATACATATCGATTGAAGTATAGCATACTTTTGACTAGTATTTAAAAAACAGCATGAGGATAATTTTTACTACATTTTTGTTATTCATTGGTTTATTAGGATATTCCCAACAAAATATACCAGGTGCTGATAAATCTTCAGCTTTTGCCGTAACTTATGAATCGTTGAGATTATTTCCTAATCCGGTAATATCCAATGCTGTATTAGAATTTAAATTGTCTGAGCCTTCGCGAGTACAGGTGACTTTACACAATATTTTAGGAGCACAGATTAAAAGCCTGATTACAGAAAACCTCAATCCCGGCAAGCAATCTGTACAATTTTCAGCCGATCAATTACTCAGAGGTACTTATTTTCTCAGACTATCTATAAACGGTGAAATAATAAAAACCGTGCGAGTAGCTATTGCTCCACAATAGGCTAATTATTTTTGTTAAATACTTCGCTAAAAGGCGACTTTCTTCGTTTATAGAGTCTCTATCCTATTCTAAAATTGAATTTTGGCATGAATTCTGTTATATTTATCCGTTCATAACTAACTGGCAATGAGGTTATTTTGTTTTGTATTTCTTATTACAATTTTCACCATGCCAGGTTTTGCGCAAAAAAAAGCGCGCGATTTTAAAGTCACCACTACGGATAGACGGCAAATCGAACTTTACCGGGATTACCTCAACAAAGGCAGAGTGGTTATGTTAAAAATAATGTTTGTCGATTGCCCTCCCTGCAATGACATAGCCCCACAAATAAGTGATTTATACAGGAAATATGGCAGTGGAGACAGTAAGGTAGAATTCATCGAATTGAGCAATAAATCATGGGATGCCGATCAAGCAATGATTGGTTATAAATTAAAATACAATCTCCCTTTTCCAAGTGCAAGTAATGATGGAGGTAGTGTACAAGCTGCTGATTTGTATTCAGATAATTATTTTGGGCCTTTTTATGGCACTCCTACATTTGTAGTAATAAAACCCGATGGTACTTTAAATTTTGATCCAAGAGGTAATAATAAAAACGAAACCATTACGCTCCTGGATAGTGCCTTAGCGAGAGCGATGCGTATTATTCCCACACCGGTAGATACCTCCAAACCAGTAACTCCTCCTGTAGATACTACTAAACCCGCTACCCCTCCCACTGATACGACCAAGCCTGCTACCCCTCCTACAGATACTATGAAGCCGGCTACCCCACCCACTGATACTTCGAAACCAAAACCAATAACTATAGATACCATCAAACTTTCAGGCAATCTTTCAGCAACTGGTGGTGGACTAGGATTGGTAAATATGACTTTAAACTGGAATGGCAAGGACATAAAATTTGCAACTGATTTATTTGGAAATTTTGTTCTTAACTTATTAGACACCTCAAAAACAAAAGGTTCTGGCACATTTAAAGTAGAATATAGCCTGGCTTATAATGCAGGGTTATCTGCCATTGATCTGGTATTGATTCAAAAGCATATTCTTTCTGTCCAGCCTTTTACAAAGTATCAACAACTTCTGGCGGCAGATGTCAATAATGACAATGATATTAATGTATTAGACCTTTTGGAACTAAGAAAATTAATACTTGGAATCACTGAAAAATTACCGAATAATACACCATCTCAATATTTTTTATTTCAAAATCCAAACAACCTGATCAAATCATTTATCACTCCACTCAGCTATGAAGAATTAAAATCTCTGAGCTCAAAACCAATCCACATTCAGGTGGTAAAAACGGGAAGTGTCAGGTAATCACTC
This sequence comes from Chitinophagales bacterium, assembly GCA_038251405.1. Classification (GTDB taxonomy): domain Bacteria; phylum Bacteroidota; class Bacteroidia; order Chitinophagales; family Saprospiraceae; genus JADJLQ01. Next base: position 16,768 of record JBBSBH010000019.1, read on the forward strand.
ATACTATTTTTAAAAAACTCAAATTCATGAATAAGAAAATTTCTCTTTCCATTCTGGCAGCAGGAGTATGCCTTTTAACTTTTTGTACTGCATCTAAAAAAACTACTACTGTAGCGACAGTAAAGGTTATTCCAGTATCGTTTCAAACCGATGTCTATCCCATAATGCAATTGCATTGTACTCCATGCCATTTCCCGGAGGCAGGTCAGAAAAAAATGTTAAATACCTATGATGCTGCAAGTGAATGGTTCACAGACATCATCGAACGAGTGCAGCTTCCAGCTACTGATGAAAAATTCATGCCATTCAAAGGAAAAAAGCCTGCCTTGAACGAAGCTGAAATAAAAACATTAATAGCTTGGAAGGATCAGAAAATGCCGAAGTAAATAATTCATCGTCCTATACTCATTTGCTAATTTAACATGATATGTTCTGTAATTATGGATCGTGGGTTTAAAACTTAACTTGATGGTGGAGACTAATCGCAAGCAAAAAATATTATCTTTTTTAGAACAAGACCCTGCTTCTTCCTTTTTGTTATTTGCTTTAGCAAAAGAATATGAAATTGAAAATGATCATCAGTCATCCATAGAAACTTACGAAAGATTAATTCAAAATGAGCCCTTATACACAGGTGCATACTATCATCTTGGAAAGCAATACATTTTGATTGATAATCCCATGAAAGCATTAGAAGTGTATAAAGCAGGTCTTGAAGCCTGTAAAAAAGCAAATGCTATGCATGATGCTTCCGAAATAAGGTCTGCTTTTGAAGAGATAAGTGATGAGGAATTATAGTAACCCAGCAATGAATAGATATCGTATTGATTTTTGCTGTAATTTGCATATTATTTAGATTACCCGAATGAAGTCAATATTTAGTATAGTTCTGGCAGCTTTATTAAGTTCAATACTTACATTATTTCTCTATAGTAAATACTTTCCTCAGCGCATATTGATCAGAGAGCCTAAAATAGTAACTACTGACCTGAAAATTGGAGAAGGTCGGTCTGTATTTGTCGATCAAAATAAAAGACCTGAAATATCACCCGGCACAAGTGCTATGATCGAGTTTCCAAGTTTCCGGGAAGGTGCTAAGCAAGCTATTCCTGCCGTGGTATATATAAAATCTACTGAAGTATTTACTAATAGATATGGATATGAATATCTCGATCACAGTTCAGGATCAGGCGTAATAGTTTCATCAGATGGCTATATAGTGACTAATCATCACGTGATAGAAACAGGAGGATCTGACATTTCTGCCAATATAGAAGTGACCCTTAATTCAAAGGAAAAATTTATTGCAAAAGTAGTCGGTGATGACCCCAGTACAGACCTGGCACTTTTAAAAATCGATACAAAAGATTTACCCTTTCTAATGATTGGTAACAGTGACGAGTTGGAAATTGGGGACTGGGTTTTAGCAATTGGTAATCCTGAAAAATTAAAAGCTACCGTAACAGCAGGGATTGTTAGTGCTAAAGGAAGAAATATCAATATATTGGGCGACAGAGAATTCTCCATTGAATCTTTTATACAGACTGATGCTGTAGTGAATCCGGGGAATAGTGGTGGGGCCCTGGTAAATGCCTCCGGTTTATTAGTAGGCATCAATACTGCTATCCTTACGCATACTGGAAATTACGAGGGATATTCATTTGCTATTCCATCTACTTTGGTAAAAAAAGTAATTGAAGATTTGAAGCAGTATGGAAAGACGCAGCGCGCATTCTTAGGAATTACATTGAATGATGATATTGATAATCAAAAAGTAAAAGATCTTAAATTGCCCAATCATGCCGGGGTACTGGTAGAAAGAGTATTCGAAAATAGTGCCTCTTCTGACGCTGGCCTGAAACCCGGGGATGTCATTTTAAAATTAGATCTGGCTAACGTTGCTTCCAATAATGAATTGTATGAAAAAATTGGAAGTAAAAGGCCTGGAGACGAAGTAAATATAACTTTTTTTAGAAATGGCAAAAATTATCAAACCGTTGTAAAGCTTAAAGACATTAATAATCAAACTGTTTTAGATCAAGCCAATATCCATGCTGAAAAAACACTTACAGATCACGGATTTGAAATACGAGATCTTAATCCCTACGAAAAAAATAAATTTAAAATAAATGGGGTTCGTGTAGTAGGTATTTATAAAGGCTCCATTGTAGATCTCTGTAATATGCAGACAGGATATATTGTTACTCAAATCAATGGTCAATTAGTTAGAAGTGCAGAGGATTTTATTAAAAAATTTAAAGCCTTATCCGGGGTCGTGGAGCTTACTGGTTTCTATGATTTTGACAGAGATCTGTCTATATATCCTTATAAGTTTAAAAAGTCTTCTAATCCTTAGTTTGAAATTATTGATCCAGAATATTTGAACTAATTTTGAACAAATTGGCAATAATGCCCCTTCACGCTATTAAAATTTACTGTTGATGTCAGATCAATTAATTGCATCTCAAAATGAAGATGAATATAAACTAGCTATTTCCAAACTGCAGCGAAAACTAGAGGAAATATACCAGGGGGGCGGTAAAAAAAAGATAGAAAAACTGCATCAGGAAGGCAAGCTTCATGCCCGTGAAAGAATCCAATTACTTATAGACAAAGGGACTGAATTTTTAGAAATAGGAGCACTTGCTGCCTTAGACATGTATGCAGAAGAAGGTGGCTGCCCTGCAGCAGGAGTAGTTTGTGGTTTGGGAAAAATTCATGGCAGGATATGTATGGTAGTGGCTAATGATGCTTCTGTAAAAGCTGGTGCGTGGTTTCCTATGGCAGGAAAAAAAAATCTTCGCGCCCAGGAAATAGCAATGGAAAATTATATCCCGATCATTTATTTGGTTGATAGCGCTGGTGTTTTTCTTCCTATGCAGGATGAGATCTTTCCTGATAAAGAACATTTTGGAAGGATATTTAGAAATAACGCAAAGATGTCAAGCATGGGAATCCCACAAATTGCTGCGGTAATGGGTGCTTGTGTTGCCGGTGGTGCTTATCTGCCTATCATGTCTGATGAAGCATTGATCGTTGAAAATACCGGATCCATTTTTCTGGCAGGCCCCTATCTTGTAAAAGCTGCCATTGGTGAAAATGTTGATAAAGAAACTCTAGGTGGTGCGGACACGACTACAGAAATTTCAGGAATTATAGATCATAAAATGCCGGACGATACCTCCTGCCTGGAAAGAATAAGAGAATTGGTAAAGGGACTTGGACATAAACCAAAAGCCGGATTTGATAGAATACCTTCTATAGAACCCGCCTCACCTGCGTCAAAAATCTTCGAATTGATTCCTTTTCAGTCAAACAAACCATTTCCAATAATTCCTGTTTTGCAATGCATAGTAGATAAAGACTCAATGATTCCCTATAAAGAAGAGTATGGAAAGACCATTTTTTGCACTTATGCGCGCATAGACGGTTGGAGCGTAGGTATTCTTGCTAATAATCGGGAAGTAATACGAGCTGGCAAAGGAGAAATGCAGTTTGGGGGTGTGATTTATTCTGATAGTGCAGATAAGGCTACCAGGTTCATATTGAACTGCAATCAAAAAAATATTCCATTAATATTTTTACAAGATGTTACTGGCTTTATGGTTGGAACACGGTCCGAGCAAGGTGGCATTATAAAAGATGGTGCTAAAATGGTAAATGCAGTGGCTAATAGTACGGTTCCCAAGTTTACTATTATTATTGGCAATTCTTATGGTGCGGGAAATTATGCCATGTGCGGTAAAGCCTATGATCCCAGGTTAATAGTGGCCTGGCCATCTGCTAAAATTGCAGTAATGGGTGGCCACCAGGCCGCCAAAGTACTCACCGATCTTCAAATACATAAACTCAAATCTAAAGGTCACGAACCCAATCCGGAAGAAGAAAAAGAACTTTACAAAAAGATAAAAGAGCAATATGAAGAGCAGGAATCTCCATATTATGCAGCAGCAAGGTTATGGGTAGATGGTATCATTAATCCATTGGATACCCGTAATTTTATAGCTACTGGTATTGAAATGGCAAGCCATGCCCCTGTGGAAAAGTTTAATGTGGGGGTGATACAAGTATGAGTAATTAATAGTTTGTCCATTAACTTTGTAATAGTATGACTGACCTGGAAGAAATAAAGGATATTTTAAACAAAATGCACAGCAACTGGCTTTGATTTCTCAATCCCAAAAAGAGACCTACTTAAAATTCAAATAAACTGATCTAAAATTCAAAGAAACTGATCAACGAATCGTAAAAGCATTTGATTTATTCGAGGTTCAATGGGGTAAACGAATGGAAAGCCTGGTAGAGGGTGATTTGATCAGGCTGTTTCAAGAAAGAGGCATTGATGTGCATGAAACTTCTCCAAGAAGAAAAGGCACTCAAAATGGCGAGCAGTTTGAATTTGATATAATTGCACATAATGGTAATGAAATAATAATTGTAGAAGTAAAAACTACTTTAACCCAATTTTTGCAGTTGAAGCAAAAATTGCCGAATGGTCGATGAAATAGTTGAATTGAAAACCAGCTATTTATCGAGGTTAAACCTCCTATGAGTGCGGATGATGAATATCAGCATCCCTACATTTATCGTACGGATCTGATATGACTATTGGAGTCATCAGACCCGAGTCTTGAAAATGAAATTATTCCTTATCATTTTAATTCAATATAAATAATTCATTTTCAATACCTCAGATTTTGCATAGAAATTCTAATGCAAAATTCCGGTTTAAGAAATAAGGATGTATCAAAATTTATTAAAAAATTGGACAAGGCAAAAGAATATTTGCAAGAATATAAAGAGTATTACATGTAAGGGGCAGTTGCCTTTTTAAGATCAGAAGGTGAAAGTGATATTCGATCCGCTAATGCAGGATTATTCATCATAAAAGCTACCGGCAATTCAGCTTCCATTGCTAATTCAGTAGGTTTTAAACCAAAAACATATTAAAAAGAGTACCATGTTGTATTTTCTTTTATCTTTATCTAAACCGGATTTTAGGCTTTTCGTCGTACATTTACGCTTCCAAAATCAATTTATAATTAAATGTTGACCATAGGGATCCTTTCAAGTCCGGACGATCCGCGAATACCTTTAGTACCGGAAACAATTGACAAATATTTAAAACTTGGAGTTGCTATACTTTATGAAAAAGGATGTGGCGATCTAGCTCATATATCTGATAGCACATTTGCTGAAAAAGTAAAGCTTGCTTCGCGGCAGGAAGTCTTACAGCAATCAGATATAGTATTGAGTGCATTACCTGTATCTGAATCCGATCTGTCAAGTGCCAGGGCAGGAACTTCATTTCTATCCCTATTTGCGCCTTACCAATCTCCCACAGTAGCTGATCCGTTCAAGTCAAATAAGTTCACTGCTTATTCATTAGATATGATACCCAGGAGCTCAATTGCCCAATCCATGGATGTTCTCTCCTCTATGGCTTCACTGGCAGGATATAAGGCGGTATTAATAGCTGCATCGTCATTACCCCGATATTTCCCCATGTTAATGACTGCAAGTGGGACCGTGAAGCCCGCTAAGGTTCTGGTATTAGGAGCCGGAGTAGCAGGCTTGCAAGCCATTGCAACGGCAAAAAGGCTAGGTGCTGTAATTGAAGTCTTTGATACCCGAAAAGCTGTTAAAGAGGAAGTAGAAAGTCTTGGAGGGAAATTCGTAGAAGTAGATGGTGCACAAGATGATAAAACGGCAGGCGGCTATGCGGTAGAACAAACAGAAGAGTTTTTGAAAAAGCAAAGACAATTAGTTCAGGAAAGGGCAGCTAAATCTGATGTAATCATATGTACAGCTCAGCTTAGAGGTAAAAAAGCTCCCATATTGATCACCACTGATACATTATCCAAAATGAGACCTGGGTCGGTAATTATAGATCTGGCATCTTCGACCGGAGGAAATTGTGAATCTACCAAGGATAAAGAAAGCATTACTGTACATGGCGTTACTGTTATTGGCAATAGTTATTTAGCTAATACGGTATCGATAGATGCAAGCTTTTTGTTAAGTAATAACTATTTAAACTTTCTAAAACTATTAATCAAAGATGGCCAGATCAAGTACGATGAAGCAAATGAAATCTTGAGTGCCACCTGTATAACTAAATAAAAATCAATCTGATATGTTAGAATGGATACAAAGTAATCAACAAATCATTTACATCGTATTACTCATGATTTTTTTGGGTATAGAAGTGATTGGCAGAGTTCCAAGCGTATTACATACTCCTCTTATGAGTGGGGCCAATGCTATTCATGGTGTAGTCATTATTGGCGCTATTATAGTAATGGGCAAGGCAGAGTCTGGGAATTACTTAGCACTAATCCTTGGCTTCTTAGCAGTAATATTAGGTGCTTTAAATGTCGCCGGCGGATTTGTAGTCACCGATAGAATGTTGGAAATGTTTAAACAAAAGAAATCTAAATAATGAGTCAGAGCATTCTCACTTTAATTTATATTATAGCTTCAGTCACTTTTATACTTGGATTGAAAATGCTTTCGAGCCCTACTACGGCTCGTAAAGGCAATTTGGTGGCAGCTTTTGGAATGGTGCTGGCCATTATAGGAACTATATTTTTGTATCATGATGACGAAGGAAATTATCTGCATAATCATCTTTGGATATTTGGAGGGCTGGCTATAGGTACACTATTGGGCTGGATAGTTGCAAAAAAAGTAAAGATGACCGCTATGCCCGAGATGGTTTCTTTATTTAATGGTATGGGTGGAGCCTGTGCAGCAATGATTTCGTTAATTGAATTTAACCACCTTTCCCATCTGCATGCTGAAAGCGGATTTTCTGGCATGAGCCATGGAATTTTAGGAATTATTTTATTGGGCCTGATCATTGGCTCTATTTCCTTTGCGGGTAGTATGATAGCTTGGGGAAAACTCAATGGCAGTATCAAAGATTTCTCCTTTAAAGGGCAGACTATTATCAATCTCTTATTTCTGTTTTTCATCCTGGCCATAGCAACTTTTGTGATTTTTATCAGACCCGATGCCACACGAATTCTGGTATACATTATATTTATATTAGCCTTAGTCTATGGTTTATTCTTTGTGATGCCAATAGGGGGTGCCGATATGCCAGTAGTGATTTCATTATTAAATTCATTTACAGGTGTTGCAGCTGCCTCTGGAGGATTTTTATACAACAATAAGGCAATGCTTACAGGTGGTATATTGGTAGGAGCTGCAGGCACATTACTTACTATACTAATGACCAAAGCCATGAACAGATCTATCATGAATGTATTGGTTGGAAATTTTGGTGGAGGTGGAACAGTTGGCACTGCTGCTGGGGCTGGAGGTGCACAACCTGTAAAAGAGATCAATGCCAGCGATCTTGCCATTAGCCTGAATTATTCTAAATCAGTGGTAATCGTTCCCGGCTATGGACTTGCTGTTGCTCAGGCGCAGAAAACTTGTAAAGAATTGGAAGACACCCTCGAAGCCAATGGAGTAGAAGTAAAATATGCAATTCATCCTGTAGCAGGTCGCATGCCAGGTCATATGAACGTATTATTAGCAGAAGCTAATGTCCCCTACCCCAAACTGATTGACCTTGAGGAAGCAAATGATATGCTCAAAGATACTGATGTAGTTTTAGTTTTAGGAGCTAACGATGTAGTTAATCCCGCTGCTAAAGATGATCCTTCAAGTCCTATTTATGGAATGCCTGTATTAGAAGTTTGGAACGCCAAAATGGTAGTCGTAGTTAAAAGATCTATGAGTTCTGGCTATGCAGGAATAGATAATCCGCTATTCTACCACGATAAGACCAAAATGTTATTCGGTGACGCTAAAAAGGTTCTGCAAGACATTGTGACGGAAGTAAAAGCTTTGTAATTGGTGATCGGGTTCTCTTAAACCAGCTTTAAGCTATTCCTCAAATTTGTCAGAATAGTATTACAATCAAATAAATTTGAGGTATAAATTCATTTGATAAAATGAAATTTTATTGTGAAATTGTGCGTTAAGATAAAAGTGAGAGAGCACAGCCCCTGAAACAATTAGTGCAATTTGAGTTTTTTCAGGAGTTTTTTCTTCTATAACAGGGGCTGTTTTTTATAAAACGTTTGGCAAACTATTACCGCTGCCCCATACAAATTAATTTATATTCTCCCCTAATGGGCCATTGATATTAAAGATTTGGTCATATATAGGGGTCATTTTTTTTACTACAATCAACTAATAACAAAATTCTCACTTTTTCAGTTTAATCCTTGAAATGATGAATCAGAAAATAAGGGATTCCTGGTCAATCATCCCCTTTTTTTTTAATTTTCCTGGTAGGATCAAGACCTTAAGGCCTTATATCGAGAAGCCAAGAATAAAAAAGAATTGATATTCAAAATTTTCATTCTCACCTTCATCTCCACATCCTGGGATCGAATTTTCAAGGATAGGTAGACCCCTAAACAACAGAAATCAATTAGGGTTTAAACTATTTTATTTTAGTGATCCAAAAAACAGGCAGCTGAATGTCTCATGAAGGCTCCATTCATTGATATCACCAATTAATGGTTAAGTCATCACTCACTTTCCTTTCAAAAAAGCTATGCTTAATGGGACCTGATTCCAGCTATTATCATTTTCATCTTCAATATAAAAATTTTCAATGCTTGATTTCTTAGCGGCTTTAAGCACTTTTTTCAAATTGATTTGACCAGTCCCTAATGTCACATCATTTTCGGTAGGTGTTGATCCGGTAAGATCCCCCACTACTCCATTTCTCAGGTCTTTTACATGCATCAGCTTAAATCGGGTTGGATATTTTCTAATCAATTTAGCAGGATCCTGACCAGGATGAAATGCCCATAAAATATCGATTTCAAAGGATACATATTCTGGATTGGTTTCTTTCATTAAAACATCAAATAAGGTGCCCCCTTCGTAGGGCTGGAATTCATAACCGTGATTGTGGTAGGCAAATATGAGTCCATTTTGCCTGAGGTCCTTTCCTATTTCATTAAATATTACCGCCGTTTGTTTTGCTGTGCTGATATCCCAGGGAGCATTGTGCGGTATCCATGCCACCCGAACGTACTTTGCACCCAATATTTTAGCATTCTCTATTACCGTCGCTCTTTTTTTCATGATATCATCATACGATACTCCGAAACTGGTACACCTGATACCTCTTCTATCAATCATAGTACGGATATCATAAGCAGCCTGATTAAACAGATTTGAAAACTCAATATTGTCAATACCCAAAGATTTGATATAGTCCAAAGTCCCTGGCATATCAGTAGCAAATTGCTTTCTAAATGTATAAGAGACCACACCGGGCTTGGGTTTCATCATTTTACTAAAGGATTGTGCTATCCCTCCAATGGCAATCAATAGTAACAGGAATAGAGTACTCAAAGATTTTTTCATGCTTATATTTTTCTGCATTTTTGATGATTTAACAATTCTATTATTGCTATTGCGCATTGACCGGTTCCAATTTGAAAATAAAACCTGGAGTTTCCACGCCAACATAGATATAGCCATCTGGTCCCATTTTTACAAATCTCATCCGGCCTAGATTTTTCAAAAGTGGTTCCTCAGCACCTGGTGTAGTACCTTCTAAATGTATTCTATCCAGGTATTTAAATCTCAAAGAACCCACTAATAAATCACCTTTCCAGGCGGGATATTTATCACCGGATACGATGGTCATCCCACTAGGGCCAATAGAAGGCACCCATTTTACCTTGGGTTGCTCCATCCCTTCCTTCGTTGTAAAGGGTGTCATTATCTTCCCATTGTAGTTAATACCATAGCTCACCAATGGCCAGCCATAATTTTTACCCTTTTCTATAATATTTACTTCATCGCCACCTCTTGGTCCGTGCTCGTTTTCCCATACAGTACCATCAGCAGGATTTATATATAATCCCTGCAAATTTCTATGGCCAATAGACCAAATAGAGCCATGTGCTCCCGGAACATCGACAAAAGGATTATCCTTGGGAATAGAGCCATCATCATTTAATCGATGTATTTTACCCATATCTACATTTAGTTTTTGTGGTAGCGTATCCAGATGCTGAAATCTATCACCTACTGTCAAAAAAATATGACCTTCTTTGTCAAAATCTATTCTACTTCCGTAATGAATGCGGGTCAATTGATAAGGTACCGCAACAAAAATATCTTTTCCCTCTTTCAAACTATTGCCATCCAATTTCGCTTTAAATAAAGCAGTTGTAGAAAGCTTTTTATCGGCAGAATCTCTAAACTTAGAATAAGTAAGATATATGATTTGATTTTTAGCAAAATCAGGATGAGTGGCAACATCTAATAAGCCCCCTTGTTGTTCAACTAATGAAGGAGGAGTGCCTTTTATTAAAGTCTGTTTGCCTTTTGATTGACGGTATAAACTACCATTTCTATCGGTATATATATAGTCTCCACTAGGCAGAAAAGCCATTCCCCAGGGACTAGTCAATCCGCTTGCAATCGTATCTAACTTCACACTCATACTTTGATGATGAAATACATTTGATGTAATGCTATCTGTAAAATCATATGCTTTTCTTCTCTCAATGGCCTGACCCAAATAATCTGCCAAAGCAGCTATTTCAGTTTCAGACATTTTATCTTTGAAAGAAACCATTTCCGAGTCAACATGACCCATTGCAATACTGCTTATGAGCGAATCTTTACCATCACCATGCCTAAAAGTCCTATCTACAAATACATCACCATCGTCACCATGGCATGGAGTGCAGAACTGTTTAAAATTGGACGCCGCCTTAGCCATGGGTTCTTCAACAGTGACCGTTTCTTTGGTTTTACAATAAATAAGGGAAACTGAAATCAGAATTCCGAGAAGACATAAATTTTTCATATTGGTATAATAAATTATTACTAAGTAAAATTAAGTTTATTTCAATTCAAGCATCACTACGCTTTTGGAAGGTAGATTTACTTTAAGTTTTGATCCATCTTTACTTACATCATTAAATGGTTTGATCATGATCTTATTTTTATTTTCAAAATCATTATAATCAGTATATTTTGGAGAAGTAAGTATTTTCCCTGTAACTGATTTCCAATTCAAATCATTTAAATTAATACTAAGCGATTGACTTTTAACTGGATCTATATTTACTAATGAAATATGGATGGTTCCAGTAGAATCTTTAGAAGATGAAATATTTAAAGATGGTAATGATTTGTCATCTAATACATATTCTGGAGATACAAATCGTGTGGGTAGATATTGGGCGTCCTGATGTACTTTGTACATGTCAAAAATATGATAGGTAGGTGTGAGCAGCAAATCTCTCCCTTTAGTCAAAATCACTGCCTGCAATACATTTACTGTTTGTGCTAAACAGGCGATTTTTACCCGGTCACTATGATTATTAAAAATATTCAAGGTCATACCAGCTACTAATGCATCGCGCAATGAATTTTGTTGATACAAAAACCCAGGATTAGTGCCGGGCTCTACATCAGTCCACACGCCCCATTCATCTACTACCAGGGCCACTCTTTTAGAAGGATCATATTTATCCATAATGGTGGAATGCTTGGCGACTAATTCATCCATAAGCCAGGCATTCTTCAATGTGGTAAAATATTCTGACTCTACAAAATTGGTAGCTGATCCTTTTTTAGCCCAGCTGCTACCGGGTATAGAATAATGATGAAGCGTAGTACCCCACATTTGGTTTGGACTTATATTTTTCATTAAAGTCTCGGTCCAATTGTAGTCTGATCCGTTAGCTCCAGAGGCGATACGGTTGATGGGTACTCCTGGATAATTTCTTACAAAGGTGGCATATCTTTTATATTCATTCACATAATACTCTGCAGTCATATTTCCGCCGCATCCCCATGTTTCATTACCAACACCCCACCACTTCACTTTGTAAGAAGCAGGATGACCATTTTGCTTTCTCAGATCGGATAATGTAGTGCCGCCAGGATGATTTAAATACTCCACCCAATTGGACATTTCTACTACGGTGCCACTCCCAACATTACCTGCGATAAACGCATCACAGTGAAGCAACTCACATAATTGAAGGTATTCTTCAGTGCCAAAGCTATTGTCCTCTAACACATTACCCCAATGAGTATTGACATATTTTGCTCTTTGGGCACGAGGACCTATTCCATCCCTCCAATGATATTCATCTGCAAAACATCCCCCTGGCCACCTCAGATTCGGAATATTTAGCTTTTTTAATGCCTCTACTATATCCAATCTTATTCTGTCTTTTTTAGGCACTCCTAAAGTGTCCGAAACCCAAAAGCCATCATAGATACAGCGTCCTAAGTGTTCGGAGAAATGACCATAAATGTGCTTGCTTATTTGATGCGAAGGCATAGAACCATCTATGGTAACCTTTACATCAGTCTGTCCAATATTGATTTGGGATAAAACAAGACTAAAAATGCATAAAAGATACTTTTTCATACTCAGAATTATAAATTATTTATCACAATGATAGCAAGACCAATAGATTTAAGCTAATTTGTAAGAATAATATTTATAAGTTATAAGTTCTTTCCTATTTAATATTTATTTTGGGGAAAAAATAAAGCCCTTGAATTTCTGAATAAATGATGGATACAAATCTGAAAGACTATAAAATAGCACAGTTCGGGACAGGTGTTTTGCTTCGAGGCTTGATAGATTACATTTTCCAGAAGGGAATCGATTCAAAAAGACTGAGTGCTGAAATTTCCATGATTAAATCTACTTCGTCTGATACTGCTTTATTTACAAAGCATAATTGCAATTATATAGTAGTTGAATCCGGAATCGATGATCATAAAAATAACCTCACTCGTTACCTATCCATTAATTGCATAACGGAGATCATTAGTGCAGGGCATGAATGGCAAAAGCTCGAATCACTATTTAAGTCTGATCAACTAAAACTAGTTGTCTCTAATGTGACTGAAGCAGGTTTGATATACCAGGTATCTGAAAATGAGCAAATTCCAACTACTTATCCTGACAGGCTCACACGATTATTATATACCAGATTCGAGCATTTTATGGGTGACCCTGACCAAGGGATCATCATTGTCCCTACAGAACTTTTAGTAAATAATGGCAGTTTGCTTAAGTCATTTGTCATAAAACACGCCGAAGATTTTAAATATGGAACTGATTTTCTCCTTTGGATAAATACTGCCTGTATTTTTTGTAACTCCCTGGTAGATCGAATAGTACCTGGCAAATGGGTTCCAAAATCAGGGGAAGAAGTTCCTGAAGGTGTCAATGAATTAACTGTAGCTACTGAGTTATTCTATTTATGGGCCATTGAAGGCAATGAAAAAGTAATGGATTTCTTTTCTTTTAAATCGGCAGTGCCCGGTCTGGTGGTCATAGAAAATATTGAAGCTTTCAGAGAACAAAAACTAAGGTTGCTCAATGGATGCCATACCATGCTCTCACCCATCGCTTATGGACTGGGATGCAAAACAGTAGAAGAGATGATGAACAATCCACTGATAATTCCATTCTTCGAACAGCTTTGCGAGCGTGAAATATTACCCTCCCTGAAGAAAATCTCTCCAGACGCCGGTTCTTTTTACAAAGAAATGAAAAACAGATGGCTCAATCCCTTTATCAGGCATGAATTGAAATCCATATTGAGCCAGACGGTACTAAAAATGCAAACCCGCAATGGAGAAACTATAAATAGATTTTACAGCGAATTTGATTACTTGCCTCCATTTCTTACCTTTGGGTTTTCAATTTTTATTTGGGTATACCGACCAAACATGAAGCATGAAAATAACTTTTCTACTTTAGATTTCAATCAACTTGAGTTTGAATTTAATGATGAAAAAGCAGCTCTGTTATTTGATCACTGGAAAGATAAAACTTCTCATAGCATGGATATCGTTTCTACTATTTTATCTGATACAAGGATATTCGATCATTCATTTGTAGCATTGCCAGGTTTTAAACAAACTGTGATCCAACATGTATCAGATCTTGAATCACAGGGATTGAAAACGTGCATTGTAAATTTTTTAAACCTATACCGTAAAGGATGACTACTACAGCAGAAAAAAATTTAGAACCCAGTTTTTTAAAAGAAGATTTCATTCTCTCAAATGATTCGTCCAGACTATTGTACTTTGACTATGCACAAGACATGCCCATCATCGACTATCATTGTCATCTTCCACCCGATCAAATCGCTTCAAATCATGTTTTTGAAAACCTCACCGATATATGGCTGAAAGGCGACCATTATAAATGGCGGGCTATGCGAGCTTTGGGTGTGGATGAATCCTATATTACCGGAAATAAATCTGATCGGGAGAAGTTCATTAAATGGGCAGAAATAGTACCTCAAGTGATGCGCAACCCGCTGTATCATTGGACGCATATGGAACTAAAAAATCCATTTGGTATCAATCATCTACTCAATAAAGACTCAGCAGAATATATTTACGATGAAGCAGGAGAAAAATTAAAATCTTTAAGTACGCAGACCATCCTGCATCATTTCAACGTAAAAGTAGTTGGCACTACAGATGATCCTTGTGATACCCTCGAGTACCACCAACAAATGAAAGGCAAAACAGATAATTTAGTTGTTGTGCCTACTTTCCGGCCTGATCAATTGCTTACTATAGATCAACCAGCTATATTCAAAGCATATTTGCAAAGGCTAGAGAAAGCATCTGGAATAAATATTAGTAGTTTTGATACTTTGAGAGAAGCTGTGAAATCGAGACATGATGCGTTTGCAGCTTTAGGCTGTAAAGCTTCAGATCATGGCCAGATTTATATTTACGCAGACACTTATACGGAAACCGAGATAAAATCGATTTTCAATAAATCTCTTTCTGGTCAGCGTATTACTACCGAAGAAGCCAATAAATTCAAATCAGCCATGCAATATGACTTGGCCGTTTTAGATTGGTCGAAAGGTTGGGTACAACAATTTCATGTAGGAGCTATACGTGATAACAACACACGATTGCTCACTACATTAGGTAATAATATTGGAGTAGACAGTATAGGTGATTATTTACAAGTAGAAGTTATGTCCAAATTTTTTGATAGGCTCGATCAGGAAGACAAACTCACCAAGACCATTGTCTATAATGTAAACCCTGTTTTCAATGCTGCATTTGCAACTATGATGGGGAATTTCCAGGACGGTACTATTCGGGGCAAAATGCAATTTGGCAGTGGCTGGTGGTTTCTTGATCAAAAAGATGGTATGACAGATCAAATGAATATACTTTCCAATATGGGTATTTTATCTTGTTTTGTAGGCATGATTACGGATAGCAGATCTTTCCTTTCATTCCCTCGACACGAGTATTTCAGAAGAATACTTTGTAATCTTTTCGGGAAGGATATTGAAAACGGCGAACTGCCAAATGATATTCCATGGATTGGAAAAATGATTCAGGATATTTGTTACAGTAATGCAAAGGAGTATTTTGGCTTTTAGTATTAAAATCAATTATCAATTATCAATTATCAATTATCAATTATTCATTATCAATTATTCATTATCAATTATTCATTATCAATTATTCATTATCAATTATTCATTATTCATTATTCATTATTATAAAGTATGTCTAAAAAAATAGTAACTCTGGGGGAAATCATGTTAAGATTATCAACCCCTGATTTTAAAAGATTTGTTCAAGCGGATTCATTGGATGTCACTTATGGAGGTGGTGAAGCCAATGTAGCAGCAGCATTGTGCAACTATGGTTTGAAAGGGACTTTTGTCACTAAAGTGCCAGATAACCCAATTGGCCAGTCTGCCATTAATCACCTTCGCCGATTTGGAGTAGACACTCAGTATATTGTAAAAGGTGGAGACAGATTAGGTATCTATTTTTTGGAAACCGGGGCCAGTATGCGAGCTTCTCAAGTGATCTATGATCGATCAGGAGCATCCATAGCCGAAGCAAAAGCCAGTGATTTTGATTTTGATAAAATATTGGAAGGAGCATCTTGGTTTCATACTACTGGTATCACTCCTGCACTAGGAGATTCAGCAATAGAATTAACGGAGACTGCATTGAAAGCAGCTAAAGCCAAAGGCATTACTACCAGTATCGATCTCAACTATAGAAAGAAATTGTGGAGCAAAGAAAAAGCCCGCGAGGTGATGACCAAGCTTTGTCAATATGTCGATGTTTGTATAGGAAATGAAGAGGATGCAGATACTACGTTGGGATTCAAAGCAGCTGCAACTGATGTCACTAAAGGAGAACTCAATCTGGAAGGATATAAAGATGTATTCAAACAAATGAAAGAAAAGTTTGGTTTTAAATTCATTGCCTCGTCACTACGCGAAAGTCATAGTGCCAGTGATAATGGTTGGAGTGCATTGGTTTATAATGGGAATGATTTTTATCATACCAAACAATATGAAGTAAGAATAGTAGACCGGGTGGGTAGTGGTGATTCATTTGCAAGTGGATTAATCTATGGATTGGCTACTGGAATGAGTATGAAGGATGCAGCAGAATTTGGTGTGGCTGCTAGTGCTTTAAAACATACTATCCCTGGTGACATGAATCATGCAACGTTAAAAGAAGTACAAGAATTAATGAAAGGTGATGGAAGCGGAAGAGTGCAGAGGTAAGTAATAATGAATAATGAAAGAATGAAAGAATGAAAGAATGAATAATGAATAATGAATAATGAATCAGTAACTAACTACATAATTCCCAATTTAAATGATCATAGACGACCTCGCTAACTTAAATAAATACCAATCACTACATCCCACCTTCATACAAGCTTTTGAATTTATTCACAACACTGACCTTTTAAATGCTGAACTTGGTACTTTTCAAATTAGTGATGGTCTTAAAGTTATCATCACTGACGCAGAAGGAAAAACCAAAGAAGCAAGTCTCACGAAATTTGAATGTCATGATAAAAATATCGATATCCAGGTTTGTGTAAGAGGGAATGAAACTATCGGATGGAAACCAAGAAAAGATTGCCACATTCCAAACGGAGAATACCATGCAGAAAAAGATGTACAATTTTATCACGATGCACCCGATATGTTTTTCCAATTAAAAGATAATCAGTTTGCAATATTTTTTCCTGAAGATGTGCATGCACCGATGATAGGTGAATCGATGATAAAAAAATTAGTTCTTAAAGTCAAGATTTAAATAATTATAAACTAAAAATCATGTCCAAAATCAAATCCACTACGGAAGCCATTATATCTCAAGGCCTCTTACCTCTTTATTTCAATGCCGACAAAATAGTGAGTATCGAAATCTTAAGAGCAGTATATAAAGCTGGCATCCGGGCAATAGAATATACTAACCGAGGCGAAGCTGCTCTTGCCAATTTCAAAGAAATGATTTCCGTGCGAAATGAAGTAATGCCCGATATGTTGATCGGCATAGGTACTATCAAAAATATTGGCCAGGCGATGGATTATAAAGAGGCGCAAGCTGATTTTATGGTGAGTCCGGGATTCGTATTAGAGGTCGCTGAATATTGTAAAAGGCACGATCTTTTTTATGCTCCGGGTTGTATGACTCCGTCTGAAATTATAGCCGCAGAAAATGCCGGAGTGGGATTTATCAAACTATTTCCTGGTAATATGCTTGGCCCTGAATTTTTAAGCAGCATCAAAGACATATTTCCAAAGCTATTATTCATGCCCACAGGAGGTGTAGATATTACTGTAGAAAATATTGAAGCATGGTATAAGGCTGGAGTATGTGCAGTAGGTATGGGTAGTAAACTGATCAGCAAAAAATTGATGGAAACAAAAGATTATACAACGATCGAATCCGAAACAAAAAAAGTGTTGGAGTTAATAAAAACGATCAAAACCATTTCATGAAAAAAGTAGTTTGTTTTGGTGAGATCATGCTTAGGCTCACACCTTTCATGTATCAAAAACTGGAACAGGCAAAATCATTTTCACTCGACTTTGGCGGCAGCGAATCCAATGTAGCTGCTACATTGGCTCAGCTAAATACTCAGGTAAAATATATTACCCGGGTACCTGACAATAGTTTTGGTCAATCAGCTTTAAATAGTTTAGAACAATTCGGTGCAGACACTACTCAAAGCATAAAGGGGGGACACCGGCTCGGTATTTATTTCGTAGAATTAGGTGCAGGAAGACGAAGCAGTAAAGTGATCTACGATCGTAAAGAAAGTGGGATGCATACACTCCAGCCAGGCATGATTGATTGGGAGACTGTTTTTGATGATGCTGACTGGATTCATTGGTCTGGAATTACTCCTGCACTGAGTAAAAATGCTGCTGCAGCATGTAAAGAGTCACTGACTATTGCGAAAAAAAAAGGGCTCACAGTTTCCTGTGATCTTAATTATAGATCCAAGCTTTGGGATTATGGTGTGAAACCATCAAAAGTGATGCCCGACCTGGTAGAATATTGTGATGTACTCATTGGTGATATGGATGTAATGGATATTTATTTTGAAATGCCCTGCACGGATATGTATGATGGTTTTTACAAACTATGTCTTCGATTTCCACGGTTAAAATACATCGGTCTTTCTGAACGCTCAGGTATATCTGCCACACACAATACGTACAAGGGAACATTATTTCATGATAATACCATGGTGGAATCAAAAGAATACGACTTGCCAGATATGATTGACCGTATTGGCACTGGTGATGCCTTCACAGCAGGCCTTATCGCTCAACTTCATTCAAATAAATCTTCTCTTCAGGAAATAATCGAATTTGCTACGGCAACTTCAGTATATAAACATTATGTACCCGGAGATATGAATTTCTTTTCGGTGAGTGATGTGAACGGATTGATAACGGGATTGAGTGGTGGAAAGGTGAAGCGGTGATTTTATTTATGAATAGACTAGTCTTTCCAATTGTTAATTGTTAATTGTAATTGTTAATTGCTAATTGTTAATTGCTAATTGTACTACAGCGTCTACGTAATCGAGCTATCCAAAAAAGTATTCACAGAAAATACCAAATTCCGCCTGGCCAATCCGCAATTTAATGGAGTGCTCCAATGTCTTTATGTAGGTATGACCAGTAAATCTCCTGTCGAAAGATTCATGCAACACAAGACAGGGTATATCAGTAAAAAGGGTCACGATATCTCAGCTGGTATAGTCAAGAAATACGGTAAGTACCTTAGGCCCAGTCTCTACAATCACCTGAATTTAAAACCGATGAATCGCAAGGAAGCATTGCAGATGGAAGAGAAACTTGCCTTGGAACTTCGAAGAAAAGGATATGGGGTATGGTTTAATTGATGCGATTGACTATAAAGATTTGTTGAATATCGAGAAGATCCTGTTAAGTGACCAAAATTCCAAATTCGATTTTTATAAGGTTAAAAATGTATAATTTTGTAGAATGAGTAGGATTGAACATTTAGAGAACTTGATGGAAAAACTCATCCAGTCGCAATCAAAGACCGATGCACAATTAGCTAAGACCGATGCACAATTAGCTAAAACACATGTACAATTTGCTAAGACCGATGCACAATTTGCTAAAACTGATGCACAATTTGCTAAAACCGATACAAAATTAAAAGAGACGCGAGATATGCTTCATGGTATAGGAGTAAACCTTGGAAGTGTAAGCGAAGAGTTTTTTTTTCGATGCTTTAAAATCGAATATGAAACTAGGTGAAATAAAATACGACTCCATAGCAGCCAATGTCACCAGTTCCAAGAAAAATATTACCGATGAATTTGATATTGTGCTTTACAATGGCAATAGTATAGCTCTCATTGAGACTAAACACAAAGTGCATCCTATAGATGTAGACAAACTGATTCAGAAAAAGCTCCCAAATTTCAGAACTCTGTTCCCTCAATATAAAAATCATGATATCTATTTGGAACTTGCAGGTTTCTCTTTTCATCATGATATTGTTCAGGATGCATTGCAAAAAGGAGTTATTGTGCTAAAACAAAAAAGCGAAGTTTTACAGATAAAAGCCGAAAAATCTAAGCCTTTTTAAGCTATATGTATAATACCTGTACAAACGTTTGTATGATTAAATCAATGAATTAAGCATAACTTCTGATCAAGGTTAGCCTTAAAAGAGATTTGACAATTAGCATTTCGTAGAAAAGGGTATGGGGTTTTGTATAATTGAGAAGGTAGCAAATATTAATAGACATTAACCCACTACTAATGATAGTTATTTGACTTTGAATTTCTTATCTTATCTATTTGTAAAAATTATGAAAAAATCACTTTTCGTCTTATTCGTCCTTATTGCCAATATCTCATTTGCTCAATTAGTGACTGGTGAAAAAGTTGCTGTTACAAATACAGAAAATGGCCAGGTTAGAGGTTACCTACACAACAAAATTTACACCTATAAAGGCATACCTTATGCTACCGCAAAACGTTTTGAATCACCACAAAAACCTTCTCATTGGGAGGGCATACGCAGCTCTATGTCTTATGGCCCGGTTGCTCCTTTATTAACTCCCACAACAAACCTAATGGATGAGAGTGAATTTATATTTCATCATGACTGGGGCTATACTAATGAAAATTGTTTGGTGCTCAATGTATGGACTCCCGGCATCAAGGATGGCAAAAAAAGACCAGTAATGTTTTGGATTCATGGCGGTGGTTTTACCGCTGGTTCTTCTCAGGAACTACCTTCCTATGATGGTGAAAATCTTGCAAAAAAAGGTGATGTAGTGGTGGTGTCTATTAATCATCGATTGAATATTTTGGGTTTTCTGGATCTGTCTGCCTATGGGGAAAAATATAAAGAGTCGGCTAATCTAAGTATTATAGATATGAAAGTTGCACTTGAATGGGTGAAGAACAATGTTTCAAATTTTGGTGGCGACCCTGGGAATGTTACCATTTTTGGGCAGTCAGGTGGCGGAGCAAAAGTAAATACGCTGATGTCTATGCCATCTGCCAAGGGCTTATTTCACAAAGCAATCAATGAAAGTGGTGCTTTCAGAACAGCTATGTTGGATAAAGAAACAACTCAGTCTATTGCTTCAGAAGTGTTGAAAGAATTAAATATCGGTGGTGACAAAATAGATGATATACAAAATGTTTCTTTTGAGAAGCTAAGTATGGCAGGAGGAAAGGCACTCCATACTATCGCTGAAAAGATGAAAGCAGCGGGTAAACCAGTAATCGGTTTTGGACTTAGCTGGGGCCCTAGCGTAGATGGTACCGTACTACCTTACCAACCAACAGCTATAGAAGCTTTGGAACTCTCCAAAAACATTCCATTATTAATAGGTACTACTAAAAACGAATTCAGTGTTTTTCTCGGTTCGATACCTGCTACCAGTACAGCAGATGAGGCCTATGCCGCCGTGAAAAAGACCTACGGTGATA
Organism: Chitinophagales bacterium; assembly: GCA_038251405.1. Lineage (GTDB taxonomy): Bacteria > Bacteroidota > Bacteroidia > Chitinophagales > Saprospiraceae > JADJLQ01. Next base: position 38,112 of record JBBSBH010000019.1, read on the forward strand.
AGGCTGATGCATATGTAGCAGCTGCCAAAAAAGCATATCCCTATATGACAAAACCTGCTGAAATGCTTTCAATCGATTTAATGTTCAGACCCGGTGCAGTTTCACAGGCAAATCTAAAAGCTGATTTTGGCGGTGCACCCACTTATATGTATATATTTGACTGGCAATCTCCCGTAATGGATGGAAAATACATGGCCGTGCATTGTATGGAAATTCCATTTGTGTTTAATAATATAGCCAGGTGTGAAGAAATGACCGGTGGCCAAAAAAATGCCTACGTGCTAGCCGATAAAGTGAGTCAGGCGTGGATCAATTTTGCACGAAAAGGAAATCCAAATCATCCTGGTTTGCCACTATGGCCTGTTTATACTTCAAAAAATACTTCTACCATGCATTTTAATAATATATGTTCTATAAAACCTCAGATGGATAAAGAGCTTTTTGATGTAGTTGCCGGTAATTAAATGATCCGATAAAAAATCTATCTGATTATTCATTCTCATAATTTTATAATATCTTGATTCCAATTTAAAACTCTTATCAACGTAATGTAGAGTGCGGCTGTCGTTGATGCAACTCAAGTATGAATATGAAAAAAATCGGGTCTTATCGGTGGGTTATTTGCGCTTTATTATTCTTCGCTACTACTATCAATTACTTAGATCGGGCAGTAATAAGCCTTGTCAAAGAATATCTCGATGTGGAATTTAAATGGACTAATGCAGACTATGCAACTGTTACGATTGCTTTTCAGGCCGCCTATGCTTTCTTTATGATTTTCGCCGGGAGGTTAATTGATTGGTTGGGCACTAAAAAAGGATATGCCTTAGCATTGATTGGCTGGAGTATCGCAGCTATGAGTCACTTTTTCATCAGAACGAATTTAGGTTTCATATTTGCTCGTATAGGACTTGGTGCTACCGAATCAGGTAATTTCCCTGCTGCTATCAAGACGGTCTCACAATGGTTTCCTAAGAAAGAACGTGCATTTGCTACTGGTATATTTAATGCCGGTACCAATGTAGGTGCCATCATAGCGCCTCTTTCAGTACCATTTATTGCTGTCGCTTATGGGTGGAGGGCCGCTTTTTTGATCATAGGCAGTTTAGGTTTTATATGGTTGATATTTTGGTTTATCTATTATGAAATCCCTAAAAAACAAAAGCGACTTTCCACCGAGGAGTTTGAATTAATTCACAGTGATTTAGATGAGAAAAATGACATTTCAGAAGATGCTAAAAAGCCAGGCTGGCTGGTACTATTAAAATTTAAACAAACCTGGGCTTTTGCGGTAGGCAAACTCCTCACTGATGGAGTATGGTGGTTCTATTTATTTTGGTTGCCCGCTTTTTTAAATGAACAATACGGACTTGAAAAGACGCAACTATCTTTTCCCACTGCTGTTGTATTTATCATTGCCACTTTTGGCAGCGTTTATGGCGGGTGGTTACCTATGAAATTCATTTCTTCTGGAATGCCGATATTTCAAGCAAGAAAACGAGCTTTATTAATTTACGCTGTTTGTGCGCTTCCGGTTATTATTAGCCAATTTGCAGGATCTATCAATATGTGGTTGGCAGTGCTCATGATCGGGTTGGCAGCATCAGCTCACCAGGCCTGGAGTGCCAATCTATTTACGACTGTAAGTGATATGTTTCCCAAGATTACCGTTGCCTCCATTACGGGTATTGGAGGCATGGCAGGTGGTGTGGGAGGAATGGTAGTTACTTATGCTGCAGGACAATTATTTGATCATTATAAAGCGCTAGGCCATATCCAAACAGGTTATTACCTGGTTTTCTTCTATTGCGGCCTGGCTTACCTTGTTGCCTGGGTTATCATGCATTTCCTTGTACCCAAAATGGAAAGAGTTGTCTTAAAATAAGCCTGGTATAAAACGGGGAATCTTATTATATTTGCGCCCTCAAAAAAGGGTCGAAGTGGCTTTTTATTTTGACATAATGGCGTGGTAGCTCAGCTGGTTAGAGCACGCGATTCATAATCGCGAGGTCGAGAGTTCAAGTCTCTCTCACGCTACTTTTTCTCTTCAAGTAACTATAAATCAGTATTTTATACATATCATTGGATGCTTTAAATATAATCGTATTTGGTATTGAATTTTTCACAAATCTAAGCAGCCCTATTATTCAGTATTCACCACTACCCTACCGCATGATCACCACATATCCCTTCACTGGAGCCGATTGCGATCCCAAATCCAGCAAATAATAATAACTCCCTTCAGGTAATGGTTGCCCACTGGTATTCACACCATCCCAATTGTTTTGATAGTCATTGGATTTGTAGACCACATCACCCCATCTATTAAACACTGTTAGCTTAGTGGGCTTAGGGCCAAATGCATCGGGGCATTTTTTCAAAACCTCTACTATAAAATACCGGTTTGCTCCTGTAGGGCCAGTGGGAAAAATTACATTGGGTAGTACCAGGGAATTTCTATCATTGCAGGGAGCTTCTACTTCAAATTCGATGGTAGAGCTTTTACAAGCATCTGGACAATCCGTAGCACATACGGTATAGTTTAATTTTTCTTTCCCTGTAAAGCCTTGCTTGGGTGTGTAGGTGCCTTTGCCCGTGGTGCGGGAGTAAATGATTTTTCCATTATTTGGGTTTTCAATGGAGACATCCAACACACTTCCATTGGGAATAATATCATTGGATAAAATATCGAATAAACTAGAAGTTTGGTATTTTACTTGTAGTTGATCGGGATTTACTGTGATATTTTGGATACTTGATGAAGCATTAATAGTAAAACTCTGCTTTATACTACATCCATTACCATCAAAAATAGAAACTTCTTGATTGCCTGCACAAAGTTTAGTCGCAGTTGCAGAAATGAGGTTTTGATTTATTTCTCCTGATGCCCATCTTACTTCAAAATTATTTAGAGGATCAGTGCCGCCGGAAAGAAACAAACTTGCTTGCCCGTTACAATTAGGCCCGTTACAGGTGCTTGGTTTCAATCCAAGTGGATCCAATACGGCAAGAATTTTTTGAGGTTCTATTAATTCTGTTTTTATTACTAAAGGACACCGATTGACATCGGAAATATTGATAGTATAAATACCAGAAGCAAGCTTTGAAAATTGGCCAAAATTTTGATAAGTATCATTGTTTAAAGCATAAGTATATGGTGTAGTACCTCCAGATGCATTTAACCTAATTGTACCTTGCGCTAAGTTTGGACAAGGATTATTTATTATAGTAGAGTCAATTAAATTTAATGGTGCAGGTTGTTTTATTTCAATTGTATCTAATAAAGTACAGCCATTTATGTCCCTGATACTGGTAAAATAAGTACCACTTTGCAGGCCATCGTACCTAATATCCGGCCTTATTGCAAATAATGAATCTTTACCCTGTGGGTTCTTAATTCTAACAATTTCACCAATTAAAATCGAACCATCTGAAAACTTTCTATTGCTTAAAGTGATAATACCAGTTTTATCATTGAAACATTGTGGATTATTTATCTGAACGGAATCAATAATATTTTTTTGAACAGCAATATTGGCATAGGCGGTATCACTGCATCCCTTAGCATCGATTACTACCAGGCCTACTCTGCCTTCAGCTAAATTGGTAAAAGCATTACCTATCATAGTGCCTGGTCCTAACCATTTGAAAGTATAGGGTCTTATTCCTAATATCTTTAAAAAGTCAGGAGATGTTCTGCCATCAGATACCCCTGAACACAAAGGCATTCTATCAATTAATATGGCAGATTTTGGTCTTTCGGAGGTCAATACGACACTATCGGTTGCCATACATCCCTGGGCGTCTGTTACGGTAACAAAATACTTTCCGGATTTTAATCCTTGAATAGTGGGACTAATGCTCCCTGTACTCCAGGTCTGTCTATACACGGGAGTACCACCTGTAATGCCTACAGTAACTTTACCATCACCACCTTTACAACTTTCAGGAAGTAGATTAGTGAGATCGAGTCTCAAATTATTAAGTGCAGCATTATATTTAAAGGTGTCTCTTAAAATGGACCCTCTGGCATCTTTTGTCAATAAAATATAATCACCACCCGTATTATTACTAAAAATTGGGAATGGTAGAGATTGATTTGTGGATATAGAATCTATATTAGCAGGATTACTTAGTAGTGAATAATAGATTTTATAAGGGCTTACTCCATTAAAAATCTGTCCAAATAAGGTTTTACCACATTGCGAATAAAATACATCTATATTCGATCCCGGGCTGATATTAAACGTACACTCTAATTTACTTTGGGCTGAAGTCGGAAGTGAGTTGCCATCGGGATTGGATAATTCAAGTTTGGGAAAACTCGGCCCGGGATCAGGAACAATATTTACTTTAGTAGGCCCAGGTGGCCCCTTGATTGTAAAACAAAATTCTATAAGCACTTCTTCATTGGTAAAATCATGTGCATCGAGATTGAGATCTATCCAGAAAAATTTTATAAACCCTTGAGCTACCGTGTTAGGGTTTACTATTTGATCAGCTGGTTGCCCAAGTTTTGGATTGGCATTCTGAGCACTTACAAAGGTCAATGTCTGAGGATTAAAAGCAAATGTAAACTGTGCTGCAGCCAGGTTAGGAGCTTTTCCAATAAGGATAGGAATGCATATTTGGTCACCAATTTTTCCATCAGCACAGGCTATTTTGATGTCTATCGGGTCTTGGGCTATGCTAACGAAACTGGATATGCTGCATCCATTAGCATCCCTGATTGTGATAACATATCTTCCGGGTTTCGGTACTAAAAAATTCATGGCTTTACCATTCTTTGTAGGTCCATTTTTCAGTTGGCCAATGGCATTTGGGTCACGATCGTTCACGATACTTACCACCGTATAATTTGCATTGGTATCAAACTCAGGCAATCCTCCTGTGGCAGTAAATGTTCCTGTATAATTTCCTACGCCATTATTAGTACCCGTGATACCAGTGAGTTTTAACGCATTTAAATAGACTACTGAAAATGCTGAGTCTGCATTTAAATCAATACAGGCACCTGGAATTCCATTGGTGCCTTCAAAATCCGATTGAGATCCAGTGGGGGCAAAATTGTCTACTGTAACAGGTGCAAACCAAAATTGTGTCGGTTTACCATTATTAAAAACAGTTTGCTGATAACCATCGTTGTAGAATCTGATATTTCCATCATTGAAAGAACCTTTACCTATCCATAAACCGCCAAATTGAAATATTGGTGTTCCATTATTATTGATAGGACTTGTTTTATTTAGGCAAGAATCAGTTAATAATTGGGACAATGATTTAGCTCTTATTGTTGGTTTGCAATCATAATATACATATGCAATACCAGGTGGAGTTGATGGTATAGGGTCTACAAAAGAATAATCTCCATTATGTTTTACGGTCAGCGTATCTCCTGGGCAGAGATATTTTATTTTATTTGTACTTGCCACTCCACCTCCAAATAGCTTAAATGTACCAGCGTTTTGACCAGTACAAGTAGTGCCGGTCACTAGCCGAATCGGCCAGCTCTCCAGCGTCAGCTGTAGCGCCAATGGATTAGTAATCTTCACCGTATATATACCTGCTTCTGCTGAAGTGAATAGTGCAAATGGCAGTTTATTTGATCCTTTGATGGTTTTGTATTGTGCATCATTTTTATACCAGATATAGGTGCTGGTGGTGACAGTATCGTCTATTTTTAGTTCGAGTGTGTAAGGCGTGTTTGGTGGTATGGTGATGGTGGTATCGGCGTAGATTTTTTGTTGGGGGGGGTAACTGAAATTGCTCTCTACCCATTTATTCTTTACATATATTAACTCAGTTAACTTACTTTGATTTTGTACTATCCCGTTAAAAGTAAATTTGTTGTCATTAAATAGAGCTAGCCTTAATTGTGGACTATTTGCACCAAAGTCAGGAATAATTCCTGTGAAATTATTATCATCCACCCAGAATTCCAGTAAGCGATTGTTGATGGCTAAGTCCGGTAAATTACCATAGAATTTATTATGGCTTAATTTCAAAGTATGCAGAAGTGGGGAATTTTTGAAATTCGATATAGTACCTACCAATTTATTAATTCTTAGGTCCAAAAAATTTAGATTTGGCAGATTTAGATCTGTCCAGGTTCCCATTAAATTATTTTGTTGTAAAGAAATATTTTGTATGCAACCATCTGATGTAAAAGATAAACCATACCACTGAGTTATTGGCTTACTCAAATCCCATTTATTAAACCAACCACCTCCGCCAGTAGCATTATAAAGTTTCACTAACTCCAAAGAATCACTTTTCCTATCACATACAAAATGAGGTGCAAAAGATGTCTCCCTGGCTTTATCATATGGCTTAAAGGAAAAGTCAGATCGCAAGATGCAGGTCAAGGCTCCTGAGAGTAACAAAAGGGGGATCCAAAGGGAAATGCGCATCATGTAAATATAAAATTAAAGGTGTCATCATTTCTACAACCGAGCTTGTAATAGATCGCATAGGATCTTGAAATTACAGGAAGCTTAATGGTAAAAATATACGCTGATTCCTCAACACATATCTTTGAAGGAATGGTCCTACACGGATTATTTTCAAGTTCACTTCCTGAGGCACCGGCTTTATATTCACAATAAAAATCACTATCAATAATATGTCTTGCCTGGATGTCTAAACTCAAATTCAGGCAAACAATTAAAGTGATCAGATTAAGAAGATTTAATTTTTGTTTCATAAATTAATCAGATTTTCTCACCGCATGATCACCACATATCCCTTCACTGGAGCCGACTGCGATCCCAAATCAAGCAAGTAATAATAAGTCCCTTCAGGTAATGGTTGGCCACTGGTATTCACACCCTCCCAATTGTTTTGATAGTCATTGGATTTGTAAACCACATCACCCCACCTATTGAACACCGTTAGCTTAGTGGGCTTAGGGCCAAATGCATCGGGGCATTTTTTCAAAGCCTCTACTATAAAATACCTGTTTGCTCCTGTAGGGCCTGTGGGAAATATTACATTGGGTAGTACCAGGGAATTCCTATCGTTACACGGAGCTTCTACATCAAACTCTATAGTGGAGGTTTGGCACTGGTCAGGGCAGTCTGTAAGACATACTTTATAGTTTAATTTTTCTTTTCCTGATGCACCTTTCACAGGGGTATAAGTGCCTTTACCAGTACTATTGGAAAAAAGAAGATTCCCATTTAATGGGTTGTCAATGGTAATATTTTGCGAAAGATTTGAAGGCACTTGATCGTTTTTTAAAACATCAAATAAAGCAGGAGTCTGGTACTTTACAATGATCACATCAGCTGCAAGATTTAAACTACTGGCCGTACAATTGTTAGCCACCAACCGAACTGGCCAGCTCTCCAGCGTTAGCTGTGGCGCCAATGGATTAGTAATCTTTACCGTATAGGTGCCTGCATCAGCTGAAGTCAATGGTGCAAATGGCAGTTTATTTGATCCTTTGATGGTCTTATATATTACACCATTTTTGTACCAAGTGTAAGTACTGGTGGTGACTGTATCGTCTATTTTGAGATCTAGTGTATAGGAGGTATTAGAGGTGAAGAGGATGGTGGTGTCGGTGTAGATTTTTTGTTGTGGGGCGTAACGGATGGTATCGGATATACTTCCCTTGTTAATAATATTTATCAAATTGATATTGAATTCGAGATTTGGAATAATACTCGAAAAAGTAAATTTATTGTTTTCACCATAAAGAAATGAAAATTTGGGTAATTTATCGAATTTTGGAATGATGTTAGAGAGTTGATTGTATGATGCATTAAGATTCTGAAGATTAGTCGCTATATTAAAATTTGGAATTGACCCAGTTAGTTGATTATCGTCAACATTAATTTGTCTAATCAATGGCATTTTATCGAAATTAGGAATTTCTCCAGTAAATTGATTTCTGCTTAAATGAATTCTATCTATTAAAGGCATTTTATCAAAATTGGGAATGGATCCAGTTAATTTATTTTCATAGCATCCAAGCCTATAAAGTTTAGGTAATTTATCAAAATTAGGAAGGATTCCAGTTAACTGATTGCCTTCTAAAGCAAGATAATTCAACTGTGGCAACTTAGAAAAATCAGGAATGCTACCAGAAAAAAGATTTTCTTCCAATCTTAAAGTTTGAAGTGCAGGCAAGTCTATATCTGGTATTGATCCAGTTAATTTATTCCCCCTCAAATTTAAATAAGTTAGACTTTTTAAATTTATTTGTACAAATTTTCCTTGCAAATTATTTCCGATGCAACAATTAGATCTCGAGGTATCGTTCAATCGAATTTCAGTTACACAGCCATCACTATTTATTGATATTCCCCACCATAAATTTATCGGTTCACTCAAATCCCATTTTTTCCACCAGTTATTACCCCCAGTTGCATTATAAAACTTTATCAATTCCAAGCTATCACTTTTCCTATCACATACCAGCGCAGGCAATGCTTGCAATCGAATATCATAGCTCTCCAGGGTCAGCTGCGGTGCCAGAGGGTTAGTAATCTTTACTGTATATGTGCCATTATCGCCAGATGTAAATGATGTGAATGGTAGTTTATTCGATCCTTTGATATTTTTGTATAGTACACGATTTTTATACCAGGTGTAGGTGCTGGTGGTGACGGTATCGTCAATTTTGAGATCCAAGATATAAGGAGAGTTGGGGGATATGGTGATAACAGTATCAGTGTAGATCTTTTTTTGTGGTGCATAGATGAGCGTATCAAAATTACATGTAGGACAATCCTTATTAATAATATCTGTCTGAGTTTTGTTTTGTGAAATATTGCGAATTAAGTGATTGAATGTAAGATTGTTTTCCTGGACAGTTAAGAAAGAAATTTTAGGATTGTTTATATAAAAAGAAGGTAATGTACCACTCAATTCATTATTGTGCAGCCATAAATTAATCAAATCTTTATGATTACTAAAACCAGGAATTAAGCCCGTTAATTTATTGTCATTTAGTTGAAGTATTTGAAGATGACTATTAAATGAAAAGGACGGAATATTTTTTACTAAATTATTGAACGAAAACCTAAGATTTATCAAATCAAGACAGTTATTGAAGCTGGGGATTATTCCAGTCAATTGGTTCTGTGAAATATCGATATCAATTAATTTTATGGTTTTGTCAAAAGGAGGAATGGAACCTGACAATTTATTATTTGGAAAAGAAATAATTTCTAATGAAAGAGTCTTATCAAAATTAGGTATTACTCCATTAAGTTGATTTGAGCCAAGTCTTATATTTTTAAGTTTAGGTAAATTAAAATTGGGAATGGCTCCGGATAATTGATTATTATTTAGAAATAAAGCAATAATTTCAGGAGTGCTTTCTAAATTTGGAATTGTACCAGTCAACTGATTTTCAAACAGAAATAAATAATAAACCTTTGGTAATTTATCAAAATCTGGAATTGAACCAGTCAGTTTATTGCCATATAAAATTAATTCGCCCAGTTTCGGCAGATCATAATTTGGAATTGAGCCTGTCAATTGATTATGATTTAGATATAGTGCTTTAAGGCCCTTAAGATTTACAAAATTTGGAATAGTTCCACTTAATTCGTTAGTCGCTAGACCTAACGTTTCAAGATTTGGCAATTTGGCAAAATTGGGAATGTTCCCTGATAATTTATTCACTTGTAGCCCAAGTGCTATAAGTGATGGCAAATTAAGGTCAGGAATAAATCCTACTAAGTTATTTCCACACCAACACCCAGGGGTACTATGATTCTGATCTAAACTTATTACACATCCATCGCTGTTAAGTTCAACTCCCCACCATGTATTTATTGGTTTACTCAAATCCCATTTTGTTGTCCAGTTAGGACCTCCAGTCGCATTATAAAACTTTACCAATTCCAAACTATCACTCCTTCTATCGCAGACTAGGCTAGGCAAGGCTAGTAATCGAATATCATAGCTTTCCAGAGTCAGTTGCGGTGCCAGTGGATTAGCAATCTTTACAGTATAAGTGCCATTATCGGCAGATGTAAATGATGTGAAGGATAGCTTATTTGATCCTTTGGTGGTTTTGTAGAGTATTCCATTTTTGTACCAGGTATAGGCGCTGGTGGTAATGGTGTCGTCTATTTTGAGGTCGAGGGTGTAGGAGGTATTAGATAAAATAAGGATAGTAGTGTCGGAATATATCTTTTGTTGTGGGGCGTATTTAAAAGTGCTGATCAGTGTTTCAAAAATTTTAATATTTCTAACTAAACCAGTAAATGTGTATTTATTGTCATAGATATCAAAACTTCGAAGATTAACAAGATTATTAAAATTAGAGAGACTGCCGCCAAATAAGTTGCTAGCTAAATTTAAATATTGAAGATCAGGGATTTTATCAAAATTAGGCACTTCGCCACTTAATTTATTCGGCCCCAAATCCAACGTTTTCAGTTTAGGTAGTTTATCAAAATTAGGTATACCGCCAGTGAATTGATTCCAGGATAGATTATAAGTTAAAAGATCGGGAAGCTTGTCAAAATTTGGTAAGGATCCACTCAGTTCATTATGACTGAGTTCTAAATATTGAAGTCTTAGTAAATTGTCAAAATTGGGTGTTGTTCCAACCAATTGATTTTCAACTAAATTCAGGACAGTTAATTTTGGAATTTTGTTGAAATTAGGGATAGATCCATTAAGTTGGTTACTGTTTAGATCTAGAAGGTCTAGATTAGGAAGTAAATTAAAATTCGGTATGGCTCCAATTAATTTATTCGCCTCTAGCCTTAATTTACTAAGTTTAGGTAACCCAAAGTTCGGTATGTTGCCTATTAGTTGATTGAAAGATAAATCGATGTCACCCATATCGGGGCATTTGTTAAAAAAAGGTATTGAACTTGTAAGCGTATTGCCCCTTAAATTTAATTGTGAAAGTTTTGGAAGATTAGAAAAATTAGGAACTGCCCCGGACAATTTATTATTAATTAAACTCAACTCTTGTAGCTCAGAAAGAACCAGGTCAGGAATCGACCCTTGCAGTTTATTGGCAATTAATACTATTTTCGTAACACAACCCTCAAAATTAAATTGTATTCCTTGCCAGGTACTTATTTGCTTGGATAAATCCCATTTTATTGGCGACCAATTTGCCCCACCAGTTGCATTATAAAACTTCACCAATTCCATAGAATCATTCCTCCTATCACATACGAGGCTCGACCCTTCCACCAACCGTATCGGCCAGCTCTCCAGCGTCAGCTGAGGTGCCAATGAATTTGAGATCTTCAACGTATATGTACCTGCATCAGCTGAGGTGAATGATGCAAATGGAAGTTTATTTGATCCTTTGATTGTCTTATATAGTACACCATTTTTATACCAGGTATAGGTACTGGTGGTAACGGTATCGTCTATTTTGAGATCGAGCGTATAGGAAGTATTTGAAGTGATGAGGATTGTGGCGTCGGTGTATATTTTTTGTTGTGGGGCATAGGTGAAATTGCTTGCTTCCCATTTATTTTTTACAAAAATCAAGTCAGTCAATTTAGCTTGATTTTGTACGATACCGTCAAATGTAAATCTGTTGTCATTGAAAAGTGCTAGTCTAAATTGAGGGCTATTTGCACCAAAGTCAGGAATAAGTCCATTGAAATTATTATCATCCACCCAGAATTCCAGTAAGCGATTGTTGATGGTTAAGTCTGGCAAATTGCCATAGAATATATTATGGCTTATTTTCAAAGTATGCAGAAGTGGGGAGTTTTTAAAATTCGCTATTGTCCCTGTCAATTTATTAAATCTTAGATCCAGAAAATTTAAGTTTGGAAGATTAACATCTGTCCAGGTTCCCATCAAATTATTTTGTTGTAAAGAAATATTTTGAACGCAACCATCTGAAGTAAAAGACAAACCATACCACTGAGTTATTGGCTTACTCAAATCCCATTTATTAGACCAACCACTTCCGCCAGTAGCATTATAAAGTTTCACTAACTCGAGAGAATCACTTTTCCTATCACATATAAAATGAGGTGCTAAAGATGTCTCCCTGGCTTTATCATATGGCTTAAAGGAAAAGTCAGATCGCAATATCCAGGCCAAGGCACCTGTGAGTATCAAAAGGGGGATCCAAAGGGAAATGCGCATCATGTAAATATAAAATTAAAAGATGAAGGAAAAGAAGGGCTAAAAGGGGAAGGGTTAAAAGGCAAAAGGCGAAGGGGGGAACGGGGGAACGGCGAAGGGGGGAACGGGGAAGGGCAAAAGGTGAAGGGGGGAACGGTGAAAGGGCTAAAGCTTTTTTGCAACACCGCCATGGTGGGAACAAGTACGGTGTTTCCTTCGGAGTTTTGGTAATAGTGAATGGATGAGAGAGCTTTAGCATTATTGATGGTAACTTCCTTATTACCCTCTGTTGCTTTGGACAGGCTTAGTTGGTAAGTAATGTCAGCCTTGGGAGTTTTTGTTTTGGAGTTGAAAAGAGATGTTTGGCCATGAACAATTCCAAAAGAAAATGCTATAATAATGGATAGGTAGAGATTTGACTTTTTCATTTATATATTTTAAAAGGATTTGGGTTAATGTATCTAATACCTTTAATGGATTCTAGTCATATTAATATTGCCTAAAATAATACCTACTATTGTACCCGTTCCATCCAATGTAATATGATTTTCATCGTGTATTTTAAGCCCAAATTGAAAACTGGCTGACTTATCAGTTTTAGCCCAATATTCAAATATGCTGCAGTTATCTTTTGTGTGCCAGAAAAATCCACTGAAACCACCATATACCATGTCTCCATTCTGTGATAAAATCATTCTTATACCTAAATCTTCCTCTTCCCATGTCCCTACGAGATTGCAGTCAGCAGAATTAGATTGTTTCGTACAGGAAAGTAGTGTGGTGATGAAGAAAATAAGTAAGCAAAAACGTTTCATGTTTTTTTTTTGATATTTAAAGTTGAATAATAAAGATTTAGCAATGGGTTTAATGTAGTCTTTTAAAAAGTTGGTGTTCATACCTCACAGGATAGTCTGTATTGTGTTCCATTAATTTTATATCCAATACCTCCTCATTTAGAATACCTACACTATATTTAAATCTATAGTTTTGACCTGGCCAGCTAATTTCCAGGGTCGATGATTCCAGCTCATACTCCCACCTGGACAAAGACCCCTCCAGTAAAAGTGTTCCGTTAGGATTGATAGACATGATATAACCATCTTCCTGGTCTACCCAATCACCTACGATGGATAGAGAATGATCTTCTTTAGTACAATTCATCAAAAATGGAATCACCAGTAATAAAGTGTATAATTTTTTCATAATTTGGAGAGTTAAGCGATTATTTGATTTTGTGTAATTCAAGTTTTTCGTGGTACTCGAATGGACTGGTAGCTATGTTTTTATTGGAATATTCCAGTATCATAGTATTGCCATCAAATGACAGGATTTCCAGTTTGGTGTACACCCCTTTATTGTATTTAAACACGAACTCCAATGAAGTGCAATCCCCTCGCCAGGTGTAGTCGTTATTGGCCTCATATTGCATGGTGCCATCAGCATTTAGGATCAGAGTAAACCCCTTGGCTACCTGGCCGCTATCAGATTTTATTTCTTGCACCCAGGTGCCGGCAAGGTCACATTCAATTGGGTTTTGTTTGGAGCAGCTAAAAAGGATGAAACTAAGTGCAATAAGTACGATTTTCATATCTATGTTTTTAATTGGTTTCATAGATATATTGCAGATTTAAAGGAATGTTAACAGGGATGTAGTAATTTTTTTTTGGAATTATGGGTAGGGCTTATTATAGTGATTCCAATGGCTGAAGCCATTATTTTATTTTGAATTGATTTGGCTAAAGCCAATCAGGACTGATTTTAATTTGCCTCCAGCTGAAGCTGGAGGGAATTGGCTGGAGGCAATTGGCTGGAGGCAATCGGAGACCGGAGGCAATTTGGAAACTGTAGCCAATAAACCATAGTGATTAAACCCAATATTTGCAATACCACATTTAATATCGCACGGAAGGCTGACAAACAATTGAATAATAATAATTTGCAAAGGTCAAGGCAATAGACTAAAGAAAAATAATATTTAGCGGAGAATATCTATAATGGAAATAAATTTTGCATCTGACACTATCTTAATCAAAGCATGATCTGTATTTGCTTCCATCTTTAGCTGAAGGCAAATACAATGGAATGATGGAATGATTCATTTTGCCTTACTAATTAAACCCAATTTTTGCAGCTGGAGGCAAATACAAAAGATCAAATGGCTTTAGCCATTTTCTATCTTCAATTTATTTGGATTTTAATAATTCTGGTATTTGACACCATGTTTTAATACCAGCATGATTTCAATTGCATTTGCCTCCAGCTTCAGCTGGAGGCAAATGCAATAGATCAAATGGCTTTAGCCATTTTTATCGCTAATTAAGAATTACAATAGCTCTGGTATTGCCACCAAGTTTTATTACCAGCATGATTTCAATTTTTTGCCTCCAGCTTCAGCTGGAGGCAAATACAACAGATCAAATGGCTTTAGCCAAAAATTAAATAAGAATAATTTTGACTTTAGTCAAAAAATACATGTCCTTAATAAGGGGCTATTGGAAAGCTGAGGACAATTTGATCCTCCCTTGGTTAAACTATGTATTTGCAATTAGGAGTAAATCGCCGGGAAGGGCTGGCAAAAAATTTTGCTGGCCAAAATAGCAGGTTTTACCACAAGTATATTGTCATTTTGCCTCCAGCTTCAGCAGGAGGCAAATGAAAATTGATTATCGGCTTTAGCCAAATATTAAAAAAAAGATAATTTTGACTTCAGTCAAAAAAAAACATGCCCTATATCAGTGTCTATATTCATTTTGTGTGGAGTACTAAAAATAGAGCTCCATTTTTAAATACAAAAGAACTAAGGACTTCCATGTGGAATCACATTCGTGAAAATGCAAAAACGAAAGACATTTATATTGATGCTATCAATGGATATAGCGATCATTGTCACTGCCTGATATCATTGGGGAAAGATCAGACGCTCCAAAAAGTGATGCAATTAGTCAAGGGAGAATCATCCTTTTGGATAAATCAACAGAAATTATTAAAGTATAAATTTGAATGGCAAAATGAATATTTCGCTTTGTCTGTTTCCCGATCAGTCATGGATAAGACGAGGTCTTATATCGCTAATCAAGAAGTCCACCATTTCAAACAGACATTTAACAATGAAGTAGGTGAATTAATTGAAAAATATGGATTTCAAAAATTTGATGATTAAACTGGGTACTGGCTTAGCCTAGTGATCCTAATGGCTGAAGCCATTATTTTATTTTCAATTGGTTTGGCTAAAGCCTATGCCCATTTAATTCAATTGCCTCCAGCTGAAGCTGGAGGCAATTGGGTGAAGGCAATTGGCTGGAGGCAATTAGACCTTCATCATTAAATTCAGAATTGCAATTAGACAGCAAATTCTGCATGAAAGATTGACAAAACAATTGGAGGCCAGTTGTTTGTCAAGGTTTAACCAAATAGAATGAAGGAAATTAAGGGGTTTACAGGTGATAAATTATAATTGCAACAAATCTTTGTATTTGAAGGCATGCAGTCAATTTGCCTCCAGCTTCAGCTGGAGGCAAATGAAATTGATTAATGGCTTTAGCCAAATTTAAAAAAAAAGATAATTTTGACTTTAGTCAAAAAAAACCATGCGGCGATCTGATAACTCAAACCGAGCTTATGAAATCATTTTTCCAACAAAATCAATGGTATACTCTTAAGTTTTCCAGGATCGGGGCTATAGGGAGTTTGGGAAGATTTAAGATCCTTTTTGGATTGAATGATTACCGGGACTCTTTGTTGTAAAAAGAGATATAATTCATTCAAGTCTAGTATTTTATTATGATCCTGATCAGCCATTATCTCTCCATCTAACGTTTTTTCAGATTTGTTTTTTAAAGCTTCCAGGATAGCTTTTGTAAAAGCACTATTCCCCCATGATGGATCAGAATAGGAGTATTCATCAGAGCTGGAAGATAACACATAGTAGAAATCGTTTGATGCTTTACTCAATTGTACTACGGCATTGGCAATAGATTGATCAATGGGATCACCCTTTATATCCGCAGATTTCTCCCCAGCCAGGGATGCTGCCCCACTATGACAGGCATCTATCAGGAAAATCTTCTTGGAAGGAATATCTTTCAGTTTGTCCTGGACATCGCTAATAAAATCAATAGTAGTTTCTTCTTCCAGGAGTGGATCATAGTCAGCGGCATGTAAATGCAATTGGTTGCGAATCAAAGAACCATGAGATGAAAAATAGATAAGTAGTACATCATCTTTTTTAATCCTCTTGAATATGAAGTAATCATTTACTATTGATCGTAATTTGGTTTTAATGGCTTGAGTATTGGTTAATTCAGGGGTATTAAATACGGAAGTATGAATTTCGTCGTATAATTTTCCACTTTGACTGCCAAATGCATTACCCAGATCATCAGCATCCTTGGTGTTTAATGGCAAGGTAGGATCTGAAACACCAAAAGCATAAACAAACAAATTACTCCTGGGCAATTCATATTTTATCACCATAGTAGAGGAAGTCTTTATCAGCCTACCCTGCTCCCATAGAGTAAGTTTTACTTTATTTTCACCTTCTTCCAATAATATTTCAGATTGAATATTAAATTGATAAGAACCTAACATTACCCCTTGTTCCAATGAGATATCTACCGTATCTGCTACTCCAGTCTTTTGTCGTTGAATGATTAATCTAGGTGTCAATGCATTAGAATTATTTTCCTGATTGATCAATTTAATCAATGCAGTAAAACTGTTTCTTTTTGAAATGAAATAATTTCTACTTATTACTGGATCAGGTTCTATCCAAATCAGAAATATCTTTTCAGGATCAACAAAATTATTTTTATTTAAAATCTCCCCATTTTCAACACTCCAGGCTTTGCTCTTAAGAAAAAAAGAATCCAAAGGAAGTTTTTCATAATCAGTAGTAAGCAAAGGGGCTAAAGTACCCGACTGTAATTTTTGAGCTAACAAGATAGAGGTTTGTTCTTTCCTCGCTTGTACCCATGGCTTCATCCAGGAGCCAATAGGGATCCAAGTCTGTTGAGTATTAATCAATTCTTTTCCAGATACCGAAACTTTTATAAGTAAAGAATCCTGCGAAATGATTTCCGATGGCCTTATGCTCAAAATAGATTGCTGTTGATCTGTCTTGTCAAACGATAAAATAGAATCACTCAAGGAGTGGTCAATATATTCAAGGCCTTGAATGCCTACTTTAATTTCCCTTTGTTTTATAGAACCTTTACTGGCAAATGATATGGGTATATTTATTATCAGTTGACCATTAATTAGTTTAGGCTGGACATTGGCCATCTCAAATTGTGTTTCAATTACTATTGCCTCTTTAGGTAAAAACTCAAAAGACTTAGAAATAGAATCCTTCCTTTCATTATTAGAATTCAATAGTACCATTTTAATTTCGTGCATCCCAGATACTGAAGACGACCTGAAGAAAGGTATATATACTGCATTAGTATTTTCGATTTTGGTTTCCAATACTTGCGAATACATATTTATCCCATCGAGATACATAGCCACTCTTGGGAATGCAGTATAGATTTCTCCTGATGGGTCATACTCCAATTTAAAAGTAGATGCTTCAGAAAAGCCAATCTTTCCATCTCCATTTTCATCTAATAATTCAATATCCTTAAATTTAATTTCTGCAAATGATACATTCTTCTCTGAGGAGTGCAGGCTTATATCTAATAGCCATCCGTCTTGTCCTAAAGCCTCGCCAGAAGATGACGAGCCCCCAGTGATCAAATTTCCATGAGATGAGGCAAATATGCTTTTTATCACTTCATTCTGTTTGCCACCCCAAATAAATTGATCTTGTATTATCTTCCCTGTTTGCGGCGAAACCTCAAATAGCCAGGCTTTTGATCTCCTTGCACCGGCCTTTATATGTGAGAATGTTTTTCCCCCCAGTACAAAATTTCCATTATTCATTTTTACAGCTGAATACAGATAGTCGTTGTATTTACCACCATAATTGTATTTGGCGAGTTGATTACCATTCTTAGAATCAATTTTTAATAAATAGGCATCTTCTCTCTTTTTAGAGTCATAGTATTGACCAGCTATCCAGACTATCTCATTCGTCTCTATGATTATCGATTGACCTTCTTTAAAACCTTTGGTGGCTTTCTTGGTCCACACCATTTTTCCTTCATCGTTTATCCTGGCAAACCATAATACATTATCTGGTTTCGATAAGCCACAAACTATAAAATCATGGTCTGATAATTTACTTATAGAAGTTAGCGAAACTGATGGTGGCTCTATTTTTTGTTTCCGTATGAGACTATCATTATGATAAAAGGAAATTACAGATCTATCTAATTCATCACCTATGACTATATAATGAAATGGAGTTAATTCTATCAGGTCTTTATAGCTACCAGAAACTTTATTTATATGAGACCAGATGACATTTCCATCCGGACCCAGCTTTCTTATAAAAGGTGAATTGATAGTTGTGTTTTCAGATGGAGTAATAAATCCGCAATACACAAAATTGCCATCAAAAGTAGCCGTTAACCCCAGAGCTTTATCATTCAACAAGGAGCCATAGCTAGTCTGCATGATGCGTTTACCAGTAGTATCGTAAATACATATGTACTGATCCTCTTTCTTCTGAATAATTGAATTGGTATAACCGATACCTATAATATTCCCATTGGCCAGTTGCGTGACTTTATTTAACTCCTCATTTCTATTCCCACCTACAAATGCCGACCATTTAATATCAGGTGAAACCAGTGGTAACTGAGCAAAATTCAGAAAGGGCAAAAATAGAAATGTAAAAAATATCCACCTCATAGGGAGAGCTCAAAAATATAAAAGATTGCCCGTAATATACAGGCAATCTTTTTTGTAAAATAGAGTTTAAAAATTAATGAATGCATAGTATTTTTTGAGAAATACTAGATCTATTGGATGAAGCATTTACTATATATGTACCTGAAGGCCATCTACTGGTATTAATCCGTAGTTCCTGATTGTCTGTTTCTATTATCACCTGATTAAACACCAGTCTTCCTTTTAAGTCTACTATTCTGATATCGATAGGGTCAGAAAAACTGCCAGTAATATGCATTTGCAAAGCATCTGTGGTAGGATTAGGGTATATCTTCAAATCAAGTCTTTTGTTATCAAAATTACCTAGTTTTTGATTTTTTGATTCCAATCTTAAATCCTGACGCTCTCCGTTTTTGGTACTAACCAAAGCTGGTATCCGTTCCTGACTCAAGCTAAATATTTCATCGGTTTGGATTTGCAGATTAGGTATGACGGTGATATAGAAAATAGTATCATTTTGAGAATAACTTTGATCATGAGCATCACTATTTTCAATCCATACAACACTGAGTTTACTTTGAGTGCTAAAAGTATTTTGCGTTCCAAATCCTTTCAAAGAAGGCGAACTAATTTGCACTACTTGTATTCTTGGATCAATATTTATCTCAAATTGGATTCCATCTATTGTTTGCGAGTAAGAAGCCAATACTGGTATTTTATATTCATGATAAGGCTGCAAAACCTGCGAAGGATATTGTAGCGTCAAAAAGTCAGCACTCCTATTTTCAAATACTTTCAATGGAGATTGGCTAGTCCAATCCAGGCTTACATCTCCCGTTTTGATGGCGATAAAATCCAGTGCAACCTTATTAGTTTTTAGTTTGGGCAGGAAATAGGAAATTGGATAATCTTCCCGCAAAGGATTATTGGGATTCTTAAACTTATAATCTTTTGGTATAAATTGCCACACTGGAGTTTTTCCAAAATCTGGAATAAAACCCAAAATCAAATTTCTAATTACCACAATATCCTGCACAGAAATAGTAAGGTCACCATTCACATCTGCAGCAATGATTTCATAAGGTGTAGAAAAAGGCTGTATTTGGAGCAAATGCTTTTTTATCAATAACATATCTATTACAGATAATCCATTCATATAGGCTTCCGACTTGCTTGCACTTACGGTATAATCATCACCTGGTGTCAAATTATTTATACTATACCTGCCATTGAAATCTGTAAATGCGCTTTTTGCATTTGCTTTTACTAATACTTGCGGTACTGGTCTTCCATTGGAAAGGGTAATCGTACCACCACATTCGACCTGATTTAATATGCATATTTTCCCAGCTTTTGTGGTTACTGGAACTGGTTCATCCAATACATGATTACTGATAAACTCAATCGGTAAAAAGGCATCAGTAAAGTCAAGCGTAACACACTCATTTTGATTGCTCTGAAGTTTTGCAAAAATGGAAAATAATCGTTGCTTTCCATTAATACTGACTCCTTGCTGAGCAGAGCTAAACCAAATGGCCCCTATGGTATTATTATTTAAAATTCTTATATCAGATTTATTCCAATCTGGCAACCCCAGGTTACCTATGGAGTCAATTTTAATCAGTGAAGAATTATTTGGGCTAATGGAGAATTGAAAACCCAATACATTAAACAAGCCATTGGCATAGACTGGAATTTCAATAGAACGACCAGAAATCACCTCCAGATCAGGAATCTCCAGGTTGATAATTGACTTTCTTAATTCCAGCACAAATATATTATTTGACTCATTACATTCAGATAAATCGTTTTTTGGATCAATAAAAATGATGAGATATTGGTACCCTGTAACAACTACCGAGTCTTTATTTACTATACTAAATACCTCTCCTGGTGCAATTTTCTCTAAGGGATACACTCCTAATACGATATCCTGGATTTTTTTATCATCCTGACTTATTACTTTATCTTTTGACAAATAAGAGTGAATAAGAATATGGTCATTATCATTTGAACTATTCCCAGATAGAATGGCTTCAGCGTTTCCCAAATTACTTATGTTTAATGCGTACCTGATTCCATTATCTTGTAAACTTAAAATAGAAGCTTGCGCAATGGTTAAGTCTGGACACTGGGCTGCTATAGATCCGAACAAAAAGCCCAATAGGAGAGTAAAAATCTTTTTCATAATAGTTGTTTTTATTTTTTAATATCTTTCTAACCACTATTAATAGCATACTCAAGAATATGTTAACAACCGAATTGAAAATAATTTTTACTAAAAATTTGATAACCTTTTACTAATTCAGCAATATATGAATGAACAAAGCACAGAGAATGAAATCATAGAGGCCATTAGAAGTGGCCAAAGTGATGGCATTCAACAGCTGTATAAAAGGTACTATCCCATGATACTAAATTTAATAAAATTAAATGGAGGAAAATCTCAGGACGCCGAAGATATTTTCCAGGAAGCATTGATCAGCTTAATTAGTAATATCCGAAAACCAGGATTCACATTGACCTCTAAATTGAGTTCTTATATCTACTCTATCTGTAGAAATATGTGGTACTATAAAATCAGGGGAAATAAAGGAACTATAATAGATACTGAAGTGCTCAATTCTGTTCCTGATATTGATCATTTACCTGAGATGGAAACTTTTGAAGAAAAGCATAAATTAATTGCCCAGGTTTTTGAAAATTTGAACAAAGAATGCCAGCAAATTCTTCACGAATTTTACTTCTTAGATCGACCGTTAAAGGATATTGGTGTGGAAATGAACTACACGGAGGGATCTATACGAGTAAAAAAATCCAGGTGCATGGCTTCCCTAAAGAAATTTGTTGAAGATCATCCTCAATACGCTCAACTATTTAGCTATGAGTAATCAGGAATTAATAGAGAAATTTTTAGATAATTCTTTGCAAAGTGAAGATCAAATACTTTTTGACATCACCTATAAAGCAAATAGTGATTTTAGGAAACAGGTGGACTTCTACTCTGATTTAATAAAGGGAGTTCGATTTGCTTCTAATGAAAAAATAAGAGAAGAGGTAAGACAAATACATCATCAAATATTACCAGATCTTCTATTTGAAAATGACTTGCGGCAATCTTTGTTACTACGAGAAAGGGAAAGTATAAAAAATGAAATATTAGCCGCTAAACCCACGCTTATCGAAGAAACAAAAGCAAGCCAGACAAAAGTTATCCGATTTTTTAGTAAGCAAGCATTAGCTATTGCAGCATCAATACTATTGGCTATGCTTCTAACTGTATTTTATATAAATCAAAGAAACAAAACACTTGACGATGCTCAAATGATCCTGGTAACCAAATCAATTGAAAATATAAAACAAAGAGCTCAGCGAACTGGATTTGCAGATCAGGAAAAAATGTTCCATGAGCTTCAATCTAAAATTTTCAATTTATTAGAATCAGGTCATAAGACTGAAGCTTTAAAAGAAAATCAAGCTTTTTTCATCTCAAAGTCTGAAGATTATAGATATGATCAGATGCAGGGAATTATTTTTTTGAAATCGGGTGAGTACAAGAAGGCAGTGAGATCATTTCAAACGGCTGTGACTAAAGGGGATGAATGCATAAGCAAATCTATGGTTCTTATTCTGGACAAATCAAACTTTGAATTGAACCAGAAGTTAAAGCAAGAAATAAAGCAAACTGAAGCATGTGAGCAATTTGAATGGATTAAACAGGTAATAGATCAATTAAACTAATGAAATATCTTCTATTTCTGTCCATATTTTGTTCAATTTCAATAGTGAGGTCTCAAAATTATCCTATTCAGATTATTTATAAAAACCTATATGAAGCGCTTAATCTATCAGCTAACCAAGTGCCTAAATTAAAAGTCACTTCAAGTGCTGACTTAGGTGCTTCCTATTCAAATTCAAATAATACCATCTTTATCGAAACTAAATTATTAGATGGTATTCAAATACTAGGCAAGAACCAGGATGTGGCTATTGCATTTATATTAGGGCATGAGCTATGTCATGCATTGGAAAAGGACAAACATGACACCTACTTCCTGGCATACGACAAAGTAAAATCTACCTCTTATGGTATAGAACAAAATGCAGACATTCAAGGAGCATTTGTCGCCTATTTAGCCGGATACAATTGCTTGCCATCTTTAGTAGAAACAATAGAGACCATCTATGAGGTGTACCGTCTTGAATCCAATCTTAAAGGCTATCCCGATAAATCGGAACGAATAGAATCCATCTATTTAATTCGCGAAGAAGTAGAATCATTAGTAGAACTGTTCAAAGTGGGCAATCTATTAATGCTAAGTGAAAAGTATTCATTATCTGCAAAATTATTTGAACGAATATCTCAGTATATACCCTCCATGGAAGTACTAAATAATATTGGCACCAATCTTTTTTTAGAAGCCATGAATGTAGGCAAGTACAATTATTTTGAATACATGTTACCTATTGAAATAGCAAGTGATCTTCGCTTAAAAAAGCCATCTTTATTACCAAATCAAAAAGAGCCCGATTTGTTAATCGATAAGCAGAAAGAAATTCTTCTTAGGCTTGCAGAAAATTATTTTAAAAACATAATTAGTGATCATCCAGATTATTTTCCTGCATGGAATAACTTGGTTTGCCTAAAATTATACCAGAAGAATGTGAAGAATGCAACCATTATACTTGATGAAATGACCAAAAGGTTTGAGAAAAAGGATCAACTAGAAATGATGCATCTGTTATCTGGAATTTCAAAGCTAATGAAGAAGGATGTTGCCAAAGCTAAATCTGATTTCAATAAAGTAACCCAATTTGATCTCAAACAGTTAGCAAATTATAATTTACAACTCACTTCAGATAATCTTCAAAAATTGCAAAATTGTGACATTCAATACGCTACAAACAAAATTGTCGGATCACCGCTCTTACAAAAGAAAACAGTTAAAATTGATTCGCTTACCATTACATGGGAAAAAGGAAATTATGAAGTGAGTACCACTGGCAGTCTATTCAAGTATGAATTGGTAAATATTGACCCTAAGTATGTCCAAAATTGTATTCCACAGAGACTATTTATAATGGGAAGTCAATTGAATAAAAATACAGTTTCACTATTTGACCCTATATATAAAAAATTAATTTATTATAATGTGAACTAGCGACATGATCCCTGGACAAATACAGTGGTATCTCAAGTCAAGTCTTAAAATTCATTATTGCTTTTTCAGTATTGATTACGCTCCCCATGACAGACAATTATTACCTTGTTAATTGAGAGATTTCCATATCTTTCAAGGTAAATTCGAGAAAACGATTGATTGTGAACCACCTTTATCGACTTATAGTGCTTTTTCTTTATGTTCCTTGCCTGGCACAGCAATTACCATCTTTTTCACTATATAGAGAATATCAATCCTTCCTTAATCCAGCAGCAGTACCTCATGATTATTTTAAGGATGATATAAATGCTCATATCGGCATTTCTTACCGATCACAATGGGAAAAATTTGGAGATGGAGCTCCGGTGACTGGACTCTTAAACGGAACTTATATAAGTGATCAATCTACTACCAAATTAATACTCGGAGGCAGTTTCTTAATGGATAGAACCGGGCCGGTAACCTATTATGATGCAAATGCCAAGTTTGGTGTAATGTTCTCTGAAGATCCTCTTTATGGTGGTTTTTCTGCTGCGCTCACTTTAGGTTATAAGCAACTAAGTTTACAAACTACAAAATTAATTGCTACTGATATTACGGAGATATTAGGCAATAGTGATCGCTATAGTACATCATCACCTGATATAGGAATTGGATTTTTCTACCACGGAAGATTGCAGAATGAAGATCATGTATATATAGGAGGCTCAATGCCTCAACTTTTTTCGGTAAATGGACTAAGCTCAAATGTAAACAGGCCTGGTATAAAAGCTGTACCTCATTTTTATGGACTGGCAGGTTATATTAAATATCTAAATGATTATAGTTTCCTTGAAACCACCTCCTGGATTAAGTATGTTCAAAATACTCCGATTAATTTAGATCTAAATTTAAAATACCAATTAGATCAGACTTTATGGTTAGGTTTTGGCTTATCCAGCACTAAGATCTTTCATGCAGAGGCAGGCATTGTATTATCCTCTAATATTGGCTGGGAGACTCCCATCAGAATAGGATATTCATTTGAAGATGGTTTCACAGAATTTGCAAACCCGTTTGGTATGACACATGAAATAAGTATAAGCTTTGCGTGGGATACAAGAAGGTGAAAGTAACCTTTGGAAAAGGCTGTCTCACTTACTTTTCTTCCCTTGATAAATACAGAATTACACTATATCTATACCTTCAAAAATTTCAATAACAGGAATAGTAAATCCCTCGACTGCTTTGCTATTTATTATAGCATTTGTAGAATAAGGTGGCAAGCCAACAAACTTATTTTTCTCTAATACATATACTTGGACTTACTGTTCAAAAGGATAGACTATCCAATATTCTTTTACTCCATTAGATTCATACAAGTCAAATTTGTAACTTAATTCCACCTCATTATTTGCCGGAGATAAAATTTCAACCACTAGATCCGGAGCCCCAAGGCAGCCTCGCTTGTCCAATTTTGAATGATCGCAAACCACACATACATCTGGCTGCACCACTGTTTTGATAGATGACGAAGATTTATTTTTAGCCAATCTTACATCAAAAGGTGCTACGAATGCTTTGCATTTCTTCTTCTTAAGAAAAACTCTTAATTCTACAGCTAAATTAAGTGCTACAATTTGATGAATAGTAGATGGCGCAGGACTCATTCTGAATATTTTTCCTTTAATGAGCTCTACCCGCTCTTTAAAAGTCCAGGTAAGATAGTCTGCATAAGTATACAAGCCATTCATATCCAGTTGATTGATATCACTTATTTTTTCGGCCACTTCCATTCAACAAAGATAATACTTATAAAATCGTAAATTTCGAAGCAATATTAATTCATATTCATATGCTTATATTCCGAAAAGTAAAAGATTTACAATCCTGGGTGTACACTGAAAAAGCAGACGGTAAATCTATTGGTTTTGTGCCTACCATGGGTGCTCTTCATACCGGTCATATTTCATTAATTAGTACATCTCAGCAGGATAATGAAATTACCATTTGCTCCATATTTGTAAACCCTACCCAATTTAACGATCCTAAAGATCTTGAAAAATATCCCCGCACTTTAGAGGCAGACTCTAGAATGCTCGCAGAGGCCAAATGTGATCTTCTTTTTTTTCCATCAGTTGAAGAAATTTATCCACCCGACTTAAAAGAAATTGAAGTAGATCTCCAGGGGCTTGATACCATGATGGAAGGGGCTCATCGGCCAGGTCATTTTAAAGGTGTGGTACAGGTAGTTCATAGATTGCTTGATATAGTAAAGCCTGATCAACTTTATATGGGCCAAAAAGATTTTCAGCAATTTTCCATCATTGCCCATATGATCAATGAATTAAAAATCCCCGTAAAATTGAATGTCTGTCCCATTCTTAGGGAGTCCAATATGCTGGCGCAATCTTCCCGCAATGAAAGACTAAGTCCTGAGGGGCGAGAACGTGCAGGTAAAATTTATAATACTATTTCAAAGGCAACGCTGTTGAGAATGAAGCATACACCTGCCGAGGTGTGCAAAATATTGTTCGAAGAATTAAATCATGAACCATTCCAACCGGAATATGTTGAAATAGTGGATCAAAATAATCTTACCTCGGTGAATGACTGGAATGATAAATGTGTAATCTGTACAGCAGTATGGTTGGAAGGTATAAGGCTCATAGATAATATTATCCTCTAATGATCATTTATATAACATCATGGTCTGCAAGCGTTTATAAAAGACCGGTATTTTACATAGGTAATTACTAACTTTGCTGTAATGTTTTTAACCATTTTTAAATCTAAAATTCATCGTGCTTCTGTCACAGAAGCTAATCTCCATTATGTAGGTAGTATCACTATAGATGAAGACTTGATGGATGCAGCCAATATATTTCCTGGTGAAAAATTGCAAATAGTCAATGTAAATAATGGTGAGCGCATGGAGACTTATGCAATAAAAGGCATTAGAGGCTCAGGTAGTATTTGCTTAAATGGAGCAGCCGCCAGAAAAGCAGAAGTAGGTGATATTGTCATCATCATATCATATGTTTTAATGACTCCCGAAGAAGCTAAAGCTTATACTCCTATCAATATATATCCTGACGAAAATAATAAATTGAGTATTTAATCTTTCCAGATGTCTAAATCAAAGATTTCTACTATTATTAAATACCTGGTATTTGTATCTTTTGGGGTAGGCCTTTTTTATTATGTTTTTCACTCACAGGATCAGATTTATAAGGAACAATGCCTTCAAAATCCATTATCCAAAGGAAAATGTTCTCTTTGGGAAAAATTAATTGAAGACATTGGCAAGCTCAATTGGTATCTGATTTCTTTAGTAATGGTAGGTTTTATCATTAGTAATCTCATGCGCGCTCGCAGGTGGACGCTCATGCTTCATCCCCTTGGCATCAAAGCAAGATTATGGGAGACTTTTTGGGCTGTCCAACTTGGATATTTTGCCAACCTTGCTTTACCAAGAATGGGCGAAATAGCACGTGCGGGATCAGTTGCGCGCAGATTAAAAGCCCCGCTTGAAAAAGTATTGGGCACTATAATTATGGATAGATTACTTGATGTCATCGTTCTGGGCATTTTTACCGCAGTTGGATTTTTTCTTCAAACACAGACTTTATATAATTTCTTAAGTAGACAAGCAAATGTCAGTATTTGGCATTTAATGGTAGCTACATTAATAGGTATAGCGGGAATAGTATTTGTGATCATGTTGTTTCGTACCGACCGATTCTATCATCCAGTGATTGAAAAAATAAAGTCAAAATTGGCTGGGTTTTCAGAAGGAATAATGGGTATATTGAAAAGTAACAGGCCTAAAGAAATGGTTTTTCTATCATTCGGCATTTGGCTTTTATACTATTCTATGGCTATACTTGGGCTCAAAGCATTTGCACCGACTGCTAGTATCACCTTGGTGCAGGGATTAATAGTTTTCATTATTGGCAGCTTAGGAATGATCATCCCCACTCCAGGTGGCATTGGTCCTTATCATTTTCTTACTATGAGCGCTTTAGGCATATATGGAGTTTCGTCCATTGATGGTTTTTCATATGCCAATCTCAGTTTTTTGATTGTCCAGGTAATTACGATATCTTTATTTGGCATTATTGGTATGACCGTTCTATCCAAGAAAAGACCTGAAGATCAAGAAGTTTACCATGAATCCATCATATTGCAATAAAATCCATACCCTTGAAACTATCCGTGAATTGATCTCTGATTGGCGAAATCATTCTAATAAAATTGTTTTTACAAATGGATGTTTTGATATTTTACACCTCGGTCATGTAGATTATCTGGAAAAAGCTAAAAATCTGGGCGATAAACTAATTGTAGGCCTTAACAGCGATAGATCAGTTTCTGCCATTAAAGGTCCTTCCAGGCCTATTCAGGATGAAACCTGCCGATCTGGAGTAATGGCCAGCCTTGCAAGTGTAGATGCAGTAATCATTTTTGATGAAAACACTCCTTTAGAATTAATTGAATCCCTCAAACCAGATATATTGGTAAAAGGCGGTGATTGGCATTTGGATAAAATCATAGGTGCGGATATTGTATTTGCACTTGGTGGCGATGTAAAAACAATCCCCATTATTCAAGGTTATTCCACCACTTTGATTGAACAAAAAATAAAAAGTCAGAAATGATTATTCAGAAAGTAATAGATGCTTTAGAAGCCTGGGCACCACCTGCATTGGCCGAATCCTACGATAATGTAGGGCTGTTAACGGGCGATAAAAACGCAGAAATTACCGGAATCTTAATAAGCCTCGATTGCACAGAGTCCATTGTAAATGAAGCTATTACCAGAAAATGCAATGTAATCATTGCTCACCATCCTATCGTATTCAAAGGGTTAAAAAAAATTACCGGTTCAAATTATGTAGAGCGGACTATCATATTAGCTATTAAGAATGATATCGCTATATATGCTATTCATACTAATCTCGACAATATCTTCGAAGGAGTTAACCTAAAAATTTCTAATAAAATCGGGCTTCGAAATCCAAAAATTTTATCCCCAAAAAGTTCAACTATGAGCAATGGAGAGGCATTTTCCATAGGATCAGGTATGATCGGACAACTCCCGGAGCCTATGCCAGTACTTGATTTTTTACAAAGCCTTAAAATCAGTATGGAATTGCCTTTGATAAAACACAGCCTGCTTTGTAAAGATTGGATACATACGGTAGCCGTTTGTGGTGGATCCGGCAGTTTTTTGATTAAGGATGCTATCCGTGCCCAGGCAGATGCTTTTATCACGGCAGATATTAAATATCATGATTTTTTTGATGCAGATTATCAGATTACCTTATTAGATATTGGTCACTATCACAGTGAAAAGTTCACTATTGAACTTATTGAGAAATTTCTGCATTCTTTCATGCCACCATATATAATTCAAAAAACAAGGCTCAACACAGACCCAATTCAATATTTTATTTGATTTTGACCCCCAAAAATCGTACATTTGCAACGCTTTTTCAACAAGCGAATTCAATATTATTTATAAAAATCTGATTACCAATGATTAAAGCCGATATACCTGTAGCTCTTCAGCTTAAAAAACTTTACGAATTACAACAAATAGATTCACAAATCAATGAATTTGAGATCCTTAAAGGTGAGTTGCCTGTAGAAGTAAGTGACCTGGAAGATGAATTGGCCGGGCTGGATACAAGGGCTTCTAAATTGGATGATAGTATAAAAAATGTTGAAAAAGAAGTTAGCCATTTCCAACTTGGTATAAAAGAGTCTAAAACCCTGATAGGTAAGTATGAAAAACAATTAGACACCGTAAAAAACAATCGGGAATATGATGCTTTGATGAAAGAGATTGAACTGCAAAAATTAGAGATCGAATTATTCAATAAGAAAATCAAAGATACGGAGGTTCAATCTGTAGTAAAAGATGATCAATTAAAAGCTACCAAAGAGAAAATCAAACAGAAGAATAAAGATCTAGAGCAAAAGAAGGTAGAATTGGATGAATTGATCGCGAAAACAGAAGAAGATGTAGCTAAACTCACAAAGAAATCTGATAAAGCTAAAAAAGATATAGATGGCAGATTATTGGAAGCTTATTCCAGAATCAAAAAGAATTACCGGAATTCATTAGGAGTGGTAACGGTACAAAGAGATTCCTGTGGTGGCTGTTTTAATAAAATTCCTCCTCAAACACAGCTTGAAATCAGTCAACACAAAAAAGTATTGGTATGTGAACATTGCGGTCGTATCTTAGTGGACGAAAGCATTACTACGGTTGAAGCTTAAGTCACATAAAACATTTTTATTTTTTTCTGTCCTTTTAGTTTTTACTACCTGGAATGACATCTTTGCTGCAGATTTTTATGTAAACCTTGAGGTTAAATCTGCTTATCAAAAAGTATTTGAACTAAAATTAGACCAGGCAGAAGTACTTACCCGTAATTTAAAAAGACTTCAACCTGAAAATCTGTCAGCAGATTTCCTGGAAGACTATATAGATTTTTTTAAAATATTTATTGCTGATGACAGTAAGTTATTTAAAAAATTAGCATACCGTGAAGGTGATAGATTAAAAAAAATTGAAAAAACTGCTGATGATCTTTCACCTTATAAAAAATATCTCTCAGCAGAAATAAACCTTCATTGGGCTTTGATAAACTTAAAATTTGGAAATTATTTTTCAGCTTTTAATCGAATTAAAAGAGCCTTTAATCTACTCCAAGCAAATACTAAATTATTTCCAGCATTTACTCCCAACCAAAAAAGCCTTGGATTGATTCATGCTTTGATTTCAACTATTCCAAATGAATACAGGTGGCTGGTAAAAGCCTTAAGCGGATTGAATGGAAATATGAACCAGGCTCGATTTGAGCTCGAGCAAGTCATATTGTACAGTAAAAAAAATGATTTTCTATTTAAAGATGAGTCATTAATTATATATTCTTTATTGTTATCAAATTTTGACAATGATCCCGCAGGTGCCTGGCATATGATTAAAAATAGCAATTTAAGCCCATCCGGTAGTCCCCTGGTTTCCTTCCTTTATGCTTACCTGGCGACTAAAAATTATCAAAATGATCTTGCATTGCAATATTTAGAACAAATGCCTGTCGGTAATGAGTACTATCCTGTACACTATTTTGACTTCTTTACCGGTATATGTAAGCTCAGGAGGCTTGATCCTGATGCTTCTGATTATTTACAAAAATTTATTAAAAACAACCATGGTACTCATTTGATAAAAGAATGTTATCAAAAATTGGCCTGGAGTGAATTGGTCAAGGGAAATAAAAATGGATACTTGCAGTATATAAGCTTGGCCAAAACAGAAGGAGCATCTGTAATGGACGAAGACAAGCAAGCTGAACGTGAAGCTACGCTCAATCGTATTCCAGATGTTAGTTTATTGAAGGCAAGACTATTATTTGATGGCGGATATTTTCAAAAAGCAGAGCAGATCATTATGTCCAATGCAAATACAAAACACACCCATCTTGATTATGAGCTGGAAGCAAATTACAGGCTGGGAAGAATCTATCATTTAGAGAAAAAATATGACTTGGCTATTTCAAGTTATTTAGAAGCAGCAGAAGAAGGTATTGATAGTCCGGAATATTATGCTTGTGCGGCCTTTTTGTATGCAGGACAAATTTATGATAAACTAAATCTGCCCACACTGGCCACGTATTATTTTGAAAAATGCCTCAAAGTAAATCCTAAAGACTATAGTGCAGGGCTTCATCAAAAAGCCAAAATTGGGATCAATAAATTAAATCAATAATGTACTTGAATAAATTTTGTTGAAAATTTTAAAATACATTGGTATCCTTCTGGGGTTTTTAGTAATCGGTTATTTTTCAGGACCTCGTCCTCCTAAGCCAATCTATACCTCTGATCTTCCTGATATTCCGGATCAAAGTAATGAATTAGAAAAATACATTGCTTCTTTAGAGCAAAAAGATCAACCATTAAAAGAAGGTAACGAAGCGAAAATCATATGGTATAATGATTCATTAAAATCAAAGACACCTTTCTCCATAGTTTATTTGCATGGATTTTCAGCCTCTCATGAAGAGGGAAAGCCGATTCATGAATGGATGACAAAAACTTTTGGAATGAATCTTTACTTAGCCCGGTTGGCTGATCACGGAAGAAAAAAGGAAGATGCCCTTAGTGAATTTACTGCTCAGAAAGCATGGGACGATGCCAAAATGGCTCTTTCAATCGGTAAAAAAATCGGTGATAAAGTAATTCTGGTATCTACTTCTACTGGAGGCACCTTATCATTAATGCTTTGTGCTCAGTATGCAGACATTGCTGCCCAAATATTAATGTCCCCTAACATTGCCATTAAAGACCCCACCTCAGTGATTTTAAATGATCCATGGGGCTTGCAAATAGCCCGCAAAGTAATTGGAGGAGAATTTAAAATCGCCTCTGACACTTCCGCTATTTATGGGAAGTATTGGGATAAAAAATACCGAATAGAAGCCTTAGTACAGTTGGAGGAATTAATAGAGACCAGTATGAATAAAAACACTTTTAGCGCGATACATCAACCAACTCTTCTGCTTTACTATTACAAAGATGAAACCCATCAAGACCCCGTAGTGCGTGTGGATGCCATGAAAAAAATGTTTTCTGAGTTAGCTATACCTCCTGATAAAAAAAGAGAAATAGCTCTTCCCCATGTAGGTGAACATGTCTTAGGAGGATATATTAAAAGTAAAGATTTAGAATCTGTAAAAAGAGAAATAGAATCCTATCTGCAAAGTGTTCTAAATTTAAAAAAAGTATCAAATAATTGACCTTTTATGGCCAATTAAAGCTTTGAATTTATAGATTAACATTCTATTACAAGAGATCATTTTTTAACACATAATGGATTTAACCTCTAATCATTTACCACTAGCCTATTACATAAAATGCTAAATATGAGCAACTTTGATCAAGCTTTGGTGCTTTTCTCAAAAAAATTAGAATTAAAAAGGGAATACTAGAGAACCAAAATTTAACACTCAATAGTATACAGTTTATTACTTTTTAACATATGAATCTCGATTTTGGCCTTAAATTTGAAGTCAGACAAATTATAATCTTTATCCCATGATCGTATTTAGCATCTTCGTAGTCATTGCGTTGTTGATTTTCACCAACCAGACTGCTAAACCCAAACCTTATAGAGGTCAGTATCTATAAACATTCCAAAACATAAGTATGCATAAAGGGTACGATAATTTATATCGTACCCTTTATAGTTTTTATACTTGTGGTATTTATCATGATTACTTTAGAAATTTGCGCACAATCTATTCAGGCGGCCATCCATGCCTATGAAGGTGGTGCAGATCGTGTAGAGTTATGTATTGACTTACCTGTTGGTGGCCTAACCCCTTCCCCAAAATTAATAAAGCAAGTCTGCCATGAAATTGACATTCCGGTATATGTATTAGTAAGGTCCCGGGCTGGAAATTTTATGTACAGCAAAGTTGAAATCGATATCATGCAAGATCAAATTAAGTCAAGTGTCCAGGCCGGAGCATCAGGTATAGTAGCCGGGGCTTTAAATGATAAATATTTCATTGATACTCAAGCTTTAGAAATTTTTATGAAAGCTGCCGACGGCCTTCCATTCACCTTTCATCGCGCGATTGAATCTGTAAAGAATATTCACTTAAGCCTGGACCTTTTGATGGAATATAATGTAAACAGAATTCTTACAGGTGGCGCTGGAGGAAATGCTTATACTTGTCGCACTGAATTATCAGAAATAAATAAATACCTGAATGGTCAAATGATTTTGCTTGCCGGAAGTGGGATTACCTCTGAAAATGTGGAGCAATTAATTGTCGAAACAAATGTTAAAGAAGTCCATACCTCTGCTAAATTGGGAAATGCTGCCAACAGGCAACAGAACCCTTTTGACACCAATACTGATGAAGTAAAAAGAATAAAATCCATTATAATGCAAATGAATTAAAATCAAATCTGGCTTTCTAAATCAGAATTACAAGTTGGTCCAAACTGCAATCCATTTATTATTTCCAAATAGCTCCTACACCTGCTTCCCACAAAGATTTATTCAAGGCCGGAATTTTGTTTTTCAGGATATCATCAGATCTTGTCTTCAATTTTTCCCACTGTGCATTTAATTCTTTCAATCGATCCAAAGAAGGTTGTCCGACCCTGGGGATATCGCTTTCTGTCTGATTAATGAGAAATAAATAATTAGCAGTAAACTTATTATCATAATTATCTACATCATCATAGGCCTTAGCTTTTCGTTGCACCATATCAGCGTCCCATTCTTTCATTTTTTGCACCAGGTCTTTTGCCTCTTTTTGTACTGACTTAAACTTATTATCCTCCGATAAAGAAGTAATTATTTTCTCCATTTGTTCACGTTTTGCATTCATATCATTTACCGCGGTATGCATTTTCGTTACTTCGGCTTCCATGCTGCGCATTAATTTATCATATTCTTCATAGGTTTTTGCATCTGTGGGATACAATGGATTAGGTAATATTTCCACCTGCGTGGTCGTTTTTTGATTGCCTCTTGACAAGGTAACATTATATCTTCCAGGAGGAGCTTTGTGGCCATCATAACTACTTTCGATATATACAGTAGGCACTCCAGGCATCGTTGCATTCCTCATATTCCACACAAATCTATTTAAACCGTTATTTTTAGATAGAGTGGGTTCTTTATCCGGACCACCATCATATTTTTTAAACTCTTTACTCTCTTTAGAACTAAATGTATTCAATAGATTACTTTGCATATCTCTGATTTCCATCGAAATATCACTTGTGTCTTTATTATCCGGTAAAGTATAATAAATCACGGCCCCTGTTGCAGGATTGACTCCTCTGATTTTTGAAGTCCCGTCGAAATCAGGATCAGATTCATCAAGATCACTTGATCCGTTCACTATTATAGCAGGAGAAGGTTTAAACATCGAAAATGAATTAGTACTATTATTATACTGCCTTATCATACCCAGATCATCCAGGATCCAAAATGCCCTACCCGAAGTAGAAGCAATCAAGTTACCCTGATGAATCCTCAAATCAGTAATGGGAGTCACTGGTAAATTCAACTGAAAGGAAGACCAATCTTTACCCCCATTCCAGGATACATATACTCCACTCTCTGTTCCGGCAAATAATAAATCTTTACGCGTATCATCTTCCCTCACCACCCGGGTAAATGCCCCATTGGGAATGCCATTATTTATCGCTGTCCATGTTTTTCCATAATCGGTAGTCTTATACAAACCAGGAGCATAATCATTAAATTTGTACCGTGTAGTGGCAATGTAGGCCGTAGCTTTGTCAAAGGGAGATACCTCGATGGCGTTGATTAAGCATTCTTTCAACCCATTAGGAGTAACATTTTGCCAACTATTTCCATTATCTCTGGTCAATGAGACTACTCCATCATCACTACCTGTCCAAATAACCCCTTTTTCAATTGGAGATTCTAAAATATAAGCCAATGTGCCATAATTCTCCGCACCAACTGCCTCATTGGTATAAGGACCTCCACCTTTACCTTGCTTGGATTTTTCATTATGGGTAAGATCAGGAGAAGCCTCAGTCCAGGTTTTGCCCATATCGGTCGTGCGCAATACATACTGAGAGCCGTGATAAAAAGTATTTGGATTATGCTTTGACCAAATAATAGGAGCGTTCCAATTAAAACGATATTTCATATCACTGGAGGCCCTTCCCAAATACTGGATAGGTGCAGCCATCACATTGGTAGATGCATTTGATTTGGTATCTAATAGTTCTATCGTCCCTAAATAGCTACCACCCATTACATATCGTGGATTATTCGGATCAAAAGCAAGAAAAGCACTTTCGCCTCCAGCTGAGGAAGTCCAGCTTTTATTGGTAATTCCTCTTCCACCCAATTCCCGACTGGCTATTTTCACTGAGCTATTGTCCTGTTGTCCGCCATATATATTATAAGGAAAATCATTATCTACATTTATTCTATAAAATTGGGCCGTTGGCATATTGGATTGTGTACTCCAGCTTTGACCACCATTAAAAGAGACTACTGATCCGCCATCATTAGAAATAATCATATTCTTTGAATTGGCAGGATTGATCCACAGATTGTGGTAATCACCATGAGGAGTAGACATCGTTTTCCATGATTTACCTCCATCCGCTGACTTTAAGGCAGGAGCACTCATGACATATACTGTATTTTCATTTAGTGGATCTGTGAATACTTCTATATAATACCAGGCTCTTTGTACTAATCTATGATCGTCCGAAATTCTGGACCATTTTTTACCAGCATCATTTGAAACAAACAAGCCTCCCGCTTCTTTTTCGGTATCACTTTCTATTAATGCATATACTTTATCAGGATTGGATCTGCACACGGAAATTGCCATTTTACCCATTTCCTTTGGCAGGCCATCTTCCATTTTTTCCCAATGATCACCACCATCTATAGATTTGTACAATCCACTACCAGGGCCTCCACTAATAACTTTCCAGGGCAACCGTCCATGTTCCCACATAGCGGCGTACAAGATGTTAGGATTATTCATATCCATGGAGAGTTCTGCACAGCCAGTACTTTCATTTACATACAATACTTTAGACCAGGTAGCTCCTCCATCTGTACTCTTATATATGCCTCTATCGCTGGATTTACTATATAAAGCACCTTGCGCAGCCACCAGCACTATATTAGGATTTTTAGGGTCCACTACTACTCTTGCTATGTGCTGAGTGAGATCCAGACCAATCTTCTTCCATGTCTTTCCGGCATCAGTGGATTTATACATTCCATCACCATGATGGGTCATTACTCCTCTTACAGCATGCTCACCCATACCCACATATACTATATTGGGGTCGCTTTCACTTACAGCAATGGCACCTACTGACCCTGTTTTGAAATATCCATCAGAAATATTATTCCATGTTATGCCCATATCTTCTGTCTTCCACAATCCACCTCCCGTGGTACCCATATAATATGTACCAGGATCGCTAACTACTCCTGAAGCACACACAGATCTTCCTCCTCTGAATGGCCCAATTGATCGCCATTTTACTGGTTTAAATATAGAATCGAGAGTGGACCCGGTACTCATCTGCCCTATTGCAATGGGAGCAAAGTTTATAGAAAATAGAATTAGAAATAATAGGAAATAATTTTTGATAAGCTTGTTAAGAGAGTTGAGCTTCATGATGCAATTATAGTTTTTGATTGAAGAATAAAAGTAAATAGAATTTGAGGGTTGAAGCCCCTATTTCAGTAAATATATTCCAAACGCATCTCAACAATCTGAATCCGCCATTGTTAAATGGTAAACTTTCACATGAAAAACATCATAATTGCAGGAGCAGGAAAGGGCATTGGATTGGAAATTGCCAAATTACTAGCACCTGAGTTCAATCTTATAACTATTTCGAGAAATCTTACAGACGACTTAAAAAATTTGAATACCCAATTTTATAAATTGACCCTATCAAAGGAAACTGATTTTGAAATCATAGATCTACCGGACGAAATTCATGGATTGATATATTGTCCGGGTTCTATCAATCTAAAACCTATTACCAGATTGAGCATATTAGATTTTGAGAAAGATTTTGATCAAAACGTTTTAGGGGCTATTGGAATCATTAAATATGTCCTGCCCAATTTGAAGAAGAGCAAAGATGCAAGTATTGTGCTTTTTAGCACGGTGGCAGTAAAACTTGGAATGGCATTTCATGCTTCTGTAGCTGCTTCCAAAGGAGCTATTGAGGGACTAACTAAATCTCTGGCAGCAGAACTGGCGGGTTCCCGAATACGAGTTAATGCCATTGCGCCTTCACTTACTGAAACTTCAATGTCTGAATTTTTACTTAATACTGAAGAAAAAAGAAATAATTCAGCAAAAATGCACCCTTTACAAAGAATTGGGAATCCTCAGGAAATAGCCAAATTGGCTGAATACCTCATAAGTGAAAATAGCAGCTGGATAACAGGACAAATCATCGGAATTGATGGCGGACTAGGCAGCTTAAAATAATTAAACCTAAATTTTGCATTAGAAATTCAATGCAAAATCTGAGGTGTTGAAAATGAATTATTTATATTGATTTAAACTGGTAAGAAATAATTACAGTTTCAAAACTCAGGTCTGATGACTCCAATAGTCGTATCAGACTCATAGGAGGTTGACCTCGATAAATAGTTGGTTTTCAATTCAACTATTTCATCGACCGTTGGCAATTTTTGCTTCAGCTGCAAAAATTGGGTTAAATAATAACTTATCTTCTTTGATAATGTACAGGCTGTGATGCTTCAGTTTCATTTACTGATATACATGTGTCTAATATCAAATAAATTTTAGTAAAAGTGACCTATAACCACTAAAATTGAGCTCAAAAATTGTTTCAATTTTACACTTATCATCAACGTTTATTCACCTATCTTCGTTTTATTATTTATTTACATATCTGATTGAATATATCTGATTGAATTTTAACTATTTGACTTGATTCTCATGCTCAAAAAAATTACTGGAATTTGCTTATGGATAGGTTTTGCAATTACAGCCTATTCCCAGACATCTTTAGAAGGAAAAGTAACGGATGAAAAAAATGAGGGCTTAATAGGTGCTACCGTAGTACTTTTCAAAAATGGAGTACAAAAAAGCGGCACTACCACCGATATTGATGGAAACTATAGTATATCCAATTTGGACCCAGGTAGCTATGATGTGGAATTTAGTTACATCGGTTATCAGTCTCAGCGAATTCAGGGTGTAGTAATCTTCGCTGGCAAAAGTAATCGTCTCAATTCTGAAATGTCTGCCGGGGTTTTGCTAAATGAAGTAGTGATATTAGAATACAAAGTACCTCTCATTCAACAAGATAACACTACCTCGGGCGGCACCGTCACCTCTGAACAAATCAGAAACCTTCCTACAAAAAATATTAATGAATTAGCTGCCACCACTGCTGGAATAGCCTCCCAAAATGGTGGCGCACTAAATATCCGCGGGTCCAGATCAAACGCCACTAACTATTATATCGATGGTATACGAGTAAATACCAATCTCATCCCTCAAACGGAAATAGATCAAATGCAGGTAATTACCGGAGGAGTAGAAGCAAAATATGGCGATGTTACCGGAGGTGTAATATCCATCACCACGAAGGGACCAAGCAATAAATTCTCCGGGGGTTTAGAATTAGAATCTTCCCAACTTACGGATCCCTATGGTTACAATTTGCTGAACTTTAATCTTAGCGGACCTATTGCCAGAAATAAAAAAGGAATTTCTGTTCTGGGGTATAGATTTAGCGGTCAATTAAGGAGACAGGATGATGATAATCCGGCTGCGTTCGGAGCTTACTATGCAAAATCTGACAAACTGAAAGAATTACAAGATAATCCAGTAATCAGATTCAATGGCGTGCCTTTGTCTAATGCAGAATTTTTGACCCCTGCAGATGTATACTTAAGTTCAGCACATTTAAACGATAGAAACACCCGGATGGACTATACCGGAAAAATAGATGCTCGCCTGAATAAAGCCATTGATATTAGTCTTACCGGAGCCTATGGGAATACTAACAATCGATTCTCACCAGGAAACAATTTTAATTTATTAAATAACGGTAATAATCCTATGGCACTCACCAATAACTACCGAATAGGACTTAAATGGAGGCATAGGTTAGGTAAATTAAATGATGAATTGACTACTAAAAAAAGCAAAGGTGATAATCGATTATTTAGAAATGCTATTTACACACTTCAAGCGCTTTACGAAAAAGGAAGAAGCAAAACGGAGGACTATTTACATAGAGAAAATATATTTGATTATGGTTATGTTGGCAAATATGATATTTCCTGGATACCTGTGGAAGGCGAATCAACTTATAGTAGAGGCCCCATCCCGGGACTTGCTCATGCAGGCTATTTGCAACAATTAAATGGGTATTCTCCGGGTACTATAAATCCTATTTTGGCTAATTATAATAATGGCATTGACGGAAATAATTTATTTGATTATTATGCATATAATGGCTTTACTTCTTCAAATTTTAACTCCGCCTGGAGATTGCACAATAATGTGGGACTGGTTTATAACCAATTTACCAAAGGCGAAAGTGACATTCTTACTTTTAATGGCGAGGCAAGTTTTGATTTATTCCCCGGTGGTTCTGAAAAAGGAAGACATAATATTCAAGTTGGGTTTATATATGAACAAAGAGAAAATAGATCCTGGGGCATCAATCCTGCACAGCTTTGGACCATTGCACGACTCCAGGCAAATAATCATATCAAAGGGGTAGACACCACTAAAGTAATTGGTTCATTTACCGGGATTTTGACCCCTTTTACTTATGAGCAATTTGCCACTAAAATAGAGGAGGATAACGATTTGCTGTTTTATAAAAAAGTGCGTGAACTTACTGGTCAACCGCTCACCGAATATGTAAATGTAGATGGTATCAACCCCTCAGATTTAAAATTGAATATGTTTGCCGCCAGCGAACTCACAGATCAAGGGATATTGGATTACTATGGGTATGATTATTTGGGCAACAAACTAAAAGGAAAAACAAAATTTAATGATTTTTTCACTGCAGTAGATGCTGATGGAAGACGCACATTTGTAGTTGCCCCCAACAAACCCACTTATGCTGCAGCCTACATTCAGGATAAATTTAATTATAAAGATTTGATACTGCGCCTCGGGCTTAGGATAGATCGATATGATGCCAACACGATGGTGCTTAAGGATGCGTTCTCATTATACGAGATTACTCAGGCTAAAGAATTTTATTCATCCATTGGTGAAACTAAACCGGATGCAGTAGGCGATGATTACCTGGTATATGTCACCGGTAAGAATTCAAATAAAATAAAAGCTTTCCGAAAAGGGGAACAATGGTATTTCCCAAATGGTACGCCGGCAAATGATGGTTCGGTAATATTTGGGGGTGAAGTAGTGACTCCTAAATTAGTTGACCCAAATTCCAATATTCGATTAAAGTCATTTGACCCAAATCAGTCATTTACACCCTATAAACCGCAAATAAATATCATGCCCAGGTTGGCATTTTCGTTTCCTATTTCAGACGAAGCTAACTTTTATGCCCATTATGATATCCTGGTTCAAAGACCCCCATCCAATACTATTGCTACCGCTTTGGATTATTACTATTTTGAGGATCCTTCCAGAACTCCCTCTAACAATCCCAATCTAAAACCCGAAAAAACGATTGATTACGAAGTAGGATTTCAACAAAAACTTACTAATTCTTCCGCTCTAAAAATTTCTGCATACTATAAAGAGTTGCGGGACATGATTCAAAGTCGCACTTATTTATTTATTCCTTCACCAGTCAATACCTACTCCGGCTTTGGCAACCTTGATTTTGGAACAGTAAAAGGATTTAGTTTTCAATACGATCTACGCAGAATACGAAATATTGAGTTACAGGCAAACTATACTTTGCAGTTTGCAGATGGTACTGGATCAAGCAGTACCTCCCAGCGAGGACTCAATACCAGGGGAAATATCAGAAGCCTATTCCCTTTAAATTTTGATGAAAGACATAGGATTGTGGCCGTACTGGATTACAGGTATAGTTCAGGAAAAGCGTATAACGGCCCACGAATAAATGGCCTGAATATATTCTCCAATGCTGGCATCAATTTTCAAACCAATGCAGTGAGTGGCAGACCTTATACAAAATTACAAAGAGCTCAACCGCTTGGAGGCACCGGATTTGCAGGTGCATTAAATGGATCCCGGCTCCCATGGAATTTTAATATAGACATTAGGGCAGATAAAAGCTTTGACATTGCTGCTAAAGGGTCAAAACCATTATTTTTAAATGTATATGCAAGAGCTCAAAATGTACTTAATAGAAAAAATGTTTACGGTGTGTATCCAGTAAGTGGATCACCTGCTGACGATGGCTATCTTACCTCCACGGATGGTAAATCCGCTTTAAATACGGTCACCAATTCAGGAAGAGATATTGCGGCTTACCTCGCTTCTTACCAGTGGGCCGAGCTCAATCCAGGATTTTATTCATTGCCGAGGAGAATATTTATCGGTGCAATACTTGAATTTTAAAAATGAAAGGAATGATTAAATTTTATAGAGCGATTTTATTTATAGTATTAGCAGGCTCTTTATTGACCTTACAGGCCTATCCAAATTATCCCATCAAACCTTCGAAAATCAATGAATTAAAACAACGACTTTCCCCCAGAGCAGATTGTGCTCCATCTACCGCATCTGTGGATATGTCTATCAATAATGTACGTGCCAGATTACTTGCTGGAGGTGATGTGTGGTGGGACCTTCAAGCTGGAAAATATATAGTTCCTAAGGTACAGCCTGGATCTGGCGTACCAGAAGTTTCGGCCATTTTTGCCGGAGCTGTTTGGCTTGGAGGGTTTGATCCTGTAGGCAATCTCAAATTAGCAGCACAGACCTATCGCACGGGAGGCAGGAATGACTTTTGGCCTGGTCCTTTGGATCCTGTAAGAGGTACTATAGGAATAGATACCTGTGCTAAATGGGACAGGCATTTTCAAGTATTGGGAACAAGTATTTCCGCTCATATAAAAGCATTTAATGATGCCGTTATAGCAGGTGTCCCATTAGATTGTAAAAGTATTCCCGAAGATGTATTGGGTTGGCCAGCCAGAGGCAACCCTTATTTCAAAGGAATTCATGGTTTCAATTTACCCAATACCTCTCAAGGTCTTGCCGGCTTTTATGATCAGGATGGTGATGGCGTTTATAATCCCTGCAAAGGCGACTACCCCATTATTGAAATTCGCGGCTGTAATGCTCCACAGTATCCTGATGAAATGATCTTTTGGATTTATAATGATGCAGGTGGAATTCATACCCAGACCCAGGGAAAACCCATTCAAATGGAAATCCAGGTGCAGGCTTTTGCTTACGCCACCAATGATGAGATCAATAATATGACTTTTCAGCGCTACAAGCTAATAAATAGAGCCACTCAGAGTATTGACTCTACCTTCTTTGCCATGTTTGTGGATCCTGATCTGGGTTGCCATACCGATGACTATATTGGCTGCGATGTGGGCCGGTCAATGGCTTACGTGTATAATGAAGATGCTACTGATGGGGATAATGGATGTTCCTGCCCAGGAGGTATCAACACGTATTGCAATAACATCCCTATACTTGGTGTAGACTATTTTAGAGGACCTTTGGATGAAAATGGTAAGGAAATAGGAATGTCTTCCTTTACCTATTACAATAATGCCGCAATAGGCAACTGGCCCAATGCCATGACCGACCCCGATAATGCACCGGAATATTATAATTACATGTCGGGATCATGGAAAGATGGTACTCCCTTTTCTTTTGGTGGAACTGGTTATTTAATTGGTGGCAAAAGAAACGACTTTGCATTTGTTAATCCGCCAAATGACAACAGAGGCTGGAGTATGTGCACCGCAAATCTTGATTTTGGAGATCGAAGAACAATCCAAGCTTCCGGACCATTTAGATTAGATCCCGGAGCTGTAAACGAATTGATTATAGGCGTGGTATGGGTCCCTGATTTAGATTATCCTTGCCCTAATATTGATCGATTGACTTCTGCTGATGATATCGCTCAGTCTCTTTTTGACAATTGCTTCGATATTACTGATGGACCTGATGCACCTGATATGGATTTTATTGAGCTGGATAAAGAACTGATATTGCTACTTACAAATGATGAATTGACTTCCAATAATGCTCATGAAGCTTACCAGGAAGTCGATCTGCAGGCTCCGAAGGGTATCACCGATAGTCTTTATAGATTTGAAGGCTACAAAATATTTCAACTTAAAAGTGCTGATGTCGGAATAGCTGATATAGATGATGTAAATAAAGCCCGATTGGTTTTCCAGGTAGATGTAAAGAATAATGTAAAAAGCATTTATAATTGGAAATCTGTTCCAGACCCTAATTCCTCACAGCCTGTATGGATTCCCGAAATAAGAGTTGAAGGTCAGGATCTGGGTGTAAAGCACAGCTTTGATGTAAAAGAAGATCAATTTGCCACAGATGATCGTTCTTTAGTCAATCACAAAAAATATTATTTCACGGTCATCGCTTACGCGTATAATAGTTATTTGCCTTTTAATCCCCGCGATGTACTGGGGCAACGAAAACCATATCTTGAAGGCCGCCGTAATATAAAAACGTATATCCCTATTCCAAGGCCTATAGTAGGCATCAATCAACAATCTGCATATGGAAATGGTGCTCAGATCACCAGGTTAGATGGTGTGGGCGCGGGCGGCAATTTCATTGACATGTCTGATGAAACAAAGGAAGCTATACTTTCCGGGAAATTTACCGGGAAAATAAAATACAACCCCGGTGGGGGCCCTATTCAG
Organism: Chitinophagales bacterium; assembly: GCA_038251405.1. GTDB lineage: Bacteria > Bacteroidota > Bacteroidia > Chitinophagales > Saprospiraceae > JADJLQ01. Next base: position 82,524 of record JBBSBH010000019.1, read on the forward strand.
GTAAAAGTGTACAATCCCTTAGACATCAAAGACGGTGTATATACCCTCACCTTTACTGATCGTGATCCTAACAATAATCAATTGGACCCTCCTGTAAGATGGAGATTGGTAAATTCCAGTGATCCCACCAATGTAATTTTATCTGAGACTACTATCGATAAATTGAATGAACAATTAATTGCCAAATATGGATTCTCGGTAACTTTAGGGCAAACTATAGATGCTGGTGATGATCCATTAAATTCAAATGGGGCCATCGGAGCAAGAGTGGAATACAGAGACAATAATAAGCCTCAATGGCTGGCCTTTATTCCGAATGGAAATGGAGTGCTGCATTATATCAAAACAGGAAAAAATGAAATCGACTTTTTACTGGATCAAAAATCTGCTCTATCTACTATGAATGGAGGCAATTCATTGGTGCCCTATTACCTTACTGATTTTAGAGTCACTGACCCCAATAATCCATACATCTCACCATCCTGGATGGACCCTTCTGATGGGTTTAAAATCATGCGGGAAAATCCCGGTTTCAAATTGCAAAATTTAAATAATGTGGACATCGTACTCACACCCGACAAGTCTAAATGGAGCCGATGCGTCGTGGTGGAGACTGCTTCGCCATTTTATTTTTCTTCTTCAGTGGGCCTTGGTATCCCTACTCTGGGAAATACTAAAAATATGGATTTACGCAGTAGCCCATCTGTAGGAAAAGAAGATGCCAATAATGATGGTATAGCCGATCTTGATAACGATGGTTTAGGTATGTCCTGGTTTCCAGGGTATGCCATTGATGTAGAGACGGGCAAAAGACTAAATATTTTCTTTGGTGAAAATACGGTTTATGATGGTCGACTATTTCCACAAGGATTTATTGATAATAGACCGATTGGTGGAGACATGATGTGGAACCCTAGTGCGCAGACTACTATACAGACGGGGGGTAATGCCTCATTGTTTAATTTTCTTTTAGGTGGTCAGCATTTTATTTATGTGACTTTAGAAGATTATGATGAATGTAAGTCACTTCGCACAAGATTAGTTTCTGGAGGAAGCGTATTAAAGAAAATTCCTGGTTTAAGAGACATCACCTGGACTGCATTTCCGATCGTTGCCACTGGTCAGAAATTATTAACCTATAAAGATGGTCTGATCCCTAATGAAGTTACCATCAAAATGAGGGTACAAAATCCTTATGCCAATTATGTGGGTACCAATCAATCAAAAGGAAACCCTACTTATGAATTTAATTTTACAGCTCAAGAGGCAAAACAGTTAGAAGGAGTTCAAATTCCCGATGCCTTGAAAAAAGTAAATGTAGTGCCCAATCCTTACTACGCTTATTCTGCCTATGAAACCAATCAATTTACCAATACTATAAAAATTACTAACCTACCATCCAAATGCAATGTCACTATTTATTCATTAGATGGTAGATTCATCAGACAGTATAAGCGGGATGAAAAAGATGTACCCATTAAAGATCGAAACAATCCTGCTATTTTGATTTCAAAGTATGCTCCCGATCTGGAGTGGGATATGAAAAACTCAAAAGGGATACCCATCGCAAGTGGTGTCTATCTGGTGCATGTACTAGCTGAAGGTATAGGTGAAACTACAATCAAATGGTTTAATGTAAATAGAAAATTCGATCCTACAGGTTTGTAAAATAAAGATGAAGAAATGAAGAAAATGAAATCAATTCTGCTGGAGACAATTTTGATAACCATCATTCCTGTTTTCATTTTTGCAGGGAATCCAGACAGACAAGGAGAGGCTGGCGCCTATGAACTCACTATCAATCCATGGGCTCGCGCTGCTGCTTTACATAGCATGCATACCTCCATGACTTATGGTGTGGAATCCATGTGGCAAAATCCGGCGGGTCTGAGTAAAATAAGTAAGACCGAATTGATGTTTGGCCATATGCAATATCTCAAGGGCACCGGGATTTCTTTCAATGTATTTGGGTTTGCACAAAAAATGGGCAAATCGGGAGCCCTGGGCGTGACGCTCACAGCGATGGATTTGGGAGATATTCTTGTTACTACATCCAGGTTACCAGAAGGAACCGGAGCCACCTATTCGCCTAGTTTTTATAATCTTGGATTGAGCTACTCTTATACTTTCGACAATAAAGTCTCCGTAGGATTTTTAGTCAGAGGCGTCACTGAATCTACTGCTGATATTTCAGCTTTTGGCTTCGCTTTGGATGCCGGCGTGCAATATGTAAATGGACCTGATGATAATTTTAAGTTTGGGATTTCACTTCGCAATATTGGATCTCCAATGCGATTTGGTGGAGAAGGACTATCATTCCAGGGGAATAGCCCTGAAGGTACTCCGGCATATCAGCTTACCTACGACAAAAGAGCGGCAGGCTTTGAATTACCTTCTCTTTTAAATATTGGAACCTCATATGATATCAATTTAGACAAAAGAAATCGACTGACTTTACTTGCCAATTTTACAGCCAATTCTTTCGCCAGTGACGAAATAGGGGGTGGACTCGAATATGGATTCAACAAAATATTCTTTTTGCGGGCAGCTTATAAATACCAATTAAACAATGATATCAATGAACGAAATGTATACACGGGTTTAGCAGCGGGATTTGGTTTTGAAGTTCCTTTTAAGAAAAATAGTAATCAAAAACTAGGGATTGACTATGGTTACCGAACCACTAATCCATGGAGTGGAAGTCATAATTTATCCTTGAAGATTTCGATATAAAAAACTAATAATTAATATTTTATACATATAAAAAAGTATTAACACAAAATTCAACAATTTTAAGTCTCTTATTACCTTAACTTTACATATTAAATTAGGAGTTTAAATGGAAGAATCTAAGACTTTAAAATTTACCAAAGCGTCTAATTGTCAAGTACTTATAAGTACTGGTGCCCTTGGCGGCATTAATAATAATGGTCTTTTAGAAATTAATTTTTATTTGGACAAGATAAATATCGAAGGATCATTAAAATTTCCAGCTGATTCAAATAAAATTGAAAACATAGGAACAGTTAAAGAGATTCAATCAACAATTTATATGGATCATTCTTCTGCAAAAGCTTTTTCTAAATGGCTTGAAAATCAGCTAAATGATTTTGAAAAGACTAAAAAATAAATATTAATTCCATAATGCTTTCGTTCACACCTCCATCGTTGCCATCTGATTATCAATCTTTAGTTCTTGATAATAATGCATATTCTGGCACTATTGGATCTTCCACTTCTTATGATCCCTGTATTTTATATATTTCAATTTCAATTTTTAGTAGGAGAATTGATGAACTATTTAGGGAAATTGATTCATTTTCATCACAGAAAACAGAGTGGGATGGAGGTGACTATGTACCAATTTCAAACTTGATTATTAAAAAGACAAAAGATTTTTTAAAGGATTTAAATGAAATTAGCCTTGAAAATATATCTGATCTTTATCCAAATCAGCATGGCACTATCTCAATTATTTGGGAAAATAAAAATGGTAAGTTACATTTAGAAATTGGCAATACTACTTACTCATTGTATTTATCAAAAATTAATTCAGAACCATTTTATTATGATGGCAAAGACTTACTTAAAGATTTTGAAATTATTACCTCAAAAATTAACAATTTATTTTTGCCGAATGAAACCTTTTTGGTTTAATGAAAATGAAAGAATTGTTCGAATAATTTATAGTGATAAGCATATTAATCCAAAAACCAATAAACTGAGATCCAATTTCATTTACTTTAGATTAAATTTAAAAAGTCAAAAATATGAATTGTCATGTTCTAGGTTTGAATTTGAAAGTATTAGTTTTCTCAGAAGTTTTGGTAAAGAAACTGAGGATTCTAAATTTGGAAGAATTTATTATGGATTAGGATGCTCAAATATAAAGTCAATCCTTTCGCAAAAAAATTGCATTCCTTTTTATTCTCCTATTCTTTTAGGAAACAGAATAAATTTATTCCATACAGACATTTATGATAAACTTGGTACATTGATTAGTGGTGAAGCTGATAACGCAATTAATAATCACAGAAAAGATCAATTTTTAGGAATCTGGTGTCCTTATAAGGATAATGGTAATAGTTTTACAAAAGAAGTTATAACTCCCTATATTTAATGTTTGGGCTATTAGATCAAGATATTTAAGAGTTAAACAATATTTTCCAATCTTTCCCAGAAAAATATTCATTTTTGGAAGTAGAGCAATGGAAAATTAAAATTATAAAAACGGATCAGATGTCGATTTATCTTTTTATGGACAAACCATCGATAATCATATTCTCTCTGAAGTAAATTACCAATTGAATGAAGAATCCTTGATGCCCTATCAGTTTGATACTTTAAATTATTCTACTATTAATAACACTGATCTTAAAGACCACATAAATCGGGTGGGAAGAGAGATTTACAGCAAGTTTTAAAAGAATTAGTACCTCTATATTACGCTGCTTTATAAATTTTTCTGTATTTCCAAAAAGCTAAAAGACTTATAAGTATTAAAAAACTTACCGTGTAATATACAAAAGTCGGAATAGGTACGGGATCACCGGCAGCATAAGAGTGTAGTCCCGACAAATAATAATTCACCCCAAAATAAGTCATCATCACACTTGACATACCAAACAGTGATGCTACATTAAAAGCATAAATACCTCTGAGACCCGGAATAAATCTCATATGTAGAATAAATGCATACACCAGGATGGTCACTAAAGCCCATGTCTCTTTCGCATCCCAGCCCCAGTACCTCCCCCAAGACTCATTTGCCCATACACCTCCCAAATAGGTGCCTATACTAATGATAAATAATCCGGCAATCAAAGTAATCTCACTGGTGAGCGTCAATTCATTTATAGTACGATAGATGTGTTCTTTATTATTTTGATTTGAAAAAGCCATCAATACTAAATTGAGCACCCCTATCAAAGCACCGAGCGTAAGAAATCCATAACTCCCTGCTTCCATACTGACATGGATAGTAAGCCAATAAGATTTCAATACCGGGACCAAAGGAGTGATTTCAGGATCCATCCAGCTCAAATTAGCCACCATTAATATTGTAGATGCTAAAATAGCAGTAGCAGCTAACCCGCCTAACGATTTTCTCGAAAATAGCAAACCAGAAAGAACGGTGGTAAAAGCAATATAAATCATAGATTCAAATCCATTGCTCCAGGGTGCCCGACCCGAAACATACCATCGGAGTCCCAGGCCAACTACATGAAAAAAGAAACAAATTGCCATAGCACCAAATGAAATTCGTTGAAACCAAACAGATGATCTATCCGGGTTAAAAACTGAAATAAAAAATAAAGCCAAAATGATCAATCCAATCAATCCATAATATTTTCCCAATTTGTTGAAAACATCCATTTTATTCAGTAGAATTTCCATATTCACTTTGGAAGGACTCAGCAAAACTGCTCTACCATTTTTCTCCTGGTATTGGATGATAGAATTCAATTTTATATTGGCCTCATTCCACTGCCCTGATTCCTGCGCATCTATTACTGCGCTTATATATGGACCATAATAATCCTCCAGATACTTTCCTGATTCAGCTACTCCATTTTGATGCTCTGGATTAGAAGGAGAAACCCATTTATTATTGGGATCATTCTCTATAGGAAACCATTGCATTAGTCTGCCTGTAAAAATCAGGTTACAGATATTTACTTTTTCATCCAACTTTATCAATTCCTTATCCAAAACCGATCTATCGCGAGGCTCGTGATTATACGCTTTCATCACGGCATCTCGCAAAACGTAGTCGGGACTAAAAAAATTATTATACGATACCATTCTACCAGATGTATGGAGTAATTTTTTCAACTCTTCATGGTTAGCCATTTTTATTAATGGTACATCAGCCCATATCTCCGGACTAGACATCATACCCAATATCACTTGATCAGCATTGAGTCCATCATATGAAATGCTCCTTGAAAGCTTGCGCAATAACTCACTGGAAAGCGTATTCATGGGCTTTACTCTACCATTTTGGTCTTGCACTAAAACATGACTAAAACGAGCAGCATGCTCCTTATTTATAGGTTTCAAATGCACATTTCCCCCAGCACCAAATAATGAAGTGCCGGCTACAATAAACAAAACAGACATGGTCAACTTTGCTTTAGGCGCAGATGGTTTTGATTTTAATCGTTCTGCAATATTTGCAAATCTGCTATTCTTCGAAAGTAGTGTGAGTATCATGCCTAAAGTCAATAAGAAATAACCTAAATAAGAAATCTGCGTCCCTATTGCATCGTGATTAACACTTAAAACCGTACCTAATTCATCCTGGTCAAATGATGACTGGAAGAATCGATATCCATCATGATCAAGAATATGGTTCATAAAAATGCGATAGTCCATTTTCAATTTACTGCGATCATCAATCAAAGACACTTCACTGGCAAAAGACGAAGGACTGTTAGTACCAGGATACCGATCTAAAATAAAATCATAAAGCTTTACATAAAAGGGAAGCTTTACTATTTTACTACCATACGAGACTCCAACCTCAGTATCATCCAATACTACTGATTGAAAATCGGGTAAATCACCAACCCTGCCTGTAGTTTGCAATCTACTTTCCTTACCATTCACACTTACATTAAATAATAGAGAAGCAATACTTTCACTTTTCATTTTTGGCGATGAAGAAGTGACATTCATGCTCGCATGAGGTTTGAAATCACCTATAACAAATTTCAGATCATCATTGGAATATAAAGCTCTTACCAATAAAGTCTTATATCCGCCAGGCTCAATTTTATCCGTTTTATTAATAGTCATTTGAAATTGAGTAAATGCAACGGAACTTGCAAATAATAATGAATCATGCCGATATAATATATTTACTGCGTTAGGTATAAATTCATTGCTGAAATTAAATATGGTACCATGTAATGGAGTTGCATCGCCCTGCCTGAGAAAATACTCTTCTCTACCTTCATTACCCGATATTACAATTTTAATTATAGCGGGTCCGTCTTTACTATCAACTAATGATTGTGCAGGATTGGGAATAAAGTTTAAGAGATCGGCTTGAATGACTTTACTGCCCAATTGATATGATTTATTGAATTTATTTTTCCCCAGGGAAGCGAAAAGTACTGGCTCTTCAACTTTGTAAGACTTGCCATTGGCTGTTTTAAACCTTAAAGTAATATAGGGTTCTGATGAAATGATTTCATTGGAAGTGCTGCCTTCCCGAATATGCATATGACCTTCACTTCCAAAATATCGTGTATACCCCGCTCCTATTAAAATTATAAGTATGGCTACATGAAAAGTAAGAATGGCCCATTTTTTTTGTTGAATCATTCTAAACCTAAAAATATTAGCCAGAATGCTTAGACCAAAAAGTACTAATAACAACTCAAACCAAAAAGATTTAAAGATTAGTTTTTGAGCTGCACTAGTACCAAAATCATTCTCAATAAAAGTAGCCGCTCCAATAGAAATCGCAAACAATGCTATATACAAACCGCTCGCGCTGGTGGATGTGATTTTGTCAAATATCCTTTTAATCATCCGTATTATTTCTTTTTTGAATTCTCCATAATGATATCATACTTGTACCCAGCGCCGAAATCCTTATTTAAATCGATTGTTCCTTCAAAAATTAAGTCATCTCCTATTTGCACAAAGGCATCCGTAGTAATAGTAAGGTCATATTTTTGACCACTGGCATCATTGGTGCCATCTTGTATATGAATCCAGTTTTTGTTCAATATACCGTTATTTACTTTAACACATTCACCATGTACTAAAACTAATTTGCCTCTGTATTTATCACCATTTTTAATCAGGTCAGCCAATTTTATTTCCCCAGGCACATGCGCCAATTTTACTTGAACGGGGGTTGTGTTTTGCGATGCCCCTCCACCACCCATAGGATTTAAAGTATACAATGCTTCTTTGGTTTCAGTAACACCAGGCACAATAAAAACAGATTCATAATTTTCTTTAAATGGAAGTTTCTCAAAATTGGCCATAATCAACCCCCCTTTATAAAAATAGGATTTGCCCTTTTTAACCTGATCCGTGTAAGGGATAGCTACGCAAAACGATTTACCATTTTCACTAGCGTTCAAATAGGTATATTTTTTAGTAGAAAACAAATCCTCCACCTTTACTTCATGGATTTCCATAGGCACCTGAGGCTCAGCCGAAGCACTTTCTGCTGTACTTGTATTATTTGGTTCTTGTGTAGATGCTTGCTCTTCCTCAATAACTACCGGCTTGGATTTACAACCTTCATTTATTGCAGCTACTCCTAAAAGAACAATAAAAAAACTAATTTTCAAATTTTGGTATTTCATGATTCAAGTATTAATATTTAAAAGTAAATCTTTTTAAAATCTCTTTATCAAATTACAAAAAATGGAGGTATAATTTCTACTCTTTTCAAATGTACCTTCATAATTAAGACCAAGAGACAATTTCTTTAGCAATTGCCAATTGATATTCATGGAAAAAATATGTTGATCCAGTGGTAACTCGTTTTGTTCATATTGATACTGAATGCTTCTATACCCACCGGAAAGATAATATTTGCCTTGTCCAACATCCTTAGTCATCGTTAGACCGAATATCTTTCCAGACAGGTAATCGGTAGAAAGAGAAGTATAAGAAATATTCAGAGCTGATTTGATTAAAGGCAGTTGATAGAAGTTTAGATAGTAATCCATATTTCGAGAAGGATCCTTTCTATTGGCCTGAAAACGATAAGCAAAATTCGAACCAATAGAAATCATTTTTGCTGGGTCATAGTTAAAGCCAAAGCGAAAGCCTTGACGCATTTCTCGTTCAATATATTGATCAATTAAGCTCTTATATGATTCATAATATATAACATTTTTAAGCGCATCATAAGAAGAATTGAATGATAATTTGTTTGACAATTTATATCGAAGCGACAAGTAAACACTGGAAGGGCTAAGCGTATTTTTAGTTACTTCTTTAATTTTTTGATAGAGTTCCATTTCAAAGGAACCAAATAGCATCATATTTTTAATAAGCATACTGGACATCTGGTAGTAAAGAAATCTCCTATCTGTTTTGAATCTGTTCTTTTGTTCTATTATTGCCAATGTATTTGAAAAACTTCCTTGTTTTCCTTTCAAGGTATGATTAATGTACAATCCGACTTGCTGCAGTGATGCATTCACACTATAATTAGAGTAATCAGGCCTCGAGCCAAGTATAGTTCCTAAGACAACGTTTTTAAACTTATGTTCATACTGAAAACCATCTATTGCACCAATATTGGAAATATTTAAATTAACTTTTCTGCCGAAAGTAATATTTGAATTTGGCCCAAAGTCATATCTGGCTGCCAGGTTATATAAATTTAGATTGTCAAAAAAATTCTTGCTCACTTGGTATGAACCAGATATTTGTTGCCTGTAGTTTATATATGCATCCCAGCTCCACCCTTTATTGGCTAGTAATCTGTTAGAGGCCGAAAAAGTATACCTTACCCTGTTAGATTTTTTAGAATTTAAATTATTGAGGGTAGAATAAGTAGACAATGAAAGCCTGCCATAAAATCTATGTTTAGGCTTTTCCTTTGCAACAACCTGATTATTTACTGCGGAAGCGTTTGAATCTATTGAGAAAGTATTTTCCGTTAATATTAATGAATCCTTTTGAGTAAATACTTCCACTAATTTCCTAGTTCGAACTAAAATCACATCTGAAATATTAAAATTTCTATCTGATATTTTGGTTCCCACACAAGAACTTGAAGATATATATTTTACCACTAGCACCGGAATTAGTGAATCCCTGTAGAAAAACAAGGTATCCCCAACTTCAACACCTTTCGTAGAGTTAAGTTTGACATAGACATTGACTGAGCTTTTATAAGTGACCCTACCTTCAATCAAATCCTGAGCATTCAAGAATTGAATAACCATACTCACTATAATAATTAAAAATACCCTCACCAGATTATATTTTTTTGTGACAATCATAGCAAGAAGTTGGAGTATAAGAATATCCACTTACCCCTTTATGATGATCATCTACATTCTTTTTACTATTATGTTCATGGCAATTTGTACAGCTAAAAACGGCAAAATTACTTGCATTAGTATGGCATTCAGAACATAGTGACCAAGCTTGTCTATGTTTTCCGCTATATATTTTAAAATATTGAGCATCATGATTAAAGGTTGAAGGTGACCAGGCGGTCTGACTATGACAACTCACACAATTCGTTGGGAAATTCGCCGTCTTATGGTTGGGATTCGTAGCTGCATTATAATCAACTAAGTGACAGCCTACACAGGTGGTAGGTGTGCTGCCGTCATACTTCCCTTTGTGACAGGCTGCGCAATCATTGGCAATATTTGCATGGGCTCCCTGCAATGCATAGATCGTATTATGAACCGGGAAATTCGCTGGCTGCCAGGCAGTAGTTGTATGACAGGTAGCACAATTCGTAGATAGATTTAGCTTCTTATGATTGGGGTTCACACTTGCATTAAAGTTCGCCTGGTGGCAAGCCACACAATTTGTTGATGTGCCCGTATATCCTGAGGCATGTCAACTTACCCGTGCTACACTGTCAGGTGCCCATGTCGATGGACATTTAGGGTGGTTGTGAGCAAGTGAG